>JAEUUT010000101.1 GCA_016787415.1 Saprospiraceae bacterium | reverse complement strand
GTTTTAGTGTTTTTGTGTTTTTGGAGGCTTCGCTCTCAGCATCTGAATAGGGGAAGCCGGAAATTACTTCCAAACGCTGAGGGCGAAGCACTCCAAAAACACTAAAACCCCAAAACACAAAAACACTTAACTTCAATCCTTATTCCGCACTTCCGCGCCGCCATCTACCCGAACGCTGCTGGCGCCGGTAGATACCACCAGTACCTGATCTTTGAGGAAAACCCGTGCTTTGGCGCTTTCGGAGGTGTAAATCTCGCCCCTGCTGGCGCGCCAGTTGCTTGATTCCAGCATAGAGGCGTCAGTCAGATTTACGTCCATTTCATCACCTTTTCCTGTCAAATCCAGGCTTGCGTTACCCGCCAGATTGATGTCGAGTGAACGGCAGTCGAGGTAGGCTTTGATGACGCTGCTGCCTTTGGCAGTGATCGAAGCCGAACCTTCGTCGAAGCCACGGATCACAATTTCTCCGCTGTTATCGGCATGCAGGGAAGTGAAAGTAGGCGTCTCGATGAGCACACGCACCGGGCCGTTGAGTTTTTTGCCGTTGGTGGTAAAGGTTATTTTGTCGCCCGACTGGATTCTCTGGATGTTGTTTTTGTCGGTTTCAAAGCCTTCAATTTCCACGCGGAAGTTGTTGCCCTGGCGAATTTCACCCTGAATACCGCCTTCAAAGATGAACTGTTCGTAATTGCGGTTGCTGCGGTAATTGCGGTCGCCCAGTTCGGGGCAATTGGCGCAAATCAGTCCGTCGGCCGTCATGCGGAATATACGCTCCGGTTCGTGCGAAATATAGTTTTCATCGTTTTCATCGGCGTAGTCGTCCAGATCGGCGGCCGAATACCGGTAGATATTTTCATCGAAAACGATGGATTTGCCTTCCGGAACTTCAATATCGATGCGAATGCGTTGAACCCGCCATTTTTTCCCTTTCGGAATGCTGTAGGAGGTTGGAATACGGAGTGTATTGCCTTGTGTCGCCACTGAAAAACGGGCTATGCTGGCATTTTCCTGGGCATTCAGACTGGAAGTGCCTTGTGCTTTGATGGTCTGGTTGCATCTGAACTGGCCCGAACTGGTGGTGCGCACCCGTATTTCGATGGGGCCGTTTACTTCCAGGTCGTTTTCGCCGATGCGCACGCCTTCGTTGTCGTGGTTGAACCAGAAATCTTCGTAGTCCGAATCACTCGACAGGCTGATGCCCTCTACACGCAAGGTATCCGAGCGCACGCCCGACAGGTCGATGTTGGAGCTAATGCTGCCGGTATTGCGGTATTCCTTGGCTGCAACGGCGATGAGGAAAATAAAACTGATCAGGTTGATACCCCAGAATACGCCCAGGCTGCCGCGCAACCATCCCGGCGTACGCACTTTGAACAGGACGCGGGCAAAGATGAGGCACAGCGTTATCAGCGGAATACCCAGTAAAAAGAACACATTTGTAAAGCCCAGCCAGGTAGTTACACCCGAATACGGGCTGAAATAATCGATGTAAGGCGCCGCGGTTACCAGGCTCAGGATGCCAGCCACCCAGGACACTGCCAGGGCGATGACCAGCGCAAAACCTACAAGCATGAGGATCAGGACGCCGAATTTGGCAATGAAGCGGAGCATGAAGCCGAAAATCGTCCCGATAGCATTCACACCGCGGTTGACTGCGGCAGCGCCCGGGCTGGTACCCTTGTTGTTTTTGCCGGAGTCGCCGAATTCATTTACACGGTTGCCGAGGCGCTCGAAACTGTCTTCAATTTCGCGTGCAATATTGTCGACGTTGACCGGTTCGCCACGCATGGCCAGGCGGTCGGCTGCCGTTTTCGCTGCGGGTACCAAAATCCACAAAAGGATATAGGCAGGCATCCAGAATCCGAAAGAGAGGAACGCCAGGACAACAAAAATCAGGCGCATCCAGACCGGATCTGCAAACCCGAAATAGGCCGACAGACCGGAGCAAACACCTGCAACAACGGCGTCTTCTTCATCGCGGAACAAACGTTTGCCCGTTTTGACGCCGCCCTGTTTGCTGCTGCCTGTGCTGCTGCGTTGTTTGCTTTGTTGCGTGGTTTCGGTGGTTTCATCGCCGAAATCTTCCGGTTTGCCCATCACCGAAACGGCTGCTTCCACATCGGGCAGCATGACTATGGTGCGTGCGCCCAACGATTCGGTCAGGATTTCACCCAGGCGCGCTTCAATATCGGCCAGGATTTCATCGCGGCCCTCGCTTTCGCTGAAGCGCCGGCGAATGCTTTCGAGATATGCCTGCAAGTATTCGTAGGCATCATCGTCTATGGTGAGGGCATATCCGCCCAGATTGATATTCAGAATCTTGTTCATAATCTGATGTTGTACCTTGATTCGCTTGTTTTTCCGGAAAATCTGCCCCGGATATTGCGTTCACGAAAGAAAGGATAGGGTTGAGTTGGTTGACGGTTAATTGCTGCGTTGCCCGTTTTGCAGGGTTTGATCGACAGACTGCACCAATTGTTGCCAGCTGTTAGACAGGCTTTCCAGCACTTGCGTACCGAGTTCGGTGATTTTGAAATATTTGCGTGGCGGGCCTGAATTGCTTTCGCGCCAGGTATATTCCAGCAGTCCGTCGTTTTTAAGGCGTGTCAGCAGTGGGTACAGCGTACCCTCTACTACGATCAGGTCGTTGGCCTTCAGCCTGGCTATAATATCGCTCGGATATACCTCGTCGACTTCTATGATAGCCAGGATGCACAGTTCCAAAACGCCTTTCCGCATTTGTGCTTTTGCATTTTCCAAATCCATATGCTTCAATGATTAGTTGTTTCTGTTTGTAAAGAATCGACCGCCCGGATACTGTCGAGCCGGATGGATGTGCCCTTGCCTGCACGGGTTACTTTTGGGGTAATACTCAGCATTTGTGGTGAAAGGTGCGACACGTCGACACCACCGATGGTTGATTGACCGCTGCTTTGCTGGTTGGCGGCGTACAGGGTAATGACCGTGGCAGCCAGACTGATAATGACGAATGCAATTTTCAATTTGCTTTGCATGGTATGGTAGATCATTTCTATTAGTTGGTGAGGCAAAGATAGTGGTACGGGAAGGTTCTTTGCAATACATAGAACCTACCTAAGCCGGGTACTTGGTTGTCTTGTTTGTGCTAAATACTTGAAAATCAAATTTTTGTGATGGAAATATTTTTTAAAAAAAATAAAAAATAATTTTAACTATCTGTATATCCTACCCCAATTCGCACGACTTGTGTAATTTTTACGTGTAGAGTACGCCTATTTTTACCGTATAATAACATAGGGGTACAAAATGGCCGCAAAACGCAGGACGTTTTTGCCACATACAGGCATGTGTTGTATAAATGGATAAGGAGAACTTGCCCTCCAACGGGCTTCAGACCCGGCAGGCAAAAAACAGCCACTAAAACTCTACCCCGTGCCAGCGCTCTGAGCGCAAGTAAAACACGACCATCAGGATCATGACCGACCAATAAACGATTTCTGCCACCCATACCCAGAATAGTCCGCTGTGCAGCAGATTCACGGCCGTAAAAATGTAGATCAGGTAAACGGCCAGTGAAATGACTTGAAGCCGCAATCCAAACCAGGTAGCGCCTGTACCCGACAGAGAATTGACAAAAACCGACCCGAAAGTGGCAAATGACAGGATACCCAGCATGAGATAAAAAATCGGTTGCGTTTCGCCGATCAGGCTCATATCTGATTTGCCAAGTAGGGGATACAGCACTTGTCCGGGAAAAAACAGGACTGGTATTGCAAGCATCATGGTCACAGCCCAGCAGAGTTTACCCGTTTTCCAGGCGGCGGCGGGCACATCTGCGTGCCGTGCCTGCCCGATCAGGTTGCTCACCAGCGTATTCACGCCCGAAGAAAACCCCCAGAGTGGGATGGACAGCATCAGGTACACCGTGCGGGCCAGGTTGGAAATGGCCAGTGCGCGCTCGCCGAGATTTTCAACCATGCCGAAAAAGAAAATCCAACTGCCCTGCCCGACCGCAGCGTGTGCCACTACGGGCAGCGCAATGTTCAGTTGTTGGCGGGTAAGCGGCCAGTCGGGCCGGGGCATGGAAAAAATTTGCAGCACCCTGTTTTTACGATCCAGCGCCATAAACAGCACAAATACCACAAATGCGACGCCTTCCGCAATGCTGCTCGCCAGGCCGGAGCCACCGATGCCCATGGCTGGTAGTCCGAATTTTCCAAAAATAAGTCCGTAGTTGAGTGCCAGATTTACAATAGCCAGCACAATGGTATCGAACAAAATAATACCGGGCCGGGCAATGCCGGTGTACAGGGAAATCAGCGCTACCCCGGAATAACTGAAAAAGATGCCGTACGAGCGATAGTGGATGTATTCCAGGCATTTGCTGTACACATCCGGCGAATTATCCAAAAACAGGCTGAAAAACCACCCTGTCCCAAAGCGCATAAACACCCACATCAATGCAGCCAGTGCCAGTTCGTACAACAACATGGTGTGAAACACGTGCCCCACTGCACCAGGTCGTCCTTCGCCCATGCGCCGTGCAATGATGATTTGCCCACCACGGGAAAAAGAATACCCAATGGCCGCAATGGTGATGTAAAATACTCCTACAAACCCTATGGCAGCAAACTCGACTTCCCCAAGGTGATACAGCAAAACGGCGTCGCTGAGCGCTATCACATTCTGCGCGGCCGAGCCGAGCATGATCGGTACGGAAATATTCCAGATTTGGCGGTAGGTCAGGTCGAGTTTCATGTTTGATAGCAGGTGTCGGGATAGGGTTGATTAGGGTTGATGAGGTTGATGAGAGTTGATGAGGTTGATTAGGGTTGAAGAGGTTGATAAGGGTTGATAGAATTGAGTGGCTGAACTTCACCACCCTGATAACAGATAACCAATAACTGATAACCAAAAATCAGTAAAACTTCCACAGTTTCCACCACGCCGGCACAATACTCCAGTGTTGCCGGACCTTAAAATCCGGGTTCAGGAATACGAGGGCGAAGTCGTAAAAATCTATGCTAAGCGTTACACGAGGGTGTTGCTGAATCCGTTGCCAGGCAGCCTGCATGCCTTTCGACCAGTGGGTATCGTCGAATACAAATACCGTGTGGTCATGGGAAAAGGGCAGACTTTGTTCAAAATATTGCCAGGTAGGTTCTTCCCGATGGTTGCCGTCGATGTACACCAGGTCGACCTGCTGTAATTCTTGCAAGGCGGGTATCAGGGTTTGTTCAAACGGCCCCGTCACAATTTCAGCCTGGCGCAAGCCCAGTGCTTTGAGGTTGGTTCGGGCCACTGCTGCCGTTTGCGGGCAGCCCTCCAGCGACAACATCCGGGCATTCCGTACCGCAGAAGCCATGTACAAGGTGCTGATACCGACAGAACTCCCCATTTCAAGCACTGTTTTCGGCGCCAGCCATTGGGTCAGCCGAAACAGCCGTCGGCCTTGCTGCGCACTGCTGCCTGCTCTGCGCACGATGGAGCGCAAGGAGCGTTTTTTTACACCATTGGCCGCCCCAGTACCATAATCGGTCACCTCCAGCGCCGCCTCGCTCTCCAGCATTCGCTCGCGCAATACCTCCACATCGCGAAATGCGTAATAGTCGCGCCGATCATCCAGTACCGCCTGCGCCAGTTCAAACACAAAAGGTGAATGAATCTGGTATTTCGTTACTGCGCGCCAGTAAAATCTTAAAAAGGCTACCATCGAATAGAGCATACCATCGGCCATTGGCCGGCGAAAATAGAAAGTGCCGACGTTAAAAAACATTTAAAGCGACTTTCCAGCCAAAATACCTGTCGGGCAGCCCCCGTTTTCGAACCATTCCTGCACACAAAACGGAATACCATCCAGCAATATGAAATACGTTCGCCTGCTTACAGCACTCACTTTTGCACTTTTTCTGTTCCAACAATCGGCTTCTGCCCAACGCTATAAAACCGCTGCCGGTATCCGCATCGACAATGGCCTCAACCTCACCGTTCAACAATACATCACCAATGGCTGGACTGCAGAAGGCATTCTGCATACGCCGATTGCTTCCGATAATTTCGGCGTTACCCTCCTGGCCGAAAAACACCATAAAATTCTGTTCCGGGGATTTAATTTTTACGCCGGCGGCGGTATGCACTACTACGGTACCAACAACGCCCGTGGCGCAGATGCCCTCACGGAAAACAATGTGTGGGGTCTTACCGGTATCGGCGGCGCCGAACTCTCCGTTGGTCGCATCAACTTCGCTGTCGACTGGAAACCCGAACTCCACCTCTCCAGCAACGAAGTAAAACCTTTCGACTGGACCGGCGCTTCCCTCTCCGTGCGCTACATCATCGCCAAACGCGAACGGAAAACGGTTAAGGATTGGGGTGTGTGGGATAAGTTTAAAAAACGATAGTTTTTGGAGTTATGAGGGATGAGTTATGAGTTATGAGTGTTACGTACGTTGCTTTTGGCCTCTATATTCAACATACCAAAAGCAACGCACGTAACACTCATAACTCATAACTTATAACTCATAACTCTAAAACAAGTATCCAAAAATCTTCTTCTTCCGTTTCGCCGTACTGGCCGTTTTTTTCACAAAAACAGGCGCACTGCTGTAACTCTGCACATTGGGTCGGTTGAAAGCCATGACTACGTACGTGTAGTATTCCCCTTCTATCGCCGTTTGATCCTCGTAGGTCCATTTGTCCGCATCTGCGTTAAATGCTGTCGTAGCGAGGAGGTTACGCGGATTGCGAAAGTCACCCACCGCCTCCCCCTGAAAGCGGTAGATAGCAAAGTAATAAGGCATTTGTTCGGCAGCGATCACATCGCAGATATTCCAGGCTAAGCGCACCGAACTGGGCGAACCTTCTATCCGGCAAATTTGCGGCGTAGCGGGCGGCATTTTCGACAAACTCGCTACGGGCGGCACCAGCGCCTGCGTTTTGAACAGGTCATTGATGAGGGAATCCTGCACACCCAGCGGGTTTCTGATAAGCGGCCGCGTGGAGAAGAAAATGCTGCCATTGACATTCGGATTGCTCCGATTCAGTTGAATTTGGCGCTTGATTTCGTCGGGGCGCGTCCAGTTGACATCGTTCGGCGCGTTGTTGATTTTGTAGGCAGCATGCCCGATGTACAACTGCTTGCCATAGGTGTTTTTGCTCCACCAGTCTACGAGTTTTTCATAATCAGCGGGCACAAAACCGATGCTCCAGTACAGTTGGGGCGCTACGTAATCGATCCAGCCGTTTTTCATCCAAAGCAACACATCAGCATACAGGTCGTCGTAGCAGGTGACGCCGGCACGGGTGTCGGAACCCATAACAGGGTCTTGGTCGCGGTTGCGCCATACGCCAAATGGCCCGATCCCGAAACGCACATAAGGTTTGAGTTTGTGGATATTGGTAGACACCGCTGAAATCAGTCGGCTGACATTGTCGCGGCGCCAGTCTTCAATGGTAGGGAAGCCCCGTGGGTCGGAAGCAAATTCGTTGTAGTCGTTCAGCGTTTCGCCTGGTTCCTTATATGGATAGAAATAGTCGTCGAAATGGATGCCATCCACATCATACCGAAGCACGATGTCTTTCACCACATTTACCAAATATTGCTGTACCGAAGGGTTGGCCGGGTTGAAATAGTACCGTTTGCCATAGCGGAAAAACCACTGTGCCTTGCGGTTGTCGGGCAGGGAACGCAGCGGGTGCAGGGCCGACAGCGCCGCCGTATCCAGGTCGAGCGTGGCGCGGTAAGGATTCAGCCAGGCATGAAACTCCATTCTCCGCCGGTGCGCTGCTTCTATCATGTATTGCATCGGATCGTAGGTGGAATCTGGTGGCGCTACGCCTTGCTGGCCCATGAGGAATTTGCTCCAGGGCACATTGGGCGAACGGTACATGGCATCGCCTGAAGGGCGTACCTGCACAAATACCGCATTCATATTCATAGCCTTCAACACGTCGAGCAGGCTGTCGAACTCCACTTTCTGCCGATCAACCGACAAGCCAGGTTTGGAAGGCCAGTCGATGTTAAAACTCGTGGCAATCCATGCGCCACGCATTTCTGTCACCGGAGCCGACGGCGGCCGCTGGCCGTATACACTTTGTGACAGCAAAAAAATACCCAAAAAAAGCGCAAAAACAGGGAATTGAGTGTGTTGTTTCATAAAAGACTGGTTTTGCGGTAAATGTACGGAAAAATAGAAGTGAGAAGTGAGAGGTGAGAAGTGAGAGGTGAGAAGCGAGAGGTGAGAAGCGAGAGGCGAGAAGCGAGAGATAGCGCTTCCCACAAATTCTTACATCTCACCTCCCACTTCTCACTTCTCACCTCTACTTTTGCGCCTCTAACCATTGTACCATTCCAATATGAAATTTCCACAACCCATACCCGTCAGCGAACTGGCAGCACGTTTTCAGGCGCAGGTGATCGGCGACGCCACGCTGTCGGCCACCGGCATCAATGAAATCCACAAAGTGGAGCCCGGAGACATCGCTTTTTCCGACGTCAAAAAATATTTTGAAAAAACGTTGTCCAGCCCCGCTACGGTCATCCTGCTCAACGAGGCCGCAGAATGCCCACCCGGCAAGGTAATTCTTGTGGTGCCGCAGCCTTTTGAGGCCTACGACTCGCTGGTGCGCGAATTCCGCCCTTTTGAGCCACTCACCGAAGCAGTTAGTTCGCAGGCAGACATCCACCCCACAGCCATACTCGAACCTGGCGTGGTGGTTGCAGCCAACGTGAAAATTGGCGCCCACTGCCACATTCAGGCCAATACCTACATCGGCGAATACACCATCATCGGCGATTACGTGAGCATTGGGCCTAACAGTATCATCGGTTCCGATGCATTTTATTACAAAAAACAAGCCGACGGTTCCTTCCAAAAATGGCGCTCGGGCGGCCGTGTGCTGCTCCACGACCGGGTCGACATTGGCGCCGGCTGTACCATCAACAAGGGCGTGAGCGGCGACACCATCATTGGGGAAGGCAGCAAACTCGACTGCCAGATCCACATCGGCCACGGCGTAGTAGTGGGTAAAAACTGCCTGTTCGCCGCACAGGTCGGTATCGGCGGCAAAACGATCATTGAAGACAATGTCGTACTGTACGGACAGGTGGGTGTAGCACAAGCCATTACCATCGGAAAAGGCGCTGTCGTGCTGGCTACTTCCGGCGTGTCCAAATCGCTGGAAGGTGGTAAAACCTATTTCGGGGCCCCAGCAGAGGAAATCCGCGAAAAATACAAGGAACTGGCGGCGCTGCGGCAATTGCCGGAGGTGTTGCGCAAACTTCGGTAAGTAGTTATTGGTTATCGGGGGTGGTAAAGAGACCGTCTCTACCATTGTATAGCCACACAAAAATGGATGCCAAACAAACCCACAGACGGTCTCCTTACCACCCCAGATAACGGATAACGGATAACCGACAACCAAACAAGTATGGCAAGGCATTTTTCCCCATCCACGCTCCGCAAACTCCGCAACCTCGGCCGGAGCCTGAATGCCCTGTCGCGCATGTCGCCGGCGATGGCAGGGAGGCTTACGTTTCGGCTGTTTTGCAGCCCGCGCCGAAAACCCATGGATGTGCTGGATAAAAACTTTCTGCTGGCAGCGCAGCAGCCGATGTGGCAGGTAGACGGCATGCCCATCAGCACCTATCGCTGGGAACCGACGGGCGAAGGCAATGGCCGCCAGGTGTTGTTTCTGCACGGATGGGAATCCAACTCCGCGCGTTGGCGGCAGTACGTGAAGGCCTTGCGGAAAAAAGGATTTTCCGTGTGGGCGCTAGATGCGCCACGCAGCGGGCTCTCCGGTGGCGAGCGCCTCAACCTGCTGCTTTTCAGCAAAGTGGTTAAACAGTTTCTCGAAGAAAAAGGCCATTTCTACGCCGTAGTAGGCCACTCGCTGGGTGGCGGCGCGGCCGTGATGAGCGCTGCCCTGCTTGGTGGCCCGAGGCCTGAAAAAATGGTGCTGCTGGCTGCTTTTGCTGAAACAGAGCGCGTTATCCGCGATTTCGCCGGATACATTGGCGCCAATGAAACCGTAATCCAGCGGGTTTTTCACGAAATAGAAAGACAGGGTGGTATTCCGATACACGAATACTCCGTAGCGCAAAAAATTACCCTGCTGAGCGAGGTGCAAGGACTCGTGATGCACGACGAACACGACGACGTAGCACCTGTGGAAGAAGGCCGGTTGCTGGCCGAACACTGGGGCGCCACCTACATCGAAACGCAGGAGCACGGCCACCGCATGCAACACTCGTCGGTGGTGCGGGCTGTGCGCGATTTTTTGGTGTAAAACGGTACAGCGGATTAATTCCGGTAGCCAATAATTCCCGTTCAGCCTGTTCATTGCCCGCCTGGGTCAGTTGTTTTTGGCAACGAAACGCGAGCAGGGTTCTTTTGTGACATCAATCGTTCACGAAAGCAACATCCTGTTATGTCAAACTTCAAATTCTTGCCCGTCCTGATTGCTCTCTTTTCCATACTGAGCGCCACTGCCTGCGACGACAACAGCAATAGCAATTCCGGCCCCAATGGCAATAGCCAGACGCCCGGCGCCGGCGCCTGGAAAGTGTCCTATTTCTTTGATAAAAAAGTTGAAACGGGCAATTACGCCACCTACACCTTCGAATTCGGCGCCAACGGCAGCATGAGCGCTACCAACGGCAGCCAGACCTGGAACGGCACCTGGGGCACAGGTTTCGACGACAGCGCCAATAAATTCCTGATCGATTTCAACGGCGCTGTACCCAGCGCATTATCGGATCTGGAAGAAGACTGGCGCATCATTGAGATGACCGATACCTTCATGCATTTCGAACACACCAGCGGCGGCAACGGCGATACCGACGTGCTCAAATTTACCCGCAATTAAGATACAGACGAAAGTCTACAGAATCTTTTCATTTGGTTTTTTAGGGTTAATGGCAGGTTGGGCGCAATGTCTGGCCTGCCTTTTTTGGTTATTGGTTATTGGTTATCAGGGTGGTGAATCAGGATTTATGGAATTAAAAAAGGATTAGAAGGATTCCCGACGGGATGTCACAATTTTAAAAATTTCCTTGATTCCTTATGCTTGGGATTGTTTTCAAGCATATTTTATTCAATTTTTTATAATTGTGACATCAAATCGGGAATCCTTCTAATCCTGTTAATTCCAAAAATCCTGATTCAAACCTTCACCACTTTGATGCTCTGCACCGAGCGTTCTCCGGCAATAACCACACAATACGGCCCGGAAGGAAGGGCTGACAAATCGAGTTCAAGGGCTGAAACACCCGGCTCCACCATGTTGCGCAGCACCTGTTTCCCGTTCATATCTGTCAAAGTAATAACAAGTTGACTTGCATTATCCAGGGGCAAGGAAACCACCACGCGATCATCAGCCGGGTTAGGAAAAACCTGTGCCTGCGTTACACCGCCAGCCACCGTAGCCGCGCGAATGCCCAGGTACTGCGATGAGCCATCCACATCTACTTGCAGCAAACGATAGTAGTTTTTCCCAGGTGCGGGCGCAGCATGCAGCCAGGCATAGCGACCGCCGCTTTTGCCTTTGCTTTCCACGCGGTCGCTGAGTGTTTCAAAATGAATACCGTCGGTGCTGTATTCCACTACAAAATAATTGTTATCGACCTCCTGCTCCGTTTCCCAGTACACCTGAACGGCCGTGCCGGTGGTTTTTACCTGAAAATCAGTCAGCGTAACCGGCAGTGCCACGGCAGCCGAAGTACAGTTGTCGTAAACAGTGGCCGAACCCGTATTCGTGCCGGTAAACGTAGCGCCGGGCGCCTTGCATACGTGCAGGCTCGACTGAGAAGTGAGCGCCGCGTTGTTCTGGCCGTTTTGGGTAAAACGCAGAACCGCCACGGCGCCGGGCTCCACAGTAATGGCATTGGCCTTCGAATTGAGGTAGTATTTCGTGTCGATCACCGACTGATTACCGAGGCAAATGCCATTGCTGTTGGCCGTCACTTCCAGGGTGTGGAGGTTGATGGTGCCTTTGTTGATAAGAATATTTCCACTGGAAGTATTGGGACCAGAAACGGTCATTTTGTAATTGGCCATATTGATCACCGCCGAAACCGTGGCATTGATAATCGTATTGCCATTGTTTTGAAACAACACATCGCGGTTGATATTCAGGGTGCCATAATTGGCAATGGTGACGTTGTTGTTGAGGTTGAGCGTGCCGCCGCCGTTGATGGTCAGCGTAGCGCCGGAGGTAACGATAATGGTACCGCCGTTGAGGTTGATCTGGTTGAGCGTGAGGTTGCCGCATACGCGCAGGGTGCCGCCGTTGTTGATATTGACGCCATTCTGAAAAGTGCCGGTGCTGCTGTACCAGTACGTCTGGCCGCTGTTGATATTGGCGCCATCAGTGGCAGCGCCATTGCCACCCGAACAGGAACCTTCGGCAGGAGCGGAAGGGCTGCATTGTGCAGAAATTTGTGTGGAAACGGAAACAGATATGAAGATTAAAAGTACAAGTGAATAAAACTTAGACATGGTTCAGATGCCTTCCTTTTTGATGCGCGATTTTAATTTTTGCGCCGAAAGCGAACTATATACGAGTGCTAAACAAGGCGTAACATGGCGTTTGAAAGTTGTAAGGCATCATTTGGAACTCATTGTGAAATGAAAAGGGATTTGCCGCCTGTGCGACAAATCCCCGGGTGTTTTGGCATTCTTTCCATACTTCCTCATTTCACAAATAACTGTTTCAGTTGGTCGACCACCTGGCTGCCGCCGGAAACAGTGATGGAGTTGATCTTTTCGGCGATTTTTTCCACGTATTCCATCTCTTTGAGTTTGAACAACATGGCGTTTTCCTCCATCAGTTTGGCGGTGTTCATCAGGCTGCGGGTCGATGCCGTTTCCTCACGCCGGGTGATGACGTTGGCCTGCGCACGTTTTTCGGCAATCAGCACCTGGTTCATGATTTCACGGATATCGCCGGGCAGTATGATGTCTTTCACCCCGAATCCGATGAGTTCGACGCCCAGTTGCTGCGCTTTTTCGGTAGCGCCTGCAAGCGCCTGTTCGGCAATGCGATCTTTATTGTCCATGAGTTCGTCGAAGGTTTGTTTTCCCACGATTTCACGCAAGGCCATCTGCATTTGTGTGTAGAACTGGCGCTCGAAGTCCTTGTTATCGACCAGCGCTTTCACGATGTCTGCCACGCGGTATTGTACAGTGATGTTGATGCGCAACTGCGCTTTGTCTTTCGTGAGCACTTCCTGGCCAAGCAGGTCGACGGTGATCTGCCGGAGATCGGTTTTTACCACCGTCACGATGTCGGCGTTTTTCCAGAAGTAGTGCGTTCCAGTGGACAGTTTTCGCACCATTTCACCATTGACGAACAGGATGCCCTGTTCAAATGCTTCGATGCGAAACATGCGCACGTAAGGGTTGAGCGCACCTTTTTCGAGCAGGTTTTTATCGATTTGCGCGTCGATGTACAGGCTGCGCAGGTCGGCTTTCGCCACGCTGTACACGGTGGCGCCTTTCCAGAACGCAAACTTTCCCGCGCTGAGCACTTGCCGGAAATTACCGTCGCGGTAGAGCAGGGCAATTTCATTGTCGCTCAGTTCCACCACGTCGAGCAGGGCTGCCAGGTCGGCATGTTGCAGCAACACGTTCAGTTCCTGCCCGGGCAAAAAAGGCGAAGACATGTCGTACAATTCGACCGTTTTGCCGAAGCCTACCCAATAACTGCCGGCGGTAAGTACTTCTGCCAGTTGTTGTTGTTGTTTGAAAACCAGCGCTACCTGATTGACAGGGACGGTAATGTATTTCATGTTGTTGAAAAATTTGAGATAACCTTTTGATTATCAATATTAAATAAAGAAAAATTTCATCCAAAAAGAACGCGCCGCATTGCACCCGTTGGCAGAAAACGGAGGTTTTCCGGGCGTCCGACAGGGCTGGTATCCTGGCGAGAAAGCATAGCGAGGGCCGTACCGGTGCAGGCAATTGCCTGTTTCGGCGAGGTTCCAGCCGGGGCTTCCCCTTTGGTGTACATGCTGTGTCGGTGGCTGTCGAAACCTGCTAGGTATTCGCCAACTGCTGCTGTGCAGCGGGGTACAACCGACGCGTTCGCGGGCTATTTTTACAAGTTGCCCTTCTTTTCAAGGTGAGTGGATTAAAAGTCCAGTGCATTAACCAGTTATGCTACCGATTACACATCGGGCAGGATTCGAACCTGCAATCACAAGTGTTGCTATACCACTTAGCTACATCCACGAGGGATGGCGGGACTCGAACCCGCGACACACACTATATATGACACCTACTGCCTGCTTCCTGTATATGGTACCGCACGCGGCCCACACAACGGCGCGTGGAGATGCGCCCGACTAGGGGAGGGAGGGGTCGGAGCATATTTTTTTAGAGGTGAGGTTTGAATCAGGATTTTTGGGATTCATAGGATTAGAAGGATTCCCGATGGGATGTCAAAATTTAAAAAATTGAATAAAATCTGCTTGAAAACAACTGCGAACACATGGAATTAAGTGAATTTTTTAAATTTTGACATCCCATCGGGAATCCTTCTAATCCTATGAATCCCAAAAATCCTGATTCAAACACCTCTTTTAATCTTCTCTACTCCCATCATCCGCCATTCTTACCATTTTCGGGGTAAAACGGGCGACGACGTCTACCAGTTCCTGCTGGGAAGCCATGACCTGGTGGATGTTCTTGTAAGCCATCGGGGCCTCATCGAGTCCGCCGCCGATGAGAGACACGCCCATATCCTGCAGGAGGGCGCGCAGTTCGGCTTTCGACACATTTTTGATGGCCTGGGTACGGCTCATCTGACGGCCGGCGCCATGCGAAGCGGAATGGATGGCAGAAACTTCCCCTTTTCCGCGCACCAGAAACCCTGGCGCGGTCATGGAGCCTGGTATGATGCCCATGACGCCTTTTCCGGCTGGTGTAGCGCCTTTGCGGTGAACGATCACTTCTTCGCCGTTCAGGGTTTCCTTCCAGGCAAAATTGTGGTGGTTTTCCACGCGGGCCAGTACATTCGCGCCGATGGCCTTGGTCAGTCGGCGATGGATCACTTCGTGGCAAGCCGAAGCATAATCGCCTGCCAGGTTCATCGCCAGCCAGTATTCCTGTCCGGCTTCGCTATCAAGGTCGAGGTAGGCCAGGTTGGCGGCATGTTGCGGCAGTTTGCACAGTTCTTTGGCAATGCGGGTGTAATGCCCGGCGAGGGTAGCCCCCAGTCCGCGCGACCCCGAATGCGTCAGCAGTGCCAGGTAACGGCCTTTTTCCACGCCCAGCACCTCGTCTTTTTCTTCAAAATCGATGATACCCCACTCCACGAAGTGGTTGCCGCCGCCGGAGGAGCCCAATTGGGTGAACGCCTTGTCTTTCAGTCCGCGCAGCAGTCCATTCATATCGAATTCCTTGCGATCAAGCACCTGGTGGTATGCGCGATCCTTGCCGCGGAAGCCATTTCCGGCGCCGAATGCTGTGTGGGCAATCAGTTCGCGTTTGTACATCGAATGGTGGTCGAAGAAGTGTTTTTCCGGAATATCGAATATGGAAAGTGCCATACGACAGCCGATGTCGACGCCCACGCCATACGGGATGACAGCATTTTTGGTAGCCAGCACCCCGCCGATCGGGAGGCCATAGCCCTGATGCGCATCCGGCATCAGGGCCCCGGCGATCGTCACCGGAAGTGTCATAGCAATATTCATTTGCGAAAGGGCGCCTTCTTCAATGTGCTCTTTTCCGAAGACGGCGTACGCGTCCGTGGTTTCTTTCAAAGTAATGGTCGTATCAACCCGTGCCTGCGCTGCTTCGATGAGGGCAGTGGCCAGGGGCGCCAGCACCGCGTCGTCGAGGTAGGACTCAGGTTTTTTACGAACGCGTTTGAGGGTGCTCAGGGTGCGTTGTTTGGTTTCACCAGCCAGAAGTACTGTCGCTGTTTCGAGGGCCAGCCCGATGGTTTTTCCTTCGGTGAAGCCCAGCGTAAGCAGGTCTTTTCCAGTAATGGTGGCAGGTGTATGGGTGTTGCGTTTCATATTATTGTTGTTCTTTCTTTTTGACAAAGCAAAGATGAATATGGTGCTGCGCAATAGATTTGCGTAGTAAAAATTTCTGAAAAAATTTCTTCAAAATCTGTTGCAAGTAATTGATTTTCAATGTTTATTTTTTGAAATTATTTTTGATGAAAAACACTGCTGTTCTTATTGCGCAATTTGATTGCGCAGATAAATATTTTTGTGCCGTTTCAAACAAACCTGAAAAACCCGATTTGCATTTGCCTAACTGCCCAATACGGTCTTAAGTTCCTCCAACATTGCCGCAACATTGCCATGGCTTTAAATAAACTCGCCCTCATCCGCTACAAGACCATCGACGAATGCCTGCGCAACCGCGGGCGACGCTGGACGCTCGAAAACCTGATCGACAAGGTGTCCGAAGCCCTGTACGAGTACGAGGGCATCCGCGATGGCGTGAGCAAACGCACCATTCAACTCGACCTGCAAACCATGCGCAGCGACAAGTTGTACGGCGCTCCGATTGTAGTGCAGGATCGGAAATATTATACGTACGAAGACCCGACCTTCAGCATTACGCAGTCCAAACTGACCTCGGCCGACTTGCAAAAAATGAATGAGGTAGTGGGTATTCTCAAACACCTCAACGGATTCAATCACTTCGGGGAAATGAGCGAGATGATCGCCAAACTGGAAAACGAACTCCAGCGCAACCGCACGCATGGGCCCGACATCATCCAGTTCGAGTCCAACCCCTTGTTAAAAGGCTTAAACTGGATCGACCCTTTGTACAAGGCCATCGCTGCCCGCCGAGCGGTGCTGCTCGATTACCGCTCTTTCCGCGCCAGAAACACCAAACAGGGCATTTATTATCCTTATTTGCTAAAAGAATACCGCAATCGCTGGTTTCTCATTTGTCGCAACAAAGCCCAGCGACACCTGGTTACCCTGGCACTCGACCGCATCGAAGGGCTGGAAGAACTGCTGAAAGAACCGTACTACGCATACAAGGAAGTCGATTTTGACCATTATTTCGACGATGTGCTCGGCGTTACAAAATCCGAAAAAGACAAACCAGTGAAGGTGGTACTTGGCGTTCGCCGCGCTACGTTCCCTTATTTGCTCACCAAACCCCTCCATGCCTCCCAAACCGTGCTGAAGGAATCCGACCTGAATATCATAGTACAAATCGAGGTGATCCTGAACTTTGAACTCGAACGGGAAATTCTCGGCTTCGGACCACAAGTGAAGGTGCTGAGTCCGCGGATTCTGGCAAAAAAAATTAGCGCAGCACTGGAAGAGGCGGCGGGGTTGTATAGGTAAGAGGCAAGGGGCAAGAGGCAAAGGGTAGAGTCTTTTACGCTTTTCTTTACCAAAACTTCACCCATCTTTAACGCACACTTTCCATGCTTCGACGGCGGCCGTTTGACATTTGTGTTTTCAGCCATGTAGCCAAAAATACAGCACCTATGTCCATTATCGGAAGCCTGATTCGCCAGGGCACACGTTTAGGCGCCATTGCCGAGCGAAAACGCCTCAGCCCGGTCGAACAACAACACGTCCAACTTTTCCGCCTGCTGAACAAAGCCCGCAACACCGCCTACGGGCGTTTTTACGGTTTTCAGGAGGCCCTGTATGCGCCGGATATGTACACGGCTTTTCGCAGGCAGGCACCGGCTACGGACTATCAGGGTATGTACGACCGTTGGTGGTCGCAGGCGCATCAGCACGATATGCCCGACATCTGCTGGCCGGGGCAGGTACCTTATTTCGCCTTGTCGAGCGGCACGAGCCAGTCATCTACCAAATACCTGCCGCTGACGGAAGATATGATACGCGGTATGAAACGCGGCTCGCGGCGGCTGTTTTTCAACATGCGCCGCTTTGGCATTCCTGATCGGCAGTACACCAAACAAATGCTCATGGTGGGTTCGTGTACACGCCCTGTGCGGGAAGGACAACACTGGACGGGTGATTTGAGCGGTATTTTGGGCTTGAATCGCCCTTTGTGGCTCGAACCATACTATCGCCCGGGCCGCCTGATTACCGACCTGCCGGAATGGAGCGAGCGCATCGAGCGCATCGCAACGGAAGCGCCCGGCTGGGATATTGGATTTGCGGTGAGCAACCCCATGTGGCTACAACTGATTCTGGAGCGCATTCTGGAAAAACACCGTTTGCAGAATATCCACGAGATATGGCCTGATTTCTCTGTATTTGTGCACGGCGGCGTGTTTTTCGAGCCCTATCAGGCCAATTTTGAGCAATTACTGGGTAGGCCGGTACAATACATCAATTCCTATATGGCGTCGGAGGGCTTTTTTGCCTGCCAGAACCAGCCCGGGAAAAACACCATGCAATTGCTGACGGACTGTGGTGTTTTTTATGAGTTTGTGCCATTCAACGCCGAAAATTTTGATGAAAATGGCGACCTGCGCAGCACCCAGCCGGTTACACTTACCCTCGACCAGGTGCAGCCCCATGAAAATTATGCCCTGCTCATCAGTACCAGCGCTGGCGCCTGGCGATACCTGCTCGGCGACACCCTGCGTTTTACGGATACCGAACGTTGCCAGGTACAACTCACCGGCCGCACCAAACAATACCTGAGTGTGTGCGGCGAACACCTGTCTATCGACAACCTGAACGAGGCTGTGCGCCGTGCCGATGCGCGCTTGTCGGCCGGTGTACGCGAATTTACAGTAGCGGGGGTATCGCTTGGCAGCAAATGGGCGCACCAGTGGTATGTGTCTGTTGAAAACAAAAGTGTTACGTCTGAGGCATTTGCACAGGCCGTCGATCAGGAACTTTGTATATTAAACGACGATTACGCGATCGAACGCAAATATGCCTTGCAGGAAGTGCGGGTGCGCCTGCTGTCCAATGAAATTTTCCTGAAATGGCTCGAACAACGCGGCAAACTGAACGGGCAGGCTAAAATTCCGAGGGTGTTGAAGGCTGCACAACTGAATGACTTTGAGCAGTTTATGAAAAACGTTGCTTTAGTCGTGTAGAAAATGATGAGGTGTTAAATAACCTTTTTCCCGACGAAAAGCATGTATTGCCACCAGCCAAGATAGGCTGGCCTTACTTCGCAGTATTCTTCCTGAAATAATTCTTCCAGCAAAGGCAACAAATGCCCTTCCATACGCACATGATTTTTGTCCATCCACCAACGGAAGGAAGGATGTGGTGTGTCATGAAAATCAACCACGGCGATGCGCCCACCTGCTGGCAAATCGGCCCATGCCTGCCGAATAGCCTCTTCCCAGCCGGGGTTGAACATGGTAAGCGCATACGAGAATAAAATGATGTCCGGTATTGGTTTCAATATTTCGGGTTTCCCGTATGCTTTTTCCAACAGGTAAACGCGGCGGGAATACGAGGCTGTGGCCGTTGTCGCTCGGCGCAACATATCTGCCGATACATCCATTCCCTGCAATTGGATACGGGTATATCTGGACGCCAGATAACGCAAATTATAGCCTGTGCCACATCCAATTTCCGTCAGAAATGTGTCCTTGTCATTGCGAACAGACAATCTGTTTAGCAATCGTTTTCTACCAAACAGAAACAACCATCGCGTGAGGTCATAAATGCGCGATTGCCAACGATAGTATTGGCGCATATTGCTGTGTTGCCGGTTATTTTTTTCTTCCGGCAGCGTACTTACTGGCATGTGTATGATGGGTTAAATTATGTAATTACTTCTCCGATCCAGGTACTTGCATACGTTCCTACCCTGTCACGTTGTTGTTCGCGCAAAGCCGCATCCAGGTCAAAGCGCACCCGTTCGCGGACAAATGCAGGCAGGAAATCGGGTTCAAAAGATGCCGATCGGAGCAGTATTCGGGCTTTGGGCGCTGCATTTTCCAGAATAAGCCGCCACTCCTGTTCCAACGCGTCGCGCTGGTGTGCCGCCAGCCAGTCCTGGTGGTCGAGTAGTACAAAATGGGTGTACTGTTCCGGGTGTTTTTCCAAAAAATCGTTCAGCGAACTGGAGTACGTTTTTACCCGTTCTATATGTGTCCGAATAGGTTCAAAAAATTCTGCGCGCAAGTAATTTGGACAGCAGTCGGGTGAATATTTGCCATAGAAATACAAACGCCAGAAGTAGTTGTCCTGAACAGGTATCTGTGTAAAAACATGTCGCAAGCAAGACCTGATATATCCGGCCATCCCATCGCTGAATCGTTCAGCCGCCAGTTTTTGCTGGCTTTTGGGAACGCCCAGCATACTTTGAACAAAATGCTGCGACAACAGCCAACGGATAAAAACATGCAAAAAACGAGGTTCCAATTGTTCATAATGCCTGGTTTGCGCTTCCAGAGAATTGGATTCCAGGAGCCGATATACAAGTCGGCGCGCCTCGGGCTGGCTGTGTAACCAGTTGCGCACCAGCCAGGCAACGGTGCCGCTGCTGCCACGCCAGTAAAATGAAGGGCGCAGGCCTTTTCCCTGAAAATAACCAAGTTGCTGTTTCCAGAAACGGCGGGCATATGGATCATGTAAATGCGGCAGAATTACATCATGAAACAAAACGCGGGCATGTGCCGGAGCGCCTGTACCGAAAAAAGAATACAGGGCTGCATAATTCCCGGAGGCAAACAAGGCTTGTTTTAGATTCAGAAGGGCATTCTGGCGCGGATTCATATCTACGCAATGCACTTCCAGCGGCTGGTCCAGCAAATAATCGAGGGCGTTGCAACCTGCACTGGTGAGCATTACCACTTTGCTTTGTTGGTTGATAGAGAGCAGGTTGCGGTCGCAACGAGGGTCTTCCCAGCAGGTATTGTACACCAGTGAATTGTTATGCACCTGATGAAATACCCCTTCGCCAATTCTTTTAGCAAGTTTCATCTTTTTGGCTGCCAAAGGTAGACGCGGGGTGTTGGGCAGGTATTAAGCCGCGATTACTTTTGAGTTAACTTCCATAGCCCCTCCATGAACCCAAACCGATTCCATCTGTTTGTTGCGTTTTGTTTTTATCTGCAAACACCGACCTTTGCAGATTCAATGACCACCTATGCAACGATTTATTTTCCCTGATTTTGTAGCAAAGTTTCCACCTGTGCCCATGCCTGTCACCCTGGGCGAAGACACGCACCATACCTTCGGCGTCGAAAACGAACCGCTGCCGGATGCCATGATCGAGCAGTTTATCCTGCCCGCCGAATCCAGTGATGCGGTACTCGATGAATTTACCGAATACGTGCCGTGCTTTGCCATAGAGGATACAGAGCAGTTTATTGCGCTGGTATGGTGGAAAGCCACCTTGCTCCATTACGAATACTACCTCGCTACGTTTACCCTGAAAGGAGAACTGATTGATTGCAAGGTCATTGCCCAGACGAATGTAGTCGACAACCGCGTGTTCCGCTCGGTTGCCCATATCAATGAAGAATACGAAATCACGATCGGTGAAGGCACTTCCTCCGAAGGCGGCAGCCATTTCGATCCGACGACGTCGAAGACGCGGTTTATGGAGATTATGGCGAATGGAGAAATAGCATAAGAGGTGAGAAGTGAGAGGCGAGAAGTGAGAGTCCGTAGAGTGTACCGCTCCGCATTTGGCTTTTTTTATAGCGGAGCGGTACACTCTACAGACTCTCACTTCTCGCCTCTCACTTCTCACCTCTCACCTCTCACTTCTCACCTCTGTCTCTACTCTCTATTCAGGCTCTTCACCGGATTCGCCAGCGCCGCCTGGGCGCTCTGAATACCCACTGTAAGAAGCGCCACGACGAAAGTCATAGCAAGAGCAAAGACGAAAATGCCGGGGCCTAATGTTGTTCGATAGGCATATTCCTGCAACCAGGCATTCATGGCCCACCATGCTGCAGGCGTGGCAATAACAGCAGCCACAATAATGAGACGTACATATTCGCGGCCGAATAGCCACAGGATACCGGGAACGCTGGCGCCCAGCGTTTTCCGAATGCCGATTTCCTTGGTTTTGCGGAGAATCATGAACGACGCCAGTCCGTACAGGCCCAGGCAACCGATAAAGATGGCGATACCTGCAAAAATGCGGATGAGGTTCATGATGATGCTTTCCGATTCGAGGAATTGGGCCATGCGTTCGTCCATGAACGTGTGTTCGTAATAGTAATCGGGGTAATTGCGTTCCCACACTTGTTTAATCTGGGCCATTACTGGCGCCGGGTTGCCCGGCATTAATTCGATGGCACAGTTGGAATAGGCGAAAGAATTGGTGGAAAAAGCAATGGCGGAAATATCCTGCGACAATTCCCAGTTGTGGTAATCGCGCACCACGCCAACGATCGTGCCCTTGGTTCCATCTACATTGACTGAGCGGTTGAGAATTTCCTGTGGCCCGGCGAGGTTGAGTTTTTTTACAAAGGTTTCATTTACTACATATTCCCGCACCGTGTCGCTGGGCATTACGTTGCGCCCGGCCACGAGTTGAAGGCCGAAAGTTTCGAGGTAATCTGCATCGGCAGGTTTAAAATTGACAGCCCAGGGCTCGCCTTGGCTGCGGTTTTCAAATTGTACGCCATTTTGGTTGTTGGAACTGGAGGCAGGCGGCTGGTAGCACAACGACACATTTTTTACCCCTGCAATGGAAGCAATCTGTTGTTTCAGGGATTTCATGTGATCGGTATTGGGCACTGGCACCGTGAACACGGCACCCGGCCGAAAACCCCAGTCGGCATTGCGAGCAAATTCGATCTGTGCCGTCACCACAGCCGCTCCGATGATGAGTATCTGGGAAATGGCAAATTGTGTGGTTACCAGCATACGCCGCAGGGAAAATCCGCCGGCAGGTTTGGTTTCTGCCAGCCCGCGCAAGGAAACAGCGGGCCGGAATCGCGCCTGTACCAATCCGGGGTATGCGCCGGCCAGGAAAATAATTACCACGCTCAAGGCCAGCAAAAAAACAGCCAACATCTTCCCATCCGTGCCGGTCAATTCAACCTGATCCTTGGTCCACGTATTCAGGTATGGAAGGAAAATCCGGGCCATTACCATGCCGATGACGACTGCGGCCACTACGATCAGGGCCGTTTCAAAAATAAACTGCCAGAACAACTGCCCCTGTGTGCTGCCCAGCGATTTGCGCACGCCAACTTCTCTGGCGCGTTTGAGCGCCTGCGCGGTAGCCATATTGATAAAATTGACACAGGCCGTGATCAAAAGAAAAACACCGATCAGAGCCAGTGCCCACAGGTAACTTTTTTTCATCATCCCGGTGTTGTAGTCGCTATTGAGGTGGATGCTGGTCAGCGGCAAAGGCTTGTATAAAAACAGCATTTCACTTTCCGGGTGCCGGTACTTTTTTCTGAATTCGGGTATGGCAGCCTCCAGTTCCGATGGATGATGCCCTTCACGAAAAGCCGCCAGGCAATACGTGCCGCCATTCATACCGCCCCAGTTATCCATAAACGGACTGTATTCTGACATGGAAGCGCGCGAGGCCCAGGAGGCCAGTATTTCGCTGTTGTAATCGGTATTGGCTGGCAAATTGCGCAGGATACCCGCCACACGAAAATCCACTTTGTTGTCGTAGCGAAACGTTTTTCCAACTGCATCGATCGTACCGTAGTACTTGCGGGCCAGGTTTTCGGTAATCAGCGCCGTATTGGGCTCGCGGAGTGCCTTGGCGTCGCCTTGCAACAGCGGCAGATCCAGTATATCGAATAATTCCGGTTCTGCAAAAGCAAATTTGTCCTCTTCCTTGTACTTATCGGGAATGCCCGAAGCACTCGGTACGCTGATCAGCGCCTCCGCACGCGTAGCATACATAGCCACATTTTCCAAAAATGAAAACTCTGTGCGCAAGGCTTTCGACATCGGGTTGGGGGCGCCCCGGAATGGGGTGATGCTTTCCATATGTACATCGGTAACCACCCGCACCGTGCGATCGGCTCTTTTGTGGTAGGCATCAAAACTGAGGTGATACTGTAGCATCAGAAAAATGATGATACAGCAGGCAATACTCAATCCGAGCCCGAGGATATTCAGCAGGGAATATGTGCTGTTTTTCCGCAGATTGCGGAAAGCAATGAGCAGATAGTTATTGAACATGGTAGTGTGGTTGAAGGGTGCTCTTTACTTCTTCACAATCTCCTCGCTTTCCACGCGGCCATCCATCAGGTGCAGGATGCGTTTGCCGTATTGGGCATTGGCGTCGGAGTGGGTTACCTGAACGATGGTTACGCCATCTTCTTCATTGAGTTTTTTGAAAACGTCCATGATTTCCTTTGCCTGCTGGCTTTGCAGGTTGCCCGTAGGCTCGTCGGCGAGGATAAGTTTGGGGTTGCCAATCAGTGCGCGCGCAATGCCTACGAGTTGTTGCTGTCCGCCAGAAAGTTGGGCTGGGAACAGGTCTTTTTTTGCCACCATATTGAAGCGGTCGAGTAAATCGGCGATGCGGCTTTTTCGCTCACCAGAGGGCACTTTTTTATAGAGCAAGGGGGTTTCAAGGTTTTCATACACCGTCAGGTCGTCGATCAGGTGGTAGGCCTGGAACACGAAGCCGATGTATTGCTGATACAGTTCGGTGCGTCGACGCTCGTTGAATTTGTGTACGGCTTCTCCCAGAAACCAGTATTCCCCTTCGGTCGGCTCGTCGAGCATACCAAGAATGTGTAGCAGGGTACTTTTTCCGGAACCACTGGGCCCCATAATGCTGACAAACTCTCCTTCCGCAATATGGGCGTTTACATAGCGCAGCACATAGGTTTTGGTGGCGCCGTTTTGGTAATATCGTTCGATATTTTTGAGTTCAAGCATGTTGGGAAGTTGATAAGGTTGATAAGGTTGATGGGGGTTGATAAGGGTTGATGAGGTTGATAAGGGTTGATGAGTGTTGATGGGGGCAACTTGATTTATTTCCCAAAAACAGCCGCCTCGATTTGCGCAGGCAGGTTGGATAAAAACGGCTGAATAACAGATGTTAAACAGGCGTACCCCGCAAAAAAAGCGGCTGTTTTTGAAAAGCACCTCTCACTTCTCACCTCTCGCTTCTCACTTCTCACCTCTCTACACGTGGAAATTCTCCGTCACCACCTTTCCGTCGAACAAATTAATGATACGATGTGCAAAACCGGCATCGTGCGGCGAGTGGGTCACCATGACGATGGTTGTACCGCCCTGGTTGAGTTGGGTGAGCAGGTTCATTACTTCGAGGCCGTTGGTAGAATCGAGGTTACCCGTCGGTTCGTCGGCCAGGATCACTTTCGGATTGGCTACCACGGCCCGCGCAATGGCTACACGTTGTTGCTGGCCGCCTGAGAGTTGCTGCGGGAAGTGGTTGCGGCGGTGCATGATGTTCATGCGGTCGAGTTGTGCTTCTACCAGTTTTTTGCGCTCGGAAGCGGGCGTTTTGAGGTAGAGCAAGGGAAGTTCAACATTTTCATACACCGTCAGTTCGTCGATGAGGTTGAACGACTGGAATACAAAACCGATATTGCCTTTGCGCAGGTTGGCGCGGTTGCGCTCGTTCATTTTGCCGACTTCCGTGCCGAAAAAATGGTACTCGCCTTCCGAAGGATTGTCGAGCAACCCAAGAATATTGAGCAAGGTGGACTTGCCGCAACCGGAAGGGCCCATCATGGCTACAAATTCGCCGGGTTGAATTTCAATACTTACGCCATTGAGGGCAGTGGTTTCCACTTCATCGGTCGTGAATAATTTGTGGAGGTTGCTTGTCTTTATCATGATAGGTGGTGTTTTTTTTTGTGGGTTGATGGGGAGATGGGGTTGATAAGGTTGATGGGGTTGATAAAGTTGATAAAGTTGATGAGGGTTGATGAGAGTTGATAATTAGCGACTCGGGGTAAGGAGGGCGTTTTCATTCATCGAGCGGCTGAATATCAACCCTCATCAACCTCATCAACCCTAATTTTGCAAATTCAACACATCCTTGTCCCCAAAATTCTCATACGAACTCGTAATAACCTCTTCTCCTGCCTGCAAGCCGCTCAGCACTTCAAAAAATTGCGGATTTTTACGGCCGAGGGAAATGTCGCGTTTTTCAGCCCTGGAGCCGGAAGCATCTACCACATACACCCAATTGCCGCCGGTGTCGCTGAAAAAACCGCCTGTAGCGAGCAACGTCGCCTCCGCCGGTTTGCCCAACTGGAGCCGCACCGGCGCCGATTGTCCGCGCCGAACGCCTGCAGGTGCTTTTTTGAAGGTCATATCCACCTGAAAGCGGCCATTGCTGACTTCTGGATACACTTTCGAAGCCACCAGTTCCACATTTTCGCCGTTAAATTCGAAAGACCCTTCCAGGCCTGGGAAGATGCGCGAAAGATAGTGCTCGTCTACTTCCACACGCATTTTAAATCCGTTGAGATCGTCGATCTGGCCGATGTTTTGCCCGGCCGTGATGCTGGCGCCGATTTCCACATCCACGCGCGACAGCAGGCCGGAGACAGGGGCTTTGACCGACAGATTTTCGAGGTTTTGCTTCATCATACTCAGGTTGAGGCGCGTGCGGTCGAGCGTACCTTCCAGTTGTTTAATCTGTGTAACACTGTTTTCCTCCTGGAATTTCTGGTTTTCCACTTCTATGTCGCGTTGCTGCACCAGGCGGTCATACGTGTTTTTATAGCGCGTATACTCCTGCTCGCTGATCACTTTGTCGCCAAAGAGTTTTGCATTTCTATCAAAATCGTCCTTGGCCTGGCGAATCTGGAAATCGAGTTCAGACAGCGTCTTTTTCAAGGCAAATTTGTCCTGACGCAAACGCAGGCGCGTATTCTCTAGGTTGTTGATCAAGTCGTACATCTCCGTTTCGCGGTTCACAAAATCGAGCATCAGGCGCTGGTTTTCGAGTTTCAAAATCAGGTCGCCCTGCTTGACCGTCGCACCGCCATCGAGCAGTTTCTGCGCCACATAACCGCCTTCAATAGCATCGAGTTGGTAGGTCTTGAGCGGCTGTACCACACCTGTTACTACAATAAACTCGTCGAAAACTCCGCGCGACACCTTGGAGATAGTAATCTTTTCCCGGTCGACATTCAGGCTGCTCTGGTTGCCATTGAGCATCAGTTTAATTACAAAAGCAACAAAAACAAGCACCCCCAGCCCGATGGCTATGCGTTGAGGCGTAAATCTTTTTTTCTTGATGGGTCTGTCCACAGTAACTGCAAAATGTAAGGATGAATGATAATGAAAGCATGTTAACAAGCCCGTGCCAGTTTTCTAAAAAATTGAAAATCAGAAAATTAGAATATTTGAGGCACTCACCAATACGTTCGTTGGCGAACGCAAGTGTCCGAAAATGAACACTATCTCAAAAAAAAACACTTGATTTGCAGACTGTTAGCCGAAGGCACTGTCTTTGTAGACTTTAGTCCTGAGTCGTGAGTCCTGAGTCCTAAGTCCGTAGATTACACCTGATTACCCATGGCGTTGGTTAAAAGTAATAGCCAAGAGAAGTCAGGTGTACTCTACGGACTTAGGACTCAGGACTTACGACTCAGGACTAAAGTCTTTCTCAGCCATGCACATGAACGAATCCAATATCCTCATCGTAGACGATAACCCGGGCGTACTCAGCGCCGGCAAACTGTTCCTCAAACGGCATTTCGCAGAGGTAGATACCACGCGTGATCCCGAGGAAATTCCCGTATTGCTCAAGGAAAAACGTTATTCCGTTATCATGCTCGACATGAATTACGGGCGAAGCGCCAAAAATACCGGCCAGGAAGGATTCGACTGGCTGGCGCGCATCCTGGAAATCGACCCCACTGCAGTTGTAGTACTCATCACGGCGTACGGGGATGTCGAACTGGCCGTAAAAGCCATCAAAAACGGTGCAACCGATTTTGTGCTCAAGCCCTGGGACAACGACAAACTGCTTGCTACCCTGCATTCGGCCCTGCGGCTCAAGAACAGCCAGGAAGAAGCCAGTCAGTTGAAATCGAGGCAGCAGGGAAAAAACCTCGCGGATGCGCGCGATATGCCTGCGCTCATTTTTCAAAGCCGGGCCATGCAGGACGTGTTCGATACCGCACAACGCGTAGCAGAAACCGACGCCAATGTGCTGCTGCTGGGCGAAAATGGTACCGGCAAAGACCTCATCGCACAGGCTATTCATGCCAATAGCAAACGCGCGCTCGACAATTTTGTAAAAGTCGACATGGGCGCTATCACCGAAACCCTCTTCGAAAGTGAGTTGTTCGGCCATGTAAAAGGCGCTTTTACCGATGCCCGCGATGACCGCCCCGGCCGTTTCGAGGCAGCCGATGGAGGTACCATTTTTCTGGATGAAATCAGCAACCTCACCCTCGGACTGCAAGCCAAATTGCTTACCGTATTGCAAAATCGAACCGTCACACGTGTAGGCTCCAACCGGGTGCGACCGATCAATGTGCGCGTTATCGCCGCCACCAACCAAAATTTGTTCGATGCAGTCAAAAACCGCACTTTCCGGCAAGACCTGCTGTATCGCATCAACACCATCGAAATTCATATTCCTGCCCTGCGCGATCGCATCGACGACATTGAACCGCTGGCCCTGCATTTCCTGAAAGAATTTTCCAAAAAATACAACCGCCCGGTAACAGGACT
This sequence comes from Saprospiraceae bacterium, assembly GCA_016787415.1. Lineage (GTDB taxonomy): Bacteria > Bacteroidota > Bacteroidia > Chitinophagales > Saprospiraceae > M3007. The sequence continues at coordinate 76,033 of JAEUUT010000101.1, read as the reverse complement.
CAGCGCCGCCTTGCTCAAGGAAATGCACCGATACGCCTGGCCTGGCAACGTGCGCGAACTTCAGCACGCCGTCGAACGCGCCGTCATCATGGCCAAAGGCGAAAAACTACAACCTGAAGACTTCTTCTTCCGCCAATCGGCTTCCGGCGACCGCGACATCGACTTGCCCACCATGAACCTCGACGATATGGAAAAGCAATTGATTATGAAGGCGTTGCAAAAATACCACGGCAATATTACCGAAGCGGCTACCGAACTCGGCCTCACCCGCGCTTCGCTGTACCGCCGTCTGGAGAAGTACAACCTCTGATGCGCCTGCTTCTCCTGACGCCCGGTTTTGCCGCTTCCGAACAGGATTTTACCTGCATTCCTCCCATGCAGTTGTACGTGCGCGCCATGCAGGCGCGTGATTTCGACATTCAAATCGTGGCGTTTGAATATCCTTTTCGCGATACATCCGACTTGTGGCATGGCGCCCGCGTTGTTTCTGCCAACGGACAAAACCGCCGCTGGCTCCGCTGGCGCACCTGGTCGAGGGTGCGCCGATATGCCGATCAGATCATTCAGACCGATATGCCGCATGTAATTCATAGTTTCTGGCTCGGCCCGGCCTGGGTAATCGGGGAGAAACTTTCCCGGAAATGGAGCATCCCGCACTGGACGACCCTTATGGGGCAGGATGCGCGCGCCAGCAACCGCTATTTGCGCCGCCTGCACCCTAACCATATCGGGCGCTTGGTTGGTCTGTCCGCCTTTCACGCTGCTGAATTTTACAAAAATACGGGCTATGAAATCCCGCACCTGATTCCCTGGGGTGTCGATCCGACTGAAACACCTTCCACACTCCCTTCCACACGCCCGCTGGATGTATTGGGCGTCGGTTCGCTGATCGGGGTAAAAAACTGGGAAAAATGGCTGCACACCCTGTCCATTTTGAACACCTGGAAACCGGGCATCCGGGCAGCCCTCATCGGCGAAGGCCCGCTCCGAAAACGGCTCGAACAACAGGCTGCCACACATGGCTTATCCGGTCAGGTACAGTTCCTGGGCGGCCTTGACCGGCCGGAAGTGCTGGCGTACATGCAAACGGCGCGGGTACTGTTGCATACCTCCAGTTATGAATCATTCGGTTTTGTGCTGCCCGAAGCGGCACAAAACGGCTGCCGACTGGTGTCGACGCCGGTAGGTATCGGCCCCGAAATGGCCCACTGTGGCGATACGCCCGAACAATTGGCCCGGCTGGTGCTGGAGGCACTGCAAAAGCCGCTGAATATGAAGCCATTGGTACCTTATGACATAGAAAAAGCCGCTGATGCGTATCAGCGGCTTTTTTAGATATAACGTCGTCGTTTAACGTCGTTTAACGTCGGCAGCGCTTCAAGCGCTGCCGACGTTCCGACGTTCCGACGTTCATTTTACCGAAGAAAATACGTCAGCGACAAACGCAGCGAATTAGAATGAATGCGATGGCCTGGCTGCACAAAGTCGAGGTTTTTGTACAGGTTGCTCATGCCGTAGTAGTAGCGTGCATTGGCCTGAAAACGACCGGCTGCCACGCTGATACCGGCAGCAGGACCGAAATCCATACCTGCAAATGCTTCGTTTAGATCAACTGCGCGGGTAGCGTCGTTGATGCTGTTGTAGTCGCCTACATACAGGTCGCGGTTGTTGCGATTGAGGTTGTGGTAATTGGTACCGAAGAAGCCGCCGCCCTGGAATCCAATCGCGCCGCCCATGGGGTGGAAGGTAGCAAAAACGCCGGCTTCGAATGTGTTGTAATAGAAATTATAGGTGTGTTCTTCGGAAACGTCTTCCGGAACAAAGCGGACCGTACGCACGGAAGCGCCTTTCTGCATGAAGGCAATTTCCTGTGTCAGCGAGAAATTTTCGTTGAAATCGAATTGAAAATTACAGCCTACCAAAGCGCTGAGGCGGCCATTGGCAGTGGTAAACAGATCGGATTGTACAGAAGAATAATTGCTGCCAATGGTGAATCCCAGACGGTGGCGAACCTGTGCCTGTGTTTGAGTGGGAAATGAAAAAGCAACAATGATTAAAGTGGCAAAAAGTGATGTCCTCGCTAACATGACCGGTGGTTTTTTATAGTGAAAGAATAATGGGGGCCGATGCATCAGCAAGTGATTTTCAATTTGGCTGGGTAATTCGTATCAAAGGAATTAGAAACAGGGTAGTTGCAAATCTTCGAAAAGCAATCAGCGCCTTCACCAAATCATAATCGGCTACAATGACAATTTTAACGCATCGACAGAATCTTTATTTTCCAAATCAATGCCAACCGGTGAAATTTGTCAGAAATTAGACAATTCTTTTATCGCTTATGTCGCGCCGACAGCACATTTTCCACTTCTTCCAGACTGATTTCTTTGGCCGCCAGCAGCACCAGCAGGTGGTAGAGCAAATCGGCACTTTCGTTGAGCAGCAGGTTTTTATTGTCTCCCAGCGCCTCTATGACGGTTTCTACGGCTTCTTCGCCTACTTTTTGGGCAATTTTGGCAATGCCACTGGCAAACAACTGCGCCGTGTAAGAGGCCGTCGGTGCGGCATCTTTTCTTTGCCGAATAATATTTTCCAGTTGGTGTAAAAAATCACGGGGTTCGTTGGTCTGATTCCAGCAGGTATCCGCGCCGGTGTGGCAAACAGGGCCTGCCGGCGCTGCCTGTATCAGCAGCGTGTCGTTGTCGCAGTCGAGCAAAATTTCTTGCGCATGCAACACGTTCCCCGATTCTTCACCTTTGGTCCAGAGACGCTGTTTGGAGCGACTATAAAAGGTAACCAGTCCGGTTTCCTGCGTTTTTTGCAGGGCTTCGGCATTCATATAACCCAGCATCAGCACGGCAGCGGTGCGTGCATCCTGGATGATGGCAGGCACAAGCCCGCCGGGCATTTTTTCAAAATCGGGGGCTTGAGAAAGAGCGAGCGTCATGGCAGCAATTGTTAGAATATGGGCCCAAAAGTAGAGGTCTGAAAAAATATGTGCTAATAGAAACATCTTCATGCAGCAAATTAGACCGGAGGTGCACCGTATTGTTCAGGAAAGCAGGCAATAAATGCTTGTAAATGAATTACCCCCTATCAGCAACATGGAGTCAACACTGAAAAAATTATTGACGGCCTGCAAACGCGGCGATGCGAATGCCCAGTTCCAGTTGTTCGAACAGCACAACAAACGTCTGTTCCTCGTGTGTCTTCGTTATGCCAGAGACCGTCCCGAGGCACAGGATATGCTACAGGATGCGTTTCTCGCCATTTTTAAAGACCTGGATCGATACCGAGGCGAAGGATCTTTTGAAGGCTGGCTGCACAAAGTGACCCTGCGTTCGGTGTTGCAATACCTGCGCCGGAAAAATCCGCTCCGTTTTGCTGAAGATTATTCCCAACTGCCACCCCGGGGTTTTGACCCTCAACCTGACAGCGAACTCAACAGTGAAGCCATTCTGCAACTCATCCAGCAATTGCCGGAAGGCTACCGTACCATTTTCAACATGCACGCCATCGAAGCCTGGTCTTATGCGGAAATCGCCGCAGAACTGGGCCTCGCCGAAAGCAGTGTCCGCTCTCAATACACGCGTGCCTGCCAACAACTCCGCCTGATGGTGGACAAACTTTTCACCTGCCTGATCTGAACACACATGGAACAACATAACAACTCTTCTGAACTTGAAAATTTTGTACGCCGTCAATTGTCGGAGTTACAACCAACCCCGGATGCAGATACCTGGTCGAAAATCGCTGCCGGCCAGCGCCCCCTCAACCGGCGACTTCGATTCCGGCACTATGCCATTCGAGGCGCCGTACTGCTGTTGGGAATCGCCGGTGTATGGATCGCATGGCATTTCTGGTTTGCAACACCCTCCGTCGTACCTCCAGCCGGAAATGACCCGTTACGGCCGGTTGTAGAAGAAATTGTGCCCGCAGAACCTGGTTTATCGGATATATTTCCTTCTCCCATACCTGCCGGAGCAAGCACTGCGGGTGGTCATTTTTCGGAAAAAAGACCCAAATGGTACCTCCGCAACCCCGTCAAAGGCCAGTCTGCACGTTTTGAAGCAGAAACCGGCATTTTGTACCGAAGCCAGACATCGGGCAATATGGTGCGCATCGGAGGCAATACCCTCATTCATGCCGACGGCAGCCCGGTGAACGGCGCTGTGGATCTGTTTTTTCGCGAATACCGAAACCTCGCCGATTTTGCTGCTGCCGGTATGCCCATGCACTATCAGGATGAAAGGGGCACGTTTTTCTTCAATTCGGGTGGCATGTTTGAAGTGCGGGTAAGTCAGAACGGCGAGCAACTGCGTATAGCGCCGGGTAAAAATTATACGGTCGTGTTCGAACCCACACATGCCCTGAAGGATGCTGCCTTGTATTACCTGCCCGACGCCACAGACCGTTGGGTCAATATTCCGCCGCCATCCTCCATCCCATCGGAAGAAGGGCATGGTACGCCCATTTCCGATACAGTTGGGATTGCAGAAGTGTTTCGTCCGCGTGTACTCAGCGCCGATGCAGTTGCCAGAGACAACAACGCCAGCAGCAGCCTTTCCTGCCTGCCAGACAACAACGGCTGGGCCGTGCCCGACACCGCCAATGAAATCGACTGGGTACAGGAGTCTATCCGAACCGGCTATGCCTATGCGCAAGGGACGATACAACCGCCTGAATGGTTTCGGAAAAATGCAGACAAAAACGACCTGTTTTTTTCGCGCGGACTCGAACGCGGGGAGGTGCGCATTGTGCATTCCGACAAGCATTTTTTTCCCGACGATCTGAGCCATGTATTTACCGAACTGGCTGCTTTCAAAGGTTATTTCTTTATCAAAACCACAGACTCAACAGATGCCGCTTGGCGGCCCGATCAGGAAAATAGCGTAGATCGGCTTTTTTCGCAGCCACGTATCTGGAAGCGTGTTCAGATTTACCCGGAAGAAGGCGACCGCTGCACCATTGTGGTGGGCGACGAAAACGAGGAGTTACGGGTGCCTGCCCGGCTCACCCGTGATGCTGCCCGCCCGCTCAAAACGCCTTTTCAACCCGGTCAGTTATTTGCCCAATACGAACAATTGCTCAAAGAACGGCAGCGTCGCTATATCAACGAGGTGCGCAGGTGGCAGCATTTTACAGCCACGGCCGCTATGTTTCAATCTTCGGAAGAATGGTGTATGACGAGTCGCGCATGGTTTGATTATTTTGATAAAAACAAGAAAAACATGCGCACTCGTTATGATTCGCTTTCGCGCAATGGCCTGCTCACCGACAGGTTTTTTGCTGCGGCTGCCATCAAAGCCTGGAAAGACCGCTTGCGCCAGATGCGTATGGATCGCATCGATATAGCGGCGGCCCATACCTCCCAATTGAACAAAATGGCCATGACGCTCAGCGTTTCCAATTTCGGTACCTACAACTGGGATCAGGTGTTCCGACTGGCCAACCCGGAACGCTACCTGCGCCCGCATTACCGAACGCCTACCGGAGAATCGGTACTTCCTGTCTCCGCTCGGGTTGTGGATCGCCGCCGAAAACTGTTTTTCTCCTTGCCTAACCCCGAAAAACTGATCGTCGCACCCGGACAAGCCTTGCAGGTAGTCGTGCTGGCATCCAATGGCCGCATTTATCACCTGCCGGCCGATGCCTATGCCGCTTCCAACCTGCGCGATGCCGATGAATATTCTTTTCAACTGGAAGATGTGACCGAAAAGGTGGGTAGTACGCAAGGGTGGGTGGAGTTGTTGGGAATATGAAAAGAGTCCTGAGTCGACAGTCCTGAGTCCTAAGTCCTAAGTCCGTAGAGTACACATTGTTACCCTCGACATTCACTATTAGAGATGCCAAAAGTACGTAGGTGTACCCTACGGACTCAGGACTTACGACTCAGGACTCAGGACTTTCATATCTTTGCAAAAGATATGAAAACAATCCCCTTCCTTTTTTTCTGCGCCTTTCTTCTCTTACCCGCTTATTCATTTGCCACACCGACACCGGTGGAAGGTGCGCATCAACTTACCCTGACACAGGCGACCTGGGAAACACCCAACATCATCCGGATTCCATTTTCGCTAACGGGAACACTCATTACCGTTCGGGCCAGACTGGATACGTTGGAAGGCAATTTCTTTTTCGATACGGGCGCCAGCACCTTGCTCCTCAACCAGCGCTATCGTATACCAGGCAACCAAATGACGGCCTCATCGGCTGCCGGTGGTGTGACCGGAAAAGTCAGGGTGATGGGTACCATGAAATTGGATACTTTTCGGCTCGACAACCTCCAGGTCGTAGATGTGTCGGCCGACTGGATCGATATGTCGCACATCGAGCGGAGCAAGAAAGTAGACCTCCTGGGCATTGTCGGATACAATGTTTTTAAAGGATTTGAAGTGCTGTTCGATTATGAGGCGCGTCGACTGGTACTGATACGCACCGATGCCAAAGGTGTGCCTGTGGAAGATTTACCCAACTGGGAATACCAACTCAAAGTCGAATCTCCCTTGCAGGTGGTAGGGCATGTCGCTATTCTGCGCATGAATTTTGATGGCAAGGGGCGCGTCTTTGCGCTTGATTCGGGCGCTGAACAAAACCTGCTGAGTTTTAATACCGGCGGGCGTTTTCTAAAAAATCATTTCGAAATCAGAAGAAGGGTCAACCTCAATGGCGCAGGCAAGGAAAGCATCGAGGTGTTCAGTGGTGTGCTGCAACATGCCCGGCTGGATACCTTGCAGATAAAACCCATGGCTACACTACTGATCGATATGAGTGAAATCAATGCCACTTACCAAACCAATGTAGATGGCGTTTTGGGCTATGAATTTCTTTCTCAACGGCCTGTCAGTATCAATTATCAAAAAAAACGTATCCGTTTTTATGGAAAAGCCCGGCCCTGAGCAAGCGCCTGTTCCATCAAAATTGCTATACCTTTGAACCATCATCATGATCAAGATACTATTGAAATATTGTACGGTTTTCGCGCTTTTGCTGACCGCTTTCCGCTCTTTTGCGCAGGTGGAGCATGAAAAAAGCACATTTGGAACCTATTTTTTTGAAGGCGATGAGGTCGTGTTTGAATTCGACCGACGCGAGTACGAACTGGCTGTGCACCGCTCCAACGGGCAAATGGTCGATTTCGACGACCTAGATATTTCGCAGGTGGCCGTCAGCGGCAATTTCAACGGCTGGTCAAAAAAAGGCTGGAAAATGCAGCGCATTGACGCCAACCGCTTTCAGGTGCGCAAACACCTGAGCGATTTTAAGGACGCTCCCAACTGGCAGTTCAAGTTTCTCATCAACGGCGCCTACTGGGCTGCTCCCGACGTGGACCCGCACAAAAAAAGTATCCTCGACATCTATGACCTGAAAAACCCGGATGCTCCCGGCCCCACCGTGAGCGATACGGGCAATGTGCGCTTTTTCCTGAAAGGTTATACCCAGGCAAAAACAGTTATCCTGACGGGTTCCTTCAATAACTGGGATGAGCAGGCGATTCACATGAAACGCCGGAGCGATGGATGGGATATTCACCTCACCCTTTCTCCCGGCATCTACGAATACAAATTCATCGCCGACGGCAACTGGATGGAAGACCCTGCCAACCATGAAAAAAGACGCAATCAATACGCTACTTTCAACTCGGTGCTGCGCGTATTTACGGTAGTCAAATTTGTACTGGACGGCCACAAGGAGGCGCAACAGGTCGTACTATCTGGCAGTTTTAATAATTGGGATCCCTCCGCCATCAAAATGCGTCGTACAGATTCTGGCTGGCGTGCCGAACTTCCCCTGGTCGGTGGCAAACACCTGTACAAATTCGTGGTGGACGGACAATGGATTACCGACCCCGCCAATCGACGCGTGGAAATTGATTTAGAAGGGAATCATAATTCGGTGCTATTTGTAAATTAAGTCCTGAGTCCTGAGTCCTGAGTCCGTAGAGTACACCTGTTTTCCCTTTGTATTTGTTTTTTGAAACGCCAAGGGAAAACAGGTGTACTCTACGGACTCAGGACTTACGACTCAGGACTCAGGACTGTTTTACACCTTATCTCATAAAAAAATCCCAAGCCTCACCCGGTTCCCTGATCGGAATCCGGATGCTCCAGGAAATATTGCGCAGGTAATTGCCGTCTCTTTGTTCGGCGTACAGGTCTTTGAGGAGAGGGGCGCTGACGACTGGCAGGTAGAATTCAAAACCGCCTTTGAAAAATTCAAGCACAAAACCGCCACTCCAGAGCAGTTGCTCGCTGCGCGGCCTGTCCTGACCAAGAATCGTGGCGTCGTCGAAATACCCCAGGTCGAAGTAAGGGCACAAATGAATACCCCAGGGTAGGCGTTGAGGCAAGTCGGCCTTGAGGTTGAGGGCCAGCAGGTAATTATTGGAGTTGCCGACGACAGAAGCGAAGGCCGAGCCGAAAGCGCCTTTGAAGCCGCCGTCTGTTTGCGTTATCTGCCTGGAAAAAACGCCGCTCAACGCATTGCGAGCAAAAAACACCTGATCGAATTTGTAGTCGTTGAACCCTTGCGGATTGAGGGCCAGCGCATTGGCCTCCACAGAGCGGTTTCGGCGGGTATTTTCCAGAAATGCACCGGCAAAAAAACGGGCGGTGATGCGGCGGCTGCGCTGGTAATAAAACTCCTGCCGCCATTCGAAGGTGCCGCGTACATAAGGCGCCGTTTCGCCAAAAATACTTTTGTAGTTCGAACTGTTTTCCAGCACGGCTTTTAACTGCCAGGGGTTCGGAGAGCGCTTTTCGCGCGCTTCATAACGGGTTTCGTAAATGGTCGTTTTCACGTGTTCTTTACCAACAAAACCGGAACCGTCAAATTCTGCATTTTCCCGATCGAGGAAAAGAACCCGAAAGTTCAGGAAGTGCCTGAATGACACAGACTTATCAGCCAGTTCGAAACGAACCTGCGGCACGACGCGCGCCATTTTCAAGCGGTAGTCCAGCCCGATATTCTGGTTGAAATGGAAGGTTTTGGCGCTGACACCAACAGTGATTTTCGGAAACAAACCGCCCGGATAAAACTTGTACCGCATATCTGCCAGGCCGACCAGCGATTTACTGGCAATGCCATAACCCGGCGCCAGGAAGTATTGCAATGGCTGGGAAGGCGCCCCGGCACTGTGTACCACCAGCCCCAGCATCGTTTTGTCGTAGTTGTTCCAGCCAATCCAGGGTAGTACGCCTAATGTGCTGCGCGTAGGTTCTTCGAGCAGGTTGACCAATTTTACCTGCAAGGGTTCAATACCGGGAAACGCGCCCGAGGTACGGCGCTGGTTGTTTTTCCGATTGAGGTCCAGTATAATGTGCTCATAATCAACCACAAATTCATCGGCGTCGATAGCCGGGAATGTGACCGCTTCGCCTGGACGGAACCAGCGCGTTTCTACCGGCTTGCCATCTTTCATGGCCGAAACCGGGAATGGCGCTGCTAGGTTGCCTTTTTGTGTAATTCCAATATGCCAGCCGTCGGCATTTTTCTGAATATCAGTAATGGCCACATCGACGGTTTTTTCCGTTTGCATCAACTGAAACCACCACCCGGCGTCGAGCCCCGCTTTTGAAAAAACATCGCGCAAATCTTCAGGGTAGGGGTGTCTGAACTGCCATTCGCGGTAATACGCCTGTATGGCCTGGTCGAATTTTTCCGTTCCTTCCGACAGTTCGAGCCAGTGCAGGGTGGTGCCAGTTTTGGTGTACACCTGGAGCCCATAGGCTGCTTGCGACATGTTATTGGAATGCCGATCGGGCGGGGTGCCGATGTGTTCGCGTGCCAGTATCAACTGGCCGAGTTCAATCATGGAACCCTGGCTGGGTTTGGGCTCCATCCAGGCTGCAGGCATGGAAACCGGGCTGTTTTTGCCATAGTATTTTTGCATGTACCGGTACTCGTAGTACGAATTCATGCCTTCATCCATGAAAGGATGCTCGCGCTCATTGGAAGCCAGAATGCCATAAAACCAGTTGTGCCCTACTTCGTGGGTAATCACCTCGTCGAGTTCTTTGGGAGAATCGCTTTGCCCGATCACCGTAATCATCGGGTATTCCATGCCTGCGCCGGCGCTGAGTGCCGAATGCACGGCCGTGGCATGAGGCCAGGGGTATTCGCCTACCCGTTCGGAGTAGTATTCAACGGATCTGCGCACATAAAATGCGCCTTTTTCCCACAACATGGCTTCATAGCGCCGAAACATGGCCCAACAATCGACGGTTTTACCAGAAGCCAATGTGGCCGTATCTCTTGCTACCAGAAAACATTTGTCGGCAAACCAGGCAAAATCGTGAACCCGCTCGGCCGTGTACCGAATGGTTTTCATCTCGGTACTGGAGCGTGGAATGGTATCGCGCTGATTGGCTTGTTTACCGGGATATTTTTTGAAATATTCGGCTGTTTCGACCACTTTTTTCTCCAGAAACGCGACTTCCGAAGGCGTCTGAAGCGTACCCGTAGCGCCCACTACATAATTGGAGGGCAGGGTAATGCTCACGTCGAAACTGCCAAATTCGGAGTAAAACTCACCGATGTCGAGGTAAGGCATGGCGTGCCAGCCACGGTTGTCGTACACCGCCGGCTTGGGGTACCATTGCGTCATTTGGTAGGCTGCGCCTGCATGACCGAGGCGGGAATACGATGCCGGAATTTTCAGCGAAAACGGCGTGGCAATTTTGATGCGGCCGCCCGGTTGCAAGGGTTGTTCCAGGGTAAGGAGCGCAATATCGGGGTTGTCGCGGTCATATTTCCAGGAAGCCTTCCGACCGTCTACTGTAAAATCGAGGTTTTTGAAGTAACCCAGGTTTTTGTCGTCGGCAAAGTAAAAATTGCGGTTCCCGTCGCGCAGTTTTTGTTTGCAAAAAGCCGTTTCGCGGTTTTTGTAGGCATTTCCCCACAGGTGTATCCAGATCACCGGCAAGGCATCGGGAGCATTGTTCAGGTACTCCATTTCTACAACGCCGGTCAAAATATGCGTTTTGTCGTCGAGCGACACTTCGATGCGATAGTTGACTTCCTGTTGAAAACAGGGTTTGACATTTTGGGCCTCCAACAGGACAGCGCACAGCAAAAGGGTAAAAATGAGCGGGTATTTCATCATTTCAGAATAACTATTCTATTTCAAAGCGCTAAAGATATGTCGCAGGCTTTGTACATGCTCCAAACCCGTACCTTTGCGGCATGCAAGAATGGCTCTCCTATCATTTTTATCCGCTGGAAACGGCCGATGTTTTTCTGACACGCGCCCTGCGGCCTTTTCTCGAACAGTACATCTGGAGCAAACCCGGCACACGCGCTTTTTTTATTCGATATGAAGACGACAAGGGCCTCCACATCCGCCTGCGCCTGCGTGGCGAACAGGAATGGCTCAGCGAAACGCTGGAACCCGCAGTAGAAGGCTGGTTTGCCGACCGTGGCGAATGCCTCGCCATTCCATACGACCCTGAAGTGACGCGCTTTGGCGGAGAGGAAGCCATGGCCTGGGCTGAAGAATATTTTCACATCAGCACCCGTGTAGTGCTCGATCGCCTGCAACGGCCACAGTACACTTATGGCGATGCACTTTTTGATACGCTGCGGATGCACACGATGACGGCTTTTGCGGCCGGACTGGAACGGGAAAAAACGGCCTGGTATTTCCGCCAACTTTGCGAACAATGGATTCCGTTGTTTTTCAAGTCGGAAGAAGGTGAAAGCGCCGACCTGCTCCAACATGTGCTGGCCAATTTCGACCATAATTACAGCCCCCAGGCTGATAGCATCCGTGCCAATCTGAATACCCTGTGGGATTCGCTGAGAGAAGAGCAATTCGACCCCAAGCAGCCGGAGTGGACGCGCTGGTTTCGTGGTAACCAGTTGGTAATCAAAGAATTTGGTGCAAACCTGGAAAAGGCATTACCCAGTTTGTTGCACCTGACTGCCAACCGGCTGGGTGTGAACAACCAGGACGAAACGTACCTGATGTACGTGTTGTCCCGGGCGCTCTAAACGCAGAACAAAAAAACACCCCGAATTTTGGCAAAAGCCGGGGTTTGGAATTGTGTTTCTGGCAGCGTAATTTTTCCGTAGAGTGGTTTCCCGCAGAACTCGCAGATTTACACGCAGATCTCGCAGAACGTAGCGTACACCTACTTTTCGATGTAATTGTACACTCTACGTTCTGCGAGATATGCGTGTAAATCTGCGAGTTCTGCGGGAAATTATTCCACGAGAAAGGTGAATATAACTCCTCATGCCGAAACCACTTCAGACTTGCTCAAAAAATATCCGGGTGGGCTTTTTTGACCCGTTTGGTCAGCCTGCGCGCATATTTTTCCGGAATAAGCCCTTGTGCAGTCATCCATTTAACCATGTCCACTTCCATAACCGGATAGCGGCTTTTACCATCTTTTACATGGGTAAGTGTGTGATCTACATCGGCATATTCGATATAGGTGAGGTTGTTTTTTCCGGCTTTTTTGAAAGCATCCCGTACGGCACGGGCAGATGCAACAGGTACGCTCGGATCGGCATCGCCATGTAGCAGCAGGACAGGTATGTCCAGTTGCATTAGGTCGGGCAGCGGCGGATTTTCCAGGTAACTGTTCCAGCGTTTGTACGGATGACCTGCCCAAATGGCGAGGCTGTCGGGAGCATTCCGGATTATGTGGAAAATGGAGTCCAGTTGCTGCACATTGGCGCACCCCAGAAAGCCTGGATTTTGAGCCACCAGTATTTCAAATTCTTCTTTTTGGGAAATACCGCCACCCGAACCAATCAGGATCAGATGTGTTATACGTGGACATTTTCGAGCCAAAGCGGCAGCAATATCCCCTCCTTCGCTACCGCCAACCAGTATTACAGGTAAATCGACTGGGAAATCTTTCAGGAAATGCATCATCACGTTCATATGATCGTTGATGCGCGTGTTCTTGTCGTCGTATCGATAAAAGGTCGTCGTATCGATTTTTTCGGGGCTGCATCCCCGTTTTTCCATCAGAATAACCCTGCTGCGCATGATGACTGCACTGGCCAGCAGTCCGATTTTGTCGGTGACAGTGGCCGGCTCGGAGCCTTGAATGTAAAAGAGCATGCCGGAAGGGTGTTTGGGCGGGTGCGTTTTGTGCCCTTGCAGAAGTTCGAATGCCAGCAGCGATAGCCCATCGTTGGCAGGTACTTCTGCCGCAAATGCATGAATAGTAACCTGCGCCGGGCACCAAAGTGGCATGCACAGGAAAAGAAGTAGTTGTTTCATAGCAGCGAAAAAAAATCCCGAATTCTTCAGTGGTTGAAAAATTCGGGATATCAGGAATGTCGGAGTTGCTTACTTATCGTCCAGCGGCTTTCTTTCCGCGTCGCGCATGCCCTGGCGAATTTCGTCTTCCACCGAGTTTTTGGCATTATTGAATTCGCGGATGCCTTTTCCGAGGCCGCGCATCAGTTCGGGAATTTTATTGCCGCCGAACATGAGAAGAACTACAAGAAAAATGAGGGTAAGTTCGGTGGCGCCGAGGTTGCCAAGGAACAAAAACATCGCTGTCATAGTCGTATGTTTTTAAAATGATGGTGAAATACGGCAGAAACCGTACAATTTCTTTTGTGCTTCCTTTGACCGGGAAGGCGTGGCAAAGTTACACGGGTCGCAAAGAAATGGAGGTGCATTTACAGGATATTAACCTCAAAGAATTTTTTATGGCACAGAAATGATAATTCATTTGTTTGAGAAGTAGAAAGCGGCCGAAATTTGCCTCACTCGAGTCATTTAAATAACATCACAAAACATTCTGAATGAAGGTAAAAGACATTCTTGCCGTGCTGGAAGCCATCGCGCCGCCCCATTTGCAGGAATCGTACGACAATGCCGGACTCATCGTCGGTCACCCGGAAGCGGAAGTGACAGGGGTGTTGTTCTGCCTCGATTCCACGGAGGCTGTGGTGGAAGAAGCGCTCACGCTGGGTTGCAACCTGGTAGTAGCCCACCACCCGATTGTTTTTCGCGGACTCAAACGTTTCAACGGCAGTTCCTATGTTGAGCGAACGGTCATGCAGGCCATTCGAAAGGAGGTGGCTCTTTACGCCATTCATACCAACCTCGATAATGTGTATTACCAGGGTGTAAATGCGAAAATTGCGGAGAAAATCGGGCTTTCCGACACCCGAATCCTCTTGCCAAGGAGAGAAAGTCCCGACTCAGGACTCAGGACTCAGGACTCAGGACTTCGGACTTCGGACTCAGGACTTCTCACCGGCGCCGGTATGATCGGCCTTCTCCCGCAGCCTATGGCCGAAACTGAATTCCTGCAACACGTCAAATCTGCCTTGCGGGCCTCCTGCGTCCGACACACGGCTTTGCGGAACAAACCTGTAGAAAAAGTGGCTGTTTGCGGCGGCAGCGGGAGTTTTTTGTTGTCGGAAGCACTCCGTTCCGGGGCAGATGCGTTTGTAACGGCAGATTTCAAATACCACGAGTTTTTCGATGCAGAAGGCAGGCTGGTTATAGCCGACATCGGGCATTTCGAAACAGAACAGTTTACCATCGAACTTTTATTTGACATTATTCGGGAAAAATTCCCTACTTTTGCGCTCCATTGCACAAAAGTGAACACCAATCCGGTGTTTTATTTGTGAAAACGGCCATTTATCTCACTCACCCACCATAAATACAGTATGTCTGTAGAAACATCCATCGCCGAAAAACTGCAATTGCTGTGGAAATTACAGCAAGTCGACTCCCAATTAGACGAGATACAGATTCTGAAAGGCGAACTCCCCATGGAAGTATCCGACCTGGAAGACGAAGTAGCGGGTTTGGATACCCGTATCAAAAAATTGAAGGCTGCTTACAAAGAGAGCGAACAGGAAATCGGCCGCATGCAGGTAACTGCAAAAGAAGCCGATGCCAACATCAAGAAATACCAGAAACAACTCGAGGAAGTGAAAAACGACCGCGAGTACAATGCCCTTCAGAAAGAGATCGATCTGGCAAAACTGGACATCCAGTTGTCGGAGAAAAAAGTACGCGAAGCCAAAGCCGGTCTGGAAGCCAAAAAAGAAAGCCTGACCATCGCCGAGTCGCGTTTTGAAGCCAAACAAAAAGAACTGGAAGCCAAAAAAGTGGAACTCCAGGGTATTATCGAAAAAACGGAGCAGGAAGAGAACCAGTTGCGCGCCCAAAGCGACAAGGCTCGCCACGGCATTGAAGATCGCCTGCTGAACTCTTATGACAAAACCCGCCGCACGTATCGCAACGGTCTGGCAGTGGTAACAGTAGAGCGCAGTTCCTGCGGCGGTTGCTTCAACAATGTTCCACCGCAAATAAAACTCGAGATCGGCCTGCACAAAAAAATCATCGCCTGCGAGCACTGCGGCCGTATTTTGGTAGACACCTCCATCGCCTATCCAGAGTTGGCTGTGGAAGCCTGATAATGAACTTTTTAGAACCCTGATTTGCTTAAAAATCCCTCCGAATACATATGTTTCGGGGGGATTTTATGTATTTATTAAGATTTATTGTTTTTTTCGTCGGAAAAAGTGTTAAAGCTGGTGGATGTTCCAGCGTTAATGCGTTTCTTGCATTGTTTTTTTTAATAATACTGTTTCATGATAGCCATTCGCCTTAATCGGTTTCTCCTGTTTTTGATGGTGCTGGTGTGTTGTTGTTTGAGCAACTACTCCGCTACGGGCCAATCGTTTGCCATTTATGACAGTATGCCCCAACTCGAGTCCCGCATTGAAAATGCCAAGGACACGACACTGGTTATCAACTTTTGGGCGACATGGTGCAAACCCTGCATTGAAGAACTACCTTGTTTTGAAGAACTGCGCGAACGTTACTACGGACAGAATGTACTGGTGATACTTGTCAGCCTCGATTTTAAAAGTCAGTTAGAAAAAAAGTTTATTCCGTTTTTGAAGGAAAAGCAGTTTAAGTCAGAAGTAGTACTATTCGCCGATCAGGATGCCAATACCTGGATACCTAAAATAAGTCAGGAGTGGGATGGCGCAATACCAGCCACGATCATCATAAAAGGACAACAACGAAAATTCAACCTTGGCAAATTTGCCAACTACACCGAACTGGAAACATTTGTGCGCCCCTTTCTTGCAGACGTCTCGGCATTAAAAGATTCATCACAGTACCCCTGCCTCACGGGCAAATAGAGACCATCAGGGCTATTTCCCGGCCCGGATAATCCGCATTCATCCCACTATCGTTCATTCTTTTATTCCCTCCGGTTGCTTCATGAAGAAACCCGCCTTCTCCCCGCTGTTAATGGCAGGCGTTTTCCTGCTTTTTATCTCTGCTACTTCTCCTTCCGGCTATGTCGTCGGCGACCATGCAGAGGACTTCTCTCTGAAAAGTGTAAATAACAAAATGGTATCTCTGTCCGATTACAAGGACGCCCGGGGATACATCGTCATTTTTACCTGCAATCACTGCCCTTACGCTCAGTTGTACGAACAACGCATCATCGACCTGCACAACAAATACGCACCGCAGGGCTTCCCGGTAATCGCTATCAACCCGAATAGCCCGCTCATCGTCGAAGAAGATAGTTTCGAAGAAATGCAGAAACGGGCCAAAGCCAACAAATACCCTTTCGAATACTTGTTTGATGAAGAACAAAAGGTGTATCCAAAATTTGGCGCTACCCGTACTCCGCACGTTTTCCTGCTGGATCAGGACAAGGTGATCCGATACATCGGCGCCATCGATGATAACCCGGAAACACCCAAGTTGGCTAAAAACCGCTGGGCTGAAAAGGCTGTTGAAGCCCTTATGCGTGGCGAAAAACCCAATCCGGATTTCACCCGCGCCGTAGGTTGTACCGTAAAAAAGAAACCTACCACAGCACCCGACCCGATGTCGGCTTCCGGAGGGAAGCAGTGAAAGCGGTTTGAATCAGGATTTTTTGGATTTAAAAGATTAGAAGGATTCCCACCGAGATGTCAAAATTAAAAAAAATTAGAATTCATTTTTGACATCTCGGTGGGAATCCTTCTAATCTTTTAAATCCAAAAAATCCTGATTCAAACCGCTTTCAATCATCCAACCCTTCCTCATCCCCTCTGCCACCTTCAGTAAACACCCGGGTTCGGTGCATCGTACACCAGATGCAATCATCTTTGCCGCAGCCGGTATGAAAGTCCCGATCCTGAATTCGGCTCCACACGCTTTTGATCGTATCCTTCATAAATTGTAATTCGGCGCTGTTGAATGCAATTTCTACCACGGGAAATGCGCCGCGTTTATCGGGTTCGAGCCATGAAATGGCAGTTTTGCCTACTTTTTCGGGATAAATACGCGCTGTTTCCAGCAGCAGGCTGTAGAACGCCAATTGCCGCCAGTATTCGCCACCCAGGATTTGTTTTTCATCGGGCGCCGCTGTTTTTTTAGGGTCAGGCGCGCCCGTTTTGTAGTCTACCAAACGGATGGTCTGATTGTCGAGCCATTCAATTTTATCCACCACGCCGGTGAGCGGCACGCCTTCGAGTTCCACTTTATCAATTTTTCTTTCCACGATCACGCGTTTTCGCCAGAAAGGTGTCTGTTCTACGTGAATACGCCTCAGGTAGTCTTTCCCAAGCGCCATGCGTTGTATCCAGCCATTTTCAGAAAAATGGGCGCGCTGACGCTCCATTTCCTGCACGAACATCCGCAATAGCGCTTCTGCTGAGGGCCACTGCATCTTTTTATCTGCTTTCATTTTCAGGGTGAAAGCCTGCAAAGCGCCGTGCATAGCGGTACCGAATGCGGCTGCCTCACTCGTCGCGGCGGGAATATTCAGCAGGTCTTCGTAGTAGAACGCCAGCGGGCAGCGCAGGTAGCGGTTCAGCGCCGTAATACTAAGGCTAAAATGGGCGAGCAATTCATCCAGCAATGCCGCTTCCGGAAGCGTAATGACCGGTTGTGCGGGCTCCAGCAGCAAACTGACCTGGGTATCCAACAGCACCTCCGGCGCTACCAGGGCATGGTGGTGCGGCAGCGTCGTCTCGTCGGCAAAACGCGTCTGCGTGAGCGCCTTGCCATCGTGAGCAGCCGCCGCCCACGACACCTGCAAATGCGCTTTTGCACGCGTGAGCGCTACATAAAACAACCTGCGCCGGGCTTCCACGGCGTCTTCCTCGCCCGACAGTGTAAGGGTGGGCGGGAGCGCAAAACGGCCGCTTTTGTTGCCGGCACTTTTTTCCCAGGCATCGTCTACACAGTCGAACAGGAAAACATGCTCGAATTCGAGCCCTTTGGCCGCATGTGCGGTAAGCAATTGCACGCCCGGTCCGTTCTGCACGGGCTGCTGCACGGGAAGCGGCAGTTGATTGTCGTCCATGCTGTGCAACAGATTGAGCAAATGGCCCAGCCCGTCCGGCACGGCTGTCAGCCGCGGATTGCAGGCCGATTCGCGTTGCACAAAAGCCATCCAGGTATGCAGCACTTGTATATGCCACACCCGATCGGGCTGCTGCAAGGCCCAGGTCATCAGGCCGGTTTGTGTGTACAGCCGTTCGATGAGTTGGGGCAGGGGCAAGTTGGCGGCGTCAGCAATCCAGCCGTTCAGGCGTGTTGCCAGTTGCAGGTACGTATCGGGATTTGAAAGTGGCAGTTTTTCCAGAAATGCGGCGTCTGCCAGTGCCGCCCGCCAATACTGTTTTTGGGAAGAAAAATGGCTCGCTTTGATATAAAGGTCGCGGGTTTCGCGGTTATCGTTGCGGCGGAGAGCCAGGGCAATATGTGCGAGGTCAAGCGGCGCCAGATTAAAAAACGAAGCGTGCAACAACGGAAACAGGCGATGGTCGCCCGAAAGCGGTTCCGTCATCTCATCGTGCAGGTAAGTCAGCAAGGCCCGAAAATGCTGCATAACCGGCAATTCGAGGGCATTGACAGGGCGTTTCGTTTGGTACGGAATCCCTTTTTTTTCGAGCAAGGCAAGCAACTGCGATGCCTGCCGGTGGCGCGCATACAACACCGCAATGTCGGATGGCGCCGTGCCCTGCGCAATGAGTTGTTCAATCTTTGAAACGATGTCGGCCAGTTCGTGCAGGCGGTTTTCATACACTGCAATACGTACCGGAGTATGTGGCGCGGCGGGCCCCAAAAACCTTTCGGCGCCGGCCCGAAGTGTTTTTTCGAAAGGCTGATCGAGGCGACTAATGGCGCGGATGTTATTGTGTCGGATTACATTGGCCGCCGTATCCAGAATCGGTTGGGCAGAGCGGTAATTGTCTCCCAATACAATGGTTTTCAGTCCTTTGTGGTATTGTTGATAAAACTGAACCAGATTTTCCAGGCGTGCGCCCTGAAATTCGAAAATACTCTGGTCGTCATCACCTACGATAAAAATATTCGGGACCTCCCAGTAGTCGAGCAACTGCTGGAGCAGGTGAAATTGCGCTCCGTTCGTATCCTGAAATTCATCGACCAGCACATACTGGTATCGCTCCTGATACGTACGGAGCAGGGCCTCGTTTTTGGAAAAGGCTTTGGTCACCCACAACAGCATGTCTTCGTATTCGTACCGACCGTGCTTGTCCAACATTTGCTGGTAACGCGGATACAGATCGGCTGCGGCTTTGAGGCGATTCATTTTCTCGATCACCTCGTCGATTTGTGCTTGCTTGAGATCGCCTTTGCGGGCTTTTTTGGTATTTACCTTGTAAATGAAGTCCGGGTTTTGGGGTAAATCACGAACGTACTCGTCGCATTTTTTCAGGACAAAACCTGGCGTCCAGCCTTCTTTTTTCATGGTGGCAAACAGGTCGCGCAAGTGTTGTTCAAACTGAAACGTGTCCTTTCTTCCTTCCCGCAGCGGATGATCGGCAGGCAGCCTTGCCAGCATTTGCCTTACCAGTTCGATGCGTTCCAGGTCGCTGAGGGGTTCGAGGTTGCCTTTGCCAAACACTTCGGGATTTTCCTGTATCACCCGGTTGCAAAAAGCGTGGAAAGTGAAAATGGGCACCCGATGCGCTTCGGGACCGATGCGTTCGAGCAAACGCTGCCGCATGGCATGTACACCGGCATCCGTAAATGTGAGGCACAAAATATTCTGTGCGCGCGCATCGGTGCGCAGCAGGATATTGCCGATACGCGCCGTAAGGATATGCGTTTTGCCCGTTCCCGGCCCGGCAATCACCAGCACCGGCCCCTCCACCGTTTCTACGGCCGATTGCTGTGCAGCATTCAGCGATTGCAGGAAGGTGAGAAAAGCCTCGTTGTGATGTAACACGGATTGTAACACGGATTGTAACACGGATTGCGCGGATAAAACGGATTTACACGGATAAGTGAAACACGGATTGCACGGGAAGGACGGATAAGCACGGATTGTTACACGGGTAAACAGACCATGTTATTTTCCTGCACAAAAATGATTATTCTCTCAATATTATCCGTGAAAATCAGCCCTTTCCGCATAATCCGTGTTTCACTTATCCGCGTAAATCCGTTTTTTCCGCATAATCCGTGTTTCACTTATCCGTGTAAATCCGTTTTTTCCGTGTAATCCGTGTTTCACTTATCCGTGTAAATCCGTTTTTTCCGTGTAATCCGTGTTTCACTTATCTGTGTAAATCCGTTTTTTCCGTGTAATCCGTGTTTCAATCTGTGTTCCCGTGTTGCTCACAAAATTCCAGCGCCCTTCGTTCCGACCATGAACTATCGCGGTCGCCGCGTGCGCGAAACCCGCAATGACCGCCTCCGGGCGCCAGTTCGAAGTGAAACCAGGGGTGTTTTTCTGCAATGTCAAACGGAAAACATTCAGGTGTCAGAATAGGGTCGTTGGCAGCATTTACAAGTAGTACGGGTATGCGGATGCCTTCCAGAAAATTTTTGGCAGATGCTTGCCGATGAAACTCGGCAGCCGATTGAAACCCGCAAATCGGGGCGCTGAACCACTCATCAAAATCGTGCCAGCGCCGCACCTTCCGAAGTTTCGAAATGTCGAGGTGGCCGGGGAATTGTTTGTTTTTCAACCGAATTTTCCGTTCCAAAAAACCCATGAAACGCTTCTTGTAAATGAAATTGTCCCAGCGATCGAGCACATCTGCACCGGCAGCGATATCGCAGGGGGAAGAAAATGCTACCGCAGCCTTGATCTGTGGCGCCACCTGATCGCCTTTTGTACCCAGGTATTTCATGGTGATATTGCCACCCATGCTATACCCGACGAGTACCAGTGCATCATACCTGCCCGTTTGCAGTGCATGCTGCACGATGGCGTCGATGTCTTCGGTGTCGCCGTGGTGGTACATGCGGAAACGGCGGTTCATCTCGCCCGAGCAGGAGCGGCAATTCCAGGCCAGCGCATCCCAGCCGTGGCGGGTGAAATGCCGGGCTGTGCCCCGGATATATTGCCCGGCTGAACTGCCTTCCAGGCCATGTGTCAGGATTACAAGGCGGCGGTTGCCATGGGTCAGCCAGTCGAGATCCAGAAAATCGCCGTCGGCAGTTTCTATTCTTTCCCGCTGGTAATCAACACCTTTGATGCGGCGAAACATGCCGGGAATCAATGTTTGCAGGTGGCCGTTGAACTGAAAGCGTGCCGGCCCGGGGTAGGAGGAGGTAGGTATGACGGGCATGTTGAAAAAGATGCAAAAGTAAAAAAAGTCCTGAGTCGTGAGTCCTGAGTCCTAAGTCTGTAGCGTACACCTTCTTACTTTCGGCATATGTTTTTGAAATGCCAAAAACAACAAGGTACACTCTACGGACTTAGGACTCACGACTCACGACTCAGGACTTTTTTTACTTTTGTCTCCATGAAAATCAAAACCTGGCCTTTATGGTGTCTTTTTTTGTTTGCTGCTTGCCAGTCGGATGCCGATCGTTTGCGCGAAGGAGAGCGCCGGTTTTTGAAAATCCTGGCGCCTGCGGAAAAAATTGTATTGACGGCCGGGAGTGACACACTTTTTTTGCCCATGCTGCCTTCCCGGGAAGAGGCGCTACAATCGAAAACCGATGCTACAACATTGCATACATACCTGCAAAAGATTGATAAACGCGCACTTGGCACGCCTGAACTAAAACGACTCGATGCACTAATCCGTGCAACAAGCGACCTGGCCACGCAAGGTGTAGCGGTATCGATGGAACAATTCGGCCGACAAATGACAGCGCCTTTTACACGTGCGCTGGAAATAGACAAGCCGCTTCTCACCCGGAAACTGGTGGAATACCTGCCGGAATATGTGTCCCAACTCGAACAGCGTTGGCCGATGGTGCCAGTAGGTGCCCGTAGTGAAATCGTGCAGGCCGCCAGTGAATCGTATGATTTGCTACAAAAATTGCAAATTGGTGCATCACCCGATCAGGAAATGAAGTTTCAGGCTGCGCGCCGCGCCTGGAAAGACTATATCGGCTTGTGCCAAAGCGGTTATCTGGCCGGAAATTGATTGCGTTTAACCTGTAAACTGTTTATACCATTTTTCGTCGTCCTGTACTCCCATATTTGTTGCGTTCTGTGGGGCGCTGGTTCCAACGTGCCGGGATCGGGCTGTCCGCCTGGCTGCGTCGCCGGCCACGTACGGCTGTAGGTTTGCTGGTTTTATGCTTGCTATGGTTGTTTTGTTTGCCACGCCCGCTGTTTAAGGAGCCCATTTCTGTGGTGCTGGAAGACCGCGAAGGGCAGTTGTTGGGCGCGCGTATTGCTACAGACGGGCAGTGGCGATTTCCGGAAAGCGATTCGGTGCCGTCCAAATACGCCGCCTGTGTCATTGCCTTTGAAGACAAGCGTTTTCGCTGGCACCCGGGCGTCGATCCGGTGAGTCTGCTGCGCGCCATGTGGCTCAATGCCCGTAGCGGGCAGATCGTCAGCGGCGGCAGTACCATCACCATGCAGGTTATCCGGCTGGCACGCGGCAATCCGTCGCGTACGATCTGGGAAAAAATGCTGGAAATGTTCATGGCCACGCGGCTGGAACTGACGTATTCCAAACAATCAATTCTGAATTTATACGCATCTCATGCACCTTTCGGCGGCAATGTAGTAGGCATAGAAGCCGCTTCCTGGCGTTACTATGGCAAAAGTCCGCACCTGCTCACCTGGGCCGAGGCCGCTACCATGGCGGTATTGCCCAATAGCCCGGCGCTGATTCACCCCGGCCGCAACCGCGATGCACTGGTGCAAAAACGCAACCGACTGCTCGAACGCCTGCGCGACAACGGGCAAATCAGCGCCGCAGAATGCGAACTCTCACAAGAAGAACCGCTGCCCGAGCAACCCCTGCCCTTGCCCCAACTGGCGCCGCACTTGCTCGACCGCCTCGCTGCTGGTGGGGCCTCCCGATTTCACACGACGCTCGACAAAGACCTGCAAGAGCGCATTTCGGCCATCCTGGCCCGCCGACAGGAGATTTACCGTGGCAACGACGTACACAACCTCGCATCCATCATCATCGACGTGGCTTCCGGCGAAGTGCTGGCGTATGTCGGCAATGTGCAGGGCGCCGGTAAGGAACACGGCGAATCGGTCGACATCATTACGGCACCGCGCAGTACCGGCAGTATCCTCAAACCTTATCTCTACGCACTGTCTCTCGAAAGCGGCGACATTTTGCCCAACAGCCTCCTGCACGATGTGCCTACCCAACTCGGGCAATATAAACCGGAAAACTACTACGAAACCTACGACGGCGCTGTGCCCGCCAAACGCGCGCTGATTCGTTCGCTCAATGTGCCTTTCGTGTTGCTGCTACAACACTATGGTCTGGAAAAATTTCATTTCAACCTCCAGCGCCTGGGCTTGTCTACCCTGAATCGCCCGCCAGATCACTATGGCCTCTCGCTGATTCTGGGCGGCGCGGAAGCCACCCTGAGCGACATTACCAATATGTATGCCTGCATGGCACGGCGACTCGGCACATTTTATGAGCGAAACGGCCGATATGCCTCCGACGACTTTCGGGCGCCTATTTTGATGAAAGACGGCCCACAGCGCGGCTCAAACGCCCGCCAAAGCAGTACCGA
This sequence comes from Saprospiraceae bacterium, assembly GCA_016787415.1. Classification (GTDB taxonomy): domain Bacteria; phylum Bacteroidota; class Bacteroidia; order Chitinophagales; family Saprospiraceae; genus M3007. The sequence goes on along the minus strand of JAEUUT010000101.1, from coordinate 52,098 downwards.
CCTCCTCAGCGCCGCGTCCATCTGGTACACCTTCGAAGCCATGCGTGAGGTGGAACGCCCGAACAGTGCCGGTGAATGGGAATTGTTCCGTGCGGGCCGTCCCGTGGCCTGGAAAACGGGCACCAGCATGGGCTTTCGGGATGCCTGGGCTGCCGGCGTAACGCCCCGTTATGCCGTCGGGGTGTGGGTGGGCAATGCCGACGGAGAAGGCCGCCCCGGACTGTTGGGTGTGGAAATGGCAGCGCCTGTGCTGTTTGAAATTTTTGAACAACTGCCTGGCGGCGAACGCTGGTTTGATCCGCCTTACGATGATATGGTACAAGCGCCGGTATGTAAAAAAAGCGGCTGGCGCGCGGGCGATTATTGTGAAAATGACACGCTCTGGATACCTAAAAGCGGCCTGAAAGCAGCAGTTTGCCCCAACCACCAGTTGCTGCACCTCGACTCTACGGGTATGTGGCAGGTGAACAGCGACTGCACTTCGCCGGCTTCCATGCAGCATGTGCCCTGGTTTGTGCTGCCGCCTATCGAAGAGTTTTATTTCAAAAGTAAAAACCCTTCGTATGTGTCGCCGCCACCTTTCCGGCCCGACTGTGTAGGCGCTCAAACGGCACTTGTGCAGTCGCCCATGCAACTTATTTACCCTAAAAACCCGACCCGAATTTATGTGCCTGTCGACCTCAACGGCAAACTCAGCAGCACCGTGTTTCAGGTAGCACACCGCACGCCTGATATTGAAATTTTCTGGCACCTCGACGGGGTGTACCTCGGCAGTACCCGTACGTTTCACCAAATGGCGCTGCAACCGCCTGTCGGCCCGCATATGCTGGCACTGGTGGATAAGGATGGTTATCGGCTGGAACAGCGGTTTGAGATTGTGGGAAAGTGAATGAACGTCGGCAGGGTTCTAAACGTCGGCAGGGTTCTAAACGTCGGCAGGGTTCTAAACCCTGCCGACGTTATGCACGTTTATATAACCATTTAAAATGCTCCTCACGAATATCAGGAACCGCATCCGCCACCTCTTCTACCCCGGCAGCCGACGCTACTGGGAGCAGCGATATGCATGCGGGGGCGATTCCGGCGTTGGCTCGGGTGGGGAATTGGCAGCATATAAAGCCGACATCCTGAACACATTTGTGCAACAGCAGCAGATCACTTCCGTGGTAGAACTGGGCTGCGGCGATGGTCGGCAGTTACAATTGGCACAATACCCGAGGTATATCGGGCTGGATATTGCAACCTCCGCAGTGAAGCGTTGTAAAACCATGTTTTCGGAAGACCCCGGCAAAGCGTTTGAGGTGTACGTTCCAGATCAATTTGTTCCGGACAGGTTTCAGGCAGAGCTGGCAATTTCGCTGGAAGTCATTTTCCACCTCACGGAAGAGCGGTTATATCGGCTGTATATGCAGCACCTGTTTCAGGTATCGAGCCGCTGGGTGATTATTTTTTCTTCTGATGAAGCGGAAAAAGGGAGAAGTATGTTCCCGCATTTCCGACAGCGTCATTTCAGCGCTGATGTGCCGGAGGGCTGGGTGCTGGAGCAGCGGATCGAAAACCCACACAGGGATCGGAGTGTATCCGATTTTTTTATTTTTAAAAAGGTCGGCAGGGTTTAAAGGTCGGCAGGGTTTCAAACCCTGCCGACCTTTAACATCCTTAAATCTTCCGCACATTCCCCGAACCCGACACTTGCTTCGTCACCTGCGGGTCGCCTTCATATTCCACATCGCCGCTGCCGCTGATGGTCACATTGAGGCTGTCGGAAACGTTCAGGCGGACGTTGCCGCTACCTGAAACTGTCACGATGGCGGTTTTTACGGGACAACTCAGGGCATCTACGTCGCCACTGCCGGAGACGGTGCATTTCAGGTGATCGGCGTTGCCACTCAGATTTACATCGCCGCTGCCGCTGACACGGGTGTCAATATCCGTAAAGTCGGCATTAAATACCTTGATATTGCCACTGCCGGAAACACCCAGTTTCAGGAGTTCGCCCTGAATGGCATCGGGCACATCTACGTCGGCGCTTCCGTTGATGACGAAACTATCCCAGGAGGGCGCCCATACGCGAATTTTCAGGTTATCGACATCGAACACATCGCGGTCGAAATGGATTTTCAGCACGCCCTCGTCTTCAATGGTTTCGAGGTAGGCGATCACGCTGTTTTCGCAGGTCACTTCCACCTTGTATTCATCGCCTGTGCGCACTTCTATATCGCCAGGCACATTGATTTCCAGAGCATGGAAATTATCGACATTGCGGATTTCTGTTTCCAGTTCGCCATTGCTGCGCACGCCGAACACATCGCAGGAGGTAAGAGAAAACAGGGTGATGGCTACAAGCATCAGGGCCGGGAAATTGATTTTTGTTGTCATTGCTTATTGGATCGTTTTTGTGATTAATCGAATATTACTCTGAGACACGCCATTTTACAGGTACCCTGATGCCGGGTGAATTTTTTTTTACGACCTTCGCCCGTATGCAAACAGATCACAGCCTGCTTCGAAAACTGGCCGACGAAAACGACGTGAAAATTCTGCCGGTCGATTCGGTGGTACTGAATTTTCAGGCCTATGTAAAAAGCATTCCCGTCGTATTGCGCGGCCATATCAAAGTGGTAGGGGAAGACGAAAACGGCAACGAGTTTTTGCTGTACTACATCCGGCCCGGCGAAAGTTGTGTCATGGCCATCCTGGGCGCTCTGACGGGAACTTCCAGCAAAATCAAGGCAATCACCATCGAGGAAACGGAAATCATTTTTATCCGTCCGGAAAAAGCCGCGCGCCTGGTAAAGGAGCATCCGGCCTGGGCGGAATACATTTTCAAACTGTATCAAAACCGCTTCGAGGAATTGCTGCAATTAGTCAGCAATGTGCAGTTTAAAAAAACAGACGACCGCATTGTCGACCTGCTGCGCGAAAAAGCCAACATCTTCGGCTCACGCGTCATCGATATTACCCACCAGCAAATAGCAGAGGAAATTGGCAGCACCCGCGAAGTGGTGACACGCATTTTGAAAAAACTGGAACAGGAGGATGTATTGCGGACGGGCAGAGGAAAAATCCGACTGCTGTAGAGAAGGAGTGTTTTAGTGTTTTAGTGATTTAGTGTTTTGGTGTTTTAGTGTTTTTGTGTTTTGGAGGGCGCGTTGCTCGCGGCATATAAAACAGTTTCTCAGCGTAATAAGGAAATGCTATGTAAACGCCATATCAGGCAGGAATTTGAATTCCAATACCAAGAACGAAGCCCACCAAAACACAAAAACACCAAAACACAAAAACACAAAAACACAAAAACACAAAAACACAAAAACACCAAATCACCATCCCTCCCTTCATTTCTCCCAAATCGCCCCTGTAGCCTCCAGATAGGCTGCAATTGGCCCCAGCCCTACAGTAGCCCGGCGTTTGTCCAGGTTTTCCGGGTCTTCGACCTGGTAGAGAATCCATGCACCGGTCGATTTATCCGTTACGATCTGGCTGCCATAACGCTGGGGTTTGCCTTGCCGCATCAAGATACGATCTTCCAGATAGGCCAGGTTTTCGGCATCCGCCTTCCCTTCAGCCACGGCCTGGCGCAAGAGCGGGACGTAGCGTTCCTGCATGGGCAGTTCGGCGTGCTGCACCACAAGGAATAGTGCTTTGGTTGCGCGTTTGCTCACCACATCAGTACCCAGCCAGCCATGTTCCTCAATAATCTGGCGCACGCGCAATTGGTTGAGAGAATCCTGTTCGGTACTGCGCCGCACAAAATCCCTGAATTCGGGAGATGCGCGCCCATGCAAGGAAATGACACTGTCCATGTGGATTCGATACCACTGGTCGAGGGTGTAAATTTGCTCCAGTTCATGGCCCAGCGGGTTGTTTTGTATAGCCGCATTGCGTTCGTTTTTGAGCGCGATTTGAGTGAGCAGTCGCGTCCAGCGGAAGTCGGATGTCAAGGCTGCCAGTTCCGGCGTTTGTTCCCAGGTGCTCACCACGTCCAGAAAATCAGTTTTCGATTGCAGCCGTTCCAGGTGAAAAAAGGCGGAATCGGCCTTGCCTGTCATGGCCCATGCGCGAGCGGCCTTGAATCGGTCTTCCGGGTATGCTTTTCCAGCAAAGACTTCAAATGCTGTTCGGTAAGCCTGAGCAGCGGCAGGGTAATCGGGAATTTGGAACAAAGAGTCGGCCGTGTGTATGCCGGCATTGTACAAAGCCGTTTGAGCGTTTAAAAGAACATTTCCGGCAAATACCCACAAGAGTACAAGAGACGCTTTCATACACTTTTGCTTTATGTGATGTTTGTTACATAGTTCAGCGTGCCCAATATTGCACCTTTGCAACAGATTCTTACAGAATTCACCCCAATGCTACTGTACGATGCCTGAACAGCGGATTTTGACTTGTTTTTGCATCCTATCCTTCACCATTTTTTATCATTTTATATCCGAACCATGATGGATTTTCTGAAAAGCATTTTCTCGAGCGGCCCTTCTGCCGATTTTAAAACCCTGGTAGAAGCCGGCGCTGTGATTGTAGACGTTCGTACGCCGGGAGAGTTCAAACAAGGCCATATCAAAGGCTCCGTCAACATTCCGCTCGACCAGATCGGCACCAAAATCGCTAGCCTCAAAGGTAAAAACACCCCTATCATCACCGTTTGCCGCAGCGGCAACCGCAGCAGCGCTGCTGCAGGTATCCTCAGAAATTCGGGTATTGAGGTGTATAATGGCGGCGCTTGGGACAGCCTGGAAGCGAGTCTCTAGGTTGTTTGGTGTTTTGGTGTTTTTGGGTTTTGGTGTTTTCGAGGACGTTGCTCTTGGCTTTGAGGGTTGAAAGGTTGTGGTTTAAGACTCGGCGGCTCAGCATGGATCAAATTCGAGCCTCAATCTCTAACTTTCCTATCAAAGCCAAGAGCAGCGCCCTCGAAAACACCAAAACCCAAAAATACCAAAACACAAAAATGCAATTTGTCAATCTTTCAATTTGTGCGTATGTTCAAGCCTCAATTTGACAACGCACATGATACAGACACTTAGCCAGCCCTGGCCTTGGTGGGCGGGCGGCATCATCATCGGACTCACCGTGCCGGCCCTGTTGCTACTTGGCAACCGGCATTTTGGCATTTCTGGCAACCTGCGGCATATCTGCGCTGCGGTATTTCCTGCCAATATTCGTTTTTTTAAATACGACTGGCGAAAAGAGTCCTGGAACCTCTTTTTTGCGGGCGGCATCATGCTGGGCGCCGCCATTGCAGCCACCTTACTGGCCGACCCCAATCCGGTGCGCGTCGCACCCGAACTGGCCGCCGAACTCCAGACATACGGCATCACCCATTATGACAGCCAGTTGCCTCCTGAAATTTTTTCCTGGGACAGCCTGTTCACCCTTCGCGGCTTCGTGCTGCTCGTAGTGGGCGGTTTTCTTGTAGGCTTCGGCACCCGCTACGCGGGTGGCTGCACCAGCGGCCATTCCATTATGGGGCTCTCCACCCTGCAATGGCCTTCCCTCGTGGCCACTATATGTTTTATGGCAGGTGGTATCCTAATGGCCAATTTTATCCTGCCCTACATCATGCACCTGTGACCCCTTTCTCACCTCTCGCCTCTCGCCTCTCACCTCTCACCTCTGCCATGCTCCCTCCCGAATCAGATTTCGAAGTACGTTCTCTCGATGCCATGTGCATCAATGAATCGCAGGAACAACTCCCCTGGTACCACAATTTTAAATACGCCGCTGTAGGTGTCATTTTCGGTATTGCTTTTGTCAAAACCGAGATCATTTCCTGGTTTCGCATGCAGGAAATGTTTCGTTTTCAGTCGTTTCACATGTACGGCGTAATCTCTACAGGCGTTGTTATCGGCGCCTTGTCCGTGTGGCTTATCAAAAAATTCCAGGCCAAAACCATGCATGGCGAACCCATTCAGTTCCACACCAAAAAACTCAACCGCGGGCAGGTGATCGGCGGACTGATGTTCGGTTTCGGCTGGGCGATGACGGGCGCCTGCCCAGGGCCACTGTTCGCCATCCTGGGTACAGGCGTGCTGCCTATTCTGATCGTAATTGCTGGCGCCCTGGCAGGAACGTGGGTGTATGGAGCGGTGCGGGAAAGATTACCTCACTAGAACAGGATTTAGGGGATTAACAGGATTAGAAGGATTCCCGACTTGACAACGACAATTATTAAAATTTGTCAAATTGCTGATGTCAAGTCGGGAATCCTTCTAATCCTGTTAATCCCCTAAATCCTGATTCAACCCTCTCTAGAAGGGTATCTCAAAATAAAACCTACTTCCTTTCCCCACTTCGCTATCCAGCCCGACGTGGCCCCCTTGCGCTTCCACAAATTCCTTGCAGATAGCCAGTCCGAGTCCGGTGCCGGATTGTGGGCTGCCAGGCACCTGAAAATACCGGTCGAACACGCGGCTGCGAAAGCGCTCTTCTATGCCTTTGCCGAAATCGCGTACAGAAACCAGCAAGCGGTCATTTTCCTTGCGCATTTCGATGAGGATGCGGTTTTTTTCCGGCGAATAATGAATGGCGTTGGTGAGCAGGTTGATGATGACCCAGGTGATTTTATCCGGGTCGGTGCGCACCTGCGGGAGCGATGCTTCCAGTTGGGTGTCCAGTTGCAGGTGTTTTTGATCGGCTTCCACTTGCACGGCTTCCAGGGCATACTGAAGCAGGGCATAAGGGTCGGAAGGGCTGATATTTAGGCGGATATTGCCGGTTTCCACCTGAGCCAGGTCGAGCAGTTCGGTCGTGATACCCAGCAGGCGCTGGCTGTCGCTGCGGATATGGGCCAGCAGTTTCTGTTGTTCTTCATTGAGCGGGCCCACACGTTTGTCTTCCAGCAGGCTGAGCGACATTTTAATGCCGGAAATAGGCGTTTTCAATTCATGCGAAATGGTGGCAATAAAATTGGTTTTAGCCTGGTCGAGTTCCTTGAAAGAAGTGACGTTTTTCAGCAGAATCATTACGCCGGCGTCGGCCGACATATTGGGCCGCTCGACGCGCACGGCAAAGGTTTCTTTCTGGAAAAAACTCTCCTTGTCGTTGTGGTAAATCTTGAATGTATGGCTGCTGTCGGACTGTAACAGGCTGCGCAACAGGTCGTTGTGCAAGGCGGCATCGGGTGCATACCGGCCTGTCAGGTCACTTTTTTTCACCGACAACAACTGGCAGGCAATCGGATTGGCAAACAATACACGGCTTTTTTCATCCAGCACCAGCACCGCATCGCTCATGTTGTCGAGCAGGGTTTCCATGCGTTTTTTCTCAAACAGCAATTCTGCCAGGTTGCTGTGCTCGTAATGGTCGAGCCGCGAAGCCATATCGTTAAATGCTGTGGCGAGTTCGCCAAATTCATCCTGCGATTTAAAAAACAGGCGTTCGTTGTAGTTGCGATCCGCAATCTGCCGGATGCTTTCCGTCAACTGGCGGATAGGATCGGCGATGTATCCCGGAAAATTGACAATAAATACAAATGAAATCAGAAACGACAGCACCGCAATCACTCCCAGCAGCACATTGGCCTGCTCGGCCGTGTGGCGCGCTGCCTCGTTTTTACGAATCATGGCATTCATGTTAAGTTCATTGATACGGTGCAGCGCCTGCCGGATGTCAGCGGTTCGACTCACTAATATCGAGGTGTCTTTTTTCAGAAAATCGAACTGGCTGCGCAAGTCTTGTGTCGCTTCCAATTCTCCCGGCTCGGTCACATTGCGCTCCTGCCGCGTCAGGCTTTTTTCAAATTCGGCCACAAACGCCTCCCGCGCAGCGCCAGCGGGCGTCCCCTCGGCCAGGTCGGCGCCGTAGTTGTCCAGCAAGCGGTGCATGCGCTCGCTGAGTTCGAGGCTCAGGTAATTGTCCTGCAACACGGCCTGCGCATCGCCCGACAAGCGGTTGAGCGAATACAGGCCTGCCGCAGTAAGCAGCACGATTACGGCGAAGAGAAAGCCGAGGCCGAGCGAGAGTTTGGTTTTGATGCGTAGCATGGTGTAAAGTCCTGAGTCGTAAGTCCTGAGTCCTGAGTCTGTAGAGTACACCTGATTATCCATAGCCTTGGTTAATAAAAAAATCCAGGAGTATTCATGTGTACTCTACGGACTCAGGACTTAGGACTTACGACTCAGGACTATTCAAGATAGTATAATCAAATCTACTTTGCTGCCCGACAACTCGGTCAGCAATTGGTTAAAAATGCTGGTGTTGATGATGATGCGCCACAAATTCAGGTGCGGCTTGCCAATACATACGGTGGTGATGTCGCGTTCGGCCGTCACCTGCAAAATTGTTTGAGCAATATTCGGGCTTTTTACCCGAATGATTTCGGCGCCCAGTTCCATGGCTGTTTTGAAATTGTGGAGCAGGTGTCGCTGGAGCGCCAGGTTGATTTTGTCGGGTTCTTCGGCGGGCGTTTGCACATACAACACCATCCACTGCGCGTCGTAGTAAGATGCCAGGCGGGCCGTTTTTCGGATCACTGCTTTGGCGGTGTCGTCGTTGCTGCTGATACAGGCCAGGAAACGTTCGGTGCGCAACTGACCCGTTTTGGGCACTTCCGCCTCGATTTTTCGTTCCACCTGATGCGCCACCTCGCGCAGCGCCAGTTCGCGTAGTTGCAGGATTTTTTCCGGCTGAAAGAAGTTTTGCAGGGCAATTTCCACTTTCTCCGGGGCATAAATCTTGCCAGCGCGGAGCCGCGCCACGAGTTCGTCGGCTGTCAGGTCAATGTTCACCACCTCATCGGCGAGTTGCAGGATGCGGTCGGGAATGCGCTCTCGCACCTCGATTCCGGTGATCTGGCGCACGTCGTTGTTCAGGCTTTCCAGGTGCTGAATATTGACGGCGCTGATGACGTGAATGCCTGCTTCGAGCAGTTCCAGCACGTCCTGCCAGCGTTTTTCGTTTTTGCTGCCTTCGATGTTGGTATGGGCCAGTTCGTCGACGATCACAATTTCCGGATGCACATTGAGGATGGCCTGCAGATCCATTTCCTCCAGTTCCTTGCCTTTGTAAAACAGTTTGCGGCGCGGCACCTGCGGCAGTCCGGCCAGTTGTTGCTCGGTTTCATGGCGGCCGTGGGTTTCCACAAAACCGACTTTTACATCCACCTTGTTTTGCAACAACGCGTGCGCCTCCTGGAGCATCCGGTAGGTTTTGCCCACGCCGGCCGACATGCCGATGTACACCTTGAACTTGCCACGGCGGGAGCGGCGAATCAGATCGAGAAACTCATTGGCAGCAGCATCACGATCGCGGTCGTTGAAAATTTCCATGACCTGTTATAAGTATACTCCTGGGCATTTTCGTGGAACGAGACCTGTAAGGTTTTTAAAACCTTACAGGTCTGGACGCCCAACTATAAATGTCCGGTAGTGTGGTTAAAATAACACAGCCATCGAGGCAGTTATGGCAAAACTGGTATTGGAAAAACCGTTTTCCGTAACAAAAATGTCGTTTTTACTTTGCAATAATCGGCCTTCTACCCGAAACAGGGCATTGCTGCGCGGCGCATAATCGACATTCAGCGAGTAGCCGCTGGTACGGAAATCAGGCCCGATGATGACGCCGTTTTCATCGCTGTAATATTCGTAACGGGCGGCCAGCGCCACCTTTTCTTTCAATGAAAGTCGGCCGATGAGTACCGGCGTGTACCACACATTCACCTCCGGCTTGCCTTTGGCTTTTTGTTCGGTACCGATGTCGAAACCTGCCGTCAGTCCGAAGCGCTCCGATACCTGGAAAATGCCATACAGGTTGTGAAAAACGCGCATCAGCCGCGCATCGTCGGGTTTGTCGGAACCGGCGAAGGTGCTGTAATTCAAGGTAGTACGATCATTGGGTTTGTAAATCACTTGCGTTCCGAAAGCGGGCGTATTGTTGCCATCCGGGCGTGTGATGCGCTGCCAGCCATTGAGTACCAGGGCCGAAAGCGTCCACTTGTCATTGGGCGTAATGCTCAGTTTTACGCCGCTTTCGTAATACGGTGAATTTTCCGCCAGTATGCCGCGGGTGAGCGTCCAGCAGTCTTTGGAAACGGCGCTTTCAAAGCCGATGTGTGAGGGCAAAATACCCGCGTCGATCCAGACTTTAGGGGAAAGGCGCAGACCCACATTGGCTTCGTAGATATTTTTCAGCACACCGGGTTCGGCGGCCAGGTTGGCGTTGGCGTAGGTGCCGGCCATGAGAGACAGGTTGGCGCGCACATTTTTGGCGTTGTAGGCGGCTTTTACAAATGCCAGGTTGATATTGAATTCGTTGTGCCTGTTGTGGTTATACAAAAATCCGGGTCGGTTGTGGTTGTCCGGCTGGTTGAAATCGTACGCATAATAGGCCTCCGCATAAGCACTCCATTGCAGGCGGGCGGTATCGGGCGTTTGCGCTGTTGCCTGCATAAAAAAGAGGCAAAGCAGCACGGGGATGTAGTTTTTCATGATAAAAATGCTTGGTGTGGTGGTGGTTACAAGGCATCCAGCGCCAGGTTTAGTTCGAGTACATTCACGGTGGTCGGCCCGAACAAGCCGAGCAGCGGGCCTTTGGTGTGCGCTTTAATCAGTTGCTCTACACGGGCCGGGTCGATCTGGCGGACGCGTGCAATGCGTGCTGCCTGTACACGTGCTGCCTGTGGCGACAAATCGGGGTCGAGGCCCGAGCCCGACGCTGTGACCAGTTCGGAAGGCACCTGATCGGCCCGAATGCCGGGATTGTGCGCTATAAAAGTATCGATCCTTTCCTGCACCGTTTTCAGGTAGTCGGGGTTGGAAGGGCCTTTGTTGGAGCCTGCCGAACCGACAGCGTTGTAGCCGACGGCCGATGGGCGCGACCAAAAGTAACGATCTTCCGTAAATGATTGACCGAGACGGGCGTAGCCGACAGTGCGGCCCCGGGCCGCTACGATTTCACCTTTGCCGTTGTTGGGGCCGATGAGGAGCCCTACGCCGTACATGGCAAGCGGGTAAATGATATTGAACAGAACCAGGCAACAGAGCGTGAGCAGGGTGGCTGGGAGAATATGTTGTTTCATGATAAATAATTTTTAAATGACTATCCGGATATTGTACCCCAGCCAGGAGCAGCGTGTCATCCTGAACGCAGTGAAGGATCCCTATACCCATTGGCGGCTCCCGATTACAGGGATCCTTCACTGCGTTCAGGATGACACGCTGCGCTTGGCTGGGGTACAATATCCGGATAGTCATTATTTTTAAATAAAGAACGCGACCAGCACATCAATCAATTTTATCCCCAAAAACGGGACTGCTACCCCACCTAGCCCGTACACAAACAGGTTGCGGCGCAAGAGGGCCGAAGCGCCGATGGGCTTGTACGCCACGCCTTTCAACGCCAGCGGAATGAGCATGGGAATGATGATGGCATTAAAAATGACCGCTGACAGAATCGCCGATTCGGGCGATGCCAGTCGCATGATATTGAGGTGCTGCAAGGCAGGAATGCCCGCCATAAACAGCGCCGGAACGATGGCAAAATACTTGGCTACGTCATTGGCAATGCTGAACGTGGTGAGTGTGCCGCGCGTCATCAGGAGTTGTTTGCCGATTTCAACGATTTCGATGAGTTTGGTCGGGTCGTTGTCGAGGTCGACCATATTGCCTGCTTCTTTTGCGGCTTGCGTGCCGCTGTTCATGGCTACGCCCACGTCGGCCTGGGCCAGTGCCGGCGCGTCGTTGGTGCCGTCGCCCATCATGGCCACGAGTTTGCCCTGCTGCTGTTCGGCGCGGATGTAGTTCATTTTATCTTCCGGTTTGGCTTCGGCAATAAAGTCGTCGACACCCGCCACATTGGCAATGTACCGGGCTGTAAGCGGGTTGTCGCCCGTTACCATCACCGTTTTTACGCCCATGCGGCGCAGGCGTTCGAAGCGCTCGCGGATGCCGGGTTTGATGATGTCCTGCAACTCGATTACGCCGATCACGCGTTCGTTGAGCGCTACCACCAGCGGCGTGCCGCCTTCGCGGGCGATGTCGGCCACGCGGGTTTCAATAGCGCTGGAAAACGGATTGCCTGCCTTGAGCACTAATTGCCTGATGGCATCGAAAGCGCCTTTGCGCAGGCGCGCGCCATCGGGCAGGTCGACACCGCTGCTGCGGGTTTCGGCGGTGAATTTGATTTGCGTAGCGCCGTCGATACTCAGTGACTGCGTTACGTCGCGGCCCGCCAGTTCGACGATGGATTTGCCTTCCGGCGTGTCGTCCGACAGGGAGGAAAGGGCAGCCCAACGCACAAAATCTGCTTCCGACACGCCGTCTGCGGGGTAAAAATGAGTGGCTTTGCGGTTGCCGATGGTGATGGTACCCGTTTTATCGAGCAGCAGCACGTCGAGGTCGCCAGCCGTTTCCACGGCTTTACCCGATTTGGTAACCACATTAGCACGCAGGGCGCGGTCCATGCCCGCAATGCCGATGGCCGACAACAGTCCGCCGATGGTAGTCGGAATGAGGCACACGAACAGCGACACAAACGCCGCGATGGAAATAGACGTGCCCGCATAGTCGGCAAAAGGTTTCAGCGTGACGCACACGATCACGAACACCAGGGTGAAACCGGCCAGCAGGATAGTCAGCGCAATTTCATTGGGCGTTTTCTGGCGACTGGCGCCTTCCACCAGCGCGATCATTTTATCGAGAAAACTTTCGCCGGGCAGTACCGACACTTCCACGATGATGCGGTCGGACAACACCTTGGTGCCGCCGGTGACGCTGGATTTGTCGCCGCCAGCCTCCCGAATTACGGGCGCCGATTCGCCGGTGATGGCGCTTTCGTCGATGGTAGCCAGCCCTTCCACAATTTCGCCGTCGGTGGGAATCACATCGCCGGCTTCACACACAAAGCGGTCGCCGCGTTGCAGGGCGGAAGAGGAAATGACGCTCACAGTACCATTGGCCAGGAGTTTTTTGGCGGGGGTGTCTTTGCGCGTTTTGCGCAGGCTTTCGGCTTGCGCCTTGCCGCGCGCTTCTGCAAATGCTTCAGCGAAATTGGCAAACAGTACAGTGAGCAGCAGCAGCACGAATACCGTGAAATTGTAGCCCGGCGTGCCCATCACAGCGCGGTCGGCAGCGGGGCTGATGGACAGGATGGTGACCACCAGCATGATCAGTGTGCCGATTTCCACGGTGAACATGACCGGGTTGCGAAACATGCTGCGCGGGTCGAGTTTTATGAGGGATTGCCAGAGGGCATCCCGTATGAGTTCGGGCTGGAACAATCCTTTTTTTGCGTTATCTTTCATGGAATTGAATTTGTTTTAGAGGATCACATCGAGAAATACTCCGCGATCGGCCCCAGCGCCAGCGCCGGGAAATACGACAGCGCCGTAAGAATGGCGATGACTGAAAAGATCATAATGCCAAATGTGAGCGTATCGACTTTCAGGGTGCCGGTGCTTTCCGGAATGTATTTTTTACCGGCCAGCAGGCCCGCGATGGCAATCGGCCCGATGATGGGAATGAAGCGTCCCAGCAGCAGCACAAACCCCGTGGAAATATTCCAGAACGGGTTGTTGTCGCCCAGTCCCTCGAAACCCGAGCCGTTGTTGGCATTGGCGGAGGTCATTTCATACAGCATTTCCGAAAAACCGTGAAAACCGGGGTTGTTCAGCCAGGGCAGGTCGGGGTGCTGCACCAGCGTCCAGGCTGCCAGCGCCGTGCCGCCCATGATGAGCAGCGGACTGAGCAGGGTGGTGAACATGGCGATTTTTACCTCGCGCGCTTCCACTTTTTTACCCAGAAATTCGGGGGTGCGGCCTACCATCAGTCCGGCGATGAACACCGCAATGATGACGTAAATGAAAAAGTTGAGCAGCCCCACGCCACAGCCGCCGTACAGGCCGTTGACCATCATGGCCAGCAGTTCGTTCATGCCCGACAAAGGCATGGTGCTGTCGTGCATGGCCCCTACCGAGCCGGTGGAAATGACCGTGGTGAGAATGCTCCAGTAGGCCGACAAGCCCGACCCGAGGCGTACTTCCTTACCTTCCATGGCGCCGCTGGACTGGTCGATGCCCATGGTGGAGATAGTCGGGTTGCCATTCATTTCAAACACGATATTCGGAATAACTAACAATAGAAACCCGACGGTCATCACACCCAGCACCATGGCGCCGAGCCGCCGACGTTTGAGGTAAAACCCGAAGGCAAAAACCATCGCCAGCGGAACGATGAATTGCGCTACCATTTCCACGAGCGAGGTAAAATAGGTGGGGTTTTCCAGCGGATGTGTCGAATTGGCGCCGAAAAAGCCGCCGCCATTGGTGCCTACGTGTTTGATGGCGACAAATGCGGCCACGGGGCCGCGACTCACCTGCACGGTATCGCCTTGCAGGGTCACGATGCTGTCTTTGCCTTCAAAGGTCATGGGCGTGCCTTCTGCCAGCAGCAGCAAGGTGGTGACCACAGAAATAGGCAGCAGGATACGCGTGCAGGATTTCAGGAAATAGTCGTAAAAATTACCCAGCGTCGTCGACTGCCGCTCGCGCAGGGCATTGAACAGTACGGCAGCGGCCGCCATGCCCGTGCCTGCGCTGACGAAATGCAGGAACATGAGCCATATCTGGCCGAGGTAACTCAGGCCGCTTTCGCCGCTGTAATGCTGCAAATTGCAGTTGACTACAAAGGAAATAGCGGTATTGAATGCCAGATCGGCCGACATGGAGGGGTTGCCGTCGGGATTGAGCGGCAGCCAGGCCATGTTCATCAGTACGAACACTGTCGCCAGCAGCCACACCAGGTTGATGGTCAGCATGGCTTTCATGTGTTCCTGCCAGGTCATTTCCTGACTGGCATCAATGCGACTGATGCGGAAAAACAGTTTTTCCAGCGGCCCCAGCACCGGGTCGGTCCAGGTGCGTTCGCCGCTGTAAATGCGGGCAATGTATCGACCTAAGGGCCAGGCCATCGCCAGGGTGATAAAAAATGCGGCAAGAATGCCGGAAAGTTCGGTGGACATGAGAGTAGTGTTTATGAAAGGGTTGATGAGGGTTGATGAGGGTTGATGAGGGTTGATGAAAAGGGTTGATAAGGGTTGATGAGTGTTGATACTCATTGGCTCGGGGTAAGGAGGGATTCCAAGCTCATCGAGTGGCCGAATATCAACCCTCATCAACCCTTCATCAAAATTTTTCCGGTTTCAGCAACACATAAACCAGATAGCCGAAAACCAGCAGGGAGACAATGAATAGCGCAGTCATGGGTTAGATTTTTTCAAAGAAATCGACGGTTCTGAAAAAGAGGCCGAAGCAAAGCAGCGCTCCGGCGAGCAACAGAAAAATCATGGCGGTGATGTTATGTATCCGGTGTATTCCGGATGCATGGAGATATGCCAATTCGATGCCTGTTTGGGAAAATGATCAGGGGCTTGGTGCTTACTTTCTGATTATCATCATTTTATATTTTGTGGCTTGTGCCAGGCGCAGGCGGCGACCATGCCAAAATGGTAGGGTGGGTTTTCAGAATGGGGTGGAGACCTCACCCCCGGCTCCGGCTCCGAGGGAGATGGGGTGACTTAACGCTTGGTCTTGTTAGCGCAGTGAGGAGGTGACTTCGAGTCACCCCGTCACTACACAGCAATCCGTGTTACCCCCATCCGCGAAAATCCGTCTTCTATCCGCGCTATCCGTGTTACCTGTGTTCCTCAATCTTCCGATACAACGTCGTCAGCCCAATATTCAGCAGCCGCGCCGCTTCGGTTTTGTTGCCTTTGGTGTGTTGCAGCGCTTTGTGGATCAGGTTTTTCTCGGCCACGCCGAGGTCGAAGGGAGAGGCATCGCCAGCATCAGCGGCGGCGAACAGGATTTCGGAGGGCAGCAGATCGGCCGTGAGGGCGTTGGAGGCAAGGATAACGGCGCGTTCGATCACATTTTTGAGTTCGCGCACATTCCCTTTCCAATCGTAGGCGGCTAATTTTTTCAAAAAATCGGGCGACAGCGCGGGCGTAGGCCGGTTCATTTTATCGGCAAAAAAACGCGCAAAAAAGGTGGCCAAAGCCGGAATATCCTCCCGGCGTTCGCGCAAGGGCGGCAGTTGAATGTGAAAAACGGACAGCCGGTAGTAGAGGTCGGCGCGAAAATGCCCCTCGCGGCTTTCTTCCAGCAGGTTGCGGTTGGTAGCGGCGATGATGCGCACGTCAGTTCGGATTGTTTTGGTGTCGCCCACGCGCATGAATTCGCCCGTTTCGAGGGCGCGCAGGAGTTTGGCCTGCAGTTCGGGCGGCATTTCACCGATCTCGTCCAGGAATAAAGTGCCGAGGTGCGCTTCTTCGAACAAGCCTTTTTTATCGCGCACAGCCCCGGTAAACGCCCCGGCTTTATGGCCGAACAGTTCGCTTTCCAGGATGTCGCGGCCGAGGGCGCTGCAATTGACCGCTACGAAGGCGTGGCGATTGCGGCGGCTGGCCTGGTGAATGGCTTCGGCGAACACCTCTTTTCCGGTGCCCGTTTCGCCGGTGAGCAGTACGGTGGTATCGGTGGGTGCTACTTTTTTAGCGAGGTCGACAGCCTGTAGCAACGCAGCCGACTGCCCCAGCATGTTGTCGAAATGGTATTTGCGGCCCACTTTTTCTTCCAGTTGCAGGATGCGGCGCTGGAGCATGGCCTTTTCGGCGGCCCGGCTCACTACAGGCAGGATGCGGTCGTTGTCGTCGCCTTTGGTGAGGTAGTCGAATGCGCCGTGCTGGATGGCCTGCACCCCGGCCGGGATGGTGCCGTAGGCCGTCAGGAGGATCACTTCGCTGGCCGGGCGTATTTTTTTGAACTGCGGCACCAGGTCCACGCCATTGCCGTCGGGCAGTTTGACGTCGCAGAGAATGACGGCAAAATCTTCCTTTTCCAGCCATCGCAGGGCGTCTTTGGTCGTGCCGACCTCGGTTACCTGGTACTGTTCGAGGCTCAGGATGCGGGCTAAGAGAGAACGCAGGGGCGCTTCGTCGTCGATGAGCAGGAGTGGGATGGGCATGGTGGAGGTGGATTTTTATTCGGCTTCGCCTCACGGGAGGCCCTGGATAGGGCGGATAAAGCGGATTAAAGGGATTTTTTGTGGCCTGTCGGCCACTTTTGATTTTTTTTGATGTTGAGTATCCGCATATTATTCCCGATGTTAATGTTTGAAAAAAACAGGTGTACGCTACGCATAGTGTCCTTTGTGAAACCTTGGTGTTCTTTGTGTTTAAATTTTTTAACACGAAGAACACCAAGGTTTCACAAAGGACACTATGCGTAGCGTACACAAAAACACATAAAAAATGATGTAAGCCAAGTATCGTAGTACACTATGTGTATAGTCAAATCAAAAAAAAATCAAAAGTGGCCGACAGGCCACAAAAAATCCCTTTAATCCGCTTTATCCGCCCTATCCAGGGCCCCCCGTGAGGCGAAGCCGAACAAAAATCCCCCTCGTGAGGCGAAGCCGAACAAAAAATCCCAAAGGCGAAGCCGAACAAAAAATCCCAAATCAATAACTCGTCTTATCCAGTTTTACCTTACCCCGGAACGTCCAGAAAACGAACCCCGTATAAATCCCCACCAGCGGCGTACCGATAGCGGCAATAATCAGCAACAGCCGCAGGGTGTACGGCGTGGAGGCGCTGTTGTCGACCGTGAGGTGGTAAGCCGGGTCGATGGTACTCGGCACAATCACCGGGAAAAGCCCCATCGCCACCAGCCCCAGCAGCAAGGCCGTTGTCAGCCCGGAAAAAACGAAAGCCCGAAGGTAACGCCTTTTTTCCGCCAGCCGCCGCACATTGATGGCGAACAAGACCGCCAGCGCCGGCGCACCGAACAACACCGGGTAACGGCGAAATTTATCGGCCATTTCCGGGTTGTAAATCAGCGTCGCCATCGTCAGGATAAAATACAGGAACACAAACCCGCGGCTGGTCACCGCCACCATGCCCATCAGGCGGGCATGCAGCCTGTTTTCCGTTTTCATAACCAGATAAATGGCGCCGTGCATGGCAAACAGCGCGATGGTCGTCAGCGCCGTCAGCAGCGAATACGGATTTACAAAATCCATCGTGCGGCCTTTAAATTCAAAATTGGGGCCGATAGCGATTCCCTGAATCACATTGCCCAGCATGAGGCCCAGCAGCCCTGCAATCAGGATGCTCGACACGGAATAGTTGATGTCCCACAACAGTCGCCACCAGCGCATAGGCTCCTTGCTGCGAAATTCGATGCTGATGGCCCGGAAAATCAAACCTGTCAGCAGCAGCATAAACGGCACGTAAAACGCCGAAAACACCGTGGCATACACAATTGGAAATCCGGCAAATAAGGCGCCGCCGCCGATCACGAGCCACACTTCGTTGCCGTCCCACACCGGCCCGATGGCGTTCAGGGCAATGCGCCGACTTTCTTCTTTTCTGAAAAACAGGTGCAGGGCGCCCGCGCCGAGGTCGAAACCGTCGAGGATGGCGTAGCCGGAAAAGACGGCGCCCAGAACGAGAAACCACCAGTGGGTGAGGGGTATGCCGAGTAAGGTTTCCATATTTACTAATCTTTAAATCGTTTCGAATACTCCGGCACATCCTCCATACTTTCTTCCTCCACATCCGGGCCGTGTACAATCTTTTTATTCAGCAAATAAACAAACAGCGCAAACAGCAGCACGTACACCCAGGTGAACAGCAGCAGCGAAAACCAGATATGGTCTTTTGTCACCGATTTGGACAAACCGTCGGAGGTGCGCAGGATGCCGTACACTACCCAGGGCTGGCGGCCCACTTCGGCAGAGTACCAGCCCATCTGGTTGGCTATTTGTGGCAGCAGCACGGCTGGTACGAACAGTCGAAGCAGCCATTTTTGCTGAAAAAGCCGCTTTCGCCACAGCAGGAAAACGGCCAGCAGCGTCATGCCGATCATCAGCATGCCGAGGGTGACCATCAAATGGTAGGTCTGGAAAACAAAATTCACCCGCGCAGGCCGGTTTTCAGGTTGAAATGATCGCAGCCCGATCACCGGCGCATTCAGGTCTTCATGGACAAGGAAACTGAGCATTTTCGGGATAGCCAGCCCGTGCACCTGCTCCTTTTTTTCATCTACCCAGCCAAAAACGAACATATCGGCCACTGCCAGGCTGTCGTAGTGCCCCTCGAATGCGGCGAGTTTGGCAGGCTGGTGTTCGGCAATCAACTGCGCCGAGCGGTGGCCGCTGAACAACTGCGTGAGCGCAGCGGCCGTGGCAAAGATCAGCGCAATGCGAAAGGCTTTTTGCGACATGTCCACAAAACGACCTTTCACCAGGTACCAGGCGTGTACGCTCAACACCAGAAAGGAACCGGCAAGAAAAGCGCCCAGGATGACGTGCAGCAGCCGATCCACCGACGAAGGATTGAACACCATGGCCCAAAAATCGGTCACCACCGCCCGTGCCCGATCGCCTGTGCCTTCAATGCGGTAACCTGTGGGCGTCTGCATCCACGAATTGGCCACTACAATCCAGATGGCCGAAAACATGGAACCCAGCGCTACCATAATGGTGGAAATGAAGTGTACACGCGGGCTTACGCGGTTCCAGCCGAACAGCAGGATGCCCAGAAAACCCGATTCCAGCGCAAAGGCAAAAATGCCCTCCGCAGCCAGCGCCGACCCGAAAATGTCGCCGACATAACGGGAATAGGTGGCCCAGTTGGTGCCGAATTCAAATTCCATGACAATACCTGTTGCCACGCCGATACCGAAAATGAGGGCAAAAATCTTGATCCAAAAACGCGTAAGTTGCTCGTACTGCTTGTTTCCAGTACGCAGGTACATGCCTTCCAGAAAAATGAGCATCATACCCAGCCCAATGCTCAGCGGCGGGTAGATGTAGTGAAATGCAATCGTGAATGCGAATTGCAAACGGGCAAGGAATTCAACTTCCATGACAAGAGGCTTTGCTGCAAATGTACCATGCAGCCCAACCAATTGCCCGTGAGAAATGTCACATTTTATATAAACGGGGCAGGCAGTAGTTATTTATACTGACTTTAATTTTTATCGCTTCATTTGGTCACCTCCACCATCAACGTATCTGCATTCAAGCCCGTAAAAATGCCCAGTCCGCCCGTCACATTGGAATAGGGCGCAGTGAGGTTTTGCGAACTATTGCCGTTGTCGTCGTACAGAGAAGCGTACTCGGCGTTGAGTTTGAACAGCACCACCCGGTGGGCGCCATAGTACTGGAAGTTTTGAAAACCGATCTGAAAAGTATTGGTTTGCTCGGGTTCGCTTCGAAAAACCGGGCGGGGTGGGCGGTCGCTGTTGCCATTGTCTTCAAAAATGGCTTCCGGGTCCGTTTCCAGGTTTTCCACTACCACGAGGTAATAGGCGCCATCGGAATTGTCCCAGCCCAGTTCGATGGGGTCGGGAAAAGACGGCGGTACGCCGCTGCCGGGCGAAAACTGCGGCAGGGCAATCGTACTCGCCGAGGCCGAAAAATCCTGCGGTTTTTGCGGTACGGTCGATGCTGCGCTGATGGTAGCGCCATTGAATTCAAAATGCAACTGGTACGTGGTGCCCGCTTCCACCTGCCAGGAGCCGTCGGCTTGGTACAGGCTGTCGGCGCTGGAGTAGGCAAGCAAATGCTCCTGTCCGTCGGCGGCCACCCACACGTCGAGGCCTTCCAGGGGGCGAACCACCGTGTCGGAACTGGCAAATGCAAGTTGGTAGGTGATGCGCACGGCAGGTATTTGCCCGGGTACGAGGTAGGCCTCCACCACTGGGCGGTTGACCGATTCGGTGGCGGTGGTTAGCGCCGTTTTTTCGCAGGCAGCAATGAACAGCAGGGCTGGAAGTAGAAAGAGTATGTTTTTCATGGAAAATAGTTGAAAAATAGCCGGAAAATGGATCAGCGGAGTTTTACACCCAGCGTCAGGTTGGGCGTGGCGCCGAGGTAGTACACGTCGGTAGAAATTACCTGGTTGTTGATGATTTCAAATTCCTTGTACCACACATTGGCGCGGTTGTACAGGTTGAACAGGCTGATGCCGAACGTGGCGGGCGCTTTACCGAATCGGAAATTGTAGGTAGCCGCCACGTCCAGCCGATGGTAGTCGGGCAGGCGGTAGGCATTTTTGGCCGACACATTGAGAAAATCGCGGGAGGTACCGTCGAGCAGCGTAATCTGGTAGCCGCCTTCCGGGGCGGTGTAGGGCTTGCCGCTGGCATAAATCCAGGTGGCCGAAAAATCCCAGCGCCGCCAGTGGTAGAGGCCTGTTACCTTGAATTCGTGTGTGACATCGTTGGAGGCGTAAAATTCGCCGCCATACACGGGATAGTTTTGCCGCGTATCGCTCAGGGTGTAGCCGACCCAGCCGTTGAAGCGGCCATATTTCTTTTGCAACAGCAGGTCGATGCCGCGGGAGACGCCTGTACCATTGTAAAAATTTTCTTCGTAGTCGAACTGCCCCGGCCCGGAAGGTGTAAAACGCAAGGAATACTCGGTGAGTCCGTCGAGCGATTTGTAATACGCTTCCGCGTCGAACAGCCATTGGGAATTTTCCCAGGCAGCCCCTGCCACGTATTGTTTGCTGCTGGCTACGGGCAATCGGTCGCCGTCGGTAAGCACCCAGAAATCGCGGCTTCCGCTCAGCACGTCTTCGCGGATAACGCGTTTGGCAAATTGGTAATACAAGCCGGTAGCGGCTTTTAGTTTGAGGTGTTCGCCGATTTTGTAGGATAGATTGGCGCGGGGTTCGTAGTACATTTTTCCAGAGGGAGAAAAATACGTGGCTCGAATGCCCGGCGTAACTACCAGTTTTTCCTTAAAAAAACTCGCTTTGTCCTGCACATACGTGGTGGCCGTCAGGCCCGCCGTGCTCCTGTCGAGCAGGGTTGCGGTGTCGCTTTGCGCATAGGTGTAGGTGATGTCGTTTTGTGTAGCGGATGCGCCAAATTCGAGTTGATGCCCCGGCAGAAACTTCCATTCCCAGTCTGTTTTTGCGGAAAAGTCTTTCAATAGGTTGTTTTCGAGGGTGCCCCGGCGAATTTCCTGCGTCTCTCCATCCTGTTCGAAAGTGCCGCTGGAAGAGCGGTCGCGTTGGGAATAATAACTCGAATAACTGATCAGGGAATTGGAATACAGGCGTTCGCTCCACTTGCGGCTCCATTTCAGGCTGGCGCCGGTATTGCCCCAGGTGGTCAGGTCGGTGATGCCGAGGTTGAGTCGGCCGCCGCCGCCGCCGAAGCCGGAAGGGAGTTGAGGGGTGATGGAGTTGTCCAGTTTGTCGGCGCCGTTGTAAAAACTGAGGGAGTACACATCGCGTTTATTGGGCTTCCAGGTGGCTTTGGCATTCACATCGTAGAAATAGGACGATACCTGCGCATTGCCGAAACGGTTGCCGAAAGGGCCGGCAGCCTGCTCGCTTTCGCCGCTGAAGCGGTCGAATATTTTTTCATACAATGGACCTTTCCAACTGCGCCGGGCTGTGACGATGGTGGTAAATTTTTCACCAAATGGCTGTTCCAGCCACACATTGGCGCTCAGCAGGCTGAGGTCGCCACCGGCATTAAAACGGCGGTTGTTGCCGTCTTTGCCTGTAATTTCTACGACCGACGACAAACGGCCGCCGTATTTGGCATCAAAAACACCTTTGAACAACTGCACGTCCTTGATGGAATTGGAATTAAAAGCAGAGAAAAAACCGAACAGGTGATCGACATTGTACACCGTAAACCCGTCGTACAGGGTAAGGGCCTGGTCGGGTGTGCCACCACGCACATAGAGTCCGCTGGTGTGTTCGTTGGCGGCGCTGATGCCTGGCATCAATTGAAACGACCTGAAAATATCGCGCTCGCCAAGCGATGGCAAAGTGGCGAGTTTGGCCGGTGTCATTTTAAACATCGACACCTGTTCGGAAGCCTTGAGCAGTTCTTCTTTTTCAGCGGTGACCACTACTTCTTGCAAAGTGGCTTCGGATTTCATGCTCACCTGTAGGTTCATTAATGGCGCCTCGGGCGACAGGAACACCAGCACAGGTTCGTAACCGACATAGGTAAAAAGCAGGATACTGGTATCGGTCGGCACGTGCAGCAGGGTAAACTGCCCGTCTACATTGGCCGTAACGCCGATAGGAGCATTCATCACCCGCACCGATACAAAAGGCAGCGCCTCGCCTGAGGCTCGGTCGGTGATGAGTCCGGCTACGGTGATGTTTTTTTGTTTTGCTCCGGATCTGACGAAGGGCTTTTGTGTCAAAGCATCCGTTTCCGGGTTTTCATAGGCGCCGAGAATACGGATAGAGCCGTCGGGCAATCGCATAAATTTCAAGTCTCTCGGCCTACAAATTTGCTCCAGAAAGCGGATGAGCGGCTTGTTGAACGGCCGCTCTTCGATGCGCAGGGCTGCCAGCGCAGGTCGATCGAACACAAAATGCACGCCGTATTCGGCCGTGATTTCGTCGAGCACTTTTTCAAGCGACCCGTAGTAGAATTTGTCGAGGCGGACAGAATCCGCGTTTGTTTGGGCAAGAAGTCCGGTGGAACTGATGGACAATGCCAGCAGCAAGAGTAGTTTTTGCATCATGGAACGGTTGTTACAGCAACAAAACTATCTGCTTTTCAGAACCGAAATCAGATCCATAGGTGAACCGGCAAAATGTATCGGTAAACTGCCCGAAGTACAGAAAATATGATATTTTATTGGCAGGTAAACGGCAAATACAACTCCATGGCCCGGATTTTGGCGCATGGAACACTGTCAATTCAAACACAGTCTTTCATCTTCGCCTGCCTCATTTTATGAAAAAACCATTTGCCTTTCTTCCGTTTTTTGTAGTTCTTTTATGCGCGAGCCGCTCTTTTGCCTCCGGGCCGGTCAACCCCATCTATCCTCCCAGCAGTTGTATTGCGCTGGTAAATGTGAGCCTCGCTGAAAATTGCAGCGCTACCATCGACATTTCTGCTTTCCTGACACAATCTTCTATTCCTGCCGACTGGACAGTGCAGATAGACAGAACGCTTCCACACGGAAACGGCCCCTGGGAGCCGCCTGTGTTCGGGCTGTCTGATGTGTTTGATTGGCATGGTTATCAGGTGCTGGACGGCGCGGGCCAACAGGTGTGTACCGGGGAGGTGCGCATTCGCGACGGACTAGCCCCTACAGTTACCTGCGCCGACGATGTGACCGTGTCGAGCCTCTTTGAGATACCAACGCCTGCTTTTTTGCAGGACAGCCTGGGCATCGACCATATGTTTGCCACCGCTTTAGATGCGTGTGGAGGACAGGTGACGATTGCCTACACTACTCATTATCAGGCGCTGTTTTGCGATTCCCTGTACAAAGGAATTATTTCCCGCACCTGGCGCGCTACCGACCAAAGCGGAAATACCGCCTCCTGCGTTCAAACGATTCATTTGCTCGACCCGCAGGTAGAGGATGTGATTTTTCCGACAGACACCCTGGGTTCCTGCCCTGGCAATGGCGTAGCGCCTGAAATAACCGGCTTGCCGTATGTAGTAGTACACAATCGGGTTGTTGCTTCACAAAATGCATTCGCTTCGCGCCTGGGTATTTGGCATGTCGATTCGCTGGATATGAGTTGCGGGTCGATTATTTATCGAAAATGGTATATCCTGGACTGGTGTAGACAACTGACGGTGGAACACACCCAGCAAGTGACCATTTCCAGTCCGCAGGCCTCTATTTTAAACTGTCCGGTCCTGGTAACGGTCGATGCGGCTGCCGACAATACCTGCCATGGACTGACACAATTGCCTGATTTTGAAGTGGAACAACCCTGTTCTGCTATCACATCTGCCGTGGCGTTCTGGACGGACGGCCCGGATAGCATTACCACAAGTCTGCTGACGCCTTCCAACCTGCTGGGAGGTGGTATGTCGCCGATCGTAACGCTGGATTCTCTGCTGGCTTTCCCTATCGGCGCCAATACGGTTTGGTACCAGGTAACCGACGCCTGTGGCAACATCGGAACCTGTAGTTTTCAGTTACATGTAAATGACACCACCGACGTTTGCGAAAATATCACCTCGAATGCGGTGGTGCTGGCTCGAACGGAAATTTCCCAGCCGATCGATGAAGCGGAAATAAACTTGTCTGCCCCTGCTGTGCCGCTCAACCTGACCGCCACTACCGACGAAACCGGCACGGTGCTGTTCGGCCCGCTTGACGACGGTATCACCTTCGGCGTGGGCGGCTACAAAAACAATGACCACGCAAACGGCGTCACCACGGCCGACCTTATTGTTATTTCCCGGCATATTCTGGGCATCGAGCCGCTCGGGTCGCCCTACAAAATGATCGCTGCCGATGCCAACCGCAGCGGGAGTATCACCACTTTCGATCTCGTAACAATACGCAGCCTCATTCTGGGCATTGTTGATTCTTTCCCCAACAATACTTCCTGGCGATTTGTACCGGCCGATCTAGTATTCCCCAACCCCTCCAACCCGTTTCAAGGGCCTTTATCCTTGCCCACATACACTACGCCGCTGCTGGCGCCGGTAGAACTTATTGGTATCAAAATTGGCGATGTGAACAACACGGCCGATCCGCTCAACCTGACCACCATCGACGAGCGCGACCTGCGTACTTTGTCTTTTGAAGTGCCAGACAAACAGGTGCAGGAAGGCGAGGAATTTATCGCCACGCTAAACGCCGATATGCCGGCAGAGGGTTTTCAATTTACCCTGCATTCCGACGAACTGGATATTCAGGAGGTGCTGCCCGGAGCGGGTATGCGTGCCGAACAGTTTGCACTGTTCCCTTCCAAAAATGCCCTCGCCGTTGCCTGTGAAACACGCGGCCGCGCCAGTTTCGCGCTGCGCATGAAAAGCCGCCGGAGTGGCTCGCTCCAAAACCTGTTGCGCCTCGACAGCGACATTACCCGTGCCGAAGCCTATCTGCCGACAGAAGGAGGTATGGAGTCGGCGCGCGTTGCCCTGCGTTTCGTACCTACTTCCGACGATTTTCAGGTGTTCCAGAACCAGCCCAATCCGGCCGGCGGGTACACGGATATTCCGTTCTCTTTGCCCCGCGATTCGGAATTTACCCTCACCATCCTCGATGCTGCCGGTCGCAGCGTGTATTCTACCTCCGGCCAGGGTAAAAAAGGCCTGCAAACCCTGCATGTCGACCTGTCAGGCATCGAATCGGGGGTGTTGTATTATCAGGTTCGAACGAAGGAGCATTGTGGGGTAAGGAAACTTATAAAGTCCTGAGTCCTGAGTCGTAAGTCCTAAGTCTGTAGAGTACACCTGATTACTTTTGGCCTCTCTAATAATAAATGCCAAGGGTAACCAGGTGTACTCTACGGACTTAGGACTCAGGACTTACGACTTAGGACTTTAGTTCTTACTTTTGTCCCCAAAAATCCACCTTTCCATGTTACACCTCACCGTTGCCAATGAATCGCACAACCACGAAGTAGCGTCTATGTTGGCTGCCTTGTTTGAAGAAGTGGGCCATTCGCCTGATTACGACGCAATTGCCGCTATATTTAACGACATCGATGCCGACGACCGCCATTCCACCTTGCTGGCAATGGACGACGATGAGGCCGTGGGTGTCATTACGCTCGTAGAAACCCTGTCATTGTATGCAGGCGGCTATATCGGCGTGATCAATGAATTGTATGTCATGCCCGATTATCGTTCGGAAGGGGTCGGAAAAATTCTGCTCGATGCCGCCAAAAATCTGGCCGAAGAACGCGGCTGGGTGCGGCTGGAAGTGACAACGCCTGGCGATGAGTACGCGCGCACCTTGCGTTTTTATGAAAGAGAAGGGTTTATGCTGATTGGGCCGAGGTATAAGTACCTCTCATAGTCCTGAGTCCTGAACAAAGTCCTGAGTCCTGAGTCGTAAGTCCTAAGTCCGTAGAGTACACCTTGTTACCCTTGGTATTTATTACTAGAGAGGCCCAAAGTAATCAGGTGTACTCTACGGACTTAGGACTTACGACTCAGGACTCAGGACTTTGTTCAGGACTTCTAACCACGATTCCTTCCTCTTTCAAATACGCCTTCAATACAGGCACAGGGATTTCACCGAAGTGAAAAATACTGGCGGCCAGTGCGGCGTCGGCTTTGCCGCTTTCAAAAACCTCCTTGAAGTGTTCTTTGGCGCCCGCGCCGCCGGAGGCGATGACGGGAATGGGCACAGAGGTAGAAATTTCACGGGTAATATCCAGGGCAAAACCCGTTTTCATACCGTCGTGGTTCATGGAGGTGAGCAGGATTTCTCCTGCGCCACGCTGGGCGACTTCCCTGGCCCAATCAACGGCGCGGAGTTCGGTAGGGATGCGGCCGCCATTGAGGTACACATACCAAATGCCGTCGTCGTGCTGGCGAGCGTCAACGGCTACTACAACACATTGGCTTCCAAATGTTTGCGCCAGTTCGTTGATGAGTTCCGGGCGGCGCACAGCGGCTGAATTAATACTCACCTTGTCCGCACCGGCCTGCAACAAAGCCCGCACCTGCTCCACTGAACTGATGCCGCCGCCCACCGTGAAAGGTATATCGAGCACATGCGCAATGCGGCGCACCAGTTCCACAAAAGTCGTTCGGCCTTCGTGCGTGGCGGTAATATCCAGGAATACCAGTTCGTCGGCGCCCTGTGCGGCATACGCCCGCGCCAATTCGACCGGGTCGCCGGCAGAGCGCAGGTTTTCAAATTGTATGCCCTTGACGGTCTGGCCGTCTTTGATGTCGAGGCAGGGAATGATGCGTTTGGATAACATAATTCGGGAGTCCTGAGTCCTAAGTCGTAAGTCCTAAGTCCGTAGAGTACACCTTGTTACCCTTGGCATTTATTATTAGTGAGGCCAAGGGTAACAAGGTGTACTCTACGGACTTAGGACTTACGACTTAGGACTCAGGACTTTACTAAGTTTTAGAGTGAATCCTGAAATAATCAATCGGTATTTTTCCTTCAAAAAATGCCTTGCCAACAATAGCGCCGGCGCAACCAATGGCCGTCAGTTCTTCCAGGTCGGACACATCGCTGACGCCGCCGCTGGCAACGAGTTGGATATCCGGGAAAGTTTCGAGCACTTCCCGATACAGATCGACTGCCGGGCCAGAGAGTTCGCCATCGCGGGCAATATCCGTTACCGAAATCTGGTGTACGCCCAGCGACTCCATTTTCCGGATAAAATCGAACAGGGTGGTTTGCGTCGTTTCCTTCCAGCCGTGTACGGCTATGAGACGATCGCGTACGTCGGCGCCGATCAGAAACTTTTCGGGGCCGAATTTTTCTACCCAGGCGCTGAATTCATCCTGTGCGAGAACGGCAACACTCCCTACAGAAAACAGCATGGCGCCAGCATCCCACACTTGTTTGAGCGCGGGAATGGAGCGCAAGCCGCCGCCGTAGTCGATTTTCAGTCGGGTGCGGGAAGCGACGGAGGCCAGGATATGCAGATTGGCTGGTCGGCCCGAACGCGCGCCATCGAGGTCTACCATGTGCAGGCGACGAATGCCGGAGGCTTCGAGGCGAAGTGCCAGTTCGAGCGGATCGGCAGGGTATTCCGTTTTTTGATCAAAATCACCTTGTCGCAAGCGCACTAACTTGCCATCTAAAAGATCGAAGGAAGGGATTATTTCCATGTGAGTCGTTGAAAATCAAATATTTAGAAAATTCTGTAAAATGCGTTGGCCGACTGCGCCCGATTTCTCCGGGTGAAATTGCACCGCATGAAAGTTGTCGTGTTGCAGGGCTGCGCTGAATCGTTCGCCGTAATCTGTCAGGGCTGTTGCTGCGGGGTGTTGTTCTGCGTAGAAACTGTGTACAAAGTAGACAAAACTTCCTTCCGGAACCCCCACGAACAAAGGCCCTTGCGGTGCAATCAATTGATTCCAACCCATTTGTGGCACTTTCAGCCCACCGACGCCGCTGAATTTGCGCACCTCCACGTCGAATATGCCGAGGCATCGGGTGTCGTTTTCTTCGGAGTGCCGGCAAAACAACTGCAATCCGATGCAAATTCCAAGTACCGGCTGCTGTAAAGAACGGATTACTTCGTCGAGCCCGCGTTCCCGCAGGTATTGCATGGCCGAGGAAGCCTCCCCCTGGCCGGGGAATATCACTTTATCGGCGGATTGCAGGGTGTCGGGGTCGTCCGTCCAGACGGCCTCCACGCCGAGTCGTTCGAGGGCGAAAAGGACGGATTGCACATTGCCGGCATTGTATTTGAGCACTGCTATCATGTAGAGCGGTTGTGTTAGAGGACGCCTTTGGTAGAGGGCAATTCCATGTTTCCGGCATCGCGGCGCACGGCTATTTTGACGGCTTTGGCAAATGCCTTGAAAATGGCTTCGATCTTGTGGTGTTCGTTTTGTCCTTCCACCCGTATGTTGAGGTTGCAGCGGGCCGCATCAGTAAAGGACTTGAAAAAATGGAAAAACATCTCGGTCGGCATATCGCCAATTTTTTCGCGGGTGAAAGTGGCGTCCCACACCAGCCAGGGACGGCCGCCGAAATCAAGCGCCACCTGCGCCAGCACATCGTCCATGGGCAGGCAAAAACCGTATCGCTCGATGCCGCGTTTGTCGCCGAGGGCCTGTGAAAATGCTTCGCCCAGCGCCAGGGCCGTATCCTCGATGGTGTGGTGCTCGTCGATGTGCAGGTCGCCTTTGGCCTCCAGGGTCAGGTCGAGTCCGCCGTGGCGCGCCAGTTGGTCGAGCATATGGTCGAAAAATCCGAGCCCGGTATGGATGTCGCTTTTGCCTTTTCCGTCGAGGTTAAGGTCGATGGAGATATCTGTTTCGCGGGTAGTGCGCCGGTGCTGGATGCGGCGTTGCGGCAGCCGCAGGTACTGGTAAATTTGTTCCCAGGAATTGGCCACGAGTTCGATCGGCACTTCCTGTCCTTCGGGGTTGTATTCCACGCCGCTGTGGTGCTGTAGCGCCATTCCGGGCGTATTTTCGGCTTCTATGCCGGAATCGTTGCGCAAGAGAATACCTTTGGCCCCGAGGTTTTGGGCCAGTTGCATATCGGTCAGGCGGTCGCCGATGACGAAGGAGTTTTTCATATCGACATGGCTGTTCATGTAGGCATTCAACATGGCGGTGCCGGGCTTGCGCGTCGGCAGGTTTTCATGTTTGAACGAACGGTCGATATGGATGGTTTTAAACACAATCCCTTCCCCCTCCAGGGTTTTAATCATCTTGTTGTGTGCCGGCCAGAACGTAGGCTCGGGAAATGAATCGGTGCCGAGGCCATCCTGATTGGTCACCATCACGAGGTCGAAATCCTGTTCGCGCACCAGCCGCGCCAATGCATAAATGACACCGGGGATAAATTCGAGTTTTTCCAGCGAATCTACCTGCTGATCGGGCTGCGGCTCTGCGATGAGGCATCCGTCGCGGTCGAGGAAAAGGATACGACGCATAGTTATTAGAGGTGAGAGAGTGAGAGAGTGAGAGAGTGAGAGAATGAGAGAATTTAAAATTTAGTAAATGAAAGATTTGCCAACATTGTTTTTAGACCGGGACGGCGTACTGAATGTGCGCACGCCCGACGACTATGTAAAAACACCCGCCGAATGGATACCTGTTCCTGGCCTGGAAACGGCTATGCAACAACTTTCCGCACTATTCGGCCGCATCATCGTCGTCACCAACCAGGCCGGTATCGGCAAGGGCCTCATGACGGAAGCCGATCTGGATGCTGTACACCAGAAAATGCTCGACCTCATTCATACTTCTGGTGGCCGTATAGATGCCGTATACCACTGCCCGCACCGGCGGGACGAAGGCTGCGACTGCCGCAAACCCGCCACCGGAATGGCCTTGCGCGCAAAGGTAGCGTTTCCCGACATTGACTTTACACAATCGTGGATGGTAGGTGATTCAATTTCCGATATGCAACTGGGCTTCCAGCTGGGCATGAAAACGGTGCTCATACACGGGAAAGCCGAAGAAGCCGAATTGCTGAAAGATTTGCCGGTGGATTATCGGTTTGATACGTTGTCTGAATTTGCAACACGGATGCAACACGGATTGCACGGATGAAATACGGATTACACGGATAAAACACGGATTGCACGGATTATAGCGGTGGACAATCCGTGCAATCCGTATTTTATCCGTGCAATCCGTGTTAAAATTTTTAACTTTTAAAATCTAAGTCCTTCCTGCCCGTTTTCGAACGGTGTTCAATTTCGTGTGGCACATGTATCGGTTAATCCCTGCTGTGCCACACATTATTTTATCCCTGCCGGTTTTCGTTTACATCATTTTTCGGGTAATCATTTTATAACGTTACTAAACACTTTTTTCCATCATGACAAAACTGTTGTCCATGAAGGCAGCCCGTTTATGGGCTTGCTTGGGCGTAGCCATGCTCGCCACCCAACTTTCCTTTGCCCAAACCGATGATCCATCACCCCTCTCGTCTGCTACACCGCTCGACGATTTTACCGAGCGCGAAGTGGTGCAGGATCATCAGGTGCTGGCCCACCAACCCGTTCGGGAAGCCGATATTTTATGGGAAAAACGGCTTTGGCGTATCATCGACGTGCGCGAAAAGATGAATCAGCCGTTCGTCGCTCCGGAGTCGCCGCTGTTTAAAATCCTGTCTGAAGCGGCCATGTCGGGCGATTTGCGGGTGTACAGCACGCAGGACGATCATTTTTCCAAACCGCTCAGCGCAGAATCTGTACGCGCCATGCTGTTTCGCACAGACACTATTTTCCGTCCCAATATCGACACGGGTATCGACGAGTTGGTGGTGGTGCAAAACGAGCGCGACTGGGAGAGTGTGAAACGGTTCCGCATCAAGGAAGCCTGGTATTTCGACGCCAAAACTTCCACACTACAGGTACGCATCCTCGGCATCGCTCCACTGATGGACGTCACCGACGAGAACGGCGATTTCAAATTTGAAATGCCGCTTTTCTGGGTGCATTACCCTTCGGCGCGCCCTTTGCTGGCGCATTGCAAGGCCGTTACACATGGCGGCAATTACGCTGCCACGACTACCTGGGAAGATGTTTTCGAAATGCGGCATTTTGCTTCCTGTGTCACCAAAGAGAACAATGTCAATGACTTACGCTTGCAGGATATGTTCTC
Source organism: Saprospiraceae bacterium (assembly GCA_016787415.1). Lineage (GTDB taxonomy): Bacteria > Bacteroidota > Bacteroidia > Chitinophagales > Saprospiraceae > M3007. The sequence goes on along the minus strand of JAEUUT010000101.1, from coordinate 20,090 downwards.
CGGCGCCGATATGGTGATGCATGGCGAGCAGATTGAAGCGGAGATGTTTAATCGGGAACATGATTTGTGGGAACGGTAGAGTCCTAAGTCGTAAGTCCTAAGTCCTGAGTCCGTAGCGTACACCTACATACTTTTGGCCTCTCTAATAATGAATGCCGAGCATATCAAGGTGTACTCTACTGACTCAGGACTCAGGACTCAGGACTCAGGACTCAGGACTCAGGACTTATCTCAGGACTTGTTAAGATATTGTATGAATCCGAAGATAATTCGACTGATTTCTTTGGTTTGCTGAATTAATTCGTTGTGTACAGACGCTGAAATCCAGTGAAGCCTTGCTGCGAGGTGAAGCATTGACTGAACTTCTGAATTGGAGCCCAGCGCGATGTAGAGAAAACTGGAAAATTGTTTGTCTGTCTGCCGGTCAAATCCTTCTGCAATGTTGTTGGAGATGGAAACGGCTGCTCTGCAAATCTGATTTTTGAAACCGGAATCGCCTGATTTATCAAATTGTTGATAAACAGCCACAGCGAGGTCTTGCGCCTTTTGCCAGGCAACAATGTCCTCAAATTGAGAAATTTTCATAAAGCAATGTTTTGTTTAATACCTATAGTCCTTAGTCCTAAGTCCTGAGTCCTAAGTCCGTAGAGTACACCTTGTTATGGCCTATCGAATAATGAATGCCAAGAGTAACAAGGTGTACTCTACGGACTTAGGACTCAGGACTTAGGACTCAGGACTCTACTAGACTCAGGACTTTTTTCTCGGCTGATTCCACTCTTCCCTTTCCGCAAACTGCACGATCTTTTTCATAAAATTGACCATCGACAAGAACACCAGAAAGCCGAAGGTAACGACGATAAAAATCCAGCGGTAGGTACCGGCATCGCGGAGTGCAATGCCGCTGAACAGCCAGGCGGCTGTGCTATTGCACAACACGAGGCCCAAAAAACTGTACACCGAAGCGCCCCAATATTTGCCTGCGTTGTTGGCGCGCAAACTCATAAGGCTATTGAAGATGGCAAACAACAAGGCAAATGCAGAGGCGACCGACCAGGCAAACAGTTGGTCGATGGATTCTACACCACTCAGCGAAAGCAGCCATCCGATGGTCATGAGCACCAGCCCTGCGACAAAAATGAGTGCCGCCTGAAACGGCGGGAAAAAGATGTATTTGTCGAACAAATCGCGGATGCGCATGGCTGGAAGTATGAGCGGTGAAAAATGGAGGGTGATTTATCTGATCATAACCCCTTTGCGGTCGAGAAACGGGATTTCCGTAAAATTGATCTCGTCGAGGCTGCCAGGCACGAACACGTATTTTTTGTCGTACAAGTAGTCGTTGTAGGAAAAACTTACCCAGTATTCGCTGGCCAGTTCGAACACCTGTTTCTGTACGGGTTCGATTTTCACAATATCCAGCGGCCCGATGCTGTCCCAGAAATAGCGCAAGGTGCTGGTACGGCGCTTCTCCCCTTCAATTTCGCCATATCCCGTGGAATTGACGAGTACCGAACGAATGGGTTCGATTTTCAGATTGATCAGGTAGGCATCCCAAAAATCTTCCCAGTCTTCCTCATGTGGAAGGCGCGGAACGATGGCAAGGGCAAGGTCTTCAACTTTTTGGATAGGAATATCTTTGATCATTGTTTGAGGGTTGATGAGGGTTGATAAAGTTGATAAGGGTTGATGGGGGTTGATAAGGAGGTTTAGGAGATGTTTTGGAGTGTGCATTCAAAAATATCGGCGAAGTGCCGTTTTATCTTGCCTTTTACCTCTTGCATATCTACCGGGCGGCCGAGTTCGCGCGCCAGGGAGGTCACACTTTTATCTGCATCGTCGATCCCGCAAGGTACAATGTAATAGAAGTATTCCAGCGGCGTATTTACATTAAAAGCCCAGCCATGAAGTGTGACCCAACGGCTGAGGTGCACGCCGATGGCGCAAATTTTTCGAAATGCCGTTTCCTCCTCGTTGGCGATCCACACGCCGGTGTATTCCTTGATGCGCCGGCCCTCAATGCCGTATTCGGCGAGGGTGCGAATCATCACTTCCTCGATGCTGCGTACATAGCGGTGTACATCGGTAAAAAAACAATCCAGGTCGAGAATCGGGTAGCCAACGATTTGTCCGGGGCCGTGGAATGTAATGTCGCCGCCGCGGTTGATCGGAAAAAATTGAATACCACGTTCCGCCATTTCTGCTTCCGACAACAGCAAGTGATCCAGAGATCCACTTTTCCCCAGGGTGTACACAGGAGGGTGCTCCACCAGCAGCAGGCGATGATCCTGCTCGTAAGACCCTGGTTGCAACTGTTTGTTGTTCAGTTTTTTATCTACCAGACTGCGGTGCAGCGTGGTCTGAAAATCCCATGCTGCCTGATAATCCATACTGCCCAGATCCTGAAAATGTACCGTTTGCATGTCCCTACAACAGAATTGACGAAGGCTTGTTTTCTGCAAAGATCGAAAGAAAAAACGGCAGGGTAGGCAGGGTTGCTGAAGTAAATCCTACCTTTGCATCCCGTAACAATGTCAACCCATACTATGACGAAATATATTTTTGTTACGGGCGGCGTCACCTCTTCGCTTGGAAAAGGAATTCTGTGCGCCTCGCTGGCCAAACTACTCCAGGCTCGCGGCTTCTCCGTAACAATCCAGAAATTCGACCCTTATCTCAACGTCGACCCCGGCACCCTCAATCCCTACGAACATGGCGAATGCTATGTGACCGACGACGGCGCCGAAACCGACCTCGACCTGGGCCACTACGAGCGTTTTCTCAACACGCCTACGTCACAGGCCAACAATGTGACGACCGGCCGTATTTACCAGACTGTTATCAACCAGGAGCGCGAAGGCATGTACCTCGGCAAAACGGTGCAGGTGATTCCACACATCACCGACGAAATCAAGCGCCGCATGCTGCTGCTGGGCCAATCGGGCAAGTACGACATCGTGCTGACCGAACTCGGCGGCACAGTGGGCGACATCGAGTCGCTGCCCTATGTGGAGTCGGTGCGCCAGTTGCGCTGGGAACTCGGCCGCGAACACTCGCTGGTCATCCACCTCACGCTGGTGCCTTACCTCAACGCTGCCAAGGAACTGAAAACCAAACCCACCCAGCACTCCGTCAAGGAATTGCTGAGCCTGGGCGTGCAGCCCGACATCCTGGCCTGCCGCACCGAACACCCGCTGAGCATCGATATTCGGCGGAAAATGGCGCAGTTTTGCAACGTGGAAACCAGTTCGGTGATCGAAATGATCGATGCTGAAACGATTTATGACGTACCGTTGCTGCTGCTGAAAGAACGCCTCGACTCGGTGGTCATTTCCAAACTCCACCTGAAAGATACCAAGGAGCCCAACCTGAATTCCTGGAAAAATTTCCTCGGGAAACTCAAAAACCCGCTCCACGACATCAAAATCGGGCTGATTGGCAAATACAACGAACTGCCCGACGCCTACAAGTCCATTTACGAAGCCTTCGTACACGCGGGCGCTGTGAATGAGTGCAAGGTGCGCGTGGTACCCATCCATGCCGAAGAACTGGAAGGCAACTACAAGGATGTGAGCAAGGCGCTGTCGCAACTCAATGGCATCCTCGTAGCGCCGGGTTTTGGCGAGCGTGGCATCGAAGGCAAACTGACGGCCATCCGCTATGCGCGGGAGTCGAATATTCCGTTTTTTGGTATTTGCCTTGGCATGCAAACGGCTTGTATCGAATTTGCCCGCAATGTGCTGCACCTCAAGGATGCGGCCTCTACAGAGGTAAATCCGAACACCTCGCAGCCCGTCATCGATATGATGGCTGGCCAGAAAAATATCACCCAAAAGGGCGGCACCATGCGCCTGGGCGCGTACCAGTGCGAAATCCGGAAAAAATCGCTGGCGTTCGCAGCCTATCATTCGACCGACATCAGCGAACGCCACCGCCACCGCTGGGAGTTCAACAATGCCTACCTCGAACAATTCGAAAAAGCAGGCATGGTGGCTACCGGCGTCAATCCTGAATCCAATCTGGTGGAAATCATGGAGTTGAAAGACCACAAGTGGTTTGTCGGCGTACAATTTCACCCTGAACTAAAAAGCACGGTAGAACGCCCGCACCCGTTGTTTGTGGCGTTTGTGGAAGCGTGCATTTCTAGAGGTGAGAGGTGAGAAGCGAGAGGTGAGAGTACGTAGAGTTGACCGCTTCGGTATTGGCTTTTATTTTAGCGAAGCGGTCAACTCTACGTACTCTCACCTCTCACCTCTCACTTCTCACCTCTTCTCTATATCGCGATGAATTCAACTGAAAAAAACTTTCAAGGTCCGCACTGGCTTCAGCGCACCGAACTGCTGATCGGGGCCGAAGCGCTCGAACGGCTGAACAACCTGAATGTGATGGTGATCGGCCTGGGTGGCGTGGGCAGTTTCGCTGCCGAATTTCTGGCGCGGGCGGGCGTGGGTCGTATGACCATCGTTGATGGCGATACGGTCGACCTGACCAATACCAACCGGCAATTGCCGGCTATGCACAGCACCGTGGGCCGCCCCAAAACAGAGGTGATGGCCGAGCGTATGCGCGACATCAATCCGAACTTGCAACTTACCATCCGGGAGGAGTTTTTGACGCCCTACACCGTGGCCGATCTCATTACCACCGACTACGACTACGTGTTCGACTGCATCGACTCGGTACAGCCCAAGCAGTACGTCATCGTTACCTGCAAACAAAAAGGTATCCGCGTCGTAAGTAGCATGGGCGCTGGCGGCCGCCTGGATCCTTCCAAGGTGCAGGTAGCGGATATTTCGGAAACGTACAATTGCCCGTTTGCCCAGCAGATGCGCAAGGGACTGCGCCGGAAAGGGGTGCGCAGGGGCGTTACTGCCGTGTTTTCCTGCGAACTGGTGCACAAGGAAAATATGATGCTAACTGATGGCAGCAAGTATAAAAAGTCGTTTTATGGGACGATTTCGTACATCCCGGCCATTTTTGGGTTGTATATGGCGAGCGTGGTGGTGCAGGAGGTGGCAAAGGGGGAGTGATTTAAGATTTCAGATTTTAGATTACATGATTTAAGATTTTCCGAGATGCCCTCCTTCTTAAATCTTAAATCATGTAATCTAAAATCTTAAATCTTAAATCTTAAATCACTCCTCTTCCTCCAGTGCTTTTTCAATATTCCGATCCGGCACGATCCACAAAATGGCGACCACCAAAAAAATCGCTCCTGAAACTGCCGTATTGAAAAACGCAAACACCACGGACAGCAGGTACAATACCAGTGACAACATTCCTTTTTTCTCTTGCGCCCGAAACATCTGCTCGCGTCGGGTATCGGACTGGTGGCCCGCCTGTATCACTTTTTGAAGGATATAATACGACAGCCCGCAAATCATCAGCATACAAGCATACAAAATAACCGTATTCTGCGCAAAATGCGCCTCCCCCATCCATCCGGTAGCGAACGGGATAAGCGAGAGCCAAAACAGCAGGTTCATGTTCGACCAGATGATGCCGCTCGACACCCGTTTCACCGTATGCAGCAGGTGGTGGTGGTTGCCCCAGTAAATGCCGACAAAAATAAAACTAAGCAGGTAACTCAGGAATTTCGGCCATAAAGCGCTCAGTTCTGCCCAGTCTTCACCTTTGGGTACCTTGAGTTCCAGCACCATGATGGTGATAATGATGGCCAGCACGCCATCGCTGAAGGCTTCGAGTCTGTTTTTTCCCATAAGTTTTAAATCAATTTTTTCTCCAATTCTTCCAGCGACACGCCCTTTGTTTCAGGCATCATTTTCCATACGAACAGCAACTGAAACACCATCATGACCGCAAAAAAGGAAAAGATGGGGCCGCCACCGAATCGCCCGGCAAACCAGGGAAAAATATTGGCAATGAGCGCTGCAAAGACCCAGTGCGTAGCGCTGCCCAGCGCATTGCCGTAGGAGCGCACGGCATTGGGGAAAATTTCTGAAATGAATACCCAGATCACTGCGCCCTGCCCGATGGCATGTGCAGCAATGAATACAAACAGCAGGATCGGTACCAGCATACTGTTACTGGCCGCGCCGGAATAAAAAGCATAGGCGACCAACGACAGCGAAGCGATGTAGCCCCAGGAGCCGATATACATCAGAAAACGCCGACCCATGCGGTCGATGAGCGCCACGCCGATCAGGGTAAATACTAGGTTCACTACGCCAATGCCGGTAGACGACAGCAGGGCGGCGCTTTTACCCATGCCCGTTTCGGCAAAAATGCGCGGCGCGTAGTAAATGACCGCATTGATGCCCGAAACCTGGTTGAAAAAGGCAAACAGAAATGCCAACAGGATGGGTTTGCGGTATTTTCCGGAAAAAAAGGAAGATGCCTGCGCCGAGTCGCCTGCTTGCTGCATACCGGCCTGAATTGCGTCGATCTGACTCTGTGCCGTGGAAGGGTCAATACTTTGCAGGATAGCCAATGCACTGGCCTCGTCGCCTTTTTTTACCAGCAGCCAGCGCGGACTTTCGGGAATAACCAGCACGGCCAGCGAAAACAGCAGCGACGGCACCGTAACCCAACCCAACATCCAGCGCCAGGCATCGTCGCCACCGATGTCGCGCAGCAGGTAGTTGGCCACGTAGGCAATCAGAATCCCCAGCACGATATTGAACTGAAACAGCGCCACCAGTCGGCCCCGCGACTGCGGCGGTGCAATTTCGCTGATGTACAGCGGCGCCGTTACGGAAGAAGAGCCGATGGCAAGTCCGCCCAGAAAACGGAAAATCATAAACATGCCCACACCCGGCGCCATGGCCGAACCCAGCGAGGAAATAAGAAACAGGATGCCGATGATAAACAAGGTGCGCTTGCGCCCCAGCACATCCGATGGAATGCCGCCCAGAATGGCGCCGACCACCGTGCCCCACAGCGCCATGGCTACCGCCAGTCCGTGGGTGAAATCATCGAGGTTCCAAAGGCGCTGGATGGCTTGCTCGGCGCCTGAAATAACGGCCGTATCGAGCCCGAATAAAAAACCCGCTAGGGCAACCGAAATAGACCAGCGGAAAAGCAGGGAGGAATTCATGTGCGAAAGGAAATTTGTGTCGGCTAAAGGTAGACGTAAAATTGATTTCGCATCCTACCCCATATCCTTCGTATCCAAAATATCCCGCACAAACGCATTCGCCGCCCTGTTCCCTGCCCGAAAACCCGTCACAGCCAGCGTAATCATGAAAGCAGGCATGAAAATAATCAGCAGTAATGACCAGTCGATCGGCACACTGTCGCCCCGAATCAACGTCATCAACAAGAGAAATAACATCAGTGCAAAAGGATAGCACCACACCAGCAGAAAAGCCCATACACAACCGCGCATTTGCAGGCGCACCTGAATGTTGCTGCCCATGCCCGTTTCCTCCATGTTGGCTTTGATCATCGGCGAAAAAGAATTGCCGCCCTGCCGCCTGTACACTTCCCATACTTCGAAGCCATCGGCGCTTACCACACCATCGAATTCCTTGCGGGGTGTGTTGTTTTCCAGCGAATCCAGTTTTTCCTGCACCCGGCGAAGTATCTCTGCTTTCGACAGGGTGGTCTCAAAAGTGAGACGGGTGGTGGGGATGAAGGGCCATTTCATGTGTAAGGACGTTGGGTTTGAATCAGGATAAATTGGATTTTACAGGATTAGAAGGATTTCCCTTTTATGTCAATAATTTTTTCAAATTGACCTGATTCGTTATGCTTGCGCGTGTTCTGATTTAGATTTAATTCCATTCAAATATTTATAGACATCCAATCAGGAATCCTTCTAATCCTGTAAAATCCAATTAATCCTGATTCACACGGACTCCCTCCATCGCCCGCTCCGCAATCGCCGTAATCGACAGCGCCGGGTTCACACCCGGGTTGGCCGAGATCATCGAACCATCGCAGACCAGCATGTTTTCGTATCCGAAAACCCGGTTGTTGGCATCAATCACGCCCGTTTCAGGTGAAGCGCCCATGACAGCCCCGCCGAGGATGTGCGCCGTGCCAGGAATACCCATGAGTGGTGTAAGGCCGAAGGCCATGGACTTGCCATGCATGATTTTTTCAAATTTTCGCGCCAGTTCGATGGCGCGCGGGATGAACGCAGTGGGCTTCTCCGTGCCGACCACCGTGGTGCGCATCCCACCCCAGCGTTTGCGGGTGAAGGTGACGGTGCTGTCGAGCGTTTGCATAAACAGCATGACGGCTGAACTGCGCGCCCAGTCTTTCACCCGCAGGTATTTCCAGTAAGTGCGCGGATGGGCCAGCACATCGCCAATCATTTTTCCAAAGCGCACCAGCGCGTTGCGGCCTTCCACAAAGGGGAGAAAACTGAGTTTCCAGGCGCCCGAACCGGCCCCGTAGCGGCATATTTCGAGGTGGCTATGCTCGTCGGTATGCAAAATAGCGCCGATGGCAATGCCTTTTGACAGGTCGGACGATTCGTCGAGTTGGGTGACGCAGATGAGGCTTTCGTTGTTGGTACGCACATCGCGGCCCACCATGTCGGACAGGCCCGGCAGCGACGATTCTTTTAGTTTGAGCAGCAGCGACACGGTGCCCAGCACGCCACCGGAAAAAACCACGCCGCGGGTGCGCAGCACTTGTTTTTGGTTAAAAAAACGGGTGGAGGAGCGTATTTCTACTTCATAACCTTCTGAGCCGTCGGGCTTGCCGATAGGGCGCACATCGGTCACTTCCTGCTCGGCCAGTATTTCAGCGCCGTGCTGCTGCGCCAGGTGCAGGTAATTTTTGTCGAGGGTGTTTTTTGCACCGTGGCGGCAGCCGGTCATACAGGCGCCGCAGTAGTTGCAGCCGATGCGCTCGGGGCCTTGCCCCTCGAAATATGGATCGGCGACGGGTTTGCCTGCATCGCCGAAATAAATGGCGACATTGGTAGCATCGAGGTGCCCGGCTTGTCCGATTTCTTGTGCCAGCGTTTCCAGGTGGTGTTCACCATCAAAAAAGCGCGGGTTTTTGGCAGCGCCCAGCATGCGCAGCGCCCGGCGGTAGTAGGGCTCCAGTTCCTGCTGCCAATCTGCCAGCGCCGACCAACTGCCCGAACGAAAAAAGGCCGTTTTCGGCACTGGCAACGTATTGGCGTACACCAGCGAACCGCCACCCACGCCGGTGCCCGATACGATGCCTACATCCTTGAAAATGGTGATTTTCATGATGCCAAACCAACGCAGCGCAGGCAGCCACAGCCACTTGCCAAACTGCCAGTTGGTTTTGGCAAAATCTTCGGGCCGGTACCACTTGCCTTTTTCAATCACCAGCACCTTGTAGCCTTTTTCCGACAGCCGCAGGGCGCTGACAGAGCCGCCAAAGCCACTCCCGATAACGATGTAGTCGTAGGAGAGGTGAGAGGCGGGAGGTGAGAGGTGAGAAGGTACGGACATAGTGGGTTGAAAATTGCTGAAAGGTATTGATAATCGAGGGATTGGAGGTGAGTAGGATTGGGTGATTTTTGTTGGGAATAAAGAGTTTTTTTCAACAACTGCCGTATAAATAATTCAAACTTGTTCAATAGAAAGCGAAAGAGTATTTTAGTGGCGTCGAATCACTCGATTATAAATTGTTCGATAGCCTGTTTTAACCATTTTTTCTACAACCCAATTCATTCATCCAATAAACACTCATGCCAATGAAAACGATCATTCCTTTACTGGGTATTTGTTTTATACTGTCCCATTGCACCCGGCAAGGGCCAGCCATACCTACGGTCGATTTCGAAAAAGAAAAATCCGCCATCCAGGCGGTAATTGCCAAAGAGACGGAATCCTATTACAAGCAGGATTTTGAAGCATGGAAAAGTACGTACCTGCAATCACCCGCTTTCCGCAAATTTGGCTACTGGGAAGGATACCCCGAAAAAGTAATATCCAACATTGGTTTCGAATCTCTGAAAGCAGAAAAAAAGAAACAGTTCGAAGCCAATGAAACGCTCTGGAAAGGGTCGACGGAAGAGCGTGTGAACGAAAATTTCCGCATCTCCACGGATATGGCCTGGTATACTTTTGAACAAAATTCCTACGAAAAAGATACCCATAAGTTTTTAGGCAAATCGCTCGAAACCCGCATACTTGAAAAGGAGAACGGGGAGTGGAAAATTGCCTATTTGAGTTTTCATTATTATCCGGAAAAGAAGGACTGATACGATTATTGGTGTTTCATCTCCTTTCGTTGAAAACTATCTGCACTTCGTTGAAAAACGCAACCGCCCCTTTCCCGAAGACATATTTTTGAAGCCATCTTCAAAAAAAGCATTTGCTATGTCTTCTATTTCAGCCACTTACATGAATCACCCGGAAGTCCGGGCCATCATCGACGATCTACGCAGCCAGCGCCACCACCTGCAATTGTCGAACCTGCACGACGATGCGGGCAACCAGTATGTTGACCTCGTCATGGAGGGTGGCGGCACATTGGGCGTGGCGCTGCTCGGCTATGTGTATGTGCTGGAGCAACTCGATATCCGGTTTCTTCGGCTCGCGGGCACTTCGGCAGGAAGTATCGTGGCGATGCTGCTGGCGGCAGGAGGGCCCATTGCGCAAGCCAAATCGGAATGGCTGATCGAAAAGGTGGCGACCAAAGATTTTTACGATTTCGTGGATGGCGACCAACATATCCAGAAATTCCTCGGCGCCGCGCTGGACCCGGACGCGCGCAAGGCAAAAAAAGTGCGGTTCAGTACCAAAGTGCTCGACGACCTGAAAAACCACTACGGATTGAACCCCGGCCAGCATTTTCTGGAATGGATGCGCGAATTGCTCGCCGAACGCGGTGTACGAAGCACCGACGATATGTTTGCCGTGCGGGCCATTGCGCCGCCTCGCTTGCACGATATTCGCAGCGGAAAGGAATGTACGCCCGAGCGCTGGCGCCAGATTTCCGTGGTGACAGCCGACCTTACCACGGGCACCAAAACGGCATTTCCCGATATGGCGCACCTGTACTGGAACGATCCCGGACAGGTCAATCCGGCCGATTTTGTCCGGGCCAGCATGAGTGTGCCGGTGTTTTTTTACCCCTTTGCAGTTGAAAACTTGCCCGAAGGTGAAGCAGCGCGTGCTGCCTGGCAACGCGACGCCAATTATCGGGGGCCGATTCCGCCCAAAGTGCTGTTTGCCGATGGCGGTTCGATGTCGAACTTCCCCCTGTCGATGTTGTATCAAAAAAACGGGAATGGCGACGCCCCATTGCTCGGCATACAAATCGGTACGAGTCGCGACAGTTACCAGGCCTGTGATTCATTTGGCAACTATGCCGGGGCCATGCTCAGTTCTATGATGGCTTTTTACGACAACGATTTTTTGGTGCAGCATCCGGAACTTCAACCTTTTGTGGGCGTTATCGACACAGGCAATTACAACTGGCTGGATTTTTCGATTTCAGAAGAAGGCAAACTCGATCTTTTCGTGCGTGGCGCACGGGCGGCGCAGGCTTTTCTGGAAAATGTCCGGTAGTGTGTGTCGGATGACGTGTTTACGTTGGTTTATGTTCATGTTAGACAGATAAAAGTACCTGTTTGGCGAAAAACAGCCATTTGTTTACCAGAATGGAATTTTTTGCACCCTGAATCTTTTTAGAAGTCATGCAAAAAAACATTGTCCTGCTGGGAATGACGTTGTCCATTTTGTGCCTGATAGCGGCATCATTCCAATACCCCGGAGGCAGCCCCGGGGATAGTCACTCTGTCGGATTTCAGTGGACGGAAAACTACATCAGTGATATGCTCGATTACAAAGCCGTAAATGGTGCGGAAAACAGCGCACGACCGCTTGCCATGGTGGGCGTAATACTGATGGGGTTGAGCACGGGTCTTGCTTTCATTCGATTTGCCCGAAAAGTGGGTGTAAAAAAGTACTCACTTGTCATACAGTATGGAGGCGCGCTTGTAGTGCTGCTGGCTGCGATGAATATCATTCCCGCTTGGCATGATTTAGCGGTGTCACTGAGCATTACCCTGAATCTGTTGATCTTTTTTTATATCACCATTGTGCTTTTTAAATCGCCGTTCGCTGTTTTCAAGGTGCTTTCAGTGGTATTTTTGGCTGCTTTTTATGTAGCCACTTTCATGTACAGCACAAGAAGCGGGCTGGAATACATGCCTTTGGTACAAAAAATCACCCATATTATTCAGATTGCCTGGATTTTGGGCCTGGAGTATTTTACCCGGAAAGAAGATTTTGCTCATCTTGCCTGAAGTACATTGATCTATGGAAAACCGCACAAAACACACCTATCACACCAGTATATACCAGTTTGTCCGCGACATCTGGGTCATTTGCCCGAATTGTAGCGAGCAAGCGCTGGTGCGCACCGGCAATTTTGAGCAACTGAAATACGACATCGAAGGCGTGCGGGTGGTATGCGCCCAATGCGGTTATAGCAAGGAATTTGGAAAAGTATCGCGTCGCAACAAACACCTGACCTTTGGCGCTCCCATCGATCCTTTTTTCAAATTGCCGGTGCGGCTCCAGATAGAATGTTGTGGCAACCTGCTTTGGGCCTATAATCCGGAACACCTCGAGTTTCTGCGGCAACATGTAGAGGCAAAACTGCGCGAACGCAACGTGCCGGAATACCAGGGGCGGAGCATCGGCGCCCGTTTGCCACGCTGGATGACTTCGGCCAAAAACCGGGAGGAGGTGTTGAAATGTGTGGAGAAATTGAAGGGATGAGAGCGATTTATCTTGTGAAATGGCAAATATTTCAAAATCGCCTTAAAGCCGTTAACTTTGCAAGACAATAGCCCGGAATGATGGATCAGGAACTCACTTCCAGAATTTTGCAATATCTTCTCCCTTATCAACCTGCCAAGGTGGGTATATTTGGCTCATTTGCCAGAGGTGAGAACAAGGAGGGCAGTGATTTGGATATTCTTGTCAAGTTTAAGGAACGCATCAGCCTGCTTAAACTGGTTCAAATAGAACAGGAACTTACAGACAATCTAGGTATGCAGATTGATCTCGTCACAGAGAACAGTTTAAAAAACCCTCGCCTTAAAGCGTATATTAGCAAAGACCTTATCACTATTTATGGATGAAGAAGGACGATCGAATATATCTTGATCACATCGTAGAAGGCTTCACCAAGATTGGTCATTACCTGAATAATGTCAGTTATGAAGAATTTCTGGCAGATGAAGAAAAACAAGATGCGGTCATTCGTAAAATTGAAATTGCCGGGGAGGCCACCAAGCGATTAAGCCCTGAACTTCGTGAAAAATACAACAACGTTCCATGGCGAGCAATGGCTGGTATGCGTGATAAGTTAATCCACGACTATTTCGACGTTGATATAGAAACAGTTTGGGAAACAGCAACAAAGGATATACCGGCTCTATTGCCTGATATCGAGTTGATTCTAAAAGAAATGGTTTACAAGCGAGAACAGTAGTCTCACCTCTCACTTCTCACCTCTCACCTCTATCAATCCAGCAACTCATCCTCTTCCAACTGCGTCAGCCCCCCTTCCGCCAGCAATATATCCGAACAAGCAGCGGCATGCGGCAATTCATAGCGGAAGAAAAACTTCATGGTGTGCACTTTGCCTTCATAGAACGAACGGCTTTGTGAACCGAAATCACCTGCATCAAGTGCTTTTTGCGCTACCACCGCCATTTTCAACCATTGCCAGCCGATGATGACGTAGCCTGCCATTTCCATAAAAACAGTGGCGTCGGCGAGGTAACGCTCGGTATCGCCTTCCTGGGCAAACTGGCCCAACTCCCGCAGCGTGCGGCCCATTCGGTTCATTTCGATTTGCAAGGTGTTGGCATACGGTTGCAGCGTCGGGTGCTGAACGGCCTCCTGGATCGTGCTGCCGATGTGTTGTGCCAGTTGCAGGAGCGCTGCGCCGTTTTCCATGGTCATTTTGCGGCCCAGCAGGTCGAGCGACTGAATACCTGTCGTGCCCTCGTAAATAGCCATGATGCGCAGGTCGCGGTAGTACTGCTGTTGCGGAAAATCGGCGGTGTAGCCGTAGCCGCCCAGCACCTGAATGGCCAGCGACGTGGCGCGGTTGCCTTGTTCGGAGGAATAGGTTTTTACTACGGGCGTGAGAATTTCCAGCAGCAGCCAGTGTGGTTTTTGGGCTTCGCCTTCCGTCACGTGTACGAGGTCGGCCAGGCGGTTGCATTCCATTGCCAGCGACAAAGCGCCTTCTACAATGGCTTTTTGCGTAAACAACATCCGCTGCACGTCGGCATGTTGAATGATGGGAATTGGCGGCTGAGTGGGGTCTTTTTCGCCGGGTTTTCGGCCCTGACTGCGTTCGCGGGCATATTGCAGGGAAGCGAGGTAGGCGGCCATGGCAACGGAAGAGGCCGTTTGGCCGACGCCGATGCGGGCTTCGTTCATCAACTGAAACATATAGGACAGCCCTTTGTGTGGCTCTCCCACGAGCCAGCCCCGGCAGTTGTCATTTTCCCCAAAAACGAGGTGCGTGGTGGCGTATGCGCGTTGCCCGAGTTTCTGGTAGTCGCCCGCGCAGAATACGTCGTTGTATTCCAGACTGCCGTCGGCCGTTGGGCGGTGTTTTGGAATAATAAACAGCGACACCCCGCGCAGTCCCGGAGGCGCCCCGTCGATACGTGCCAGGGTGAGGTGTACGAAGTTTTCGCAGGCCATGTGTTCGCCCGCTGAAATGAATATTTTCTGGCCTTTTATCTCGTAATAACCTGATGCTGTGGGCTTTGCAGTGGTAGTAATATCGGTGAGCGAACTGCCTGCCTGCGGCTCCGTGAGTGCCATGGTGCCTTGCCAGCGGCCGTCGAACATAGGCGGCAGGTAGGTAGCCACCTGCTCGGGCGTACCATAGTTGTGGATAAGCCGCGCCGCACCAGTGGTCAGGCTGATGTAGCCCTGGGTGCCGTTGTTGGCCGCCTGAAAAATGTGGTGGGCGGCATTGTACACCATCTGAGGCAGTTGGAGTCCGCCGAGGTCGAACGGAAATTCGCCGCTGACCCAACTTTGCTCGGCCGCATTCTGGATAATGGTTTTCAGTTGTGGGTGCGACCACACCACACCATCGCCCGCATAATGTACGCCCTGTTCGTCCATTTCCCTGAAATAGGGGTACATATCGCGGTCGGCCAGCGCCTTGGCCGAATCGATCATCAGTGCCACCTGCTCGCGGTCGAGGTGGGCAAAATAGTTGTAGGAAAACAGATCCTGCACTCCGTGGACTTCGAAAAGGAGGAAACGCAGGTGCTCCATGCTGGTGTAACGGGCCATAAGCGGATGGTAGGTTGTGGTGGAGTGTTGATGCGGTTGATGGGGGTTGATGAGTGTTGATATTCAACGGCTCGAGGTAAGGTTGGAATTATCTTTCATTGAGTGGCTGAATATCAACCCTTATCAACCCTCATCAACATTTATCAACCCTCATCAACATTTTCCATCCCCATAAATATCTGACGTAAACATACGACATTTGGCCTGTCATGAAATCAACCAACTCATAGTCGATGAAAAAGATAATTACCCTGGGCGCGCTGCTGGCGCTCTTTGCCTGCGGCGGCCCCCGTAAATCCGCTACCGCACTCGATCCGTTCAATGCCGGGAAAAAAGTGGCGGTGTACACCACTGCCGAAAAAACCACTGACCGCCTGAGTCTCCGCGATTCGCTGTCGTTCAAAAAAATGGGACAGCCGCTGGAAACGCAGATTTGTGTGTTTGTCGACCCTTCCAAAACCTTTCAAACCTACGTGGGTATTGGCGCCGCGTTGACCGACGCGTCTGCCGAAACGTACGCCAAACTGCCGCTCAACAAGCAGCAAGAGTTTATGGAAGCCCATTTCGACAAAAAAAGGGGGATCGGCTACACGGTAGCGCGCACCAACATCAATAGTTGCGATTTCAGTAGCGATAACTACACCTATGTCAAGGACGGCGACAAAGACCTGAATTCTTTTAATATTGAGCACGACCGGAAGTACAAAATACCGTTTATCAAGCAGGCGATGGCTGCCGCAGGCGGAAAACTGACCCTTTTTGCCAGCCCCTGGAGCCCGCCGGCCTGGATGAAAGACAACAATGACATGCTGCATGGCGGCAAGTTGAAACCGGCCTACTACAACAGTTGGGCGCGCTATTACACCAAATTCATCCGTGCATACGAGCAGGAAGGTATTCCGATCTGGGGTATTTCCGTACAGAATGAACCTATGGCCACCCAGCGCTGGGAAAGTTGCATCTACACCGCCGAAGAAGAGCGCGATTTCCTGAAAAACCACCTCGGCCCGGTGATGAAAAAAGAAGGCCTGGGCGATAAAAAAATCATCGTGTGGGATCACAACCGCGACCTGATTTACCAGCGGGCGCAAACCTATTTCAGCGATCCGGAAGCCGCTCAGTACATCTGGGGCATCGGTTTTCACTGGTACGAAGACTGGAGTGGCGGTACGCCTATGTACGAAAACATGCGCCGCGTACACGAATCCTACCCGGATAAAAACATCTTTTTCACGGAAGGCTGCGCCGAAAGTTTCGACCCCAAACGCTACAACGCCTGGTCGTTGGGCGAAGAATACGGCCGTTCCATGATTAATGACTTTAATAACGGTATGGTGGGCTTCACCGACTGGAATATCCTGCTCGATGAAAACGGCGGCCCGAACCACGCCAAAAATTTCTGCTTCGCGCCCGTTCATGGCGACTTGCGCACGGGCCAACTGATCTACACGAATGCCTACTACTACATCGGCCATTTCTCCAAATTCATCGACCCCGGCGCCCGCCGCATCAGCGCGACGGCCAGCCGCAGCCAATTGCTCACCACGGCCTTCCGCAACCCGGACGGCAAAACGGTGGTGGTCGTCATGAACCAAAGTGATGCTGCCACTCCATTTTACCTGTGGGTAAATGGCGATGCGGCGTCGTGGACGATCGAGGGGCATGCGATAGCGACGCTCGTGTTTTAGAGGTGAGAGGGTGCGTTTGAATCAGGATTTTTAGGAATTTAAAGGATTAGAAGGATTACCCGACGGGGTGTCAAAATTAATATGATTGAATTGGGAATTGCGCTCATCCAAATCTATTTGAATGAATTGAGAAAATTTTGACACCCCGTCGGGTAATCCTTCTAATCCTTTAAATTCCTAAAAATCCTGATTCAAACGTACCTCTCACCTCTAAACAAGCGTCATCCAGAATACTAGCAAAAGTCATTTTCATACTTCCTCTTCTAAAAGAACTTTGCAGCATGTTCAGGCATATAAAAATGTTTTCACCATGCTACGCATCGTCTTTGCCCTTATTTTGATATTCCACGGCCTCATACATTTGATGGGGTTTGCGAAAGCATATAAATACGCAGAAATCAGCCAGTTGACAGGCGTTTATTCGCGTTCGGCAGGAACCTGGTGGTTATTAAGCGCCTTGCTATTGCTGCTGTCTGCCGGGTTGTTTTTGTTGAAAAAAGAGATATGGTGGATACCGGCACTGGCTGGCCTCTTGTTGTCGCAGGCGCTGATTTTCAGCCAGTGGAAAGATGCGCGCTTTGGTACGGTCGCCAACATCATCATTGTAATTGGCGTGGTACTAGCATACGGACAATGGCAGTGGAACAGGATGGTAAGCGCCGAAACACAAACGTTTTTACCCGCGGCACTACCAGCGTCCAGCTTACTCACCCGCGAGATGATCGCCGGATTGCCTCCTGTGGTGCAAAAATGGATGGAGCGTTCGGGCGTCATCGGCCGAAAAATGACCCGCCAGGTATACCTAGAACAAACGGGCCGTATGCGTACCCAACCCGACGGCAAGTGGATGCCGGTCACAGCCACTCAGTATTTCACGATCCCGCAACCCGGTTTTTTGTGGACAGCCGATGTGGAAGCAGCGCCATCTATCCTGCTCAAAGGCCGCGACCTGTACCAGAATGGTCAGGGGCACATGCTCATCAAGGCACTTGCGCTCGTTCCAGTTGCCGATGCCAAAGGCCCTACTACCGATCAGGGGTCTCTGCTGCGTTACCTGGCCGAAACTTGCTGGTTTCCCGATGCAGCGCTCCATGCTTACATTCAGTGGGAGCCCATTGATGCCCATTCCGCGAAAGCCACGCTGCGCTATGGCCAGGCGGAAGGCAGCGGCATATTTACATTTGATGAAAATGGTGATATCCGCAGTTTTGAAGCCATGCGATATTATGGTCGAAAAGGAGGCGATACGCTGGAAAAATGGCATATTGACATGGATTCCGCCAGTTTCAAAACATTCGACGGCATCCGGATTCCTACCCGTTCTTCGGTTACATGGAAACTGGCTGACGGCGATTTTACGTGGTTTGAAATAGAGGTTTTAAAAGTTATGAGTTATGAGTTATGAGTGTTACGTACGTTTCTTTTGGCCACTCTCTTGATGAAGCCAAAAGAAACGTACGTAACACTCATAACTCATAACTCATAACTCATAACTCATAACTCATTTCCCCATCCATTCCTTAAACGCGTCCACTTTTTCCCGACTGATCAAAATGTCTTCGTCGTTCAGCGGGGCTTTCAGCGTCACTTTCAGTCGGCTATTGGAGTAGGTGGTGGCACTTTTGATGGCGTTGAGCGTGGAGATATACTGGCGATTGATGCGAAAGAAAAGAGTGGGGTCAAGCAAGTCCTCCAGTTGTTCGAGCGTGTAGTCGATCACATATTTCCGGCCATTGTGGTGGCGAAGCCAGACCACTTTGTTTTCCCCGAAAAAATATTCCACATCCCGGGTGTCGATGCTGCTGAGTTGATCGCCGATTTTTACCATAAACCGGGTTTTGAACCTGTTGGGCCGGATCGTTTCCATCATCTCCCGAAGCAGGCCTGCATCAAGAAGCGGGGCCCCGCGCAGGGTACGCAGTTTGGCAAATGCCTGAGCGAGGTCGTCCTGCGATACGGGTTTCAGCAGATAGTCGACGCTGTTTACCTTGAATGCCTTCAATGCATAAGCGTCGTATGCGGTGGTAAAAATGACCGGACAAGTCACTTTTACCTGTTCGAATATTTCAAAACTCAAACCATCTGCCAATTGCACATCGAAAAAGGCGAGATCGGGCATCGGATTGGCTTGCAGCCAGCCCACGGCCGATTTCACAGAGTCCAAAGTGGCCACCACTTCGATGGAAGGGTCTACCCTGGGGAGTTTGGAGAGTAGGCCCCAGGCTGCCAAGTCTTCGTCTTCGATGATGATAACGCGCATGGATAGTGAGTAGTGAGTGGTGAGTAGTGAGTGGTGAGTCAGGAGTGTACGAAGGATTTGTTCGGCTACGCCCCTCGTAGTAGGATGGGAACGCGGATGAAGCGGATAAAGCGGATTTAAACTGATTTTTTAGTGGCCTTACGGCCACTTCTTTTTGATTTTTACGGATTTGCCCGCCTTCGGCGGCTGGATACGCTTGGCATACACATGAAATGATACAAGGGATCGATGTTGATTTTTGCTTGCTTTATAAAAGATTGATTCGATATACGTCCCGCCGAAGGCGGGCAAATCCGTAAAAATCAAAAAGAAGTGGCCGTAAGGCCACCAAAAAATCAGTTTAAATCCGCTTTATCCGCTTCATCCGTGTTCCCATCCCTCTAAAAGGGGCGTAGCCGAACAAATCCTTCGTACACTCCTGGTAGTGAGTGGTGAGTAGTGTATTATCTGGGGCCTATTTGCAATGCCACTCACTACTCACTACTCACCACTCACTACAGGAATTTTTACCGTAAAAAAGCCGTCGTGGTCAGTGATGAGCACCGATTTTTCGCTCAGCAACTGATATTGCGACTGGATATTCGACAGCCCGACGCCGGTAGATTCCGGAAGGATATTTTTGGGTGACAAGTTGTTGCGAACGACAATCCAGCGGTCATTTTCAAGAAATACTTCGATATGTAAGGGGTTGGATTTGGAGATTTCGTTGTGTTTCAAAGCATTTTCCACCAGCATTTGCAAGGTGAGTGGCGCGAGGTTGCCACGTGTGGTATCGGGTACGGAAATATGCGCCTGCAATGCCGTACCAAACCGGATGTCCATCAAAAACAAATAGGAACGCAGGATAGACAATTCCTCTTTAATGGGTACGGTTTCCTTGCTTCGGCTATCCAGAATGTA
>JAEUUT010000038.1 GCA_016787415.1 Saprospiraceae bacterium | reverse complement strand
TGCTCGAAAATATCGACGACTTTGAAGCCCGATTTTTCTGCCCACATGCGATACATACGAAGCAGCATCGACGACCAGTCGCAGGCTTCCGTGCCTCCAGCGCCTGCGTTGATGGTGAGAACCGCATTCATTTCATCCTCTTTTTGGTTGAGGGTGCTTCTGAACTCGGCATCAGCCAGAATTTCTTCTGCTTTTTTGTATTGGCTGTCGACTTCTTCTTCGGTAGCAAGGCCTTCTTTTTGAAATTCGAAGAGCCCTTCCAGGTCGTCTACTTCGCGGGCCAGCACAGCATAGTCGTCGAGCCAGCGTTTGTTGATACCGATTTTGCGCTGAATACCTTCTGCGCGTTTGGGGTCATTCCAGAAATTGGGGTCGAGTGTCTGACTGGTCAGGTCCTCTACTTCTCGTGAACGGTTGTCCACGTCAAAGATACCTCCTGAGGACCGCCAACTTGTCTTTCAGTTCTTTTAACTGTTCGATTGTCATGTTGGAAACGGATAGGCCCCTGTGTGAGAGGGGATTGAATGGTGAATGTTGGTGGCGGGGATGGGGGTGATGAAAGTTGATGATGTTGATAGGGGTTGATGAGGTTGATAAGGTTGATGAGGTTGATAATTAGCCACTCGGAAATCCAAGAGCGAAGCGGCGCACTCTACGAACTCTCACTCTCTCACCTCTCACCTCTCACCTCTCTAAGCGTGTCCTGGCATATCAGCATCCGGCAGATCCGGAATCTGGTCGGCGATTTTTTCCCGTTCGCTGATGATTTCCACCAAACGGCGGATGGTACGGCGGCGGATCTGTCGTTCCAGGTCTTTGTTAGGTTCTTTGAGGATGTATTGAAATTTCATTACCACGAACTCCTTCTTCACTTCAGCGACACGGAGGTAGTAACTGTCCGGTTTAATCAGTTCCTGAAAAGGGCTGAGCACTTCGATCAGGCTTCTTTCCAGTTCTTCTACGGTTTTGAGGTGTTTCAGATCGATTTCAAAGTCGATACTGGTTCGTTTGATTTCCCTTTTGGTATAGTTGACTACTTCCGAATTCATGACGATGTTATTCGGAATATAGATCATATCGTCGTCGTCGTTCAACAAGTGAATATTTTGCAGCGTAATATCGGTAATTTTCCCCCTGTGGGTACCGATACTGACATTGTCGCCAATGCTCAACTGACTGGAAAAGGTCATGATCATGCCATTGATCATGTTGGAAATGTAGTCTTTCGTCAGGATCGCAATACCGGCAAAAATGATCGACAATGATGTGAACAATTCACGTACATGTATGCGAAACAACGACAGGATTCCTACAACAATGCCAATGACCAACAACAGGGAGTAGATATGTCCTACGCCAATGATAAAATTGTCACTTCCCCATACCCGATGCCTGCGGCGATACCACCAGATTGTAAAAAACTGCACAAAGTCGAGCAGCATCAGAAAAATAGCGACACTGCTTAGTGTAGTCAGGTAATAATCAATCGAATTGCTGTATTTCAGTCCAGCGTACAGGTATGAAACATCCCATTCGCCGAGCCGGATGGCTACCAGCGACCCAAAGATCAGCATCTTTAAGAGCAGGATGACATATTTCATGGATAATCGGCTTTTCGGTACGGTACATTTTGTAAAAGAAACAATGTGAACGCCTGAACTACATGAGAAGTTCAGGCGATACACATGTTAACTTGGATTTTATTTCCGGATGGTGTTATTTATCAAGCACCTTTTCGACATCTTCCAGTTTCAGGCCGAAAGCATCTGCTACGCCTTTGTACACTACTTTCCCACGAACGACATTCAGGCCCAGGCGGAGTTCCAGGTTATCTTTACAGGCCTGTTGCCAGCCTTTCTGGGCCAGTTGCAAGGCGTAGGGCAGGGTGGCATTGGTAAGCGCTACGGTGGATGTAAACGGCACGGCGCCCGGCATGTTGGCTACGCAGTAGTGTACCACGTCGTCGATGATATAAGTTGGGTCGGCGTGTGTAGTTGGATGGGTTGTTTCGATGCAACCACCCTGGTCTACGGCTACGTCGACGATCACGGTGCCCTTGCGCATGAGTTTCAGCATGTCGCGCGTGATCAGGCTGGGCGCTTTGGCGCCAGGAATCAGTACGGCGCCGATGATCAGGTCGTGTGTTTGAATGAGTCGACGAATATTGTACTCATTGGAGTACATCGTTGTCACATTGGCGGGCATAATATCGCTGAGATAGCGCAAGCGAGGCAGGCTGACGTCAAGCAGCGTAACTTGCGCGCCAAGACCGGCAGCCATTTTAGCGGCCTGGGTACCTACGATACCGCCGCCGATGACAAGCACCTTGCCCGGCTCGACGCCGGGAACGCCGCCGAGCAATACGCCACGGCCTTTTACCGGTTTTTCGAGAAATTTGGCGCCTTCCTGGATAGCCATACGGCCGGCTACTTCCGACATAGGAATGAGCAGCGGCAACTGGCGGTCTTTGGTTTCCACCGTTTCATAAGCCAGACAGATAGCGCCGCTTTTGATCATGGCATGTGTCAGTTCCTCGCTGGAAGCGAAGTGGAAATAGGTGAAAATCAATTGATTGGCGCGGCATCTGGCGTACTCTTCTGCAATGGGCTCTTTTACTTTCATAATCATTTCGGCCTTTGCCCAGATTTCTTCAGCCGTTTGCAAAACCTTGGCTCCTGCTTCTACATAATCGTCGTCTTCAAATCCACTGCCTTCGCCAGCAGTGCTTTGTACAAAAACGGAGTGCCCTCGTTTGGTCAATTCCAGCGCTCCGGCAGGGGTGAGTGCCACCCTGTTTTCATTGCTTTTAATTTCTTTTGGTACGCCGATAATCATGTCGGTTTGATTTTAGTTTGGTTAAAGATGTGCATTGGCCCAAAAAGCACGCAAAGGTAGGAAAAGAGTGTAAGAGCCTCAATAAAGTTGAGGTAGGGGCATAAAAAAAGCGCGAGTCTTTACCCGCGCTCCAGAATTTCTTCAATTCTAAAAACAATACTTACACACGATAATAGATATTTCCAATACCGTGCCAAAAATGATTTTTATTCGGCCTCAACAAAAATATTTTTTTCGATTTGTGAAATAACACCTTTTTCCTTCGCTATCCGAAACATGTGTTGCACGGCATGGCGCCCTTTTTCTCCCAGATCGATGGTATAGTTGGTTACATACAGGTGGATATGCGCCTGCATGACCGCATCTTCCATTGCCTGTGCGTGGGCGCGTACGAATGGCATGACTTCATCTGTGTGCGCAAAAGCATATTCCACACTTCGGCGCATAACACGGTTGATTTTCTGTTGTACATCTATCGGCAGGCTGCGGTGTACGACGATGCCGCCCAGCGGAATGGGCAGACCTGTGGTTGACTCCCAGTATTCGCCCAGGTCGACAATTTTGACCAGCCCTTTTTGTTCGTAAGTGAACCTGTTTTCATGAATAATAAGCCCTGCGTCGAAGCGCCCGTCGAGCACAGCGTCTTCGATATCGCAAAAGAGCATTTCCTGCTTGTCACGTGCTTCGGGGTAAGCGAGGCCGAACAACAGGTTGGCGGTGGTCATTTTTCCAGGAATGGCAATTCGCGCAGCGTTTACTTGTGCTTCATTCAACGGAGATCGGGCTACGAGCAGCGGGCCGCAGTTGTTGCCCAACGCGCTGCCGGCATGCAAGAGGGCATATTGATGCGTCAGGTGTGCGAAAGCGTGGTAACTGAGTTTGGTGATGGCAATGTCGCCCGCGAAAGCCCTTCGGTTGAGTGCTTCCACATCTTCCATAAATACCTCAAAATCAAGGCCTTCGGTGTCAATTCTGCCATATAGCATAGCATCGAAAATAAATGTATCGTTGGGGCAGGGGGAAAAACCGAGAGATAAGTGCATGGGTGAGTTGATGAGCGTTGATGAGTGGTTTGAATCAGGATTTAGGGAATCCTTCAAATCCCTTAAAAATCCCCTAAATCCTGATTCAGCCTCCCCATCAACACCAAAAAAGCCCCCCGGTTATTTTCCGGACGGCTTTTTTTTAAAACAGTATGTTACAGTGCCAGAAACGGGCACAGAACGGGTCAGTATTCGTCTTCGTTGAAGAAGAAGTCGTCGTGGCGGGGGTAGTCGGGCCAAATATCTTCAATGCCTTCATATAACTCGCCGTCGTCTTCCAATTCTTCCAGGTTGTCGATTACCTCGGCAGGCGAACCGGAACGGATCGCATAGTCGATCAGTTCATCTTTCGATGCCGGCCAGGGGGCTTCTTCCAGGTGGGAGGCTAATTCAAGTGTCCAGTACATAGGTTGCCGTTCGTTTGAAAGGTTCAGGTTTTTTATAGAATCAGCATGGCATCGCCATAACTGTAAAAACGGTATTTTTCCTTTACCGCTTCATTGTATGCTTCCATGACAAGATCCAGGCCGCCGAAAGCGGATACCAGAATCAACAGACTGGATTTCGGCAGGTGGAAGTTGGTAATCATCGAGTTGGCGATACTGAAATCGTAAGGCGGGTAGATAAACTTGTTGGTCCAGCCTTCTACGGGTTTCAACTGGTGGTCGGCCGACACAGCGGTTTCGATCGAGCGCATAACGGTGGTACCAACAGCACACACTTTTTTATGGTCTGTCAGGCCTTTGTTGACCGTTTCTGCGGCAGTAGGAGAAATTCTGAAGTATTCTGCCTCCATTTTATGTTTGGAGAGGTCTTCGACATCAATGGTGCGGAAGGTGCCCAGGCCGATGTGCAGTGTCAGTTCGGCAAAGTTGACGCCTTTCAGTTCAAGGCGTTTCATCAATTCGCGGCTGAAGTGCAGGCCGGCTGTCGGAGCGGCTACTGCACCGATTTCCTTGGCGTAGATGGTTTGGTACCGTTCGCGGTCGATGGCTTCTGGCTCCCGCTCAATGTACTTTGGAAGGGGCGTGTTACCGAGTTTAATGAGTTCGTTCTGGAAATCGTCTTCGGTGCCATCAAACAGGAAACGGATGGTACGGCCACGGGAAGTGGTATTGTCCACTACCTCGGCTACGAGGGCATCGTTGCCGTGTTCATCTTCAAAATAGAGTTTGTTACCGACCCGTATTTTGCGGGCAGGATCTACCAGTACGTCCCACAGACGGGCGTCGTGGTTGAGTTCGCGGAGCAGAAATACTTCGATTTTTGCGCCGGTTTTTTCTTTTTGACCGAAAAGGCGAGCAGGAAAAACCTTTGTATTGTTAAAAATCATCACATCGCCGTCGTTGAAATAGCCGAGCAGGTCTTTAAAAACCTTGTGCTCGATTTTGCCGGTTTGGCGATGCACTACCATCAGGCGACTCTCGTCGCGTTCGTCGCTGGGGTACTGTGCAACGAGTTCTTTTGGCAGGTTAAAGTTGAATTGAGAAAGTTTCGTGCGCATATTTCGGTCTGGTGAACAACGGAGGTTGGTAATTTTTGTTGTACCGACATTAACAACCCCGTTCTTTTTGATTTTTGGCTGGTTCTGAAACCTGTCTGTTTATCGTGTTTAAAGCCATCTCTGCGGAAATGCCCGCAAAAATGGCTGCAAAAATAGAATTATTCGGCAAACGAAAAATGGAAAAAAAAGTTGAGGGGGAAAAGTGTTTTAGGTGTTTTGGTGTTTTTGTGTTTTTGTGTTTTGGAGGCTTCGGGCTTGGTATTTGCGGATATGAATGGATTTTAGCACCTATATCCGCAAATACCAAGCCCGAAGCCTCCAAAACACAAAAACACAAAAACACAAAAACACCAAAAACACTAAACCCGATCACGCCACCACTACTTCTTTCTGCGCTTTCTTGCGTTCGAAATCTTTCAGGTAGACTTTACGCAGGCGGATGTTGCGGGGCGTTACCTCTACATATTCGTCGTCCTGGATATATTCCAGCGCTTCTTCCAGCGAGAAACGACGTGGCGGCGGCAGCGACGCTTTGTCGTCGGAGCCGGAGGCGCGCATATTGGTCAGTTTTTTCGTTTTGGTCACATTGACTACGAGGTCGCCGGGGCGGCTGTTTTCGCCGATGACCTGACCTTCATACACTTCTTCACCCGGATCGACGAAGAATGTACCACGATCCTGCAGGTTGTCGAGCGAATAGGCGATAGCCGTTCCAGTTTCCATGACGATCAGCGAACCATTCTGGCGGCCTGCAATTTCCCCTTTCCAGGCTTCGTAGCCGGTAAAACGGTGGGTCATGATGGCTTCGCCCTGCGTGGCTGTGAGTACGTTGGAGCGCAGGCCAATGATACCGCGCGACGGGATTTCAAAGCGCAGAATAAAGCGGTCGCCTTTTGGTTCCATGCTTTTCATCACACCTTTGCGGCGTGTAACGAGTTCGATACACTTACCACTCGATACTTCCGGTACGTCGATGGTGAGTTCTTCCACAGGCTCCTGCTTCTGGCCGTCCACATTTTTGATGATTACGCGCGGCTGACCGATCTGTACCTCATACCCTTCACGGCGCATGGTTTCGATCAGTACCGACAGGTGGAGTACACCGCGGCCGAACACCATAAAGGAATCGGCAGAGTCGGTTTCTTCGAGGCGCATGGCCAGGTTTTTCTCCAGTTCGCGCTCCAGGCGTTCCCGCACGTGGCGGCTGGTGACGAATTTGCCTTCCTGACCGAAAAACGGCGAATCGTTGATGGTGAAAAGCATACCCATCGTTGGCTCGTCGATGGAGATCGTTTCGAGTGCTTCCGGGTTTTCGTAATCGGCAATGGTGTCGCCAATTTCAAAACCTTCCACACCAACAACGGCGCAAATGTCGCCGGCTTCCACTTCAGTTACTTCTTTTTTGGCCAGACCGTCGAATACATACAGCGCTTTAATGCGGTGTTTTTGCACAGCGCCGTCTTTTTTTACGAGCGAGACAGGTTGGTTCGAGGTCAACTTGCCACGGGTGAGACGACCAATCGCGATACGACCAATAAAGTTGGAATAGTCGAGCGAAGTGACCAGCAATTGCGGCGTACCGTCAGATACTTTCGGCGCTGGAATATATTTTACGATATCGTCGAGCAGGGTAGTGATGTCTTCCGTTGGGTTCTTCCAGTCGTGGCCCATCCAGCCCTGTTTGGCTGAACCGAATACCACCGGGAAGTCGAGTTGTTCCTCCGTAGCATCGAGGGCAAACATGAGGTCGAACACGTGTTCGTGCGCCAGGTCGGGGTTACAGTTTGGTTTGTCTACCTTGTTGATGACAACGATCGGTTTTTTACCCATTTCGAGTGCTTTCTGAAGCACGAAGCGGGTTTGGGGCATGGGGCCTTCGAAGGCGTCGACGAGCAGCAATACACCGTCGGCCATGTTAAGTACACGTTCTACCTCTCCACCGAAGTCGGCGTGGCCCGGGGTGTCGATGATATTGATCTTGACACCTTTATAGTTGATGGCCACGTTTTTGGCGAGAATGGTGATACCCCGCTCGCGCTCGAGGTCGTTGTTGTCCATGATCAGTTCGCCGGTCAGTTCGTGGTCTTTGAACACCTTGGCTGCGTGAATCATCTTGTCAACGAGGGTCGTCTTGCCGTGGTCGACGTGGGCAATAATGGCGATGTTGCGAATGTCTTTCATCAAAAATAAGCCCGAAACGGGCGGGGTGCTATTGCGAATGTTTTAAAATAATATTTGGCAAGAGGGAAAACGGGCCTGATCAAATTGTTTTTTGCAAAAAACGCTTGAAAAACCCGCCTGCATACTTGGTATTACCTCCCTGCAAACGAGCCGCAAAGGTAAGGTTTTATCTAAAGGAAAAGAAGCAAGTACCCAAGGCTATTTTGTTAATGGAATATCAATTTTTGATAAACATTCGGATTGGGTGGTGAGGAGAGCGGGAAAACGAAATAAAATTCGGAGGGGATTTGCTTTGATTCGGGTTGTGATCATTTAGAGAAGGCCGTTCGGCTTCGCCTCACGACATGGGGGTGCTGGATTAAGCGGATCAAGCGGATTTAAGGGATTTTTATGGCCTGTCGGCCATTTTGATATTAATAATTCTCCAGTATAATCAAAAATAACTATCCGCTTATTGCACCCTGACACTCGATCTGTGTAATTTTTATGTTCTACGCGTTGTGTCCTTAGTGAAACCTTGGTGTTAAAAAATTTAAACACGAAGCACACCAAGGTTTCACTAAGGACACAACGCGTAGAGTACACCAGTTTTTTCATAAATTAACATCGGGGAGCAATATGAGGATAGTCAATAAATCAAATATAAATGGCCGACAGGCCATAAAAATCCCTTAAATCCGCTTGATCCGCTTAATCCAGGATGCCCATGTCGTGAGGCGAAGCCGAATGATACATCCCATCCGCCATCAAAAGCATAAATTTTTTCTCCCACATCTTGACACTTTCCCCATCACCGTTTACCTTTGTAGCGAAAATTCGCTGAATCTAAATTTCTGATACAAATCATTCCTGCATACCATGGCATCTACACTTGAAGCAACCGACGTCCTCAATGGGGGCGAATTCCTGATCCGCGACAGCCGTCCGGAAGACGTATTTATCCCCGAAGAACTCAACGAAGAACAGTTGATGGTCAAACAGATGTCGATCGATTTTATCAAAAACGAGATCGATCCTGTGCGTGCCCGCATTGAAAAGCAGGAGCCTGGCCTGGCGCCCGGACTGCTGAAAAAAATGGGCGATCTGGGTTTGCTTGGCGCTCATATGCCTGCTGTGTATGGCGGTACGGAAATGGATACGAATACCAATACGGTGATTGCTGAGGCGTTCGGCCCTGCCGGTTCATTCATCGTGTCGTTTGCAGCACATACAGGTATTGGCATGCTGCCGATTCTGTATTTCGGTACGGAAGAACAAAAGCAGAAATACCTGCCGGGCCTGATTTCTGGCGATCAGAAAGCGGCGTACTGCCTCACCGAGCCGGGCTCGGGCTCCGACGCGCTGGCTGCCAAAACCCGCGCCGACCTGAGCGCCGATGGCTCGCATTATGTGCTGAACGGCCAGAAAATGTGGATTTCCAATGCCGGTTTTGCCGATGTGTTTATCGTATTCGCCAAAATAGGGGGCGAAAAATTCACAGGCTTTATTGTAGAGTCCAACTCTCCAGGCATTACCCTGGGCGCTGAGGAAGACAAATTAGGTATCAAAGGCTCTTCTACCCGCCAGGTGTTTTTTGAAAATGTGCAGGTTCCTGCTTCCAACGTGCTGGGCGAAATCGGCAAAGGCCACCTCATTGCGTTTAATGCGCTCAATATCGGCCGTTTCAAACTCGGTATTATGTGCATCGGTGGCAACAAAGAGGTAATCAATATGGCCGTGCGCTATGCCAACGAACGCCAGCAGTTCGGTCAGTCTATTGGTAATTTCGGCGCGATTCAGCATAAAATTGCTGAAATGGCGATCCGCAACTTTGCCGGCGAAAGTGTAGCCTACCGCATTTCCCAGCACATGTCCGACAAAAAAGCAGCCGAGGAAGCCGCCGGTCAATCCTATGGCCAGGCGATGCTTGAAGCCGCCGAAGAATACGCGATCGAATGCTCGATCCTGAAAGTATTCGGCTCGGAAATCACGGATTACTGCGTTGATGAAAACGTGCAAATCCACGGAGGCGTCGGCTTCAGCGAAGAATTTTCCGCTGCCCGCGCCTACCGCGACAGCCGTATCAACCGCATCTACGAAGGTACCAACGAGATTAACCGCATGCTGATGGTCGATCAGTTGTTTAAACGCGCCCTGAAAGGCAAACTCGACATCGTGGGCCCAGCCTGGGCAGTTCAAAAAGAACTCTCATCGATGCCTTCCATGGAAAAACTCGAAGGCGCCTACGCCGAAGAAACCAAAGCGCTTGCCGACTTCAAAAAAATCATCCTGATGGTAGCTGGTGGCGCTGCCAAAATGCAGATGGATGGCAAACTGAACCTTAAAGACGAGCAGGAAGTGCTGATGAACTGTGCCGATATGCTCATCGACCTGTATGCCGCCGAATCGATGCTGCTGCGTGTGCAGAAACTCAATGGCATGCAAAAAGAACAGGCGCAGGAAGTGTACGACGCCATGCTGCAGGTGTTTTTCCACGATGCTACGGCCCGCATGACCAAAAATGCGACCGACGCCCTGGCTTCCTTCGCCGATGGCGACCTGCTGAAAACGTTCCTGATGGGACTGAAACGTTTTACCAAATACCCAGCCGTGAATGTGAAAGTAAAACGCAGGCTGGTGGCGGAAGCGCTGCTGAAAGCGAACGGATGGGCGTTTTAAGAGAAGTGAGAGGGTGAGAGAAGTGAGAGGTGAGAGGTGAGAGGTGAGAAGTGAGAGTCCGTAGCGTACACCGCTTCGCTCCAGGTCTGTATAAGATACTTGAGCGAAGCGGTGTACGCTACGGACTCTCACTTTCTCACTCTCTTACCACTCACTCCACCTTCACCACCCGTCCTGCCCTCACCCGCGCTTCTCCTTCCAGCACTTCCCAGAAATACACGCCTGCCGGCAGGTTGGCGGTATCTACCGACGTGACGCCCTGCCGCAGCGCCGCGCTGCGCAGCAGTCGGCCTGTGTAGTCATACAAGCGGAACAGCGGCCGACGCAGGTCGGCGCCTAAGGCCACTTCGAGGCGGTGGCGGAAGGGGCTGGGCGATATGGCGACCTGGATGGCTTCGGCTGCGGCGGCTTCCTGCGCGCCGACGGTCAGAGATACCTGCCGACACTGCGTACTGCTGCCGTTTACATTACTCACAGTAAGGCACACTTCGTACACCCCGGGGCCGGGAAGGGTATGCACGGGGCTGGTGTCCTGGCTCATGGCGCTGCCATCGCCGAAATCCCAGTTCCACTGCGCGGGTTCCAGGTACGACAGGTCGGTGAAGTACACCTGCTGGGGCAGCAGGGTGTCGTGTTCGTAGCGCCAGTGCGCCACCGGGATG
>JAEUUT010000299.1 GCA_016787415.1 Saprospiraceae bacterium | reverse complement strand
CACATTTCGATATAGGATTTGCGTTTTTGCCCGAACACCAGGGGCAGGGTTACGCCACAGAAGGCGCCCGGGCGGTGCTGGACATAGCGAGCGGGCTGCCGGAATACCAGCTCGTGCTGGCGACGCTCCTGCCGGATAACGCGCATTCCATTAAAGTGTTAGAACGACTGGGGTTGCGTTTTGAACGAACAATGGAAGTGGGCGGGGACGTGTTGCACATATATAGCACGGCTGTCGAAAATTAGCCTGCCGACTGATTCATATCAGGATATTGGACTAAAAAAAAGCCATTTTTTGCATTTTAAAATGGATGTAAACTCAAGATATGGCATGAAAAGAACACCCAATCCTATAAACGAAACAACTGCGTTGAAAGACCCTGTCCGCAAAGTGGCGGCGGGCGACCTGACTGGGGGCGAATCGGTAGAAGAAGCGCGCGTACTTACGGTAAACAAGCGCATCCGAAAAAAAATAAACCACGAAGCCACTGTGCTGGCCAACGACCTTGCCAGTGCATCCAAAGAAGACCGGCGCAAGGTAGCCGAGGCATACCTCCAAAATTTTCCGAATGAAGAGCGTAAACTGCTCCTGAAAGTCCTGTTGGAAGAAAGAAAGGCCCTTAGAAATGCAAGAGGCAATCCGGACGAAGAACTGGCCCCAGACTGGCGCGAAGGCGAGTACCCGTACAAAAACCTCATGTCGCGCAAAAACTATGAGGCCCAGAAATACGACTTGCAGGTAGAACTCCTGAAACTCCAGGCATGGACCAAAAAAACTGGAAACCGGGTGATGATTCTGTTTGAAGGCCGCGATGCTGCCGGCAAAGGTGGTACCATCAAACGGGTGATGGAGCACCTCAATCCGCGCGGCGCCAGGGTAGTGGCACTCGAAAAACCCACTGAAGAAGAACGCGGGCAGTGGTATTTTCAACGCTACATCCGCCACCTGCCCTCCTCCGGCGAGATCGTGCTGTTCGACCGCTCCTGGTACAACCGCGCCGGTGTGGAAAGTGTGATGGGGTTTTGTTCCAAGGAAGAGTACACCGAATTTATGCGGCAGGTGCCTGAAATAGAACGCAATCTGGTGCGCAGCGGCATCATTCTGATCAAATTCTGGTTCTCTGTGAGCCGGGAAGAGCAAAAACGCCGATTCAAGGAACGCGAAACGCACCCGCTCAAACAATGGAAATTATCACCCATCGACCGCGCATCGATGGATAAATGGGACGACTATACAACGGCGAAGGAAAATATGTTTTTCTTTACCGACACCTCCGATGCGCCGTGGATTGTGGTGAAATCCAATTGTAAAAAACGCGCGCGCCTCAATGCCATGCGCTACGTGCTGCACAAGGTTCCTTACGAAAACAAAGACGTAAAACGCATTGGGCGACTTGATCCGCTGGTAGTCGGCCGCTCCAATGTGATCTATGAAAAAGGGGAAAATTTGTTGATCAGCCAGATGTCGGCGGAGCATACGTAGTGGCTTGAAAATGACTTGTATCACCCACATCGATACTGCCTGTATCCTCCTGGAAATCAACGGATACCGCATTCTGACCGATCCGACCCTGGATCAGGCGGGCCACCTGTATCACCACGGATTTGGCGCTGTTTCCCGCAAAACGGATAACCCGGCTTTGCAAAACACCTCGCTGGAAGGTATCGACCTCATTCTGCTAAGCCACCACCAGCACAAGGATAATTTCGACCACCAGGGCAAGGCTTTCAGCCAGACGGTGCCCCTGATCATTTCCACCAAGCCGGCTGCCCGGGCCATTCCCGGCATTACCGGGCTCGACGACTGGGAAACCTGCTCTATCAACACGCCGAAAGTGCCCAACCTGAAAATAACTGCCGTGCCCGCCATGCACCACCCCTGGTGGCTGCCCGAATTTTTTGCGGGAAAAGTCATCGGTTTTGTGATTGAATTTGATGGCCAGGACAAGGGCGTTCTGTACATTTCAGGCGACACGGTGTTCTTTCCGGGCATTCGGGAAATCGCCCGGCGCTACCGGGTCGATACCGGTATTTTTCACGTCGGGTCGGCCCAGTTCCGCTACCTGAGCGGCTTCGGGCAATACACCATGGATAGCAAAGACCTGCTGAAAGCCGTGGAAGTGCTCAATCCGCGTACTGTCGTACCCATTCATTTCAAAGGCTGGACGCATTTCAAGGAAACAGAAAGCGTGTTGAAATCGGCGCTTTTATCCAATGAATTGACCAAAAACAGGACGGTATTTTTGAATTCAGGGGTAAAAACGGGGATTAAGTAGTCTTGTTATGATATTAGAAAGATGAGCAAAGTAATACTCTACATCGCTACCAGTCTCGACGGCTATATTGCCCGACCCGATGGAAACCTCGATTGGCTTACGTCCGTACCCAACCCCGAAACCGGAGATTACGGATATGCAGCCTTGCTGGAACGCATTGGTGCCATCATTATGGGCAGAAAAACGTACGACGAGTTGCTGGGATTTGGAATTGAATGGCCATACGAAGGGTTCGACACGATCATTGTCAGCACAGATAAATCCCTGGCGATCAAAAGCCCCGACACACGTGTGCTGACGGATAACCTGACAGAGGTGGTAACGGCGCTAAAAAAACAATCACCGAAAGACATCTGGCTGGTAGGCGGGGGGCAGCTCATCAACGTGTTTATTCAACACGGGCTGCTGGATCAGATGATTATTTCCATCGTACCCAAAATCATTGGAGATGGCATCCCGTTGTTTCCGAAAAATACTTTGCAAACGGAGTGGAAACTTGTTGGTATACAGGCATTTAACACCGGGTTGGTGAATGTGACGTATGAAAAGCCGGTGTAAAGAAAAGGGCATCTACACGCGTTTCCAGTTCCACGCCTGCCACACAATCACCGCTGTAACGCCACTTTCCAGGAATGCAAGAAATACATAAAACGCCCGCCATTCCGACAAGGAGGATATGCCTACCAGCAAGGTAAACAAAGTGAAAAAGGCTCCTATT
>JAEUUT010000262.1 GCA_016787415.1 Saprospiraceae bacterium | reverse complement strand
GCAACTCCTACATCTGCAAAAACTGCTTCCCACATCGTCGCCAATCCACCTGCACCAAGTACCAAAACAATTGCTTTCACAACGAACGCAAAACCGATGTTTTGCCAGACTGTACGCTTCGTTACGCGGGCAATCTTTATTGCCGTAGCAAGCCGGGAAGGTTGATCTGTCTGAATAACTATATCGGCTGTTTCAATTGCGGCATCGGAACCAAGCCCACCCATTGCCAATCCTACATCCGCTACTGTAATAACTGGTGCATCATTGATACCATCCCCAACAAAGGCAACTTTATGCCCTTCTCCCTGCAACGTCTGTACCGCATTTACTTTGTCCTCTGGCAATAGGTCACCACGTGCTTCATCAATACCAAGACCGGCAGCCAGCGCATCAACTACCCGTTGTTTGTCGCCTGACAGCACCACTACCTTCCGGATACCTACTTTGTGTAACGCTTTCACAAAATTAGCCGCGTCGGGTTTTGGCCGGTCGCTAACGGTCAGGTGCCCGGCAAATTGGTCGTCAACCCCTACGGCAACCAAAGTCGCTACTTCACTATCCAGGTCGGAAGGATAGGTTATATTTAATCGTTTCAGCAATTTGGTATTACCCACTGCTACTGTGCGACCGTCAACCTCACCCCGCAAACCGTGCCCCGGAATTTCTTCTACCTGTGCAGAAGATAAAAGAGATACAGCGTTTTGAGCATGGCGTACTACTGCTTTTGCTACCGGGTGCGTCGAATTGCTTTCCAGTGCCAACGCAAATGTCAATAGGTCTTTTTCCGAAAATTGGCCGGTTGGTTTTACTTCGCTCACTTCAAAAACACCTTCCGTTAGTGTACCGGTTTTGTCGAAAACGGCGGTATCAATCTGCGTTAACAGGTCGAGGTAGTTTGCACCTTTTACCAAAATACCGTGACGCGATGCCGCACCTATTCCACCAAAGTAACCAAGTGGTATTGACACAATCAGACCACACGGACAGGAAACAACCAGGAATACCAAAGCCCGGTAAAGCCATTCTCTGAAAACATAATCGTGGACAAAAAAGAACGGCAATAGCACTATGCCCAAAGCCAGAAAAACTACTACGGGCGTATAAATTTTAGCAAACCGGCTCATAAATAATTGTGTCGGAGCCTTACGCGCCGCCGCATGTTCTACCAGATCGAGAATTTTGGCCAACTTGGTATCGGCAAAAGCGGAAGTAACCTTTACATCTGCTACGGATTCGAGATTAACCATACCCGCCAATACCGTTTCGCCACGTCGGCGTGTGTCGGGTACAGATTCGCCGGTTAAAGCGGCCGTGTTCAAACTGATTCGTTCGGAAAGTAATTCGCCGTCGAGCGCTACTTTTTCGCCGGGCTTTACCCGAATTATCTGGCCGGGTTCTACTTCACGAGGATGCTTCACAGTCTCTTTACCTTCTACGTCGACCACGGTAACACTATCACTTTGAATAGATAGAAGCGCCTTTATAGAACCTTTGGCACGATCAATTGCAGCGTCCTGAAACAATTCGCCTACCCGATAAAACAACATAACCCCTACTGCTTCCGGATACTCACCAATTGCAAATGCACCTAACGTGGCCAGTGTCATCAGGAAAAATTCGTTGAAAGCATCTTTGCGGCTCAACCTGCGTACCGCCAAATTCAGCACTGGCCAGGCCACCGGCAGGTAAGCAACCGCATACCATACTAATCGTATAATTCCCTGAAAAAATACCGGCTTCAAACTGTAATCAAACCAAAGACCAATTGCCAGTAAGACCGCACTAATGATAGCCGTTCCATAGGTTTCCAGCCATTCCGGCAATTGACGCGGAACCGGGTTATCCGGTTCTATGTGACTGCTCTGCATATTCATATTAGTGGATTCAGTAGTTTAAAATTTGATTTTGAAACCGCCATTGATAATTCGCCCTTCGGTCGGCGCGTATAATTCGCGCGAAAATTCGGGTTGCTGAATTGATCCGGTATAGATCGGCTGCCAACGGGTAATACGTGTATCGAGGAAATTTTCAAAGTTCAGGAACAGATTAAACCGCTCCCAAATGCGCTCAACCATGAAACCTGTAATCCAGTAATCGCGGGTTTTTTCACCGGTTGAAAGCCTTTGGTGGCCCGTATAATACCCTTCCAACCCTACCCGCCATTTGTCCTCCACTTCATACATAACGACTGCCCCGAAGCGATGCCGGGCCGTTAGCGGTAATTCGGTTGACAGATCGTTGGAATGCCGTTGTGCATCAATGTAGGAGTACATCAAAAACAGTTTGAACGGCTCCAGGCCAAATTTCAGGTTGGTTTCAAATCCTTTGCTATCAACGTGCCCGGCTGCGTTTTCATAGGATAGAACACCCCT
Source organism: Saprospiraceae bacterium (assembly GCA_016787415.1). Classification (GTDB taxonomy): domain Bacteria; phylum Bacteroidota; class Bacteroidia; order Chitinophagales; family Saprospiraceae; genus M3007. The sequence goes on along the minus strand of JAEUUT010000262.1, from coordinate 38,068 downwards.
TGAAAGACTATCGGTATTAAGTATCAACGCACTATTCAGGCGGGTGTAAAAAAACATGTGGTTAATCGAAAACGTTACTTCCTCACCCAAATGACCGCGATAATTAATATCCCAATTCAGGCCAGCAGAACGTTCTGCTTTGGTGTTTTCTGTATTGATCGGCAATACATTCCTGAAGGCAACTTCTTCACTTTCCTGAAGAAAAATAGTAGGAAGTTTATACCCTAATCCGCCACTGATCCGGCTTGTTGTGGATGGGCTGATTTTCCAAAGTAAGGCCAGGCGCGGCAAGGCAAATGCTCCATAATCCGGCTGATAGTCGCCACGCAAACCACTTTCCAATGACCAGTGTTCCCCCATTGTCCACGTGTTCTGAATGAATGCACCGAATACCGGCAAATCGTAATCGCGTACTGTTCGTTGTCCTGGTTGCGCCCGCTCATTAAAGCGGTCTGTCCAAGTATTGAGGCCAAAAATCCAGTCTGTTTTTTCACTTTCCTGCACATAACCAAGTTCGGAAAAACTACTCCATTGCGTACCGGCGAAGCGGTGGCCAGGCAAATCAATTGTACGGTCGAAAGCGCTGATACTGTTTTTCAGGTACAACCGTTGCCCTTCCCGTAAAGGTTTATCTACCTGTAACTGGGTTGAGATCCGGGTCGTGCTGTTGCGCTCCAAATATGAACTTTCCGGATTGGCTTCTTCCTTTATACGTGGAATAAACCCGCCTTCACGATCTTCAAAGGTGGTATTAACGCCGAAGGTTATACGGCTACTGCCAGGCAAGTAAAAGAATACACGGGGGTTGAGGTTGAGCCGTTGATATTTTGGAATGTCGGTAAATTGATCGTCGTTCGGATCATACGGACGCTGCCTGTGTCCGGAAGCAAACAGTGTAAAGCCTACCCGGTCGTTACGCTTGCCATAGTACCCGTTCAGATCAATTCCGGCAGCCGAAGTGAGATTGGCCATAAACAGTAATTCGCGCTCTTTTTGCGGGTCTTTCTGAATGAAGTTGATAAGACCGGCAATTGCACCACCTCCATATAAAGTTGAACTACTGCCTTTTACAATTTCAACCTGCTTTAAATCGAGTGGGGGAATTTGCATGATACTAAGCCCACTCGAAAAGCCGGAATAAATCGGAAACCCATTTTGTAACAGTTGCGTATAGCGGCCGTCCAAACCCTGAATCCGGATATTCATATTACCGCTGACGGCGGAAGTTTGTTGTGTTTGAATACCTGTGCTTTCCCGTAGCAACATGGATACGCTGCCTGAATTCATATTTGATTTTTCGTCGAGTTCTTCCCCAGCAATGGTTTCAATCCGGGTCGGCAGGTCACTAATCGTGCGGCTGCTTCGGGTCGTGGAAACAATGACTTCTTTCAAATCTTCTTCGCCTGATTGAAGTTCAACCCGGATCGTGTCAGTGGTTTCTGAAACAGTGATTGGCTTTTTCCAGGCTTCATAACCAAGATAAGAAACCGATAAATCATAGGTTCCAACCGTAACGGAATTAAGTTGCACCAACCCGGCGGTATTGGTCGTGCCTCCGATGTTCAGCGATGGGATAGCCACGGTAGCGCCTACCAACGGATCGGTCGTTTCCGCATCTTGCACTACAATCCATAAAGTAGTTTGCGACCAGGCAAATAGTGGGAAAAGTGCTGCCAGGATAGGCAACACAATAGATTTTATATTCATTTTCCAAGTTTTAAGTATAAGACAGAATTGTACCTGTACCACGGTACGGGTGGTCAGGCAATCGAAATGTTTCCAACTTATTCCTTAAAACCGGGGGGGCTGCCAAACATCTGAACCGGCGAGAGAAAAAATAGACTCTACCGGGGCGAAAGCCGCTGATAGTTGCGTGACTGGTAGCAAAATCATTGGCATTTGAAACGCTATTACTTCAAAGCCTACGCAACAATGACACGGCGAAACAGGGGAACATGGGGTATGTTCTGAATGACGGGAAGTACAATCATTACTGTTAGGAGACAGGGAAGTAATTTGCGTCGGTACATCTGGCCGGGCCTGTAAATATGCAAATTCTCCGTCGTTGAGGCAGCAGGGCGATGCCGCCAATACCAGAAGGTAAAGGGACATGATATAGCAAAACCCATTTAAAAGCCCATTGCGCATGAAAGATACTGACTTGTATTAACAGGCACCAACACGGATGCCACAAATAAGTTTAAATTTTAGGGAATGTAGATCTAATTCGGTGTTAATCTTCGACGTGATAATATTATAAAAATTACCATGTCGCAGATGCAAAATTATTTCAATACTCCAGCCTTTTTCAAAGATTATCGTTTTTTTACGATAAATTTTCTTCTACCAATTGCAAGTGTCAAAAGATCCATCGTATTTTTGCGATGAAAATTTCAACTGCTTGCTATGGCTTCTCCTAAACTTGCTGCTTTCAGCGTCGAAGAAAACAAACTCGCCGAACTGGCAAAGGCTTTGGGGCATCCCGCCCGTATCGCCATACTGAAAGAACTTGCCCGCCGCAATTCCTGCGTGTGTGGTGAGATCGTCGAAGTGTTGCCGCTGGCACAAAGCACCGTTTCACAGCACCTGAAAGAACTGAAAGAAGTAGGGCTGATTCAGGGAACGCTGGAAGGTGCGAAATCCTGCTATTGTATCGACTGGAACACTATGAGGTCTTTACAGGATCTAATCACTTCATTCCTACCGTGCTGCGAACCTGTAAAATCCGACCAATCGGAAAAATCCTGCTGTTAAATCCGCTATAACTACCTTCTGAAATGGACATTTTGCTCTACCTGCTTGCAGCCTGCCTTTCTATTTTCGCCGTATTAGGCATTATTGACGGGTTTTACCTGCATATATGGCGGTACCGTCTTTACGAACACGCCGAAAGCCGGTTTGAACATCTGACACATACTGCCAGAACCGTATTATTTCCCGGAATTGTATGCTGCCTGTTCTTATTTCCGAATGAGCCTGGTATGTATCAGATAGGGCTATTCTTAGTTCTGGCCGACATCGGTGTACTGGCCATAGATGCCTATTCGGAAAAAGACAGCCGGGCCTTTATGGGTGGTTTACCACGTTGGGAATACATCCTGCACCTTTTTGTCAATGGGTTTCATTTTGGCTCCATACTGCTTTTTATCGGCTTAAAATTCAGTGTCGAGCCGTCCGGTTTGATTGCAAGGGAAATTGATTTTAGCACTCCGGCAGGGCAATTGGTACACTGGTTGGGAGTCAATATCCTACCAGGTGCGGTACTTATGGCAATCCTGCATATTTGGGTCAGTCTGCCAGGTGGCCGTGTATGGTGGCAGACCAAAAGAAACCAAATCACGTGCTGTTGATCACTAAAAAATTAAGAATATGAATACTGCTGAGAACATTAAATCTTCCGTCCGCGAACAATACTCGAAAATTGCTTTACAGGATAAAGCCACGAATGCCGCTTCCTGTTGTGGCGTCGGTGCGCCCGGTACCTGCGATATTATGGCGGATTCCTACACACATTTGAAAGGATATAACCCGGATGCCGATTTAGGTTTGGGGTGCGGCCTGCCGACCGAATTTGCCCGGATTGAAACGGGTGACGTGGTTCTCGACCTGGGTTCGGGCGCTGGCAATGATTGCTTCGTAGCACGTGCGGAAACCGGCGCAACGGGTAAAGTGATCGGCGTAGACTTTACACCTACCATGATAGACCGTGCCCGAAAAAATGCCGAAAAACTTGGTTTCCATAACGTCGAGTTTCGGCAGGGCGACATTGAAGATTTACCGGTAACTGATAACAGCGTTGATGTAGTGGTAAGTAACTGCGTTCTAAATCTGGTACCTGACAAACGCCGTGTCTTTGCCGAAATCCTGCGCACGTTGCGACCGGGTGGCCATTTCAGTATTTCCGATGTGGTACTGGTTGGCGCGTTGCCTGAAAAAGTAGTGGAAAGCGCCGAACTGTATGCCGGATGCGTTGCCGGTGCTATTCAATTGGATGAATACCTGCAAATCATCAACGAAACAGGTTTCCAGAACGTAACGCTGCAAAAACAGAAGCCGATCCTGTTACCCGATGAAATTTTGCTGCAATATCTCTCCGAAGCGGAAATACGGGCTTTTGTGGAAACCGGTACCGGCATTTTCAGTGTAACGGTTTACGCTGAAAAAGAAGGTGGCGATAATGCCGCCAAAACCGAAAACAGGCTGAAAGCAAAACAGGCAGTGTTATCTGAAACCTGCGGATGTACGCCGGGCACTTGCTGTTAAATGTTGCACTTGGGCAGGCGGGTTCGATGGATCAACCTGCCCCTTTATTCTCACATCATGGAAATTAAATATCACAAAGCAATTCCTGAAAACCGGGCAGCGCTCGAATCCCATTTGCTATCTCTGTCGCTTCCTGTGGAAGATTTGCCTGCCGATCTGGCAAATTTCACTTTGGCGTTTGACGGCTCCGTATTGGTAGGTTCTGCCGGTGTCGAGCCTATCGGCACGGTGGGTCTGTTGCGCTCTGTTGGAGTGGCAGAATCCCATCGGAATTTAGGTCTTGCCGGGCATCTGTTTAAATCATCCATCGACACTGCCCGGACAAAAGGCATCCGTGAAATCTGGCTGATCACCAACACGGCAGACAGCTATTTCGAGCGGCACGGCTTCGAGCGGATCAACCGGGAAAGCGTACCTGCTGAAATTGCGGACACGCCACAATTTAAGGGTTTGTGTCCTTCCAGTGCGGTAGTCATGCGAAAGTTACTGTAAGGCATCAAACCGGTTTGGATGAAAGCAGTAGGCATTACACTTTAGTTTCAACGACTGCGTAAATTCCGCTACATCATGCATAAATATTTTTCCGAAGCCCTCGGAACATTCGCTTTAGTTTTTTGCGGTACAGGCGCTATCATAATCAATCAGGAAAGCGGCGGCGTCATCACGCACGTCGGTATTGCTATTACGTTCGGACTGATCGTTATGGCGATGATTTACGCACTCGGCGAAGTATCAGGCGCACACCTTAACCCGGCGGTTACGCTGGCTTTTTGGATAGCGGGAAGATTCCCGGCACAACAAATTATTCCTTTTTTAACCGGTCAGATTTTCGGTGCCCTAATTGCCAGCGGACTATTACGGTTTCTGTTTCCTGCCAGTGAAACGTTGGGCGCAACCCTTCCGGCCGGTGCTGCAATGCAGTCCTTTATCCTGGAAATCGTGTTGACGTTTTTCTTAATGCTGGTTATTCTGCAAGTATCGCATGGCAGTAAAGAAACGGGCTGGTTTGCAGGACTTGCCATTGGCGGCGTGGTTTTGCTGGAAGCCATGTTTGCCGGGCCTATATGTGGTGCGAGTATGAACCCGGCGCGGTCACTGGCTCCGGCGGTAGTTTCTGGACATCTGGAAAACATTTGTATTTATTTGATAGCTCCGGTTTTAGGGGCATTCCTGGCTGTACCCTGTAACCGCATTTTACAAAAGCCTGCTTAACCTAACGCTCAATTTCAAACACAAACCTTTTCAAAAATGACGATTGCCCTTTTCTCTGATATTCACGCAAACATGCCAGCGCTCGAAGCCTTTTTTGCAGATGTGGAGCAACGAAAACCGGATGCTATTTTTTGCCTGGGCGACTTGGTTGGCTACAATATTTGGCCGAATGAAGTAGTGCAGGAAATCCGTCGTCGGGGTATTCCCACGATTGCCGGAAACTATGACTACGGCATCGGCAGAAGTAGTGACGACTGCGGATGTGCTTATAAAACAGAAGATGAAAAAGCGAATGGTGCGGTAAGTATCAGTTTTACCAACCAGAACGTGCGGGAAGGTGAACGACACTATTTGCGCGGATTACCGCGTCATATCCGGGTCGAATTTGAAATGAATGATGGTGACCCGTTGCAACTGTTGATGGTACACGGAAGCCCTCGAAAAATCAACGAATACCTGTTTGAAGATCGGGAAGAAAAAAGCCTTCTGCGTATTCTGGAAGGTGCAAACGCAGATATACTTTGTTTCGGACACACGCACAAACCTTACCATCGGGTATTGCCCGGCAACGATCAGGGCAACATTCATTTCCGGCACGCTATCAACATCGGCTCCGTTGGCAAACCGAAAGACGGAGATCCGCGTGGTGGGTATGTGCTGTTGCACTTCGATGAAAACAGCAGCCGGGAACGTGCCGAAAGTATCCGGGTCGAGTTTGTACGGTTTGAATACGATGTAGAAAAAGCAGCCCTTGCCGTAGAAAACAGTCCTTTACCGAACGCCTACGCAGAAGCATTGCGCGTGGCGAAATAATCTGTCAAAATCTATTATATTAAACTATATGCTACGCCTTATTCCGGTTTTGATAGCGTTTCTCCTTTTTTGCGGCCTGGCTTCCTGGCAGGTTGTGAAATGGGTTGGGGTACGCTGCGGGGAAGAAAGTCGCGTGGAATGTTCGTTCAAAAAGGAATGCTCTAAACCCTCACCTCAAAAGAACGGCTGCGGAGAAAGTAAAGATACACCTTCGCCCTGCTGTTGTGTTTGTGTAGGAAATGGGTGCTATTATTTACTGCCGGTTCATGGTTTTCAACTTCGATCTTTTCCGGATGAAGCAAAGGAAAATCCATTCGGTTTGCAGCATCTGTTTCCGCAGTCCTTTCACCCTTCTATCTGGCATCCACCTGCAACAGCAGTCGTTTGAACGACACAATTCCCAAACGACAATTTCCTATTCATTTTAAAAATTTCCACAACATGAAAAATAAAGTTCTGGCGCTTACTACCGCCGCTCTCCTGGCTTCTGCTATCGCTTTTGGCTTCGCTCAATCTTCTAACGGCTCCGGTACCTGCTGCGAAACGGAAAACACAACCTGTTGCCCGTCGTCGGATGACTGCCCGGTGTCTTGCTGCGAAACGGGTAGTACAGCACAATAATAAAATGCGGATAGCCGGTGCTATCAGTTGAAATTCAGCGGGTCATTCGGCGTTGCCGGGTGGCCCGTTCTTTTCATATAAAATGCCATTATTGTTAATGATATGAAACCAGATGATCAATTTTCACCTTCTATTAGTCAGATGAACCCGTAAATTCAAAAATTGCACATGAAAGGATAATTGACATACTGCTGCTGCCATTTAGACAGATTATTTACAAGAAATAATTTATTAAAATTGTTTTATATTAAGTTAAAATTGTTTTATTAACAATTTTGCGATTTAAGCCATATTCCTCTCAAATCCACAACCTCTCTCGATTGCGAAAAACATAACGGCACGTCAAATCCGTACACGTCACCGACTTAAGAATGGCTTTTAAAATTATTTGTTTTTAAAATTGCTTTTACAACCACTGTGCTTCTATTTTGCCACAAGTTGTTGGTTATAATTTTTAAAAATAGTCCGCCTTCCTTCCTCCAAATGACGCGCCCCCGGCACTTGCCATCCGAATCTGGCATACAGACTTCAGCGGCTCTATGTACTGCGTACACTCATATTTTAGTCTCCGGTATGGAACACTTTCGCCAAAACAACTGGTGGAGGCTGCCACTCTCCGTGGAATAAAAACATTGGTTCTGGCAGATATCAATAATACGTCGGCAACATTGGATTTTGTGCGTCGTTGTCAAACGAAGGGAATAAAACCGGTCTTGGGGATTGAGTTTCGGGATGAGGAGTATCGGTATTTGTACACCGGCATCGCTCGGAACAACATTGGATGGTCGGCACTTTGCGCTTTTCTTACCGAGTATTCGCTGACTGGTAAACCGCTGCCTGCCGTTGCTCCACCATTGGAGGATGTGTTCATCATTTATGGGAACGATGTAAAACCTCTGGATATGTTCCGTCCAAACGAGTTCATCGGTATTCGTTCTTCCGAAGTGAACAGTTTGTTCAACTCTCCCTGGAAGAAGCATTTGGAGAAATTGATAATATGGCAACCAGTTACGTTCCTTGATCGAGAGGGCTATCGACTGCACAAATTACTCCGTGCCATCGATGCGAATACCTTGGTCACTAAACTGGACCAGGTACAGATCGCGAATGCCGAAGAATATTTTATCCCACGAGGTGCGTTGGTTGCTCCTTTCGAATCCTATCCCAAAATCTTACAAAATACCCGCAAGATACTGGACGCTTGCTCGATCCGGTTTGAGACTGGCCTACAACTTAATCGCCGCACTTTCATGGGAACCAAAGAAGGGGACCTGAATCTCTTGACCAAGCTTGCTGAAAGTGGCTGTGAGCGCCGGTATGGGTCAACGAACAAACGGGCACAGGAGCGTGTCCGTAAGGAATTGAAAATGATCGCGGAGTTGGACTTTGCGGCATACTTCCTCATTACCTGGGATATCGTGCGCTATGCGGAATCTTCCGGCTACCACCATGTGGGACGCGGAAGCGGTGCCAATTCCATCGTAGCGTACTGCCTGTACATTACCGACGTAGAGCCGCTTGAACTTGATCTGTACTTCGAACGGTTCATCAATCCGCAGCGTACATCACCACCGGACTTCGACATCGACTTTTCCTGGGATGAGCGCGACGACGTGACCGATTACGTTTTTAAACGGTACGGTCGTGAGCATACAGCTCTTCTGGCCACCTATAGCACTTTTCAATATGCTGCGGTTGTTCGTGAACTGGGTAAAGTATTTGGACTCACCAAGGCGGAGATCGACGCTATTGTGGATTCCCTTCCTTCTATCCTTACCGGTTCGTTTGAATGGAGGGGTAGAAAAGAGGAAACCGCACCTGAAGCAGCTTCGCACGAACAGGTTAAGAAAAATGCTGTAGGCACACCGAAGCCGTCCGACTTGCACCCCTGGGCTTCACACATTCTCCGCTATGGAGAAATGCTGGTCGATTTCCCTAACTACTTATCAATCCATGCAGGAGGAATCATCATTTCCGAAAAACCTTTGAGTCACGTAACCGCCCTGCAAATGATGCCTAAGGGCTTTCCGATCACTCACTTTGATATGTATGCAGCTGAGGAATGGGGGTTCCATAAGTTTGACATGTTGAGCCAGCGTGGTTTGGGACATATCAAAGACTGCGTGGACATTGTCCGACAGAATCAAGGGAAGGCAGTGAATGTACATGATGTAGAGCGTCTGAAAACTGACCCTCGGGTTCGAGCACAACTACGCACATGCAGATGTATCGGTTGCTTCTATATTGAAAGTCCTGCCATGCGGGGTTTGCTTCAGAAACTCCGCTGCGACACTTATGTCCACTTGGTCGCTGCCAGCAGTATTATCCGCCCTGGCGTGGCGAAGTCGGGTATGATGCGTGAATATATTGAACGGTTTCATCGTCCTCATGCTTTTGAATATCCGCACCCGGTTTTTAAAGAACATCTCTCAGAAACGTTTGGGGTCATGGTGTACCAGGAGGATGTGATGAAGATCTTACATCACTTCGCTGGTCTGGGACTGGATGAAGCAGATGTAATGCGTCGCATGATGACTGGCAAGAAACGATCCTCAGAGGCATTTGCCCGATTACGGCAAAAGTATTTTGACAACTGCACGGCTAAAGGACATCCCGAAGCATTGATAAAAGAAGTCTGGCGACAGATCGAAAGTTTCGGAGGGTATTCATTCTGCAAAGCACATTCCGCCAGTTTTGCAGTCGAATCATTTCAAAGTCTCTATCTGAAGACGTATTTCCCATTAGAGTTCATGGTAGCAGTGATCAACAATTTCGGAGGGTTTTACAACACGGAAATGTATGTGCATGAGGCGCGAATGTGCGGAGGCGTCATCCATGCGCCCTGTGTGAACCATAGTCGCAACTTGACGCGAATCGAGGATAAGGACATTTACCTCGGATTCGTACACATCAGAGGATTGGAAAAACAAACCATTTTGGATATCCAGCGACAACAGGCAGACTATGGAGTATTCAAATCTTTGGAAGATTTTGTACGACGAATACGTATTTCATCTACACAATTGGATTTGCTAATTCGTATTGGTGCTTTCCGTTTTACCGGATTGAAAAAGAGTGAATTGCTCTGGGAGAAGAGCCGGGTATTGACACCTGAAAGTGGACTGGGTCGGAATCTGCTTTTTGCCGACGACTCCGATTCTTATCAATTGCCGGTCTTGGAAGAAGGTTCATACGATCATGCTTTCGATGAACTGGAATTGCTTGGGTTTCCTCTTTGCGCTCCTTTTGAGTTATTGGATGAGAAGATACCGGAGATCAACGTCGAGACACTTCCTGCACAAGGCATGGCTGAAAAGGTACACCAACTGGTGACGATGATCGGATATTATGTGTGCCGGAAAGATACACGTACCGTCAAGGGAGAACTGATGCATTTTGGTACATGGCTCGATAGGGAAGGGCACTTTTTCGATACTGTCCATTTCCCCGACCAATTAAAAAGAACACCATTCAGTGGACGCGGAATTTACCGCATCCAGGGAAGACTCGTACCTGACTTCGGTTTCGTGACCCTGGAGGCACATGGAATGGAACGCCTTCCGTATCGAGCCGACAGGCGTTACCCATCATAGATATGCACCACATTCTACCTGGACAAGCACACCTAATATATGACCTATGGAACCCTTTTGTTTTGACCGATCCGTTCTTCATCTTGACCTGGATGCTTTTTTCGTTGAGGTTGAACTGCTCCGCAATAGTGCTCTTAGGGCAAAGCCACTTATAATTGGAGGCAGTAGCAACCGGGGAGTCGTTGCTTCCTGTAGTTATGAAGCGAGAACTTTCGGCGTTCGGTCAGGTATGCCAATGCGACAAGCTTTACAACTTTGTCCTGACGCCACCGTACTTCGCGGCGATATGGAAAACTACTCGAAATATTCAGGACTGGTAAGAGATGTTATAGAGGAAGAAGCCCCTGCTTTCGAGCAGGCATCAATTGATGAGTTCTACCTTGACCTAACTGGTATGGACGCATATATAGGTTGTTTCAAATGGAGCACCGAACTGCGGCAGCGGATTATCAAAGAGACCGGACTGCCATTGTCTTTCGGGTTGTCCGTAAACAAAACGGTTTCTAAAGTTGGGACGGGAGAAGTAAAGCCCAATGGAATGAAACTGATACCCACGGGAACCGAAAAGGAGTTTCTTGCTCCGTTATCAGTTGGGAAGCTTCCTTCTATCGGTCGGGAAACAGAACGCCGCTTGGCACTGATGGGAGTACGAACCTGTCTTACACTACGCGAGGTTCCCCCTCGGCTGCTTGAACGCGAATTCGGTAAGCATGGGCTTCTGATGTGGAAACGAGCAAACGGCCAGGACGATAGTCCCGTCGTGCCGTATCGCGAACAGGATTCTATATCAAGCGAGCGTACATTCCATGCCGATACCATCGACGTTCGGTTTCTGCGTGACCAAGTGCGCTATCAAAGTTCTCAACTTGCATACGAATTGCGATCATTGAAAAAACTCACCGCTTGCATTAGCGTAAAACTTCGATACTCCGATTTTAACACCTTTACCAAGCAGACCAAGATTCCTTATACTGCTCAGGATAGCCTGCTGATTGAACATGCTCTTACGATATTCGATAGGCTCTATGAGCGTCGACAAGCAATCCGATTGGTGGGGGTTCGTTTCAGTGAGTTGGTACCTGGCACCAGTCAACTCAATCTCTTCGAGAATACGGAAAAGGAAGCACGTTTGCTGGCTGCGATGGACAAGATCAGGGATCGTTTTGGAAAAGAATCTATACAAATCGGAAGCAAGGAAAAAGAATAGATTCTAAAGTGGAGATATTGACTTGCTTTCCATCCGCTACTGTTTTGTAAAGCCTTTGGTTATAACCCCATGATCTCTAACTGCTCGTACTACATAAGAACCCGCTGACCAGTCCGACACCACCACCTCCTGAGGGCCGGTACAGTCTATGCATGACCATTGTAAACGGCCTAACAAGTCCACCACTTCGTAGTGGAGGAGTTGATCTATCCCGGAGTAAGTGATGGTCAGCATATCGCCTGCGGGGTTGGGGTACAACGTCAGATAGGATGCTACGGATATCGCAGGCTCCACAGCCGACACTGGCTCTGAGCAAAGGCTGGTGGACGGATCACCCACGAAACGCGCCAGACGACTTATCGGGGCTCCATTAATTGCACTGAATCCACCACCTACATAGATCGTATCATGCCATACCGCAATGGTATGTACAGATCCTGTAAATATGGAGCTGCCAATACTACACCATTTCTCACCATCCCATACCGCGATATCGTGCGCTTCGATGCCGCCGATGCAATCGAAATTGCCTGCTACGTACAGTTTGTCTTCATGTACGAAAAGGTTGTCTATCGTGGCATCTTCATTGCATAGTCCACCGCTCAGATCATTCCATTGCTCGCCATCCCAACTCATGATACTATTTCCGGGATTGCCGTCGATTTGAGTAAAATAGCCCGCTACGTAAAGTTTGTTCTGAAATACCTCAAGAGACCGTACATGAGTATTAAGTCCTGTTAGAACCTGTCCCACTTTCTGCCATGATACGCCATCGTAGCGAATCAAAGCGCGAACCGCTTCTCCATTTATGTAGTACCGAATATTACCTCCAAGGTATATCTCCCCTTTATATTTTAACACGCAATAAGCAAACATAAATTCATCGGGATTAGGCTCCGGCACGTTGAAAGTATGCCAACTGCTTCCACTCCAGGCTCCCAAACCCAATGCTGGTATGGAATCAACATAAAAAATATCTCCGGCAGCATACAAGGTATCTCCCGTAAGAAAGAAGTCATATATTGGTGCCGGCAGATACTGGGAAACGATATTGTTGTATTCCATAGAAAGTCCACCATCCAGTGGATACCACTGTGTGCCGTCCCATGCTCCTACGCCAATAATCTGTGGATTGGCTTCATAAGTGGCAGAGCGAATCGTACCTGCCACAATCTTACCCTGATATCTGGCTATAGCAGATACTCCCAAACAACCCAGGTTCCAGCAGGCATTGACAGTGGAACTATCCGTCATTTTCTGAAACTGATTCCCATCGAAGCAGGTGATATTTCGGGTTTGAATACCATTAACTGACCCGAATCGACCACCGATATACAGTTTGTCGCTCACCGTATCGGGGAACAGTTCCGAGACGGCAATGCCACCTATTGTACCGATAGATTCCCATTCCTGGGCTGTCGTGGTGTTTGTGCTTATTAAGACAAATAAAAAACTGAAATAAAAAAGATGCTGTTTTTTCATTGGAACAGAAAATATAGGGCACGGCTAATCGCAAGCCGTGCCCCGCCAGAAAATCTATTTGTTTAATTTTACAAATTTACCTGACCAACTACCGAGGTCGGTTGTAAGAAAGATCTGATAGTTCTTACTTTACACACGCTATCGTTTCACAAATCCCTTTACTACAACTCCGTAGGCTCCAATTGCTCGTACCAAGTACGAACCCGCTGGCCAGTCTGCCACCAAAACTTCTTGCAGGTCGGGGCAATCCGCACACGACCATTGGGTACGACCCGACAAATCCACTACTTCATAACGGATTGAGCCTTTAAAACTGGAATGGTTGATGGTAAGCATATTGCTTACCGGATTGGGATACAAGGACAAATCCGATGATACATCTGGCACAGGCTCCAGAGCAGATATTGGCTCTGAACAGACACTCCCAGAGGGGTCTCCTACAAAACGTGCCAGATGACGCACTGGTTGGCCGTTGATCTGATAGAAGCCACCTCCCACATAAACGGTATCCCGCCATACGGCAATTGTATTTACCGGCTGGTTAAAGGTGGAATGCCCGATACTACACCATTTCGTACCGTCCCACACTGCCAAATTGTGCGCTTCGATACCGCTAATGCAATCAAAAAGTCCACACACATACAGTTTGTCCTTGTAAACGAAGAGATCGTCAATGATGCCTAAGCCGCATACTCCACCACCCAAGTCATTCCATTGGTCTCCATCCCAACTCATGATGCTGTTGCCGGGATTTCCGTCGGATTGAGCGAAGTAACCGGCGACGTAAAGTTTGTCCTGAAAGACTTCCACGTCATGCAGATTGGTCAACCCATCTATAAGCCCATCACCCACTTTCTGCCATGCAGTGCCATCATACATGATCAGGTCGCTGAGTGTTTCTCCATTGACCGTCAGGACGATGTTGTCACCCAAATAAAGATTTCCCTGGTATTTAGCAACACTGTTAGCCAGAATAGCATCCGTAGGAATGCCCTCGAATAAATTGAACGTATGCCATTGAGTGCCATCCCAGGCACCTACTCCTTGAGCAGGTAGCGAGTCAATAATTGGTAAGTACCCGGCTATATACAAGTTGTCATCATAAATAGAGAAATCGTAGGCCGTTACTGGAAAATATTCTTGTGTTTCATTTAAATACTCCAATGCAATTCCTCCTCCCAAGGGGTGCCATTGTTCGCCATTCCAACTGCCAACTCCAACGATTGGAGCGCCATCTTGCGGTTCGAAATATATTAAACTGGCCACTATTTCATCTCGATACCGCCCAATTGTGAACACGCCACTGCACCCTGCACTGATACATGTATTCATATCAAGGACCTTATAGAAATGAATTCCATCATAGGCGACTATGTTCCTAAATGTATCACTACCAATATTCCGAAATCTACCGCCTATATAGAGGCGATCTTCTAAGGTATCAGGATATAAGTCCAATATCTGCCTGCTGCTTATATCTGAAACGGGAAATGGTAACACGGGCTCCCAGTCTTGAGCAGGAGCAAGAAGCGGAAAACTCAAAACAAGTAAGAGATGCCAAAATGTACTTCGTTTAAGCATAAAAACTTATATTATGCCGGAGCCACTTTATCTAAGCGGCTCCGGCAGGATGAGCCTATTTACTTATCTTCACAAATTTACCTGACCATAAACCGGCTGACGTAGTACATACCAGATGATAAGTCCCGGTTGGCAGCTGTTGCATCGGAATATTCCATTTGCTTTGTTCCGCTGACAAGGGCATCTGAACTATAACACGCCCTAAAACGTCATAGATCTGAACACCAGTTGCTTGTACGCCTTCCTTTTTTATTTCCAAAGACAAGTTCTCCATACAAGGATTGGGTGAAAGGAACACCGAATAATCCGGTAACAAAACATCATCTGTTTGAACGATATAAGAGTTTGTGCGAATCACAGAGATAACTCCACCCAATCCAGTATAGTAATAGGGTGTCCACGCTTTTATTTCCGTTTCAACTCCTAAACTGCTGACTGTCATTGCTTCCGGTGATGGTAGAATCAGATCTTCTAAAATAGTTTCCACTTTTAGGTCTCCATTTGGCAGGACAGAAATGGCAGTAGCGCCGGTAAATTCCAGTACCAAGTCATCTGGATCGCTACCCGGCTTATATACAAAGCGCATAAATTTCCTTCATCGCCCTGTCCAAAAATTACATCTGTGTATTCATATACACTTGGAAACAAAACCTTGTTATACAGTGGTGTCCGCTCTCTTCCACCAGAAATATGGTTGGAATAGTAGTTATGAAACCTTGACTGCCGTTCCAAGCCTACCGCTGGTGCAGGCCGGTCGGGTAATGCGCCTGCAAAATCGATATCCAGCCGTACTATGGTATCATCTGTAATATAAGAACTATCGATATGATAGAAAACGAAATGTGCTGTTTCATCGGACAAAAACAGGTTGGGATATGTGCTGCGAGAGTAGTATCGAATATTACTGGCTGGCGTACCATTTGTAGATAGGAGATGTCCACGATTTTCTACGAATGGTGCCGTCACCGCTTCGTCTTGCGGTTTCACTAAGTCGTGCATGACGTACCTAATACTGAGAACCGTTTCCAGATCTTCATTTGCTGGATCACGAGTAGAACCTGATATAATATAGTCTTCACCCTTCCCCTTAGAAATGTGCTGGGCTTTATCATCCTTGTTCAACAAGCCATTGTAAGTTTCCGACCACAATAAAGTGCCATTGCTGGCATAATACGCCGAAAGGAAATCAGCATTACCTTTCCGGGTGGAATAGCCTGCCACCATCATATTACCGTCAGCGCCAAGCAGTAACTGGGTGAACTCATCATTACCTTCACCACCGTCATAAGTTTCTGAATTGATGAGACTGCACGTATTGTACTGGAGCAACAGCGCGTCGCGGTCGCCGCCATCTGGGTATAGCCTACCACCATTACGTTTTTGTCCTCATCCACAACAATACTTCGCCCCATGTCGTCAGCATTGCCGGTGCCGTTCCAGGTATCGGTCCATAACACTACCAAGTCAGGGTCAAGCGCGACGGTACGTACGTCGAACCCGTCACTGACACTACCAAGACTACCTGTAATTTCTCCGACTGTGCTAACTAACCAGTCGATAGACTTGGTTCACATGGATCAATCTTCAAAATTGCAAAATTACAAGATTGGAATTTTGTATTTATAAATCATCAACTTCCTAACAACTGCTGTCCCGCTAATTTAGCAGCCAATCCCTTTATAAGTGCCCGATGATACTACGTGCCAGCAATAAAATTCGGATAGCCGTTGCTATCGGTTGAAATCAGCGGTCATTCGGCGTTGTCGGGTGGCCCATTTACATTGATTTAAGTTCTGCACAAAAAAGGTGACAGCCATTCAATTCAGTGAAACGAATGGCTGTCAACACAACTATCACTGATTCAAATACATCATCTTCACTTCGTAGGCTCCGTTAGCCACTACTTTTTCCCCTTCCTCCACGCCTTTCAAAATCAGCGTTCGGGTTCCATCGTCTTCGCCTGTTTGTACATAACTCAGGCTAAATATCTCCGGTCCGTCTTTTAAAAATACAGCCGGTTTGCCATTAATTTCGGTCAAAGCAGAATTGGGAATAGAGATATTCCGACTGGTCTGCTGGTTCAGCGCCTTCACTGTTACGAATTCGCCAATTTTGAATTCGCCTTTCGGATTATCCATTTCAAACAACACGCGCTGACTTTGATTGCCAGGATTCATTGTTTGTGCCGGCGAGATCAGTCGTACTTCGGCGGTTTTGTGGTCGTCGGTAGAACAAGTCACAAGGAACTTGTTGCCTGCCCTAATCACAGGCAAATCGCGGTCATACACCTGTGCTTCTACGTACACCTTGTTCAGATTTGTCACGGTAAACAAAGTTTGTCCGGCTGATACCTCTGCGCCTGGTGTAAGTGTAAAGGCACCCATCACACCCGAAATCGGAGAGGTAAGCGTTATCGTACGGCTATTGGCTGCTGAATTTGCGCCCATTGCACGACTTTCCAGGGTTTGTAATTCGGTCAATGCCTGGTTGTAGTTTGCCTCGGCTGTCTGCACGTCTTTCGCAGCAGCTATATCCTCGATTTTTCTCAGGCGATCCAACTCTCGTTTCGTAGCCGTTACCCGTGTTCTGGCGCTTTCAATTTGTACTGCCAGTCCGGCATTGTTAGTAGCGATCCCTACCTGATCGGCAGTACCGACATTTTGCTGCAAAACTGCTACTGCTTGTCCAGCGCGTACTGTTTGCCCGACCGCCACATTTACTCTTGTAATCCGACCGCTTTGCGGAGCCATCACCGCACCCAGTCCTCCGGAAGAAGGTATGATCGTTCCATACATAGTGGTCGCCGACTGATAATCGCCTATAGCAATCGGCTGGGTCAGAATTTCAAATAAAAACTGCGTCTCTTTGGGAGCATACACCGATTTACCGTAACCGCTTCCCCCCGATTGGGGACCGTGTTCTTCATCACCATGTGCAAATACAGGATTAAAATTCGGAGCGGAAAACCAGGCACTGGCTAACAGTAAGAGTACCGTCAGTGTCCGGTTTCTGCGGCGACCTACGAACCAAACACCCAGACCACCCAGACAGATGCCTCCGATAAACCAGAGCCATTGGTTATTCGACGAGACCGGCTCGGTGGGAGTACCCACAGTATCAGATAGTTTTTTGCCTACTTCCAGACCTGTAATGCCGATCAAATCGGCTCCGTCAGGATGATTTATCTGTACGTTGAGCGCGTAGGTTTTATTCTCAGGGAAGGTACCGTGCAACTCATATACACCGGATGAAAGTGCATTTATTTCAAAAGAGACCTGGGCATTATCCGCAGCAGTAATTTTTAATTCAGCCTTGTCGATGGGGCGGTTGGTTTTAAAATCCGCTATGTAAAGCATGAGATGTGCTTCCTGTCCCGCATTCAATTCGGGATAATAAAGCGTGAGTTCATAGCGGTCGCTTTGACCATAAACGGTAAAATGATCTTTCGCCACGCCCGGATCTGTAGCAATTTCATCGCCATGTGCAAAAGCAGGAGAAGAGGTCAATCCGAGGCTGAGAAGGAAGAAAACGAAAGCATATAATTTCATAATCCTTATTTTTAATTGAAAGTCAAAGGTTTAGAACTACTTTCCTGATAAGTAAAGTAGTCTGATGCGAGCCGTTTCGAAAGCCTGCACCTGGATGGCGTATTCGCGCTTAATTGCATAAGCCCCATCTAATGTACGCAAAAAAGTAAGATAGTCCGTCTGGCCGGCTTCCCGCAAGCGTAGTGCAGTGGAAATCAGTACCTGGCTACGAGGTAGCGCTTCCCGTTCGTAGTAATGCAGTAAGCCGAGTTTGGTAACGGATTCACGTTGGGCGCGTTCGCGTTCGAGCGCAATGGTCTGGCTCTGTGCTTCGGCACGGGCAATGGCTGCCTGACTTTCGGCTTCAGCACTTTTCACCCCGGAACGGTATTGACCTGCCCAGAGCGGAATACCAATACTGGCGCGAAACCGGTAATCTATAGGGGTGCTACGTATGCCTTGATTCAGATAACCGAGAGAAAAGTTAGGTAAGGCACGGCTTTTCGCTAAATTGATTCTTTGCTCTGCCACCTTTGCGGTTTGCTGTTCATAAGCCACAGAAGGATTACCTGTAAGGTTTCCTTGCAGTGTTTGCCCGAATAAGCCAAGTGTATCGGCTACAAGTGGCGATAGAACGCCTAAATCCGCAAGACCTGTGAGTGTTAGCAGTTGCTGGCGAAACAAGTATACGTTTTGTTCGGCAGCCAGGCGTTCCTGATGTACGGTGCCTGCATCGTTTTCGACCAGAGTTTTCTGCAAAAAATCGATCTCACCGCCTGTAAATTGTCGGGCAGCCGTTTCAGCAAGTTGCGTATATAGACTATCTCGTTCGGCCCACTGCCTTGCTTGATATTCCGCCACTTGCGCTTCCAGATATAGTGTGCGAAGAGTGTAACGAAGTTCGTTTTCATTCACGGCTTGTCCGGTTTGAGCAAGTGCGGTTTCAGCTTTCGCCACCCGCTTTTGCCGTGTATATACAGTTGGAAACTCGAACGATTGCAGCACGCCTACAGCATAAAATTCCCCGGTTGGACTTTCCGCATTGATCTCTGGATTCGGCAGGTTGAGTGCGGCTTTTTCCGCGTACTTTTTTGCTTGTACGTCGAAAGCGGCTGCTCGATTAAGCGGGTGGTTGCGGAGAGCGGCTTGCACAACCTGTTCGGAAGTTGTTTGCGCCCATATTTGAGAAGCGCTCAAACTAAAAATCAGGATTTTAATCAGCAGTTTCATAACTTATCGGGATTGGATGTCAGGTGAGCAGATTGTTTCTTTCCTTCAAAATAGTCTTTGACCGCGCGTTCGCCCCATGCCCAGAATACGGTCGGCGTTACGATCATATCCAGCAAAGTGGAACTGAGCAGCCCCCCCAGAATGACCGTCGCTACCGGGTACAGGATCTCCTTGCCTGCTGCCTGTGCATCCAACGTCAGCGGGACAAGTGCCAGCGCTGCCACCAAAGCTGTCATCAGCACAGGTACAAGCCGTTCCATCGAGCCACGTATGATCATTTGTTTGTTGAATTGTTCGCCTTCGTGTTCCATCAAATGGAGATAGTGCGATATCATCATTATACCGTTGCGGGAAGCAATACCGGTGAGGGTGATAAAACCCACCAGCGTAGCTACTGAAAAAGTGCCACCGGTGAGCCACACGGCGACGACAGAACCGACCAGCGCCAACGGAATATTGAGCATGACTTGCACCACGATCCGCCATGAACGGAAATGCGCGTATAAAACCAGGAAGATGCCCAGAAAAGCGAAGATGCTTAGCACACCGATGAGCCGTGAAGCAGCCTGTTGCGCTTCGAACTGACCACCGTATTCCAGGAAATACCCTTGGGGCATTTTGATTTTTTCCGCTACTGTGCGTTGCATCTCTTCCACGGTGCTGCCCAGGTCGCGTCCCTGTACGTTAGCGGATACGACCATGCGCCGCTGCCCATCCTCGTGACTCACAGTATTAATGCCCTTTTCGTATTCGATATGGGCGATACTTTCCAGCGGGATCAGCACACCTTCCGGTGTATGGATCTGGGTATTGCGGATGTTTTCCAGGTTTTCGCGGTCTTCCGCTACGGCCCTCAATACCAGATCGAAGGTCTTTTGTCCGTCCAGCACTTGACTGATCACTTTGCCGCCGTACAAGACTTCGAGGTCGCGGGCTACTTCACCGGTTTGCATACCGTAGCGCTGTAAAGCATTACGGTCGAGCCGGATAGTTAGTTGCGGTACCAGCACTTGGCGTTCCACCTGGACATCTACTGCACCTGGCACAGTCTCAACAACCTCTTTCACCTGTCCAGCCAGGGCACGTAATTCGGTCAGGTCTTCGCCGAACAACTTGATAGCCACTTGTGCACGTACCCCGCTCAGTAGGTGGTCGAGACGGTGCGAAATAGGCTGTCCGATGCTCATCGAAACGCCAGCCAGATTGCTGAGTTGTTGACGGATGTCAGCCACAACCTCCTTCCGTGGGCGGGCACCTTCGTGCAGTTCCACCTCGATTTCGGAGTTGGATACCGGTTCCACGTGTTCGTCGAGTTCGGCGCGACCGGTGCGTCGGGCAGTGTACTCTACGTCGGGTACGCGCAGGATTAGTTGCTCGGCTACCGTACCGATTTTGTTGCTTTCTTCCAGCGAAGTGCCTGCTGGAGCATATAAGTTAACCGTGAAACTCCCTTCATTAAACGGCGGCAAAAACTCGGTACCGAACCGCGTGACCAGCAACAACGCCCCTATAACCAGTAATGACGCAGCACTTATTACCACACGCGAATGTCCAAGGCCAAAGTTCAGCAACTTAAGGTCCTGTCTTTTCAACCAGGTCACCAAACGCGATTCTTTCCCTTCGTTGAGTTTCGATTTGGGCAGCAGGTAAGAACAAAGCGCAGGCGTGACGGTGAGCGACACCACCAGCGACGCCAGGATCGAAGTAATATAGGCAATGCCAAGGGGTGCAAATATCCGGCCCTCGATGCCTTGCAACTGAAACAGCGGCAGGAACACCAGCACGACGATGATGGTGGCGTACACGATGGAATTGCGCACTTCGCTTGATGCATCGAAGATAACCTGGAGGGCATTTTTTGGATTTCCCTGTTCGCGGTTTTCCCGAAGCCGTCGAAACACATTTTCTACGTCCACAATGGCGTCGTCCACGAGTTCGCCAATGGCGATAGCCAGACCACCGAGCGTCAATGTGTTGATGGAAATACCGAACCAATTGAATACCAATGCGGTAATCACCAGAGAGAGCGGAATGGCCGTCAAGGTGATGATGGTGGTACGGAAATTCAGCAAGAATAAAAACAGTACGATGATCACCAGAATAAATCCGTCTCGCAAGGCTTCTTCCACATTGGTCAACGAATTAACAATGAAGTTTTTTTGCTGAAAAACCTTCGCATTCAGTCGTACATCAGGTGGCAATGAAGGTTTCAACTCATCGAGCGCTTTTTCTACTTCTTCCGTCAAGTTCACTGTGCTCGCACCCGGCTGTTTTTCAACCGTCAGGATAACGGCGGGTCTCGCATTCACCGAGGCGTCGCCGCGCTTGATGGCTGCACCGAATTGTACGTTGGCGACCTGGCTGAGCAGCACCGGCGAACCTTCCCGGTTGGCTACGACCGTTCGTTGCAAATCTTCCAGGTTTTTGGAGCGGCCCAGTACGGAGATCAATACTTCTGAACCATACCGGTTAAAAAAACTGCCAGTGGTGTTCAGGTTGGCATTGGAAAGTGCGCGGTCGAGGTCTTCAAGCGTCAGGTTATACTGTTTGAGTTTAGTCGACGAAACGAGTACCTGATATTGCAACCTGTCACCACCCATAGGGATCACCTGCGCTATCCCTTTGATAGCCAGCAACCTGCGCCGGATAGTGAAATCTGCCAGCGTTCGCAGATCTGCTGCGGTACTTAGCGTAGCACCATTGGTACTATCTGGCTCGGCAGTTACACCTACCAACATGATCTGACCCATAACTGACGAAATTGGTCCCATAACCGGTACAATGCCTTCAGGCAGCGGCACGGTGGCGAGTTTTTCGGCTACGAGTTGGCGGGCACGGTAGACGTCTACATCCCAGTCGAACTCCACAAATACGAGCCCGATACCTCGCGAAGAACTACTGCGTACTGTTTCCACACCAGGTGATCCGTTGAGGGCTGTTTCGATAGGCAAAACGGCTTGCGCTTCCACTTCTTCGGGCGACATCCCGCCGGCTTCGAGGAAAACCGTCACGCGGGGGCGGTTGAGATCGGGCAATACGTCCACTGGTAAGTGGGTGATCGTCCAGCCTCCCCAGGCCAGGAGTAGGGCCGCTGCTGCCACCACGAACAAGCGGTTTTGTAAAGAGAATTTTATGAGAGCGTTGAGCATTGATAATTTTTATTTTGGCATAGCAAGGAGGTGCTGGACATTGCCTTGCAACGCCCAGCTCTCCAGATGCAACTTAAAAAATCTTCTATTACATTTTGCGCCGCTCATACTGGCAGCAGCCCGGCAGATTGGAATATGCCTCGTCATCACTCTTTACCAGATCGGTATCGTATCCGGCGAGTGCTATGGCTTTATGGACTTTTTCAACGTCAGTTTCTGTATTATCAAATACGACGGTGAACTCGTGGGTGTCCATATTCCAATTGGCAGTTTGTACCCCGTTCACGCTTTTGGCTGCTTTTTCAATGGTCTTTTTGCACATTCCACAATTGCCCCATACCTGAAAGTGAGCGGTTTGGGAATTCGCAACCGTAGTTACCGTACTACCTGTCACAGCACTTTTATTAGCAGGTTGTTGAGCGTATCCGTAGGGTGCAACAAAAATTGCTATGCAAATGAAAATCAGGATTTTCATGTTTTTTCAAAATTAAAGGGTGGGAGAAAAAAGTTTTAACTCGCGGTAAAAGGCAACAATTAATGCCCACCATGCCCATCATGTGCATCATGACCGTCCGCACTGGCTTGGCCCTCGGCTACCTTTACTACAAAATCAGCGGTATGTACTTTACCATCCGTCTGAAACTGTAACCACCCACGATAAGTACCTGGTTTGGCAAAAGTGGTATGAATATCCAACTTGCCGCCTTCCGCTGAAGGGTGCGTGTGAACGAATTCTTTGGAACCGACTTCTACCAGTACGAGGTGCGCTTTTTCACCGAGGTAATTCTCGAAAGTAGCAGGATCGACAGGTTTGCCGCCCTGTTTGATGGTGACCGGGATATGTTGCTGGCTGCCGGTCGTGAAACCGCTACCGCCATGCCCGGCTTCCATCGTCAGCGTAAATCCATCCACCGAAGCCGTCATTTTAGACTGATTGTATGCGACAGGTTTACTGGGTGTACCGGCTACATCCAGTTGGGTTTTATTCACCTGATTCAAACCACCGGTGGGTTTATAATCTGCAAATGCCCAGTACTTGCCACCTGCATCGAAACGTGTTGCATTATGACCGCGACCGTTTTCAAATTTTTCGTTGGCAGCCAGCAGTTTGATGTCGTAACTGCCGGATGCCGAAAATTCCGGGTGGATGTGATCGAACCAGGAAAGATCGTCGCTCACGAGGATCAGGTGTACTTTTTTCTCATGCACCAGATCGAGTGGTACGGGTGCGCTTTCATTGCCTTTTATCTTAGGTGTGAAAGACAGCATACCAGATTTTCCCGCTTCGAGCTGGGCCGGATTGGAGGTGAACGCAGTGAAGTATTCCGCTCTGTTGGCTTCTACTTCTGCCTTCATCGGTTCCAGGTCCATGTGGCACACGGGGCAAGAACCCGGTTGATCGTAGGTTTTGCCTTTTTCACAGTTCATCGGGCAGATGTACTTCGTGCCTGGAGTTGCGGCTTCACTGGTTTGGGTTTTATGTTGGGAATGGTCGTTTTTGCAGGCATTAAATACCACAACCGACAGCGCGAGCAGGAAGCCCGCGATGAGCATATTTTTCATAATATATTGAAATTAAAAGATTGGAAAAAGTTGGCCTGAAAGCATTATACGGTCGGAAATATCTTGGGAACGAATTGCCAAGGCATCTCAATTGTACCGAACTTTCTAAACCGCAAAAATGGACATACGTCGGGCTGACGCCCTATCAGGCACCGAGTTTAGGTGGCTGCCAAATGGGTAGGTAAACCGCTTCGGGCAAGTGATCGGCAAAATAAAATGCCATTTTCTGCACCGAATCGTGGAGGAGAGAGGTTTCTGAGAGAAGTGAGGTTTCGATGGCGGAAAAAGCGCCGGCGTGACAGATTAGACCGCAGTTGGAACAATGACAACCACCACTTTCATGGTCACATGGACATTTTTTTTCTGAACGCTGATGCTTTGCATCGCTTGAACAGGAAGCCGTTTCCTTATTTTCAGAACAGCAGGATTTTTTGACTCCTGCCGACGCCGATTTCGCTTCCTTATGAGCATTCCCATTACCACATGCCAAGGCACGGTTTGCCGATGTGGCAAACAGGCTGAGCATAAAAATCAGAGTGGCAAGACGAAATTTCATAAGTGGTGTAAAAGTAACAGGTTTTATGGTTTATTGTTAGATTTTGTAAGGACTTTTAATCTTCATTATGAATTTATCAGCTCATTTTTTCTGGAAACTAAGACGTCACATGTTGGAGGTAGGGTTTTATTTTCTGCCAGTCTTTCATTTGTTCCTCCATCGTCCGATTAGCCAGTCCCAAACCCCCACAATGTGCCATGGCAAATAGAATTTTTTTATCAGGCAAATGAAATGGTGGACACTTTAACAAGGCACTCATCGGTAGATAAGGCAATGAGGGAAAAATTATCCGTATTGCCTTGTATGCATTAATGCCCAAGGTAACTAAAAGCCTGGGCTGAATGATTTCAATCAAAGGCGCAGTCAATTGTAAGGAACTATGTTTTAACCAATTATGCTTCAAACCTGCCGACATTCCACCTGATTTCAATCCTAACATGGCATTGGTAAAAAACAAAGGCTGCGGTATCGGCGCAGATGGTAAACCGGGATCAAGATCGATACTGTTTAAGAGTTTTCGCAGGCCCTTATTAGTTGGATTCGTATCTGTATCACGCCCTTTATTTTTGAAAAAATAATCTTCGTCTCCCCAATCCTGACCGATTACCATTATTTCCGCATCCACATTCCCTTGCCAAAGCGACCATGGTCCTATCTGCTCAGAATCAAATTGCCCCTCGCGAACTTGTGAGGGATTTTGCAAAGGTGTTGGAAATACAATCGATTTGCGTTTTTGAACCAACTGTTTATATGCCTCCTGTTTATCCATGAACGTCAATGCTTTTTGTACCGAAAACGGAATAAATTCGCATGGTGCCGAGCGCGGTGTCTACTTTGCCCGATTCCGTCACCATGGCAAAACCGGATTCATGGAAAACTTTCGGTAAAAGTCCCTGTACGTTTTCCTTGGTAGTTTTAAAACCGTCGAGCAATTGCACAAAGTAAAAAGCCAGCCGCATCATATAGTTGGAAGGTTTTCCCCAATCTGCCACGTGCAGACTTCCGTTTTCCTTTAATACCCGGCGCAATTCGCGCAGACTTCGGCGTTTTTGCATGGGATTCAGGTGGTGTAAAACGAGGCAAGTAACTACACGGTCAAATGTGTTATCTGGGTAAGGAAGTTGCTCGCCGTCGTATTCCACCAGTTCCAAATAAACCCCGGCTTTTTCTATTTTCTGCTGCGCTATTTTCAGGGCATCCGGATCTACGTCCAAGCCTACGAGCTCGGGTAAAGGGTGACGCTGTTTGAGCCGAATAGCAAAGGATGCAGTGCCTGTGCCAAAATCAAGAATGAACTGGCCGGGACGGATATTGGCACTCTCGATCAAGGCATGATGAACGTCAGATTCAGGAAATATCCATGCCATCAGGCTATCATACCAGCGTGTGAGCCATCTAAACCTTAAAGCCGGTATGTACCGATTTTCGGTTGCAGTTCTCATTGACAGCATTTCTTTTTAGGAATAAACCATTTGAGGATTTTAAAGACAATTGACCACATGGTATTGAACATTGAAAAGAATTTTCGAAATCGGCGGACACCTTACGGCATCCGCTTCCTGCTAAAAAAACTACTTTTTTAAAATGACGATTCAGATTAAACCTTGCGCCGGCAATAAGCATCCAACGCGGGGTAAACAAGATTGTCGCTGTCAACGCAATAATATGATCGGTCGCACATGTTGTGTTTCGTCCAATGTCATTTTCAACAGGTACAGACCTGGCTGAAGGTCTCCAACGGTTAATGTTTCGCTATATTCTCCTGCCAGTTTATGGCTTTGCTCCAAATCGGCCACCAGCACACCCGTCACACTATATACCTCAAATTTTACTGCTGACTCTACTGGGATTGTATAAACAATTGTAGTGGAACCCACGAATGGGTTAGGGTAATTTATTACTTCCACCGATAAAGGCACGGAAGAATCCGCACGGGGTTTGCTTGTCAAATTTGCTTTCGCTTCGAGATGAGTATGATGGGGGTGGTAATGATGTATGCCACCGTGATGTACATTGATGATGTGGCAGACATGGGCTGAACATCCCGTTATTGTATCCTGAATGAACAGGCAAACTATGTAGTGGCCCGAATGAGCATAAGTATGCAGCGGATTTTCTTCGTTGGAGGTAGTGCCGTCGCCAAATTCCCAACTATAAACGGTGTGGTCAGTCGTGTTGGCAGAATTGTTCGTAAACTGGATATTGAGATTGCCGGCACTATAATGTACGGTAAATGCGGCTTGACAATCAACTGCTGGCGGATGATGGACCACAATTTGGTGACACACGTGACTGGTACAGCCATTCGCAGCAGTGACGGTAAGGCACACCTGATAGGTGCCTGGCTCACTGTAGGTATATGATGGATTTTGCTCTGTTGAGGTATTCCCATCGCCGAAATCCCAGGTCCAGGAGCCAATGGTTCCGTCGCTGGTAGACTGGTCTGTGAAAACAATAGTTGTTTGTGCCGGGTCAGTTTGATGCGCCGCAAAGGCGGCATGGCAGACATCAGAAGGCGGATGATGCACCACGACTTGGTGGCACACGTGACTGGTACAGTCCCCGTTAGCATCGGTAATGGTCAGGCAGACTTGGTAGGTGCCCGGCTCAGCGTAGGTGTGTGAGGGGCTCTGTTCGGTAGAGGTATTGCCGTCTCCGAAATCCCAGACCCAAGACCCAATGTTCCCGTCACTGGTAGACTGATCCGAAAAAACGATAATTGTATGTGCCGGATCAGGTTGATGGGCAACAAAGGCGGCATGGCAAACATTCGCTGGCGGATGGACCACTACGACGTGATGGCAGTATGTTTCACTGCAATTGGGATCGTGCGCAGTAATCGTCAGACAGACATTGTATGTGCCGGGTGTTGAGTAAGCATGGGATGGGTTTTGTTCGGTCGAAGTGCTGCCGTCGCCAAAGTCCCAACTATATGCCGTGATGTCCCCATCAGCTGTGGATTGATCCGCGAAGGTGACTGTGTTTGCTTGGATGGAGAAATGGAAACTGGGGAAGCAATGCTGCGCATTTACCCGTTGGAAAGATGAGAGCACACCCAGCAAAAAGAGTAAAAAACCGACTTTGAAAGGAGTGGGAAAATTTGTAGATAACCAGTTCATATGAGAAACATTGATGACGAAAGGAAGATGGTTGTATAATTGCCTTGGTAACAATTGATTAAACCAGGTCTTTTTTTAATAACTGTGCGTTCAGCGCCACCACGATAGTGCTTACAGACATTAAAACTGCCCCAAACGCCGGTGAAATCATCAAGTTAGGGTAGAACAAGCCTGCTGCTACGGGAATTGCGATCAGGTTATAAGCCGTAGCCCAAAAAAGATTTTGCAACATTTTCCGGTAGGTTGCCTTGCCAAAGCGGATGAGCCGCAGAATATCTTGCGGGTCACTGTTCACCAAAATGATGTCTGCTGTTTCAGCCGCCACGTCGGTGCCCGATCCAACTGCAATGCCGACATCGGCTTTTGCCAGAGCAGGGGCATCATTTACACCATCGCCTGTCATTACTACAAATTCACCCTTAGCTTGCAGAGATTCCACAACCTCAACTTTCTGATGCGGCAATACCTCTGCAAACACTTCATCCAGCTTTAATTCCCGTTGTACGCTATCGGCTACCTGCTTGTTATCGCCGGTGGCCATGATCACTTTTACGCCGTCTTTCTGAAAAGCAGCGACCGCAGCGGCAGATGTTTTGCGCAGTCGATCAGATAAAGCGATGAAACCCGCCAATTGGCTACCTACCAGTACGAACACCACCGTTTCCGCAGCATTGCTTTGCGCCGCCTTTGGTAAAGCGATACCCTTGCTTTTCAGGTAATTGGGGCTCACTACCATCACCTCTTTGTTATTGATTTTGCCCTGAATACCCTGGGCCGTAAGTGATTGAAATTCAATCACTTCAAGTAGAAAGACACGTTCTTCTTTAGCATATCGGATAATACCTTGGGCAATGGGGTGTTCTGAATTTTGCTCCAGAGAAGCCGCAAATTGCAGCACATCCGTATCCTTATATTCCGGAGATACGGACGCTGTGCGGTTCACGCCAAATGCACCTTCCGTGAGTGTGCCTGTTTTATCGAAAATGATGGCCGTCACGTTTCGGGCATTTTCAAAGGCCGTCCGATTCCGAATAAGTAATCCGTGCTGCGCTGACAATGCGGTAGAAATGGCAACCACCAGTGGAATGGCCAATCCCAGCGCGTGTGGACAGGCGATGACCATCACCGTCACCATGCGTTCGAGTGCGAAAGCGGTTGTCTGTCCTGCCCAAAGCCAATACCCAAGCGTCAATACCCCGGCTCCAATAGCAACGAAGGTTAACCATTGAGCAGCACGGTCGGCCAGGTTTTGTGTTTTTGATTTGCCGGATTGTGCTTCCTGCACCATCCGTACCACTTTTTGCAGATAACTGTCCTGCCCGGCACTTGTTACGCGAATCTTTAAGGTGCTGTTTCCATTCACAGCCCCTGCGATGACTTTGGCACCTATGGTCTTGATAACAGGCTGTGATTCGCCTGTCAGCATAGATTCATTCACAGAACTTTCGCCTTCTACAACTTCCCCATCTGCCGGTATTTTCTCATTCGCTTTGATCAGCACCACATTACCTGGTTGCAGGTGCTGTACTGGATGATCCTGCACAGAACCGTCATCTTGTACTATATGTGCTTCCGCAGGCATCAGGCTAACCAGCATCTCCAATGCGCGTGATGCACCGGATATAGTCTTCATTTCAATCCAGTGGCCCAGCAGCATGACGACGATAAGCGTAGCCAATTCCCAGTAAAAATCCATCCCTGGTAGGCCAAAAGTGACGGCTACACTATATACAAAAGCAACCGTGGTAGCCAGTGCAATCAGTGTCATCATACCCGGTGCGCGGTGCCGCAACTCGGTTATCGCTCCAACCAGAAAAGGTTGATTACCATAGGCAAACAAAAGAGAAGACAGGGCAAACAACACCCACTTCCGTCCGGGAAAATCAAGGTGAAACCCCAGCAAATGCTGAATCATATCGGACAACAGCAGTATCGGCACGGTCAATGCCAGGGAGAGCCAGAATTTTTGCCGAAAGCCCTCCACCGAATGACCGGCGTGTTTATCGTGGTCACCATGGCTACTGCCCATTGAACTATGATGTGCATGATGGCTCGTATCCTGATTAGCAGGCGGCTTATGCTCCTGATGTTCGGACGGATGGTGATGATGCTCGTGATTTTCCATACTTTAATTTTTCTGTTCGTAAACAAGGCAATGCAAGTTAGTATGCTTGTCTTGTCAATTCAGTTTCACAAGTGAATCCATCGTAATTACTTCTCAAAATCTATCTCCACTTCTTTACCGTCTACGGTATTCCCGATGCGTAAAGTGCTGCCTTGAAGATGATGAATCGTCCACGTATTGCCCGATAAAGTAAGTTTCATAGTGGCTTCATCAGCACTCCAGGTGCCGGAAGTGGGATGTGTAAATGGTGTCACATTGGTGGTGATTTCGTAGTTGCCACCGGTTTGCAGGTGCAAAAACATGGATGTGGAAGCAGGTGCAGCGACCCCGTCAACTTTAATCTGGGTGGAATTCCACTCGGCAGTTAGGTTTTCAGTAAACGTCGGGTCGTCATTTTTACAAGATAGAAAAGCCAGGGTTGTCAGTAATAATACGGACGTGGCGAATACAAATTTTTTCATGGTTGATGAAACAGATTTAAGTTTGAATATGAAAAGATGCCTGATACAGAAACCCTATTGTATTTCATAATTGAGCATCATCCCACCGTCCTCATGTTCGAGATTGTGACAGTGAAAAACGTATTTACCTATATTCTCAGGGAAGCGAATGATGATACGCACTTTTTCACCGGGGAAAGCGAGAACGGTATCTTTCCAGCCATGTTCCCATGGTTCAACAGTACCGCGTCCTCCAACACGGGAGAGAACTTGAAATTGTCCGGCATGTAAATGCATAGGATGCGTTTCCGTACCACTGGAATTGTCAAATTCCCAGATCTCAACTGTTCCAGCCTTTACCACTTCATCGCGGCGATTAGGATCGAATGTTTTGCCATCAAGCGGATGCATCACCATGTCACCCATATCGCTGCTATGCGTCATCGCGTGTCCAATGTTGAACGTGCGGGTAGCGATAGCGTGCGACTCTGGTATTTTTTCTACAGGCATAAGTGCAATGGGTAATAGACTATTATCCAATTCCTGCCGGGTCACTTTAAATTTCAGAATATAAAATGCCTGTTGTCCCTGGGTTTCGGTTCCTGCAAAAGCATTGCTTTGCAGATATAATTCCGAACCGACCGGCTGATCATTAAAATCAAATAGAATGTCCGCCCGTTCGCCAGGTGCAAGCATTACAGAAGATACCGCTACCGGAGCATCCAACAGACCGCCATCCGAGCCGATGAGGTGAAACATGGTGCCGCTCGAAAAAGCAAAGTTGTAGATTCTGGCATTCGAACCGTTCAGCAAACGGAAACGGTATTTGCGTGTAGCGACTTCAAATACGGGCGAAATCGTTCCATTTACTACCACAGATTCACCGAACATGCCTATACTTCGGTCGTCCGTATCTGGGTTATACGTCAAGCCTCCGTCAAGTCGCTTATCCTGTACCACCAATGGCACGTCATATTCCCCTGAAGGCAAGTGCAGCGCTTCCTCCTCCTGCGAAGTCACCAGAAAGAAACCCGCCAGACCACGCCACGCCTGGCTGGCCGTTGCCATGTCAGGATGCGGATGATACCAATAAGTGCCTGGACGGTTTTTCACAGGAAAACTATACTGAAACGAACTTCCGGGCGCTGTTACATCAGTTGGATAACCATCCTGTGCTGCGGGAACCTCCAATCCGTGCCAGTGGATATTAGTCGCTTCGTTCAGGTTATTTGAAAATGCCAAATTGAAAGATTCCCCCTGTCGTATCCGAATCGTAGGCCCCAAAATAGATGCAGTGCCGTACCCCAGTGTGTTAGCGCTTACATCGGTGCCGAGTTGCGCAATTCCGGCTTTAGCATCGAAAGCAGCGTGGACGCCATTTATGGAGGCTGGCATAGCCAACGGGTTAGAAAAGGGACGCTCTACTACTTTACGGGCTTCTACTAATTCAGCAGTATTCATTTTTTTACAGCGCACACAGGAAAGTGCCAGCATAGAAAAAGTGACCAATGCTAAAAAATTAGCGCGAGATTTCATTGTCGAAGATTTACCGTTGAATTAACTTTTGTCTGATCATGAAGAATCAAACAGGAAGTGCGGAGTATCATCGAAAAAGGTTGCATGGGTATGAAAAACCTTTCGTTTCGACAAGAAATTGTCCAAGATTCCACACGAAATGAATACTTCGTGTGGAATCTTAGCCTGAAACTATTAGCCTGGACTTACTACTTCCCGCACCTGAAATCCTGCCTTGTTTACTATGTCCTTCACCTCTTCCTCGGAGAGTTCGCCTTTCACCGTCAGCATTTTATCAGGGGTTGTAGTGTCCACTTCCCAGGATTCTACACCTTCGGTGTTCTCAATATGCGGTGTAAATTTGGCTACGCAACCCATGCAGTTGATATTGGTCTTAAATTTCAATTCTTTCATCGTGACTGAATGTTTATGGTGGATGTTTTAAAGCGTTAATTGTTTTAGTCGAAGACTGTTGGTCACTACCGACACCGAACTGAGTGCCATGGCAATGCCTGCAAGCATCGGGTTAAGCAGGAATCCGAAGGCGGGATATAAAACCCCGGCAGCAATCGGGATACCGATCAGGTTGTAGATAAATGCCCAAAACAGATTCTGGCGAATGGTAGCGACCGTTTTGCGTGACAATCGGAACATTTTGGGCAAAGCCATCAGATCGGAGCGCATCAAGGTAATCGCCGCCACGTCCATCGCGATATCCGTACCCTTACCCATCGCCACACCTACGTTGGCCTGTGCCAAAGCCGGGGAATCGTTGATACCGTCGCCGACCATGGCAACCGTTTTACCGGTAGCCTGTAATTGCCGGATGAAATCAGCCTTGTCGGATGGCATCACTTCGGCTTGAAAATGTTCGATCCCAACCTGTCGTGCAATAGCGGCGGCAGTGTGCTGGTTATCTCCTGTCAGCATGTACACTTGTATGCCTTGCCTGTGGAGCTGTTTAATGGCTTCGGTCGAACCCGGTTTTACAGGATCGGCAATGGCCAGCACGGCAAGTAATCCTTCTTCGACTCCGGCGAAAAAGATAACAGTGTTGGCAGATTCTCTCCAAGAAGCGGCGATTTCTGAAAGGGACGCCGGTAAAGTAATGCCCTGATTGTTCAACAACTTTTCATTGCCCACAAAATAGCGCCGCCCCTCGTACCTGGCTTCCACACCTTGTCCGGTAATGCTGTCGAATTGTTCCAGTCGGGGTCGGCTTAAAACACCTTCCTCTTCTAATGCACGCACAACGGCTGTTGCCAAGGGGTGCTCCGAACGACTTTCAATCGAGAGCAATAGTCTTTTGAAGACGGGCTCATTTTTTACCCAATGCGCGTTCGTTACGGAAGGTTTCCCTTCAGTGATCGTTCCGGTTTTGTCCAGCACGACCGCGTCGACGCGGTGGGCTGTTTCCAGGCTTTCCGCATCTTTGATCAGGATGTGATTTTCCGCGCCTTTACCAACCCCAACGGTAATTGCTGTGGGTGTAGCCAGCCCCAGGGCACATGGACAGGCAATAACCAGTACGGTCACCAGCGCCAGAAGCGCCTGTGTGAAAGCATGTTCGCCGCCGAAGATCAGCCAGGTGGCAAAACTCAACAGCGCGATGCCTATAACAACCGGAACAAAAATGCCTGCAATCTTATCTACCAGGCGTTGTACAGGTGCTTTGCTACCTTGTGCTTCCTGAACGGTTTGAATGATTTCAGCCAGTAAGGTCTGGCTGCCAATTTTTTCTGCCCGGAACTGAAAACTTCCTTTTTGATTCAATGTGCCGGCAAAAACAGCGTCACTAACATGCTTTTCAACAGGCAGCGGTTCACCGTTCAACATACTTTCATCTACAAAAGAACTTCCCTCGGTCAGGATACCGTCCACCGCAATTTTCTCTCCGGGGCGTACCAGCACGACGTCGCCGATTTGTACTTCGCTGATGGGCAGTGTTCTTTCCTGACCTTCCCGTATCACTTGCACGGTTTTAGGCTGCAATCCCATCAGTTTTTTGATGGCTGAAGATGTTTGTCCCTTGGCACGTTCTTCCAGATATTTTCCGAGAAGGATGAAAGCGATAATCACTACTGCCGCCTCGAAATAGACGTGCGGATGCATACCTCGCTGATGCCAGTATTCAGGATAAATGGTGTTAAAAGTGCTGAAAATGAAGGCTACACCGGTGCTTAACGCGACAAGTGTGTCCATGTTGGCTCGTCCGCGCCGGGCCTGCAAAAAAGCGTTTCGGAAAAAATCCCTGCCAAAAAAGAGTAGTACCGGCAGCGAAAGTCCGAACATGATCCAGTTGGCGTAGGGCAAATCCATCAGGAACATTCCGATGATGACGGTGGGAGCCGCCAGCAGCATCGCGCCGATGGTGCGTCGCTTTAACTGTTCAATATGTTCCTGCTGTGCCTGGGCTTGCTGATCGGAAGCATTATCCGTGTCAATAATTAAGTCGTAACCGACTGATTGAACCGCTTTTTGTAAATCGACAGCGGTAACAGTGTGCTGGTCGTATTCTACCTGTACTGTCTGCGCTGCGAAATTGACTGTCGCTTGCTTTACGCCTGGCATATTTTGCAGAATAGATTCAACACTGACTGCACAGGCAGCGCAACTCATACCCAGTACCGGCATGTTGATCTTATCAGTTGCCGTGGTATTTTTCAAATCTGAAAGCATAGAAAGTGACATCGTAAAGACTAATTTTGATGCCACAAAGTTGGCGGTACCGGCAGGCGTCCGCGTTATACAATTCGGGAAGAGTTGTATATGATTCTGGTTTTACACTGCGTCCAATGTTTTGCGGCCGGTGCGCTCGTGTCCCGATTTGAATTCCGTTGGAGTCATACCGGTTACCTGCCGAAATTGCTTGCTGAGATGCTGGGTGCTGCTGTAACCGGTTTGCCAGGCGATTTCGCTCAGCGTTTGTTCGCCGTACACCAGCAGTTCTTTGACCCGTTCGATGCGTTGCGCGATGAGGTATTTTTCAATGGTCACGCCTTCCACCAGAGAAAAAAGTTTGCTCAGTTGAGAGTATTCATAGCCGGTTTCACGAGCCAAGAAATCGGAGAAATTCATCGTTTCCGGCTTCTTACTTGCCGCATGGTGTATCTCGGAGATGATGAGATTTTTCACTTGCTCTACCAAGCGGCTATTACGGTTATCGAGCAACTCGAAGCCCTCCAGTTCGAGACTTTCCCGAAGAACGGACAGTTGATCATTGTCGGGTGCCTTAAACAGCTCTGCCTCCCCTAATTGCACATGTTTCACCGAGAGGTTTTGTTGCGTTAACAGACGTTCTACCGTGCGAATACAGCGCAGGCAGACCATATTTTTAATGTAAAGAGTCATAAAAGTTCAAAAATCCAAATCTCTTGCCAAGGTAAATGAGTCATAGCACCCACCCCGAAGTTATTTTTCGAGTGCTTCCAACTTAGCCTTCATTTGATCGATCTCTGCCTGCTGGCTGGTGATGATCTGCCGGCATAGTTCCTGTATTTCCGGGTCCGTTATATCCGCCTCTTTTGCCATAAGTAAAGCAGCGGCATGGTGTGGTATCATGGACTTTAAGAACTGCCTGTCGCCGACAGCGGTTTGCTGCCGGATGAATAGAAAAAATAGGATAAGAGCAAGCCCACTCGTAGCGATGATGATAATATTGAGTTTCCTATTTTTATACATCATGCGCATTACAATCAATTCAATAATAATCATCGGCATCGTCATCAGACCTGCCATATAGAATTGATTCACATTAGGAATTACGTTAGGTAAAACGTCTACCATCGAATACATGAGGATATACATAGAGATAAAGGAAAGTACGGCCATGTAAAGTAAATGCCGATAGTGCTCTTCATGCATTTTCTCGCCGCCCATGCTGTGGTGGGTTGTATGTTTCATAGATACTGGTTTAAAGTGAAAGATGGTACAATTACATTTTGTGCGGCATCGCATTCTTTTGATCATTCATCTTCATGTTCATTCGGGGAGGTATTATGCGCAGAAAAATTTCCGCCGAATACGGATTCCGACCATAGTATTGTTCCAATTCATTCGAAATGCCATATACCGTTCCGGTCAACCCCAGATCCATCCAGAAGTATTTACTTTTCCACAGATAACGGGATGCTCCCAAAGTAAAACCGCTGATGCTATGATTGTGCAGTCCTTCAAAGCCATCAGACAGATTCAAGTCTTCATTATCTTTCTGTATCCATTCTACGCGGGTGAATAGAGCGTGTTTTTTCATCTGAAAATCGGATTCCAGTAATACAGAATGGCTGGAAGCCACCGACTCGCCTGGATGATGGTTACGATTCAATCCCCACACCAAGGTACTGGAGAGAATCAGGTCTTCGTCTAAGTTCACACTATGTAAAGCCGAAGCGGTAATGCGTTCTACGTCTTTCTCCGGTTCCAGTGCTTCGGGGCTTTCAAGCCAACCATAAGAAACTTGTAAGGCCAATGACCGCGCAGGGCTAAATGAAAACCTCGTACTATAAGAGTCGAAGCGGGGTTTATCAAAATCGTATCGGTTCTCTCCGGGTTCTCGTCCCGTAAACAAAGAGCCTTCTAACTTGGCATTGCGATACCGGAAGCCGAGTGTGGCTACCCCAAAGGTAATATGTGCGGCATCCTGCCAATGGTGACTGAGCGGTGCAGAAGGCATGTTTAATGCAGAGGGGCGATGCATAAATGCAGGTGGTCCGATAGACGGCTCTCCAGGCATTCCGAAGTAAACGTACAGGTCGGTATGCTGATTAAATGCCTGGGTATATCCGATAGACAGTTCACTGAACAGGTCATGCGGGTGCTGGTGATCAATCAGTGGGCTATCTTTCCACGACTCGCCGGTCTGAAATAGCAATGGGTAACCTTCGCCTCCAACCGTCAACGGATCGGCAGAAAACATCCCTCGCAGCATTAACAAGCCATTTTTCCCGATATGCCTGGTAGTCATCAGCATAACCCAGTTGGGAACATCGAAAGCATAACTGCCGCGCTCTCCATTTTCCCGGCCTACATTTTGTGCCGAATAACGAAAGAATGCACCATAGTGTAGCATAAAGTGCCATTTTCCACCATGCCACATCTGCATGTACATGGGCGAGTTGACTGGATGCCAGGTAGTACCTGATCCATTTACCGCCATCGGAAGATTTTTAGAAAAAACGCTGCTCATACTCATCTCTGTATCACCCGCCATCTTATCATGTGTCATAGGCATTGCGGTATCCTTCGACATAGGTGCAGAATGAGGATGTTGTGCCCAAAAAGGGGCAATTTGGACCAACATGAAAGCAACTGTGGATATAAAGTGGCGAATATTCATAATGGGAGGGTGTAAGTAGTTAAAATACAAACTGCTAAATAACTATGCCATTCATTATATCATCTTGGCACAGCGTTTTGGCTATTACTCATTTATGTCTTAAAGCCATTTTACAATGAAAAATTTAATTTTTTTGATCGCTTCAATCGGATTTCTTGGATTCACTTCCTGCAAGGATGACAACAATTCGGACTTCCAGACCCATGATGAAAATGAAATGATGGCCCTTATGCATGAAATGATGGCTGTAATGGATAACATGACCCCTACTAATGACCCGGATGAGGATTGGGCCATGATGATGCGTGCTCATCACCTGGGTGCAATCGATATGGCTAATTTAGAGTTGCAAAAAGGTGACGATACTACCCTGCGTAATATGGCCACTGAGATGATCAGTAAGCAGCAGGCAGAAATTGCAGCGTTAACAACCTTTATTGATAACCATACGCCCCATCTTTCGAAGCCCGATTTTACCCAAAAAATGATGGAGCACATGGAGCACTCCGGAAAGGATAAGGACTTACAAGCGCTTACGGGTGATACAGATCACGATTTTGCTGCCTTGATGTTCGTGCATCATGAAAGTGGTATTAAGATGGCCGAACTCCTACTTGAATACGGTGAAGATACTGAAACGCGTCAATTGGCAGAACAAGTCATAGCGGATCAAAAACAGGATGTGAGCGAATTGCAGGATTGGTTGCTGAACAATAAACCTTTTTGAATAACCGATA
>JAEUUT010000252.1 GCA_016787415.1 Saprospiraceae bacterium | reverse complement strand
GGCTCGACTGGTACAATTTCGATGTGGATACGTCGCAATCATTTCTGGGACAGGCGCCCGAAGACCCGACACTCACCACGACCCAGACCCTGAAATTTTTACCCGCACCGGTCAGTTTCAATGGCATGCCCAATACGCGCTGGTGGACTTTTGAGGATGGGAAAACCAACTTTGGCGACATCCAGCCCGACACCAGCGACCTGGCAAAACTCCTGCTCATCGAATTCGGGCTGGTGTATGCCAATGACTGGTTTTTGTTGCCTTACACGGTGCCGGTAGGATCGGTCATAGAAGTAAAAGGTATGGCCGTTACCAATGTGTTCGGCGAGCGGTTCTGGATAGAATCCTCCGGCAAAGGCCAGGATGAAGCCTGGCAGCAATGGCGCATGTTTTCGCAAAGCGTAAAAGGACATGCAAACACCGCTGCCGACAACAGCCTGCTGCTGTTGCCATCCGCCCCGAAAGTACAGGAAGGCAAGCCGCTGGAGGAAATCATGCTGATTCGCGACGAAATAGCGAATATGGTGTGGGGTATCGAAACGATTGTGCCGCTACCGTCCGGCCTCGGCAAACCGGGGAAAGAAGCCGCTTCCGAAACCCGGCGCTATTTCAAAAAAAGGTACGAGAACAAGGTTCCGGTGGCGCCACCGCCGACACCTAATGCCAATATCCAATACAGGTTGATGACGGAAGTGCCCGAAAACTGGATTCCGTTCGTGCCCGTTCAGATCAAAAAAGACAATGCTTTTGATGTGCGGGAGATACAGTTGCAACGCTCATCCATGTTGCGCATTTACCCGGGCATGGAAGCGCCGTATGCGCGCATTAAGCCACGAACGGCGCTGCTGCGGGAGGGTCTTGACCCCTTGCCAGGCAACGACAAAAAACCGTATTTCGTAGCGGAGGAAGAGGTGCCGAGAGCAGGCGTGCGCGTGGCGCAAAGTTTCCAGCGCACCCGCTGGCTGGATGGCAGGGTGTTTACCTGGCTGGGCGTTCGGAAGCAGACAGGCAGGGGCGAAGGCTCCAGCGGACTGGCGTTTGATCAGGTGCTGCCGGTACGGAACGGGTGATGATGGCAGGGCAAAACCGATAGATCAAATGAGCAAGATTCGGGTGGTGTGAACGGCATTGAACTTTAAAAAAGAGCAGAATTCAGGCCCGGAATTGTGGTCCGTGCCCGAATTCTGCTACCTACCTTCGGATTTTAAAGATTTACTAGCCATCTACGTACTTTGCTAAATCTTCTAACTGGCCTGGATGGTTAGTACATCATAATAAAGGTGGCCTGCTATTTCCTACGAACAAACATACATTTCACCTGTCTGCTAAACACTTCCTGCAGGCGCTTCCTGACGGTTTATGAAAACAGTGGCAAAAAGTACACTGCAATAGTAACCCCGCCGAAGCATTGTATTTAATCCCTGATTTTTGAAAATCTCTTCGCGTTTTTCGCTCCGTTTTTTGGCTGTTTATGCATAAGGAATTGAAAAACAGTTTTTTGCACATTTGTTTTTTGCAAGAATCCTCTGACAAAAAATTGCTTTTTTTGCCATCGTTTGCAAAAAAAATATGCGCATGAAATTGCACGCCCTCCTTTGTTCTCTCCACCCCGATGAATACCGTGCATTTGAAAAGTTCCTGCAATCGCCTTATTTCAAGGAAAGCGAGCAGTACCTGCGTTTTTTCCAGTACCTGGTGAAACGCCACCCAGGGTTTGACCTGGATGGAACCGGGATGCGCGAAGCCTGTAGCCGCAGTTTGAAAGTGAAAACACTGACAGACCCGCAATGGCACAACCTGACCTCAGGATTTAGCAAGCAGATTGAAATGTTTTTAGTGGCACAACTTGTGCTGGGACCTGTACCGACTGACTGCCTGCCCGACTGGTATGGCCAACTGCTGGTGCAGGCATTGGGAAGGCGCAATACCAATACCCATTTCCGCCAGCAAGCGGAGGCCCAGATCAAAAAAAATAAAAACTCGGACTGCATCCTTGCAGATCAATACCTGCATATTCACCAGTTACATCATCAAATCTATTACAACCCCGATACGCCCAAAACAGAAGCGTATGCTTTGAGCCTGCATGAATCCATCAGTAGCCTCGACCTGTATTATTGTATTTCCAAACTTCGCGATGCGGCCGAATTAAAAGCGCGCGAACTGATTTTGAATGTGCAATATGAAGTGCCTTTGCTGCTGGATACTATTATGCAGTACTGCGCCACCTCCGATGCTGCCAGGGAAAACCCGCTCCTGATGTTGTATTTCAGGTTGAATCTGTTGTACCAGCATGGCGTCGAGGAAGCGGGGTTCAGGCAAATAAAAGATGTGTTTGATTCCCTTTCGCCTGCCTTGACAAGTGTCGATCACAACCTGATTCTTCGCCACCTCATCAACTGTGGTATTTCGCTGCTGGCACGTCATTCCACGGTGGAAGCCGAATTGCTATCGCTTTACAAAAAGGCCATTGCGTCGGGCGTGCTGCTCGTGGGCAACCGGATTACACATTCCAGTTTTATCAATATAGCCAACCTCGCCAGCCTGTGCCATGACTTTATCTGGGCGCTTGAATTTATCGGCGACTTCTCTAAATACCTCGAAAAATCCAAAAGAAAACCTGCCATAGAGTTGGCAAAAGCAGGCGTTTTGTACAACCAAAAGGCGCTTGATGCGGCACAGGAATGTCTCACACAGGAAGTATTTGCAGTGCAGGGTTTTGATATTCTTGGCCGCGGTTTGCTCATAAAAATTGTTTTCGACCGCTATATTTTACACGACAAAGACTACGAGTTTCTGCAAAGCCTCTTGAATGCGTATGAAAAATATATACCCGGCAGAGCAATCACTGCAGAGAAAAAAAAGGCGCAAATAAACTGGATTAAAATGGTGCGCAAAATGAGCAAGATGCGGTTTGATATGGTGACCGTTCGGGAAAATCAAAAGGTGGCCCTTCAAAAAAAATTGCAGGACTTGAAACCTGTGGTACATAAAAAATGGCTGGAGGAACGTGTGGAAATGCTGTGATTTGGGCGCCCACTGATTTCCTCCAGCCGGATGTTTTTATTCTTTTTGTGTTTCCTTTTTTATCAGGGGGACATTGTAACTAACACCGATGTACAATGACCTGCCGCTTTTCTCGACCAGCAAAGGTTGTGTGTCTGCGCCGGTAAGTACCGTGCCAATGCCTTGTCCGTTTCCAAAAGCCCTGTATTTGCCAAAAGCGAAGCCGGCATCCAGCGAGATGCGGTGCTGTCCGTCGTAAAAAAGCAGACCGCCTCCAAGCAGGTATCGAATGGCTGTTTCGGGATAAATATCGGCGCTGATGCCAATTTCCGGGCCGAAACCAACCCGAACGCGTGTACCGCCAATGGCGGTTCGCCAGTACAGGTGGGTGAGTGTGCTGGCGCCCAGGGCAATTTTATTGGGGCTGCTTTCATCCAGAATTGTTCGCTTGGTGAGGTCGGTGATGCTTTGAATACTGTCTTCCACCGTGCCGTCGGGGCGGGTAACCTTGATGATGCCTCCATTGGGATATTTGGCGTACATCGTATCCTTTACAGAGAAGGAACTCAACCCAAACTCCTGATTCCAGAGGCCATGCAAGGCTACGCCGAAAGACTGGTCTACTTTCAGGCCGCCCCTGATGAGATACTGAAACAGGCGGGGCGGATAGGTTTCATTGGTTTTTTTGTTTTTGAGCGTGATGCTGAATTCCAGTTTATCATAACTCCTTACTTTGATCGGCACGATGGTAGCCTCGGTCAGATAAGAGAGCAGCAACAGTTCGGCACGGGTAGCGGCAAACTGTTTGGCTTGCTTGTAATCGCCTTCTTTGGCGGTGCGGGTAGCCTCATCCAGCAGTTGATACAGGGCGTCGACATTCTCATCTGCCGTGAGCTGGTAATCTGCCAGGTTTTTTAGTATGACCAGTTTGTTGTCCTCGAGCACCTCGCTATTGGGCAATGTATTGTTGTAAGCAACGTCGATAAATGCACGCATTTGCAGATTTGCCTGCGCGTATTGCGCCAATCGGATGACCGGGCCAGGAAGCATTTCTGGGTCGGTAGACACTACACTGGAGCCATTTTTTTTATCATCATCCGGTTTTTTAAACAAATCGAGGCTGGCGCCAAACTCGGCGTCAATCTGGCGATCTTCTATTTTAGCGGAATAGAGATAGGGGTTAAAATTGTCGAGGTACACCTTTACATAATCTCCTACCCGAATATTCTGTTGCCGGCATTGCTCGCACGTGCCTTCCGTACAGGATTGCCGGTACACTTTGGATTTGGCCGATTTGCGGGTCGAACAATCCAGCAGAATCAGTACGTTGGCGTCGTCCATCAAGGCGCAATAGTTAGATGGGGCATTGGGAACCGAGGTAACCAGGCCTTTCAGCACATCGATTTTTTCAGCCTGAATATCGACGGCGGCTTCCTCAACTAATCCTGGTTTGTGGTGGGTGCTGTCTTCCTGTGCATGGCACACTAATGCGATGCAGGACAATAAAAGGCTGAATAGCGTTTTCATGTGTAAGTATGATATTATAGAGTGTGAATTGTTGGTGGCAGGAAGGGTGGTCAGCAAGGCCGGGTGTGTATGAATTTGTATAGTTACTTGTCCTGAACTCTTCTTTTTGGTTGAATGATTTCAGGTATAGTTCCGGTACCCTCAGTTTGATAAAATCAATGATTCGCTCATTAATTGTACTGGCAACAAACAGGGTAAATAAAATGATGATAAGTGCATCACTTGGCTCTGCGAGATTGAATAAGAGCAGGTTGTTCATATGGGCATGAATGAAAAAATACTTTTTTTATCGTACAAAATTGTTGCTCAAGCCTGTTTTACCGTTTACCCAAAATTGGCGATTCCTCTGAAAAAAATCAAGCGAATAAATATGTTTTCTTGGTATAAAAGTTTGACTGTCATTGTTTTATGACTGACTTTATCGTTTCTGAACCTCTGAACAATTCTTCTGTAAATTTTTATAATATTTCCTTTGAGAGTACCTTGAAAAACGGGGGCGCCGACAAGGCGCCCCCGGCATTTACTTACGCTCCTATTAAGTCCTCGATCCCGATATACCCGCTTTCGCCGCCCCGGCAGATGACTGTACAATAAAAAGTGTGTCCACCGGAACTGAGCCCTGTAAAATTGTAGTTCGTATTCGTCGTATAGAAATAACCGCTGAAGTAATTGTCGGACTGGCGCACATACCAAACCTTGTACAAAATGGGGTCGCCGGAATAATCCCATGCCATGGCATAGGAGTTGGATGTTTCACCTGTTTTTTCAAGTTCAGTGATGGCAGGGCAGGGGTCAAACTGTTGTTGATCTGCATCACCAGGCTGAATTTGGAGGCCGGAAAATTGAAAAAGGCTGATAAAAAGCAGTACTTTAAGCATGATAATCAGAGTTTATTCTGTGAAATGAAAACCCCCATTGCTCGCCGGAATGCATGAGATGGCCAGGCCGATGCGGTGTCAGCAGAGCGGTTGGGGAAGGTGTAAATGCTCAGGATTTTCGCGCGAAAAGTGAACCTCCAAGGATAGGAGGTTCATCTCCTGTGCCGGTTTTGATCAGGATGATCGCTTCCGACGGTACAAACATGGGGAGATTGTAAAGCCTGCTGCCGGGATTCCGT
This sequence comes from Saprospiraceae bacterium, assembly GCA_016787415.1. Taxonomy (GTDB): domain Bacteria; phylum Bacteroidota; class Bacteroidia; order Chitinophagales; family Saprospiraceae; genus M3007. Next base: position 32,320 of record JAEUUT010000252.1, on the reverse strand, counting down.
ATGAAAGGCAGGGCTGCATGAACGAAATGCGCCTTTTTTAGGAGGAATGGCAATATGGGAATATCAGCCGAGTATGTCTTGTTATCTGGAAATTGTTCATTTTTGCCTTCATCTTGCTATTGGCAAACACAAAACACAACATGAAAACCCTTATCGTCGACGACGAACAGCAGAGCCATACTGCGCTGACACACCTGCTACACCCTGCCTTCCCTGATGTGCAAATCGTTGCTAATGGCTTTTCTGTAGCGGAAGGGCTCGAACTCAGTCGCCTGCACCAGCCCGACCTGGTGCTGCTGGATGTAGAAATGCCAGATGGCACAGGGTTCGATCTGCTACAGAAAATAGGTACCCCAACGTTTCACGTCGTTTTTGTGACAGCCTATAACAAATACGCCGAAACGGCATTCCGCTTCGGCGCGCTCGATTTTCTGACTAAACCGGTGGATATTGCGTTGCTCGGTGCGGCTATCGACCGTGTGCGGCTGCGGCAGGCAGAAAGATATACCCTCGAACAACTACAGATTGCACTGGAAACATTCCAGCAGGCAAGGGAGAAAAAACTGCCGCAACGACTGGCAGTGTCCAGTTCGAAAGGGCTGGAAATGATGACGGTAGCCGACATTCTTTACCTCGATGCCGACCTGAACTACACCGATTTTTACTACCTGCACCTCGGCAAAAGAAACAAAGTGACGGCTTCCCTTAACCTGAAGGTGTACGAACAGCACTTCGATCCATACGCCGAATTCATGAAAGTGCACCGCTCGCACATCGTCAATCTGATGATGGTAGACCGCTATCTGAAAGCAGACAGTGCACTGATGATGCGAGACGGGGCGGCAGTGCCGGTGGCCAGGGCTTATCGGGAGGCGGTGGAGGAACGTTTAGGGGCTTTGTAAGCGTGGGAATTTTTGCCCCATGCAATACGCCTGCCATTTCAAGCAGGTCTTCGAGGGTAAATTCTTCACTTTGACCAGTTTTGACTTTATCTGGTTTCCAGTCGGGCTCGATGTTTAAGAATGAAGTTGGGTCCGCATACAGTATTCCAATAATGGTTTCTGCTACAAGATGTGAACCTAGTGGGCCAAGCCGCATTCCTTCGGCTTGCGATTGTGCCTCTGCAAGTATATAGTACCAAAGAGGGGTGTGTTGTTGGAAGTGCTGTTGCAGTTTTTTGTAAGGGAATTCTTTAAATTGAGCATCCAATTTTTTCCAGTCGCTTTTACTCAGTTCCCTTACTCCCATTTTGCGGGCGACATCCTGGCCTGAAGGAAGATTCAGTTTCCAACCACGCAAAAAGTCAAGCGCTGCCAATTTAAAACCTTCTCCATGGATGTTCACTTCGCGTTCAAAAGCACTACTGAAGTTGGTATTTATTTGGTGGCTCAGGTTTTGTTTATTAAAAAACAAACTCCAGTCAACAAAAAAAACAGGCTTTTTTTGATCAGGATCGGGCATTATGGCTCCGAATGTATCCTGATTGAACTGGTAAGTAGATGCTACCTGGCTGTGTCCAAATCTAAATGCTGCTGCTGAAAATTCTACCGGGATATATGGATGATCACGGGTATGAAAAATGGAACGTACCCATTCGCGTTTATCAAACACAGGATTGTTTATGAAAAAAAAACTCAGCAGTTTTTTCCATCGAGGGAGCCGGGATGTGCTGTACGTTCTTGCTTTATTTTTCAAAACAGATGCATAAACTTTTGGGCAGATCAATGTAGGCAGGTAGTCATGCAAAATTACCCATTGGTAATGCCGTATGGTTTCATGTCTTGCCCCCGTAAATATCTGAGCGGGGGTATAGTTGTTGTCTTGCATAAACGCATGTACAAATCGATTATGCAGCAATTGCAAAGCAACATGCAATTGCGATACCATGACATTGTCATTATTTCTGTTATCCGGAATAATGGGGGAACCTTGAATATTTCGCTGCAAGTCCCAAAAATCTTGAAAAGGAGGACTACTCGAACTACTTTTTCCCATGATGAAAACGGGGATATCCTTTTCATATAAGTGAGGACTCATGAAAATACCACCGCCGTATATCATATCCAGATCAAAAGCCGCAGACCTGAAATTCCACTCCATTGCTGGGTCTGTTTTACGCTCACCGATAGATGTAGGATCAAAACTCAAATCGTGTGATAAAAACTGGCCGAAGTAGGTATAAGCAGCAGGGATATTTGGATTGTCATCATCTACCCCATTGGATGAAAAAAGGAATTTGCTGTCACCTAAGTTTTTAAAAAAACTGACAGGATTTATTGACCCTTTCCAATGCCATGGGCGAATAAAAGGGAAAAGTTTTCCAAATTTTCCAGTGCGACCAAACGCATCATAAGGAATATCCGGTGGCAATTCAAAAGTCGGCGCATGCTTTATTTGCATATTATTTTATGTTGCTTGAAATATATTTTCAATAATTTCGTACTGTTGTTTTTTGGCTTAAAAATATTATGTTATCTACATTTTAAATTGATATTTATGGCTTCAATACCCTTTTCTCCTGATACAACTAAAAATGATTACTTTCAGATCGACCTTGATGTATCTCATATCCGAACAGCAATTGAGAAACATAGACAAGATGCCAATGAGCAGGTACTAGTCAGAAATGTCGAATTTGCCCGGTCTGTTGTGTTTGCTAAAAAAGACCTGCAAGAAATCATAAACAAAGCAGATTGTAACCGAATCAGGCTTACGCACGTAGTAGCACAAAAAAGGGCAGACGGCAAATACGCCTCCTCTCTACTCGCAGTTGGGCAAGACCTCATGGGCAAAGAAATGGCAAACGCTCCTATTTTTGTAGGTACTCCTGGGGCCATGATCTCAACAGGCACAACGGTGAAAATAGATAAAGATAAATTAAAATTTACCGAAAGCCCTACGCCCGGAATTACATGGATCAATCATCTTCCACCAGCCAGTAAGGCATTGAATCTTCACGATTGGTTACAAACAGCCTTCCATGATCAAACACCCGTTTTTTTACCGCTTTTGGCACGGTTTGATAAGGAACATGACTGGCCTCTGATATCAACTACCAACTGGATTGCATTTGTGCCAGCCATATTCAAGTGTGCCATAACAAACCCCACGCTTACTTCTCCTACAGGGTGGTATTGTACGTTTATTGCCATTGCGCTCGACGATCAACTTAAACCGCTGGACGGAAAATTATTTTACCTGCTGACAGATATGTGGAGACCGAACTACCCGGTTTCAAATTCATTTCAGGATGAATCTTCCGGATTCATTCAAATGCCGAAGTTGCCAGACGGTCCCGAAGGTGATCCTGTAGAATACCGTGACGCTGAGTAACTGTGCAATTCTGGGCTTCACTTCGAAATCGCATTCTGCAAAATGTTACGAGAGGGAGCCTTCCCTTGCTTGTACACCTTCTCACCCTTCCCCTCACCGCCCAACAACCGGCCCCTACATTCCATGCCCTTACCCAAACCACAGGCCTTTCCGAACAAACCAATGCCTACCTGTCGCAAGACTCGGAAGGCTACATCTGGATTGGTAGTTTTGACGGCCTGAATCGGTTCGATGGGAAAAATATACGCATTTACCGGCCTAACAACAGCGACGGATCCTACACGCCCAATATCACCAGCAAGGTGATGGAAGACCCGAAAGGAAGAAAATGGTTTTCCAGCAGTACGGGGTTGCATTGCCTTTTGCCAGACAGGGATACTCTTTTAAACTATCAGTTGAACATGGACGGGTATTCATCCTCGGATGCCGAATACCTGCTTGTTCATATCGACGTGGATTCCAAACTCTGGGTGGTGGCGGGCAATGCGCTGCATCTGTATCATCCTGATACGCAACAGGATTCGGTATTACACGCCATCGAATCCTACTCGGCCTATCCATTGGTCAATCGGAAGGGGTATGTCACCGGGATTGTCAACCTGCTGATAGAGGATGGAGGCGGTATTGAATTGTTTGATTACTCCACAAAAACGGTACGCAAGTCGTTGTGGCTCAATGGCAATGATGGTACTGGAATGCCAAAACTGCGCATCCTTTTTGCTTGTGTGGAAGGGGATTCCCTGTTATGGCTTCCCACAGAAAACGGACTGATTCGCTTCTCGGTACACCACCCTACAGATGTTCGCATATTTATTCCCCCCGGGTTGAAAAGCGCCCCCGGCTTGTTTGATGTGGCGCCAAAAGGCACTCACCAACTGGTCGTTACGAGTAGCAGACATGGTTTTTTTCTGTTTGATAAATACCCGGATAAACTACAATTCCTAGAACAACATCCATTTATTTGGACTGACAAAGTAGACACATCCATTAATGCCGTCCAGAATGTATTGGCCACGAAGGATGGCACCCTATGGTTTTCTGTCTGGGGCAAAGGCGTATTTTACAGCAACATCGAACAATCCAAGTTCCGAAGTCGGACAAACGCCACTTCCCCAGGCGCTACCAATCCGGTGCGCAGTGTGGCGGCCTCGAATGATGGCGGGGCATGGGTGGCTATTGACAAAGAAGGAATAATACGCCTGCCAGCGGGCGACCGCTCGCAGCGCCTGCCCATGACGGGCAACTATCACAAACTCTTCCTCGACCGCTCCGGCGACCTATTTGCCTTCTCGGCCTCCGATGTTTACCTCAAAAAACGCACTTCCTCCCGCTTCGTACGGGTCGCTTCCCGCCTTCATCGCCTGTACAATATGGTACAAACTTCCGAGCGCGATTTCCTGCTGGTATGCCCGGACGGCTTGTACAAATTTCAAAAAGATGGCAGGCTTCATCGCTACGATCAGGACCACCCAGTATTGACCCACCAAAGTATTCTGGACGTGTTTCCGGACGGCGAAGGGCGCTATTTTATCTCCGATGAAGTAGACGGATTAGCCATGTATCAGTGTCAAAACGGCCAGTTCAACCTGCAAAAAGAATGGCATGGCGTCGGGTATTCCAATGGTATGGTTGCGCAGGGACGCTTGCGGTGGTTGGCTTCCAACAAAGGCCTCTTGAAACTAAACCTGGATAATTATTCTATAGAATTTTTAAAAGGCCCGGGCGGCGCCCTCGAACGCGCCCTGCAATCCATCCTGGCCGACCAGGCCGGGCGCCTCTGGCTGGCATCCAACAACGGTTTGTATCGGTACGATCCGCAAAAAGGCAACCTGCAACATTACACGGAAAGCGACGGCTTGCAGGGCCTGCAATTTATGCCTGGAAGTGCCTGCGCCCTGTCTGATGGTCGCCTGGCTTTCGGAGGGGTAAATGGTATGAATGTGTTTCATCCCGACAGCATTCGCGACAACCCTCATCCTCCGTTGGTGCACATTACCGAATGTATAGTGAACGATACGGGCTCGATGCGTGGCAATCCGGAACACCTGCCTCCGCTCGTTTTCAGTTATCAAAACCGTACGCTTTCCTTCCGTTTTGTGGGAATTGATTATACCGCGCCGGAAGAAGTACAATACCGATATCGCTTGGCAGGATTTGAAAAAGACACGGCTTCTGGCGGTACAAACGGTTTTGCCAGATATGCCCAATTGCCGGCTGGCCACTATACGTTACAGGTGTGGGCTGCCAATTCGGATGGGATATGGAGTGTTCAACCCCGCGAGATGCATTTCACCATATTGCCGCCCTGGTACGCTACATGGTGGGCGCGCACCTTGCAGGGCCTGTTTATCATGGCGCTGTTGTATGCGTTTTACAGAAATCGTATTGCACGCATTCGCCGCAAAGAAGCCGAGCGCCGTAAAGAAGCCGAATTCAGGCAAAAAGAAGCGGAAAGCAAACAACTGGCTGCCGAACTGCAAAACGCTGTGCTCCGCTTGCAAATGAACCCGCACTTCATTTTCAACAGCATGAACTCGATCAGCAGTTATATCCTGCAAAAAGACATCGACACCGCCAATGAATACCTGGGGCGATTCGCCCGCCTGATGCGTTCCATACTGAACCTGGCTTCGCGCCCGCTCATCCCCATTTCAGATGAAATCGAATTGCTCGAACAATACATGCAGGCAGAATCCATGCGCCTGGAAAATGCGTTCGCCTGGAAATTCGAACTGGATGCATCCATCGACCCGGATGATACCATGCTGCCTACCATGATCCTCCAGCCATTTGTAGAAAATGCCATCTGGCATGGTTTCAACGGAAAAAAAGGTTCAGGGTATTTGTCTGTTTCATTTAGGCAAAAAGAGGGCAAACTGGTATGCTCTGTCGTAGATAATGGGGTTGGGAGAGGAACATCTATCCGACAGGAACACGAATCAAAAGCACTGGAGATTACCCGGCAGCGGCTCAACCTGATTGCCAAAAACCGACCCACAGGGCAGACGGGCTTGGAAATCATCGATTTGAAGGATACACAGGGGAATGCTGCCGGAACGCAGGTGATCGTACAGTTGCCAACCGACTTGTAAATTTCACCGACACATTCCCCCTCTTCACCGATTCCTTCCCCCTCCAAGCAACGCTCCCCGCCATTTCAACGTGATAAGGATATATTTGCCACCATCTGTATCCACTATCACTACCATCCATCATGAAATCTTCTTTCCTCCGGCTGTCGGCCAGCCTCTTGCTGTTGTTTGTTGTTCACCTCGTTTCCGCCCAAAACCTCTACGATGCGGCTACCATCCAGGAAATCAGAATCACTTTTGATTTTAATGACTGGGATGCGAAAATGGACGCTGCTATTTCCACCACCGAAGACTATACCATTGCCAAAACCGTGGAAGTCAATGGCGTGTTGTTTGATTCCTGCGGGGTGAAATACAAAGGAAACAGCAGTTACAACGCCAATAATGCCAAAAACCCCTTGCATATCGAACTCAACACCGTAAAAGGCAACCAGGACTACAACGGCTTTACCGACCTGAAACTGAGCAATGGTTTCAGCGATCCTACCTTCGTTCGCGAAGTAGTGAGTTACTGGGTACTCAGCCACTACATGCATTGCCCGCGCGCCAATTTTGCCAAAGTGTATGTCAACGGCAATTACTACGGACTGATGACCAATGTGGAAAGTGTCACCAAATCCTTTCTGAGCGACCACTTTTCCAGTTCGCAAGGCGCATTTTTTAAGTGTACCCCTGTAGGCGGTGCAGGCCCCGGCGGCGCCAGCAATTACCCCACCCTGAAATGGCTCGGCGCCGATTCCACGCTGTATCAAACGGCATACGAAATAAAAAGCGACGCAGGCTGGGCCGACCTGCTCCACCTGATCGACACCTTGAATACCCAAACTGCGGCGGTCGACCAAATCCTTGATGTCGACCGCGCCCTCTGGATGCTGGCGTTCGACAACCTGCTGGTCAACCTCGATTCCTATATCGGTACTTTTTCCCAAAATTACTACCTGTATCGTACCGACAACCAGCGTTTCAGCAGCATAGTGTGGGATTTGAATATGTCGTTCGGCGGGTTCCGCAACCTCGCTGGCGGCACGGGCGGCGGCCCGGGCGGTGGAGGCCTCGATACCACGGCCATGAAAAACCTCTCCCCCCTGGCGGTTTCTACCGTTACCGACCGACCCCTCATCAACAAACTCCTGCAAAATGCTACCTACAAACGGATGTACCTGGCGCATATCCGCACCATGCTGGAAGAAATGTTCGTTACGGGCGATTACCTCGACAAAGCCCTTGAACAACAGGCTATTATCGATGCTGCGGTACAATCCGACACGCACAAGTTTTACACCTATGCGCAGTTCCTGTCCAATGTGTACTGGGGCGCCAACGGTACCGGCGGCGGCCCGGGTGGCGGTAGCATTCCCGGCATTGTTTCGCTGATGAACGGCCGGAAAAACTACCTGCTTTCCACCACCGAAATCAGTGCCGCGCCGCCAGTCATTTCCGATGTGACCACACCTACCGCCCCGCCGCTGGGCTCGGAAGTATGGATTACTGCCAAAATCAGCGGCGCCAGCACCAGCACCCTGCTTGGCTGGCGCGGCGCTACTACCGACGCGTTTACCCGCGTGGCGATGTTCGACGACGGGCAGCACCAGGACGGCACGGCGGGCGATGGCGTCTTTGGCGCCAGTTTTACAGCCCTCACACCTCGCTCCGAGTATTACATTTACTCCGAAAACAGCAGCGCAGGCGCTTTTCTGCCGGTGCGGGCCGAACACGAGTTTTTCCACCTTGAAACAGGACTCTCGGCCCCCAATGCCGGTGAAGTGGTCATCAATGAATTTCTGGCCGACAATACAGCCGGCGCTACCGACCCCTCCGGCGAACTCGAAGACTGGATCGAACTGTACAACAACACGGCGTTCGAGGTGAACCTCACAGGACTGTATTTGTCCGATAACCCCGACAATCCCAGCAAATGGGCCTTCCCAAGCGGCACGATCATCCCGGCACATGGCTACCTCATCGTGTGGGCCGATGAAGACGGCTCTCAAACGGGCCTGCATGCCAATTTCAAACTCAAAGCCTCGGGCGAATTTGTGTCGCTGGCCACCTCTGATGGGGCTATCCTGGACAGCCTGTCGTTTGGTGAGCAAGATGTCGACCGCAGTTTCGGTCGCTACCCCAACGGCACGGGCAGTTTCACCGATATGCCGCCTACGTTTGCGGCAGAAAATATGCTGACTACCGCTGTCGGAAATGTGCATACTACTACCGCCAACCTGTCGGTGTACCCCAATCCGGCCGCCGACCAGGTGCAGGTATCGGTGTCAGAAAAAATGACCGATGTGGAAATCCGTTTGCTGGATGCGCGGGGGCGCTTGTTGCAAACAAAGCGTTTGGAGGCGTTTACAGCGACTGATTTTTCCGTAGCGAATTTGCCTTCAGGCGTCTATTTCCTGTTTGTTTGTACAGATGGAAACCTCGTTTGTATGGAAAAACTACTCGTTGAGTGATCTTTTTTGAAAATTTATGACGAAAAGGGCTACTCTTGCCCGAATTCGGAAAAAACTTCGAAGTTTTGGGCCTCCGGATGTGGGCGTGTTTTGGTGTTTTGGTGTTTTTGTATTTTGGTGGTGCGTTGCGCTGGGCGTGGCCAAAAATCCAGGCCATATTTTACAAATGCCCAGCGCAACGCACCTCCAAAACACAAAAACACAAAAACACTAAAACACAAAAACACAAAAACACAAAAACACCCAAAAAACACTGTTATCACTGTATCCAATCCTTTTTTCATGCAGGAATTCTTTTCCCAATATGCCAAAATCCAGAATCCGACCTTTGAAATGGTGTTGTTCACCTTTTTGCTGGCGTTTCTGTGTTCTACGCTGATTGCTTTCGTGTACTGGATTACCAGTCCGACCACGCTCAAAACGGGCAACTACATCCAGTCGCTGGTACTCAGTTCGCTGATTGCTACCATGATTTTGCAGAGCATCGGCGATTCGGTGGCATCGGGACTGGGTATACTGGGCGCACTGACGATCATCAATTTTCGTACGTCGTTTCGCGACCCGCGCGACATCATTTTTATGTTCGCTGCTTTGGGCACCGGCATTGCATGCGGCTCGTATGTGTTTCTCATAGCCATTATGGGTACACTTTTTTTCAGTTTTGTGGCTATTTGCCTCAAATTTACCCCATTTCACATGGGCAATCATGTGATCTGGGAGTTGCGCGTTCGTATTGAAGACCGCGACAAAATACCTGCTATGGAACAGGTGTTTGAAAAATACTGCCGTCGCAGCACACTCGACGACATTCGCAATGAACCCGGGAAAAATAGCAGCGCCATCCTTCAGGAACGCGAGTATTTCCTCATTCTGCGCGACGACGACGACAACCTCGAACTTCTGCAAGCCATCGAATCGCTCGGCGGTATCATGGTGCGCCGCCTGAGCAAACAGTCGGTGGTGGAAAACGCACTTGTTGATTAATCTACTGAAGAAACGCTGCATGAAATTCAATATCTTGTACCTGCTGTTTCCCGCAGCACTCTTCGCTTGTTACTGGATCGCGCGCGATTTCCAGGGGCAAAGCGGCAATACTTTTTTTGGAATTGCCGAAACGGAATCGCGTACACTCAATTTTGACCACGACATTGCCGTGCGTGAAATAAGGGTGCAAATAGGTGATCTGGTAAAAAAGGGAGATACCCTTGCTATTTTCACCCGTGCCGACCTCGATAAAAGCGAGGTAGAGCGCCACAATGAAATCACACGCGCCGAAACCGAACGTTCTACAGAACACACCGTACTGGAAAAGGAAAAAGAACTCGTGGCAGCCCGCCTGCGCGCCAAAACAGGCGAACTGAAAGCGCAAATTCGGGTGCTGCGTACAGAAGATTCTCTGAAAACCTCTTACCGGAATAACATTTATGGCGACCTGCGTGCCGCTCCCGAAAGCAAACTCGCTGCGGAAGAAGCGGCTGCCCTGCAAAAACAAATTGCCGACCTCGAAGCCGAAGCCCGCGAGGAACTCCGGCTGCTGGAATCCAAACAATCGGCCCTGCAACGCGTAACTGCCACCAAAACCGGGCTTTCCGAGGCTGAAATAGGTTTTATCAAAGCCGAGCGCGGCCGCCTGTTGCTCATCGCTCCCATCGACGGCTATGTGGAAAGCGTTTTTTTTGGCCAAAATGCCCTCGTACCTGCGCACAGCGACCTCATCAAAATCAATCCCCTGGCGCCCAATCGCATCATCGGGTTTATCCATGAAACGGCTGATGTGCCTTTTTCCATCGGACAGGAGGTCGAACTGGCCTCTGCCGCCCGACCGGAAGAGCGCGCCAAAGGTGTAATTATCGGCAGCAACCCCAAAATGTCGGAATTGCCCCTGCGGCTCCGAAAATTTATTGAAGTACGCTCCTGGGGCCGGGAGGTGTACATCAGCCTGCCCGACAGCAACCATTTTTATATCTCCGAGAAAATCACCATCACCTTACCTGCCGTCCAATGAAACAGTTTTTGTCGGCGCTGGCAGCCGTTTTTTTCCTGTCGCAGCACCTGCCGGCGCAGGTGCTCACGATCTCCGATGTGCTGGCAACGGCCGGGCAGGACATGCGCTGGCAGCAAAACCAGGCACTTCAACATACTGCACAAGGGCTGAACATGCAAGACCCGCTTCTGCGGCAAATTGCCCTGAGAGTAGGTATCAATGGCAGCGTCCTCGGCGATACCATCTACGGCTACTTGCGCAATGAAGACACCTATCAGTTGCAGGTGGGTTTCAACAGCCTGTCCGAACGCCGCCGACAACGCCAGGTTAAAACAGCCGAAGTGGCAGCCTTGAGCGCCGAAGGCCGACTCCTTCAGCAGGATGCCCTGATCGATCGATACGAAGCGCTGGCTGGCTACCTGTTCGTCGAACCCAAACGCGCTGCCTGCCTGCGCCTCGACTCGCTACTGGAAAAAGAACACCTCATTCTGCGGGAAATGCTGACAACCGGCGTGCTCGATGTGAAAATACCCAAAGTGGTCAATGTAGAAGAAGACCGCAACCGCAACCGCATCACTTTGCAGGAACTCGATAACACACTTACCCTGCACAAAAACAGGCTTCAACAATACGCGGGCGACTTTTCTAATATCGACCGAAACGGGCTGGCGACACTGGACGATATTCGAAAACGCGTACTTCTACTTGGAACACTACCTTCCGATCAGCAACCGCTGTTTGCGCTCAAAGACTCGGAAGTGGCGCGCGAACAGGCCAATCTGAACTATGTCAATGCCCAGAACCGACAGATTTTCAACAATATCTCCGTAGGTTATCAAAATCCTTTGTACCTGGATCGCCCCAATCGTTTCAATACCTTCAACAACTTCAATATTCGCGCAGGTTTTACCGTGCCACTGCCAGCCAACAACCGTTTTAAAAAATCGAAAGCCATCCTCGACCTGCAAGATGCCCGGAATGACGCCGCCTGGGCCCGGGAGGAAACGCGCCGTGACCTGGCGCAACAACTGGTTCGCCTCGACAACCTGTTCCGCGAATACGATGCGGTGCAGGATCGCATCGACAACAGCCTGATTCGTAAAATGCTCGACAACCAGGTGCTGCGCAACCAAATTCTGCCGCTGGAAATTGTCGAACTGGAAATTGCCCAACAGAAACTCTACGTCAGCCAGGCGGGCCTTCTGGCCGATATTGCGGAGGAATATGTGTACCTGCTGGAATTGGCCGGGGTTGTGGGCGATGGGAAGAATTATTTGGGGACGGGGTGGTGAGTGGTGCCACTCATTTCAACCAAACTTATTAATCGTATTCAGTTTTCCGAGATTTTTATTTAATTCACCTTACCTTCACTATGTGTTTTTATCCAAATTAGTAAAGGCCCGCAGGCATTTGCTCTAATATGTAATTGTTATAACTGTATTTTTATGATGCGCCGTTTTCATATTTTCCTGTGTAGTATGATTTGTTCAATAGTTTACCTTTCTGCTCAAAGCAATGGAAATGCTATATACTACACTTCAGTACCTCAGAATCTGCCAGATGGATTTGATGGCAGTTTCGATATGGTTATTTATGAAGCGGCAAATGATACACTGGGGCAAAATGGTCAGGGCGTTTGTCGCGTCTATCTTTCTTTTGAACATCATTATTTAGGCGACTTGACGATGGTATTGACCGCCCCCAATGGGCAGTCAGTAACCCTTGTAGGGTCGGAGGGTTATTATGGGATTACCAGTATTGCTAACTGGAATGTAGGTTTCACACGCTGTGACCTGCCTGCCCAACCGGATGCAGGCAAATCGCCTGTCTGGCAGAACAACCAGCCCTGGAGATTAAGCTTAAACCAGAATTTTACAGGTACCTACTACCCTCATACTGGATGCCTTGAACAGTTGAGTGGGCCTGTAATCGGCCGCTGGAAACTTTCTATTCTCGATCACTACCTGATTGACAGCGGAGAATTAAAGGGGTTTGGAATTGAGTTCTGTGATGCAACGGGTATTGTTGGGAACGCATGCAGGGCAAATGCCGGAAACCTGACACAGTCAGATATGGTGCGGTGTACGTCAGACAACCCGAACCTGAATTTGCAACCCACCTACAACAGTGGCTCAGCCCCTTCATCTTCTCTATACAATTACAAGTATGCAATCAGTCGAACTTCCGACGATGTATTACAAACGTATAGTTCTGGTGGAAGTCCGTACACAGTAAATTTATCTATGCTTGACACAGGTACATATACAATTTGTGGTGTGTCATACCCGGAAGATGCGGACACCACGCTACCTGCGCCCAATGGATTGTTGACCATGAATCAATTACGCAGTATGTGTAATGCTGGCACCGGACCTCTTTGCGTGAATGTTACAAGTAATTGTGTAAACATCACTTTGAAGCCTTCACGTATGGATTCCATTTTGGTGGATACCATCTGCTATCCGGATTTCGTAATGTTTTTTGGAATCCCCTATTCTACTTCGGGAACATATACACGGACTTTTTACGAGAATGGGTGTTCTTATAAGGCAATTTTAAAGTTGACTGTGTACTATCCATACACATGGAATATTCGGGATACGATTTGTGCAGGGATGTGTTCGTCTAAACCAGGCTTCCAAAACGCATGTAGTACAGGTGTATACACCAGAATCCTTCCTGCTGTTTACCCTACCCGTTGCGATACAATCGTCCGGCTAAATTTATTGGTTTTGAATCCCTACGCGGAGATTAACGCTCCAGTTACTTTACTGGATTGCGCACGGACTTCCATTCCATTGAGTATTTTTCCTAATACTTTATATAGTCAAATTACCTGGCGAGACCTTACAACGGGCGCAAGTTTGAATTTACAACCCACTTATCTGGCTACACACCCAGGATTATATACCCTCACTGCTTTAAAAAAATCAGGTGCAGTGTTTTGCTACCATGCTGATACTGTTGAAATTACAAGGGAGCCCTACTTAATTCCAGTTGCAGCCTCAGGAGGATTTATTGGGTGCGGCTACCAGACGACCCAATTGAATGCCAGTGCTTACGGAAATTTCCTGGGTTTTAACTGGTCAGGACCGAATGGGTTTAACAGCAACTTGCGAAACCCTGTTGTGAATACGGCAGGAATTTACACAGTAACTGTGAATAATAACATAGCAGGTTGTTCAGGTACAGATTCAATATTCGTGGATGATATCAGCGATGATATATATGTTAATCTGACTACATCCAATGATACGATTTCGTGTTTTCAGTCTACGAGTACACTGCTTACTCATACCAATATCCCGAATCCATTATTCCTGTGGGATAGTATGGTAACGCCTGCCAATATACCTAGCCCCGTGGTCAGCCAGCCGGGGGTCTATCATGTTGTTGTTACCAGCCCATATATGCTTTGTACTACCACGGCAAGTATTACTATTTCTGCAGATACATTGGCGCCTGTTATTACAGAACTTGAATTTGTGCAGCCGACACAAGGGAATAGTAATGGAGAAATTAATATTGAAGCCACGGGTGCGCCCGAGCCGTTCTCATACGTCTGGAAACACTCCTGGCAGGTGGTAGGGACTTGGGAAGATCTGTGGAACATACCGGCAGGAACATACATGAGTATTGTAACAGCGGCGAATGGCTGCCAAACGATCAATAATTATACTCTTACAAACAGGGATATCCTCACAGGCGAAGACTTGTTTCAAAATAGATGGCTTGTACGCCCCAATCCATCCACCAGTCATTTTTCGATACAAACCGAGTTAAAAGGCCCTGAAGGTATTCGAATGGCTGTGTATGATCAGGCAGGGCGTTTGATATGGCATTTTCAGACTACAGAAGATACTGAAACCGTGGAAATTGATCTTTCGAGTGAACCCGAAGGGATGTACTTTCTGGAAATTATGGATGGAACCGGCCATCAAGTGCAAAAACTGTTGGTTCAGCGTTAGAAACCATCTAAAAGTCCTGTGCAAGCCGGTATGAAACAGTGGCTATTGTTCCTCCATACGGGAAATAGAAGGGGAGGGTTGCTTTACAGCACAATGGGAAAAATCATGAGTCGTATGTACAAACAGCAAAAAAAATGCTGCACGCAGTGTTGAAAACACCACATGCAGCGAAGATAGGCTTCTCAGATTTTATCTTACCTGTATCGTACCCGTCCACCGTATGAGACCAGAGCCATTGCTAAACTGGAAGAAATACATCCCCTGTTTCAGCAAATCCGCCTCAGGTCGGAGCGTCATAGGCAGGGTTACATGATTTTTATTCATAACAATACGACCCAAAACATCCGTAAGTGTAAAATTCAGTGGTTCGGGGTATGCCTGCACGCATTGGAAGTACAGCACATCGCTCGACGGGTTCGGGAACACCTGCAGTTGGGGCAATCCGGCAGTTTCTTCTTTCACCGAAACACTTTCCAGAAACTGCGTACCGATGGTATGCTGTGTGGTATTGGTAATAATCGGAGCATTAAAATCAAAATAGATGGCGGCGCGATTGTCAATTTGAACGCCATCCGGGTTGTCGGGTATTTGCGCGATGCTGAATTGTACAAACCCGTTCGAACCCGCATCGTTGATAGACTGGTAAGGCAACTGAATGTCTTCAAATTTGATGCGCAGGATATTTCCCTGATCGATGCTGAACGTATACGGATGACTGGAGGCGCCCATTCGTATGCTGGCCGGACTCAAAAAGGCAGAAAGTGAGTCTACCAAAACCACATTGAAGGCGGTGTCGGTACCCGTATTCTGAAAGCGAATCATATAATCAATGGTCGTATTGGGCTTGATAAAGTGCGCCTCGCCAACACCCACGGGCAGCGCCTGTTTGTCATTCGGATCGAAGGATGCCGTGCTTTGGCGGCAATAGTTGGAAATAGCAGGGTTGCTGTTTTCCGTAGGAAAAACGGTCACGAGCCCTGGGTGCAGGCCGCCACAACCTTCAATGGTGACAGATGCCACGCCGCCGTAAGGGAATCCGGGCTCCTGCTGGGCTTCCAGGCGATAGGTAGCGCCGGTGCCAACGATAGCCGGGAGGTCGTACTGGCCGCCACCGGGCAGATTAAACGGTTGCCCTGTCAGCATCAGTACATCTTCCACCACTACGTAATCGAGCCCCGGGGAGGTAGGCGCGTTGCCCAGGTTTTTTATGCTGAGCAGCACCTGATCATCTTCACATCTTCCGGTGACACTTACAATGGCGCCCGACCATTCCGGGTCATTGCTGCAAATCGTGTCGGGGAAAATATGCGCCTCCGAGCAATAGGTAATGCCCACTTCCTCCTCGCAAGGGGTAAAAAAGTCGATGATAAAATTTCCACTCGCACCCGGCGCAAGGTCGCCGGTCATAAACCGAAATGCATTGTTGCCCAATGCAACGCTTGCCAGGCTGCTCCCGGTAAATTCCAGGCCTTCATCCAGCGCAACATCCACGTACGTATCCGCTACGTGAAAAACACTGCCATTGGCATAGTTTACATAGTATTTCCCGGCAAAACAGGGGCGAATAAAAGGCGTGGCGATATCGACATGCAACTGTGGGCAGGTTTCATTGTAGATACCTGGATTTATCGTGATATTTCCCCAGCAAAGGTTGATACCATTGCTTACTGTCACCAGGTGCTGTCCTACGTCATCGATATCAAGTGTCAAGGTTTCCACAAATGGCCCAGTCTGATCGAGTTTTACAGTGTAGTTCACATAATCACAATAAGGCCCGCCCTCCAGAATGTCGGATGCCTGCAAATCGTAGGTGCCATTGATGCCGAGTTGTACCATGACAAGCGCGTTGCAAATCAGCGCCGATGTAGCCTGACAGATATCGACCTGCAAGGTGTTTTCACAAGTGGAAACGTTGCCCGCAGCATCTACTACCCACAAAATGACGGTATGCGTACCGGCCATGGCTGCGTTCAATTGGAGTGTGGTAGTAGACGGCGGCGTGGCAGACTGCGGCGCCAGTTCGATAAAAAGCCCGAGTTCGTTGGACGGGGTGCAGGCATCCGTGCTGCCTGCATTAAAATCGGCAGCGCTGACGGTAATAAACTCGGCGGTATTGGAGGGAACATCGCGTTGGAGTGTACCCACGCATACAGGTACCGGAGGGGTAACATCCGGGCTGCACTGGGCTGTTATCTGTTGAATGCCCAGGCATAGAAATGTAAAAAGTAGAACAAGATTTTTCATGTTGCAAACGGGTGTTTTTTATCTGATACAAATGTGTTCGGAGGCTCAACGCATCGTTTTTCTTTCCCGACGATACAAAAGTGAGTGCGAAGTGGTATGCATCAAAAATCAAAATACCCGTTTTGTAGAAAAATATAAAACCAATCAATCATCAAAAAAAGATAAAAATATGTCAATAGAATATAGAAAATGCACATTACTGAAAAAATTAAACATTAATTTGTAGAAAATTATCTGCTCAAATTCCCAAAACAAAACAGCCTTATTTTCTATCAGGCCTATGGAAAATAGCAACCTTCTGCAATTGATCCGGAGTTTCTCTCCGGGAGAACAAAAGTCTGCCTTCCGGTTTTTGAAGTCTCCGTATTTCAATCGACGGCGCGATATTATACAACTCTACCAGGTGTTGTGTAAAAATGCAGTCCTTCAAAAAACCAGCATCTGGGAACATGTCTATCCAGGCGAGCCTTACCACGATACACGTTTCCGTTTGTTGATGAGTTATTTAAATCGGTTGCTGGAAACTTTTTTGCTGCTGGAAGCCGACCGGGAACACGACATTACCACCAAACTGCAATTGGCCACCATTTACCGCAATCGCGGCCTGATGGGCCACTATGAAAGAAATATGAGGGCTGTCAAACATAAAATTTCTGCGCAACCCTTACGCAACGCCTGGTATCATCGCCAGTTGCGCGATTACCACGCCGAGCGCCATGAAACGACTATGCGCCTCAATCCTACCGGAGTAGAAACGCTGCGCACGCTCGGGCAGCATACCGATGTAGAATATCTGTCGCATCGGCTGCGCCTGATTTGCCTTGAAATGGCGCAGAAAAACGTGTACAGAAGCGCTGAGGAAAATCCTGTTCATGAAGTCGTTATCCGATTGGCCGAACGAGAAGAATGGAAGCAGGTGCCCAGTATCGCCACATATTTGGCCGCCTGTAAAATGCTGGCTTTCCCGGAAGACAACACGCGCTATCAGACATTGAAAGTGCAACTGCTGACACAGCAGGATATCTTTTCAACAGAGGAAATGAGAGAGTTGTACCGGTTTTCCATCAACCACTGTATTCGCCAAACCAACCGCGGCGAACGCAGCCTGGAGCAAGAGGTTTTGTTTTTGTACCAAAATGCACTACAACATGGCTATTTGTTTGAAAATGGTACGCTCTCGCGATTTACCTACCACAACATTGTAGCGGCCGCCCTGCGTTGCCACGAACTGGAATGGGCAGCGCATTTTATCCTGCATTACAACGGGTATATCGATGCCAGTTACCGCGACAGTTCGTTGAGTTTTAATCAGGCCCGGCTTGACTATGCGCGCAAACGTTACGATTCTGTGTTGCTTCTGTTGCAAAAAGCCAATTACAAGGACCCGCTCCTGCATCTGGCTGCAAAAACCCTGCTGCTTAAAACCTATTTTTCACTACAGGAATTCGACCTGCTGCAATCGCACCTCGATGCCATGCGCAATTACATTCACCGAAAAAAAGTGATTGGTTACCATCGCACCAACTACCTCAACATTATCCGGTTTACAGAACGGCTACTTTCCCGCGAACCGGGCAACAGACTGGCCCAGGAGGAACTCCGTACCGATATTGAGCAGGAGCAGGTGCTGACGGAAAAGGAATGGCTACTGGAGCAGGTATGAGGTTGGCCTTTATCGGAACAACCTGATTACTTGCAGCAGCAGCACACTGCATCAAGTTTCTAGAAGAAATAAAATGAAAACCACCCGGTACAGGTATTCGATTGGGCGTGTAATCCACTACATCGGTGGATTCAAAGGCGTATCGATCACCTCGCCCACTACCGCCCCCGGGCACCAGGTATGCCAGTCATTTACCTG
Source organism: Saprospiraceae bacterium (assembly GCA_016787415.1). Taxonomy (GTDB): domain Bacteria; phylum Bacteroidota; class Bacteroidia; order Chitinophagales; family Saprospiraceae; genus M3007. The sequence goes on along the minus strand of JAEUUT010000252.1, from coordinate 13,385 downwards.
ATTATCGTTTTCGGGCTGTTTGAGCACCATGTTTTTATCCATAAAAATGACGGTCATCACCTTGCGCACCTGGCTGCTGCTGTTGGCTCCGGCCCTGTGGAAAACCCAGCCGGAATGAAAACTCACTTCGCCCAGGTCGAATGGCTCTACCACATGCGGGAAATCGGTCACCCGCAGGCGTTGCTGGATTTTTACTTCGCTTTCGTCGCTGATCGACAGTTCTCTGCCATCCACGATGACGTGGCTGCCGGCGCTGAATTCCAGCGGCCCCATTTCCAGCGGCACGGCTTGCAGCGGAATCCAGGCCGTTACAGTCTTGTCCGTGCTGAGCGGCCAATAATACTGGTCGGCGTGCCAGGGTGTGATGCCGCCGCCTGCCTCCTTGTACAGTGCCTGGTCGTGGTACATGCGTACCCCTTCCACCTGCATCAGGCCGGCTGCGATTTGGGCGAGCCGCTTGCTGAAAACAAATTCCTTCACTTCGGGGTCTTGTAGCCAGAGGTTGAAAACCTGCAAAAAAGCCTTGCCGTAGGTGTCGCGCTGCTCGAGCGGCTGGCTCTCGGCACTGGCGGCCGCTACCAGTTGCGTGATTTTATCGCCATAGTAGGCGAGGCTTTCTGCATCAAACACGTTTTTGAGTTTGATGAAGCGATTTTTCTGATAAAAATCGATGGCATCCTGGGATAAGGGGTAGGGTTCGTTCAGTATGGACGTCATGTGCAAGGAAATATTACCGTTCTCCAATAAGCGCCTTTTTGAGGATGCCGCCGGCCTGTCCTAAAATGTACAGAAGGTGTGGGCGAAGATAATGCGTTGCTGCTACGTATGACGCTCATGGCGCATGCATCTGAAAAATCGTGTTGTCCTTCACCTTGCTCTTTTCACTGTCTTCCACTGCATATCCCGAAAAAAAGCATACTTCCGTTATTTGAATACGATCCATTTTGCCTTTGCTGACCAGGTTAAAAATCTGCTGGCACAGGGTTTCCTGTCTGATATGGAATATACCGCCTGACCAGCCGTGGTTGCCATAGGTCATGCTCCAATGGTCGTTATTAATCGTTTTCCGGGTGGAATAACTGAAATAGGCGCCCGGGTCGCTCAGGGTTGGGTGAATGGTGTCGTGGAAGGCGATTTCAAGTGCAGCACCCCGCAACTCTTCCAGTAATGTGCTTATTTCCTGCCGGGTAATTGTTTCGGGAAAGACGACAAACGCCACACCTTCTGTTACCGCTGTTTTCAAGGCAGGGTTGGAGGAGTGGAATATCTTGTCGGGTGGTTTCACCGAGCGAAAAAATTGGAGGATTTTATAGAACATGAGTGCCTGAACATCTTCATATCAATGCAAGATCATTATTTTCATCCATTGGCTTGATAGCCCCGGCTCCTGCATTTCAAGAAAATACAGCCCATCGGGTGCATTCCCAAGATCAATAGGTTGTGCTTCGCTGCCTTCCGGAATGTCGTATTCCCACACCAGCCAGCCGCCGCTGTTGAATACGCGCAGGTGTGCGATAGGCAAAACACCAGCAAACGGCGTCAGCATCGGTGTGGCGCCCGGGTTGTTCCGGATACCGATGGTAGAAGTGGATGTGGCAGTGCCCTCCATAAAGCCTTCCCGAATAACCACTTTTATACAATCACTGCTGACGTCGGCACAAAAAGGTAATACGCCTGTATTGAGTTGATTGCGCAGTTGTGCGACGGTGAGCAGGCCATTGGGCGCAGGGAGTAAGGTGTTGGCTCCGGTTTGGTATGATACGCCACATATGATATAAGTGCCGATTTCCAGGTTGTCCCAGGTTCCTTCCGGATCATATGCCAATAGCACCCCGTCTGATTCCCGATGGAGGGTGTAGGTGTAGTCAAATTCACCTTCAGGGGGCATCAGTGCAGTATTCGCGTATGCAGGAGACAAATCGAGGTTTAAATTGGAGGTATTCGGCCAAAGAACCACCTTGTCAGGGCCTGTCAAAGCGCCAGCATTTGCCTGGCAGGAGTTGCAATAAATGCCACTGTCATCACAGAAATTGATGCTAAAATCATATAAAATCCCCTGGTCAATGGGTTGGTTATCTGTAATGGCAAGTTTCCATGTGCCATTGACCGATCCGGTCAACTGTTCGAGGCACCCGCTGGAAGGGTAATAGGAACCGTAGTAATGGCGATTCATACCCCATGGATGATTGCTGGTCCACACAGCCGCATAGGGCGTATCTGGCACAGCCGGCGTATTACATGCAATGAAGTCTATATCCCAATTGGTAGAATCTGTAGCCCCGAAAAAACCCATGGGGCCAACGAGCATGACAGACTGCCCATTCGGGGTGGTGAGTTGAATGGAAATATCTCCAATATACTCGTAGGTAAAGGAAAGATGAACGGAACAGATGCGCTGGCCGTTTTCCCCGAGCGTAGCATTGGTAGCGCCGTCAATCCGCAGATCGATTGTTGTGGTAGAAATATCAGGCAGGTTTAGTGGAAACTGGACGCTGTACAGACAGGTGGAATCACCGGTTTGGGCTACACCGCGGATGGAAAAAAAACAAATGAAGAGGGTGAAAAGAGTGGGGAAATTTTTCACAGGCTTAGCGTTTTGTGGTTAAAATGTGGCACAGGGCGCCAAAGATAGTTGTACTATTGTCAAAACTGTCCCTCCAACCCATACCGCACGGCTGCTTCCAGCACCTCCGTGTTTACGTCTTTCAGGCTTTTAAACTTGATACAATACCCCGTCACGCTGGCTTTTCCCAGGCTTTTTCCATAGGTATTGGATAAATAGGTCTTGTCCGGAAGGCCGAGGATATAAACGGAAATACCGCTGGTATTGGCACTCAAACCAATTCGATAAAACTCCTTGCTGCTACCATTTGCGTATTGGATGGTATAACTTCCATAGCCAATATTGGGGTTGGAAACGATTTTGCCTTCGCTGTTTTTGCCATCGGTAAACCACAATTTACAATCCGGCGACACTTGAAGTATGCGTTGATGCAAGGATTGTATATCGCTTCTTTTGGGCTCCGGCTGGCTGGCAATGTAGGCGTAGATTTGCTCTTGTATGCTCATGTAAATTTATTTTACCTTACAAACTACATCAGGATTTGTTCCTACAAAGGTAACCAGCCGGATTTACCCAAATACTTAAAAGATTTTTTTTGCTAACTTTTGAGTTAATGGGTGAGTAAAATTATTTTGAAGAATGTATGAAAAATGGTCAGCAACAATCTCTTCCGGATGAATAATATAGTCTGTGCCAAATGTTTCAAAATCGTAGTTTTTCACATCATTGACACTTAGGATTCTACCTGAATAAATGTCTAATAATTGCGGTGATGGGAATCCAACAATATACTTAAAAAACTCTTTCTTTTTTGTTGAATCGTCGTCCATACTCGAAGCGTAAATTATCGGCGCTACATTGACTTCTATTCCTTTTACGAGTACTTTGCAACAGTAATCATAGTTAGGAGCATCTGGATTGGTCACACGAAGTGTTTTCAGAGAATCTGGGAATTTTGCACTGCATTCGCTAAATCCTGTTTCCTGATATAATTCCTTTTTAAGATCAGGGTTATATCGAGAAATAATATGCCAAAGTTCATGGCAGCAAAGGCTTCTTAAATCCTGTGTGCTTCTGTTCAAGTCACTCTGTGGGAAAATTATTGCGTTTCTTCTTGTGTATGCCGCATCTCCTTCCTCCTCACCGGAGGTTTTCAGTAGTATTATTTCTTTGGGAAGTTGTATTTTGTAAGGGATTTTATCCAACTGGTCTTTGATATCATTAAAAATATTTGATAGCAATTTTTCTTCTTCCGTAGAAAAATTACGAGTAGTTGTTTTCAGAAAACGGAAATAGTCTTGTTTTGATACAGGTTTCGACGTTTTTTTTCTGGCCGACAAGTCAAAAGGGGTTAACTGTTTGGTGAAATCATCTTCAGTACACAAATAATCAGAAGCATATACAGAATCTTTTAGTACAAACCGAGTAGAACTGGTATGAGGGTTGTTTAATGGAATAAATCGTATATTACCAATATCCCTTGAATCCTTTAAATCACTGCCTGAAAGTGATTTCAATTTGACACTCTGTAATTTTTTTCTGGGATCACTTTGGGCTGTGTATATATTACTGTCCTTCCATACACTTGCAGGCTTATAAACGGTATCTATGGTTCCGTCGGCGTAATGCAATTCCAGGAATATAGGATAAGGCATGCCGCCAGTATTAGCGATAGAAATATTTTGGGTATTGTAATTCACGACGGACAAGTCCAAACTCCCAAATTCAAAGAAATATTTTTTCCAAAACCAATTCAAATCTTTCTCAGAAACCCGGTTAAAAGTATAGAAGAAATCATAAGGCGAAGGATGCTTATATTTCCATGTATCAATAAAAGCAGTCAAACATTTTCGGAACAGTTCATCGCCGAGCATATCACGCAACACGATATAAGCAGTTGCGGGGCGAAAATAAGATGCAATACTATACGCATGATGTTCAAGGTTTCGCGATAATACCATAGGAGGAACGTCTGTGATTGTACCGCTATTTGAACCATATACATCCAAATGATTGCGCAATGTATACTCCGGTTTCAGAGATGACACTAACAGCAAATCGAAGCAGGAGGCCAGGCCTTCATCTAAAAAGGCATTATCTGATTCATTTATTCCAGTCAAAAATGGAAAATATGAATGTAAAATCTCATGCCATAACACTTGTGTATGTTCAAGAGATTGATTTACCATACCAGGGAATTCCATGTTGTCATCCCCTTCAAATATTACCATACTAGGGAAAGGGAAAGGGTATTTCGGCAATTCCTTAACCATATGTTCGATTCCATCGGCAGCAGTTTTGCAAAAAGTATCCCAACCTTCTCCATTTCTGGTATTTGTATCATATACAGCGCTCACAAAAGAATATTGATTTGGGGTAAGGGAAGCAATTGCTCTGCACCCATCCCAGTTATAACGAGTAGAAGTTGCAAAAGCGAAATCTGAAACCGAGTCCAGATGGAAATGAAATACATTCTCCATAGCAGGTTTAAATACCCCGTTCATCATCTCTTCCTTCTTCCAGATCGAAACCACTGTATCGCTGTTTTTGGCATCTGAATACCGTTGCAAATATTTTTTTATTAATACATCTTGAGGATTATCCCAATTGCCTGTGGCCCAAACCATCATATTGTTCGGAACACGAATAGTTACATCATAATTTGAAAATTCATTATAGAACTCTAATTTTTCATCGTGGGGAACACTGTCCCATCTATGTATATCATCATATACGGCAACTTGAGGATACCAATATCCCACAAAAAATACAGTAGAATCGAAAACCGTAGTACGTGGCGCATTGCTGCCAATAGGAAGTAATAATTCCCAGGTAATGTTTAATACAAGTTTTGATTTTGGCTCTAAAGGAGTTTTAGGGTCGAGGTACACATCCATGAATGTTTCACTACGGGTAATTTTATCTATTTTTTGATCTCCAATTAATTCGACTTTTTTAATAAGGGTAACACTATCTCTTATGTCTATCATATCTACCATTTCTTTACGCATAGCATCTTTTCGATACGCCTCATGCCTCAAATTAAATCTAATCATATTTAAAGAATGGGGGCTTTCATTGTGATAGGTTACAGTTTCGGAGCCCAAAATCGTATGATTGTTCGGATTTAATATTGCGTTAATCTTATATGCGACTCGATTTTGCCAGTATTTTTTACCAGGAAACCCATTGTTTGAACGTGTTTCTTTTTGCCTGGCATTAAAAAACGCTTTGTTCTCGAATAAAGCAGTTGAATGAGTGGCAAAATCCTGCGCCATTAGATTTTCAGGCAGCAATGTAACAAGCAGTAAAAAAGAAATTAATTTAAGCATAGTATGACTTTTTTAGAAAAAGTTGTAACAAGATGAATTTTTGTTGTGAATGGCTGTATTAGAAAATATACCAAATAGTGGCAATGGCTTAGCGTGTTTGGAGTTTTCCAGGGGCTGTATCCTGTTCATTGGATGTGTTGAATGATCGCCTTTTTGACCGGCAAATATTTTTCAGACACACTCTAATCTGCCTTACTTTCCTTTATCCAATTTTTGACATTTTTTTCAAGTATGTCCAATGGAATATTGCCGTCTCGCAAAACAACTGAATGAAACCTTCGAATATCAAACGATTTCCCTAACGTCGACTCCGCTTCTTTTCTTAAATTCCAGATAAGATTTGCGCCTAAATAGTAACAACAAGCCTGAGCAGGCATAGCAGTATATCTTAAGACCTGACTTTGAAGCATACCCTTCGGGTAAGGGGAATTCTCTAACAAGAAATGCATAGCCTCTTCATCTTTCATTTTACCTGTATGAATTCCCGCATCAATAACTAGTCTACATGCCCTAAATAATGAACTTGCAAGCCTTCCAAATTCTTCTTTTTCATCTTGATAGAAGCCTATTTCCTTTGGAAGGTATTCTGCGTATAACGCCCAACCTTCAGCATAAGAATTAAACGAGAAGTTTTTGCGAAACTTAGGCAACTTGAGCAGCGCAGTGTAATATTGTTCTAATCCGTGCCCAGGTATACCTTCATGTGCTAGTAATTCGAGCATATCCCAATTGTAATATAAATAATCGTCAGGAGTTGCATTTGGGTTCAGGTAAAATACTGGTTTGGGTGGATTGACGGTTAAATCAAGTTCCTCTCTTGCACGGCCTTCAAATGGGTCATATATAATTGATACAGAAGGAATTTTAATGTCAAATAATTTTCCCCATAAAGGCTCCATTTCTTTTGCCTTAATTTCCATTTGCTGTTTGAAGTCTTTACTTGAAACACTTCCGTTCGAGCGGTACGTATCAAAGTATTGGACTAAACTTAAGTTGTGGTTTTTTTCAGACTTGTTTTTAAGGTCAATTATTTGCTTTCGGTAATACTCAACAGCCTGCGTGCCAATTTCAAAAACTTCATCAGGTGTAATGTCTAGGGAAGTTTGAACTTTTAATAAATATTTATAGTATGCCAATCCGTCAGGGTATTGCCAAAGGCCAATTTCAGGCTTTGTTTGACGAAGGATTTTATTTTCGAGGAATGCTGACAAGGTACTATATGCATTGGCCACGCTATCCTCTAAAACTTGCTTGGCGATGGACTTCAACGCGGGGAATTGCTTAAATTTAATATTAATATCTTCGTCCGTAGTCGAATTATGGCTCACCATACTTTGTGCCATTTCTTTATAACGAGAAATTGATTTCTCAACCTCTGACGTAGAAGATACTATACCTGATTGCTGTGCAGATGCAATTTTTTTTATTATTTCCTGAAACAATGCAGGCACTCCCTTGAGACGGTTAACATAAGCAAGCGCCTCCTGCTCATTACTTACCCTGTGATTAGCATGAAGCCAGCCTTCTAATGCAGATGGAACAGAATAGAAGTGATTGGCTGAAAAAGCATTGTTTATTTTATGAAACTTTTCAGACTCTACTGCCAACTCAGACTCGAATCTTAATATTTTGTATTGCGTAGTTGCAAACTCATCAAGTTGTGAAGTATTCAATTGCTTTAAATAATCCAGCCTTTTATGATGATAGTCAAATATCTTTTTTTCACCTTCTGAAGAGGCATCATCCCATTTACTCATTTGTGAGATAACGAACTCCCCCCTTTCTGCAGATCGCTGTGGCAAGAGCATGTCTAAAATGGAATCTTGCGATTCGATATATTTTAAAAAATAATCAGTAGAGACAATGCTGTTAGCGGGTGTTTGAGCGGCTTTTTCACTACAGCCTGTTGCAAATAAAATTAAAATAAAAATGAGTTCAATCTTTTTCATATGTTGTCATTTTACGATGGTTTTAAAATAATGGTTCGTGAAGCAAGGAATAGATTGCTTGTAAGAAACTGTCTGAAAACCGTTTTGCGAGACCCATTCCGAATAGCGTGTTTGAGATTTACCCCAATGCCGCACCCTTAAATCTCAATGGAGACATCCATTCTTTTAATATCTGGATCTAAACGGCTGATTAAACTGGAGTTGTTAAAACCTTGCATGATGTAGATAATAAATACGCCAAGAAGCAGGATTGGTACAATACGAATGTCGAACGCTTTTTTCATGATTCATCTGTTTGATTTGCTGAATAAAATAGACCTTTTTTAAGGCTCATGTCTGGGAGAGAAAAAGTAACCGATACCCAGATTGACTCCGACAAAAATAATATAGATAAAAAGGGCTGTCAATCCTTAAAAGGCGAACGCATGTGTGGTCGCAATTAAATTGTTGGATAAAAGATAAATTTCATATCTTTACATTTATGTTGCATGTTATTTGCATGTTTGTTGCGTTAGCAAAATCTCCTACTCAATGACTACAAAACTTACACCAGAGGAAGTGGCTTTTTTGAGGCAAGAACTCGGCAAAAAGTATGAAGAAGTATATCGAACTGCACCTGAATACAGCACTTCAGAAATACATGCGACCTACTCCCGCCTGGAGTTAGCAATCAATAGTGTGGCAGTCGAAAAAGTCCTTCACAAGAAGGATACATGTTACTTCCATGATTGTAAAAACAAGGAATTGTGCAAGGATGCAAGAGAAAAAGGGAAGTTGAACTACTGCTGGGACCAAGATCAAAACACGAAAAAAAGTGAAAGTCCGAGCGCCTCCAAGCGGCAACTCTGCGACCTGCTCAAACAAAACGGGCGCGACAGTTTCCGATCTGGATTTATTGATAGTTTATATATGTATATTAATCGTGAGCGAGAGGAAGTATTGGCAGAACTGGCCGTCGTTCAACCGGCAAACCCTGAGTTACATCCTTTGGAACATGAGCCCGAACTGGCATCTCCAATCAGGTTGAATGAAGATATCTTAGAACAACACCCACAACCTGGCAATGAAGAGGCAAGTATAACTGCCCCTTTCAAAAATGATAATAGACTATCTATCGAAAATAAGCGTTTCACGCCATCAAAGCAGTCTGGATTCATAGAAAATATCCCTAAATGGGTGTTTCTATTCATCAGCGTTTTATGCCTTGCAGGTGCATTGGCTTATAATAAATTTTATCAATGCCCTCCTTGCTCTGATGTGGCAAAATCCGGGATTGTGAGCGTCCTCAATATTGACAGTATACTTAATAGGGAAAGGGACAGTCTTTATATTATTTCTCAAAGTGTTTCGATCAACCTGAGTTCCTGGAAAGACGTCGACTTATCCCATAAATCTGAAAAACGTAGCGTAGAAGTGTTGGACCTGGATATCGAATTTCAAAAAATCGGAAAAGCCAATTATATCTTGCGGAAAGCATTCACCGATGGAGATATTAGACCCGAATTTGCAGTAACTGATTTGCCAAGTGAGGTAATAAAAGATACTTCTGGTGTGTATTGGCTATTGATTTCAATCGATACGATCCCGGTAAATTCTCAGAGAAAAATTCATGTGACAGGTACCTATTGGAATTCATGTATAAGATTTGACCAAGAAGATGATTTTGAATATATTGGATCGACTGTGTTGTATCGAACTCGACAGTTGAACCTGACAGCCAGAAATCTTCCTCTTAATTTTATAAATAGAAGTACAGATGCAGAATTAAAAATATCTTCTCCATATGACAGAAACACTATATTTAAACATAAAGGATCATTAGGGCCGATAGTATCGGACTCTATTCATACAACTATTGATACAGTATTAGTTGGCCATAGATACAGATTGTTGTGGTATTGGCGTTTATAGATTTGTAATAGCATATAAATCACAGAAAAGTTGGCTGCAAGGGTATTCTTTTTTACCCCGCCGAGGTGCAAATGTTTTAACCATGGCCATTGTGCTGCAAAGCATTGGATCCTCAATTAAATAGTAATCTCGAACACGCACAACATCTTCCTATCAACGGTTCGTATCTCTGCGACTTATTTCAGCCTGGATACTTTTCATTTTTTTCGAATAACTGGAACCGATCAACAGGGCAAAAGACAGCAACACGATGGTGAGGCCAAATCCTTTGTGCGTAGCGGCATATATGGCAACGCCCAGAAAAAAGCCAACGACTACCGCCGTCATGATTTTTTGTGATTTCAGTTTTTTCTCTTCTGCCAATAGTTCTTCGAGAGACATGTTGGAATAGTCTTTACTGGAAAGCATAATTGAAATTAGATGGTGATTGGTTCGTGCGCAAACGTGAAAGACGCATGGCAGTTGGACAGCAAATATGCGTATTTGTTTGTAAATACCCCACAAACAAAAAAGGTAGCCATTTCTGACTACCTCCCACTCCGGATTAAATAAACCCTTGAATTTTCCTTGACCGAAGCGGCACACTCTACGCACTCTCACCTCTCACCTCTCACTTCTCACTTCTCACTTCTTATTTCCAACCACCTCCCAATTCCCGATACACCTGCACCACCGACGTCATCATATCGCGTTTGGTGTCCAGCAGTTCCAGTTTGGCTTCCAGTACATCTCGTTGTGTCATCAGCACCTCGAAATAATCAACACGGGCTGATTTGAACAGATCGTTGGACGCGCTGATGGCTCGATTGAGCGCATCAACCTGCTGCGATTTCAGCGCGTAGTTTTTTTCCAGGTTGCTGATATTCGACAGTTGGGTCAACACGCTGAGGTAGGCATTCAGGATGCTGCGTTCGTAGTTGTAAATAGCCTGCAATTGCCGGTTGTTGGCGCTGTAAAACTCCGCCTTGATTGCATTGCGGTTGATGATCGGCCCTGCCAGATCGCCAGCCATGGTAAACAGCAGCGACTCGGGGAATTTCAGCAAATACGAGGGTTTGAAGGCCTGCAAGCCCAGCGCTGCTGAAATTTCGAGCGAAGGGTAAAACTCCGCTCGCGCCACTTGAATGTCAATATTAGACGCAGCCAGTTCCAGTTCGGCCTGGCGAATATCGGGCCGGTTGGCCAGCAGTGCCGACGGAATGCCAGTATGCACTTCGGCGGGCACGAGGCTCAGGAAGTCGCCCTGGGTGCGTTTGATTTCCTGCGGATAACGCCCCAGTAGGAAGTTGATCCGGTTCTCGGTTTCCTTGATCTTCTGAAGAATTTCAAACTCCATGCTTTGCGATGCCAGCACTTCTGCCTGAAATTTCTGTACGCCGAGTTCGGTCGTTTGGGCGGCCTCTTTCTGAATTTTTACGACTTCCAACGCGTTTTTCTGGAGTTCGATGTTCTGGCGGACGATCTGTAGTTGGCCGTCCAGCGCCAGCAATTCGTAGTAAGAATTGGCAATTTCCGCGATCAGATTGGTTACCACGAAATTTTTGCCTTCCACACTCGCCAGGTAGCGTGTAACGGCGGCTTTTTTTGCATTGCGCAGTTTTTTCCAGATGTCCACTTCCCAGTTGGCATAGGCCACAGGCGCGTAGTCGAGCAGTACCTCCGGCACTTCTTTGCCCGGCGTTATCTCCGTAGAGGCGTCGCCGGCGCCCTGACTGGTATAGCGCCCTACTTTTTCGAGCCCGATACCACCGCCGGCACGCACCGAGGGCAGGATGGCGCCTTTACGCATCATCACCTCGTTGCGGGAAATCTCAATTTCCTGCAAGGTGATGTTCAATTCCTGGTTATTGCGCAGGGCGACGTCGATCAGTTCGAGCAGGTTGGGGTCTTTAAAAAATGCCTTCCACGACATTTGGGCTATGTTGCTCGTATCTGTTGATACGATGCCAAAAGTTTCCGGCACTGTCTTATTGGCGCTTTTGGTAGCAATAGTTGGCACTTTGCAGGCAGCCATTGCCAACCCCAGCCCCAGCGGCAGGAGCAAATGATATATTTTAAAATTCAACATGGTGGTCAATTTCTTCTGTTAAGGGATTTTCTTCTTCTTCATCCACGAAATGCACTTGTTCCGACCCGCGGCCGATCAGGTAGTACAAACCCGGTATCATGAGCACGCCCATGATGGTACCAATGAGCATCCCGCCTGCGGAAGCCGAGCCGATGGTACGGTTGCCGATTGCGCCCGGGCCACTGGCAAATACCAGCGGAATGAGGCCTGCAATGAAAGCGAAAGAAGTCATCAGAATAGGGCGGAAACGGGCTACCGAGCCCTCTACAGCCGCGGTGAAAACAGACTCGCCCGCCCGATGTCGCTGTACGGCAAATTCCACGATCAACACCGCATTTTTACCCAGCAAACCAATCAGCATCACGATAGCCACCTGCGCGTATATGTTGTTTTCCAGGCCGGCAATTTTCAGCAGCAGGAACGCGCCGAAAATACCCGTCACCAGCGAAAGGATAACCACAAAAGGCAGTATGAAACTTTCGTATTGCGCCGCCAAAATCAGGTACACAAATCCGAGACAGATCAGGAAAATGTACAGGGCTTCGTTGCCACGCGCTACCTCGTCTTTGGAAATACCTGCCCAGTCGATACCAAAACCGCGCGGCAGGGTTTTATCGGCCACATCCATAATGGCTTTGATGGCCTCGCCGCTACTGTAGCCCGCCGCCGCCTGTCCGCTGATTTCGGAGGCATTGTAGAGGTTGTGGCGCGTGATTTCCGACAGGCCGTACACTTTTTCCATTTTCATAAATGCGGAAAAAGGCACCATTTCCTCGCGGTCGTTTTTCACATACAGTTTCAGGATGTCTTCCGGCAAGGCGCGGTATTCGGGTGAAGCCTGCACGATGACCTTGTACTGACGCCCAAATTTGATGAAACTGATTTCGTAGTTACTGCCCAGCAAGGTCGACAGTGTATTGGTGGCATTTTCGATGCTCACCCCCTTCTGTTGTGCTATGTCGTTGTCGATGCGCAGCATGTACTGCGGGAAACTGGCGCTGTAAAACGAAAATACCGACGACAGTTCAGGACGCTGGTTGAGGGCGTTCACGAACTCGTTGTTCACGGTTTCCATTTTTTTGTAATCGCCCGATCCTGCTTTGTCGAGCAGGCGCAACTCAAAACCACCCGCTGCGCCGTAACCTGGCACTGCCGGAGGCTGGAAAAATTCAATGGTAGCGCCGGTGATGTCTTTCGAACGTTCCTCGATTTCCTCGATCACCTCGCGGGCCGAGTGCTTGCGCTCCTCCCAACCTTTCAGGTTGATAAGGCAGGTGCCTGAGTTGGCGCCGGTGCCTTCCGTCAGAATTTCGTAGCCGGCAAGGCAGGAAACGGATTGTACGTCTTCCATTTCCTCGGCTATTTTTTGGAGGCGTTCGGCAATTTCGTTGGTACGTTCGAGGCTGGAGCCGGGCGGCGTCTGAATAACGGCATAAAACATACCCTGGTCTTCGTTGGGGATAAAGCCCGTCGGCAAGGTGTTGTTGAAATACCACGTGCCAGCAAAAAATGCCAGCAAGACGCCCAGGGTGACGACACGCCGGTTGACGATCAGTTTCAGG
>JAEUUT010000198.1 GCA_016787415.1 Saprospiraceae bacterium | reverse complement strand
CCGTTTTCATCCAGCGCAATATACCAGGCAGCAGCCCCGGGAGTAGCGTTGGTAGCCAGATTGCCATCGGGCTGAAACATTTGCCAACTTGGGCCTTTCAGCATCAGGTGCAGGCGGTTTTCATGGAACACAATGCTGGTGGGCACACAACTTTCATAGTCGTAGATGGCTTGAAAGGTGTTATGCCAGATCACATTCCCATCCGGATCGAGTTTCAACAAAAAGCCTTGCGGAGAGGACGCAAAAAACGAGGTGGGTCTTGTAAAGTCTATTCCGAAAATACGGGCATTGTCGGCGCTGTAACTGCCTGCCAGATAAGCATTTCCATTGTCGTCAAATGCGATGGAAAGCCCGTAAGTATTGCGATAATCAAAACTGTTGGCCGGGTCTTCCGGGTTTACTTTTTTCGACCAGAGCAGCACGCCGGATGCATCGTATTTATTCAGGAAAAGGTTCATGGTGTACCAGAAACTCACAGGCTGAAACGACGCGCCGGTAGCCCAGTAATTTCCCGAAGCATCCACTTTCACATCCATGATGTGATCGTTTACATAAACGGCGTTCAGCAGCCTTTGCAACCAGCAGGAGGCGCCGTTCAGGTCTGTTGCCAGCCCAAATATTTCAAATTGACCGCTCAGATTTCCCTGGCAGGCATTCAGGCTCTGGTATTGATATGCATAAGGGTAAATGCCTGAATTTGAATAGGTTACAACAGGAGCGGCAGCCTGACTGGTAGGCGGCTGGGCGTTTGTTCCAAAATTCCAGTTGGACGCGCCCAGGTTTTCTGTGAAATTTGACACAGCAATTGGATACCCTTCCACACCATACAAATGGGTGGTATCCACCATCAGATAAAATTGGTCGATATTCACTTGTATGGGCTGCCCAATCCAGTTCATACATCCGATTTCATTGGCCGCCCTTACCTGATAATTGACGGACTGGTTCAGCGGGGTGCTGTAAAACGTGAGCGTTCCGCCGTTGCCGAGCAACGTATCCGAGCGGGTGAAAAGGTTGCTTTCCATGAGCCAGTACCGCATGCCCGGTTCAGAATTGAAGATGCTTATCGGCGCCGACGCATTCACACAGATATAATCGGGCATCGTCCATGTCAGGTTCGGGTTGGGAAACGGAAATACCGTCACATGCAAGGCCTCTTCATGGTAATAAGTGCCGCAAAATGAAACCACATTTACAAACACTTTCAGGTCGGCATCTGCATTCAAAAAAGGTGTCTGGAAAGTGATGGGATTGGCGTCGAGCGCCAGTTGTTGTGAAATGACTTCGTTGTTCAGCGAAAAGAAATACGTCTGCTGCGGTGTAGGGTTGTTAATCGTCACGTAGGCATTGCCACCCTGGCACATCTGAGCGCCGGTAGTCCACACGACTTCTCCGAAAGAAACCTCCAGCGATTGTTCCGTTTGCAAGATGCGGCTAAATGTATCGCTTGTTATTCCATTGGAGATCAACAATTTAACTGTGTGAGAAGCCCCATAATCCGGAAAACTGACTGTAATATCATTGGCTGTGGAATACAGGGCGCCGTCTACCCACCAGGTCGAACTCCATTCACCCGCCGGCGCAGGGTTGTTCAGGGTAATTTCCTGGTCTTTGCAGTAATATGCCAGCTGTGGGTCTGTGGTAAAAAAAGCCATTGGCGTTCCTGCACCACCGCCATTCGTTGTCCTGAACATACGCCCAACATTCCCTACAGCAATCCCGGTTTGAAAGCCCGGGGCCCAGTCGAAGTCGTGCATTTGTGCAAGGTTATTATTGGGGAAAGCATGATCGATCCAGAATTGTCCGCCTGTATTGGTGCGGCGCACGCCTTTGTCGGTCAAAATATATCCCTGATTGCCGTTTTGAAACAAACATTTTCGGACCGTTTGTTCGTCAGGTATCGACAGGAAATCCCAGTTCGGCGTATTGTTAGTTTGTCTGAAAAAATAAAACTGGCTTGCCATAAAACCGGTATCCGGGCTTACATAATCCAGGTCGTAGAATACGTCGCTACTGATTGGATTCCAGGACTGTCCGCCGTCTATCGTTTTCAAAAATTGACCGCCACCAAAACTGAATGCGCCGGACGCGTATCCAGTTTGTGCATCTGCAAAATCTACTGAATACAAATAGGCCAGGCTGGTAATACTCGGCAGTTCGGTCCAGGTTTGTCCGCCATCCAGCGTTCTGCGCACCTTGCCGCTGCTGCCCACGCACCATCCCTGCCCGGGGTTGATAAAGTCGACCTGCCAGATGCCTCCATCCCAGTTTCCGGGGTCATTTTGTGATACAACAGTCGACCAATGCGCGCCGCCGTCTATCGTTCTGAGAATGGTATGAATAATGCCGGAGCGATTTCCAACGGCCACGCCTGTCATGCCATTAAAAAAATGCATGTCGTGGATCGTCAGTCCGTTGATGGGCTGATTGGCATTGTTGATGATGGGAACGGATGTCCAGGACTGGCCGCCATTGATGCTTTTGAGAAAAACGCCCGCGCCGGCTGCATAGGCGGTATCAGCATTCACGATGTCCACCGTATAGAGCGTGGCATTGGTGCCCGAGGTAATCTGTGTCCATTGGGCTTGTATGGAAACAGCAAAAAACGACAGAAAACAGAGGAGCGGAAATCGAGAGTCGGTACGCATAATCAGAGGGGTAATTGATTCGGTAAATGACTGGTTTTTTTAATTTTTTTGCACACGCTCAATTATGCAACAAGGTATTAACTTCGTTGCAAGAACTCATTGGCAATATAATTTTTAACAAATTTTACGCATTGCTTTGATTTTCAAAACAATTCATGTCAACTTTGCAGCAACAAGAACCTTTCGGATTTGTCAAAAGACCTTGCAAACGAACCTGTAGGCGAAGAGAAACTCATAGAGAAAGCGCTTCGCCCGAAATTGCTCGATGAATTCAGCGGGCAGGGAAAAATCGTGGATAACCTCCAGGTATTCATTCAGGCTGCCCAGCAGCGGGGCGAAGCACTGGATCATGTGTTGCTGCACGGCCCGCCCGGGCTTGGCAAAACCACCCTTTCCCATATTGTAGCCAATGAACTCGGCGCTTCCATGAAAATGACCTCCGGCCCGGTACTTGAAAAACCGGGCGATCTGGCGGGCCTGCTCACCAACCTGGAGCCAGGCGATGTGCTGTTCATCGATGAAATTCACCGCCTGAACACGGTCGTGGAAGAGTATCTCTATTCGGCGATGGAAGATTACCGAATAGACATTATGATCGATTCGGGGCCAAATGCCCGCAGCATACAGATTACGCTCAATCCGTTTACCCTGGTGGGCGCCACCACGCGCATGGGATTGCTTACTTCTCCCCTGCGCGCCCGTTTTGGCATATCCTGTCACCTCGATTATTACGACGTGGGCACGCTGGTGCGTATTTTGCACCGCTCAGCGGAAATCCTGAACATACCAATTACACCCGATGGCGCGTATGAAATCGCCCGCCGGAGCCGCGGAACGCCGCGTATCGCCAATGCCTTGCTCCGTCGTATCCGCGATTTTGCCCAGATCAAAGGCTCCGGAGAGGTAGATGAGGCCATTGCCAAATATGGTCTTTCCGCATTGGATGTCGACGAATCTGGCCTGGATGAAATGGATATTCGCATCCTGACCACGATTATTCACAAATTCAAAGGCGGCCCCGTGGGGCTCACCACTGTTGGCACTGCCGTAGGCGAGGAAGCAGGCACCATCGAGGAAGTACACGAACCGTTTCTGATCATGGAAGGTTTTCTGCAACGCACACCGCGCGGCAGGATTGCTACGGAAAAGGCATATAAGCATATCGGGGCAGTACCGCCGAGGCAGGCGGGAACGTTGTTTTAGAGGTGAGAAGTGAGAGGTGAGAAGTGAGAGGGTAAGAGCCCTTTGGGTTTTGTGAGAAACATTTTGGTAAAAGTTGGTGTACGCTACGCGTTGTGTCCTTTGTGAAACCTTTGTGTCCTTCGTGTTAAAATTAATCAAACACAAAGTACCCAACTAGTGCGCAAGCAGGTCAACAATTTTCAAGTAATTTCTTAACTATCATTGCACCAAATAAAAGTGAAGAACAGGAGGTTACAAAAAACAAGATGGTAATTACAATGGACAATTTGCGCGAATTAAATGCCATAGGCTTCTCCTTTTCTACTTTAATAGACCTACCATTTTTATTGTATACAAAGTAGTTATATAGAAGAAAAGTTGAGCAAATTAAAAGAAATTGCCATTTAGATAGGTGGTAGCAAAAAAACCTGACACAGAAGAGGTCAGTGAGGGGGCTAATTAAAAGGCCCCAAGAAGCGGCTAAAGTAAACCTTGCTTCCATGTGTGGGTCGTCTTCTTTCAAGACTTTCTGGTAGAACAGAAAATAGTGATAATATAAAATGTCCATCATGCCGTAGGAATTTGTGTTTAATATGTGTACCACTGCCAACTAATCAGTCATTTCTTTTAGGATTTGAATAGCCTCTTCACTTTCGCAATTTTCAACCAATTTATTGTTAAAATCATTTCTGAATGTGAGGGATACTAATTCATTTCTGGCTAGATACAAATCCTGAATAAGATCATCAATAATATACCAATCACGATCTTCCATAATTGATTTTTCCTTTTTCAAACTGCTCCTGGCCCACCTATCAATATCACCCTTATATCGTTTATAAATTTTAATTTTATCTTGTGTAATCATTTCCGGTCATCTATACTTTAATAAAAAATGTTGTTATTTTGAAGGTAGAGCATTTAATTCTCTGCTGCGGTCGAGCAGCCTTGCTCAAAATGGCTCTAGTAAAGTTAAGTATTTAATCAATATCTTCATTGAAAAGTTTATAAATATCATTAAATGATTGGGCATCTGTTTTTTCTACATACCATTTCATTTTTTCAGTACTTTCATTATTGTACCAAAATCTATGCGGGGTAGTTTCTCGTGAAAGGAATTCTAATATCAATAGTTTTAGTTCTTCCAAGTTCATGATACTAGTATTTTCAATATTAAATGAAATTTTCACCGCCCGTCCTCCATATTTCAAAGGATTGTAACCCCAAAGAAAGGCCCAACCATCATTATTTACACTTTTTATCTTGTGTATTCTTAAGGCGCTATCAACAGCAATACAATTTTCATAATGATATAGCCCTGACGTATCCAGATATTTGATAGGATCATCAAAAGCGTATATTAAACCATCACTCTCCATAAAAAAAAGAGCAGGGTATTGAATGCTAATTTTGTCTTTACTCATTGCTTTTTATGAAATGTAGGTTCGCCGCTGGTGCAAAGGCTGTCCTCCCCTTACCTCGTCCGGCGCTGGCGCGCAGCCAATGCCGTGTGACATTCCATCTCGTTGGTACAAATACGATGCTTAAAAATGGCCCTGCGATAGCCTAGGAAAAATAAAAAACCGGTGCGTTCGCAAGTAAAACAATATCACGCGGTACAGATGAGCGCCAGCGGAGTTCAGGACTGAAAATACCATGCACCACAGATCAAAATCTGGTACCCTTGCGAACTTTGCCGAGGGCGTTTCAGGTGGTAGCACGGGCCTTCAGCCCGTCGGGAGGGCGCCTTTTAAGGCGCTCAACACGAAATATCATGCGCCATAAATGGCGCTGTCCCGACGGGCTGAAGGCCCGTGCTACCACCTGAAACGCCCTCGGCCAGCCCACGACGCTTGGAAAACAAGGCCAACGCTTATTGTGTGCTGGACTCAGATACTCCCATTCACCATCTTCCGTACCACTTCCCACACCACAATACCCGCCGCGACAGCCACATTCAACGAGTGTTTGGTGCCGTATTGCGGAATCTCGATGGTGCCGTCGCAGAAAGGCAAGGTGTCGGCGTCTACGCCATCTACTTCATTGCCCAGGATAAAAGCATATTTTTCCTGCGGCATGGGTGCAAAATCCTGCAACCAGGTTTTGGTGGTCGTTTGCTCAATAGCAAACACCTTGTAGCCTTCGTTTTTGAGTGCTGTTACGGCCTCCAGGGTCGATTCCGAATACGTCCAGGCCACTGATTCCGTACTGCCAAGCGCCGTTTTCAAAATTTCGCGGTGCGGCGGCTGGGCAGTTATGCCACACAGCACCAGTTTTTCAAGCAAAAAGGCATCGGCCGTCCTAAATATCGATCCCGTGTTCAAGCCGGAACGAATATTATCGAGTACCAGCACCATCGGCATTTTGTCTTGTCGGCGGAAATCCTCTACGGAGATTCTTCCGAGTGCATCCATGCTTAATTTTTCCATGGCGCGAAAATACGGGCTTCCTTTTACCTTTGTCGCATGGAATCGCCTTTGCACAATACCAAACTGGGTTTGAAACTGCCCACCGACCCCCGATGGGTCAATCTGGCAGAAATGGATCTGGGAGAAATCCTGACAGATCACGCCTACTGCGAGCAAAAAGCAGCCACAGCCTGCATTTCTCTGATACAGAGTTATCCGGATAAAGTGGAATTGGTGGAAGAACTGGCGCCTGTTGTCACCGAAGAATGGGGGCACTTTCGCATGGTATTGGCCGAATTGAAAAAAAGAAACCTTCAACTCGGCAAACAACGCAAAGACGAGTACGTCAACGAATTACAAACTTTCCAGAAACGCGGCGGCACACGCGATGAAGCCCTGTTTGAGCGGTTGCTCACTTTTGCGCTGATAGAGGCGCGAAGTTGCGAGCGGTTCCGGCTGCTGTCGCTGTACTGCTCCGATGTCGACCTGCAAGGCTGGTACCACAAATTTATGGTAGCAGAGGCCAGTCATTACCGCATGTTTCTCGACCTGGCCGAACTCTATTTTGGCAAGGAGCGCACCTGGGCCCGCTGGCAGGAATACCTGAAGTTTGAGGCAGGGGTGATGGAGCGGCTGACGCCGAGGGGGGATAGGATACACTGATAAAGTCGTGAGTCGTGAGTCCTGAGTCCTGAGTCCTGAGTCCGTAGAGTACACCTGTATATCTTTGGCGTTACTTACAGACAATGCCAAAAATACACAGGTGTACTCTACGGACTCAGGACTTAGGACTCACGACTCAGGACTTATTTTACTCTATTCAATTTCCCGTCTTCTCCATACATTTCCTTCGACATCTTATTGTAGGCCATAGCGGCTTCTTCGGCAGTATCGAACATGCCCAGGTGAACAGGGCGGCCATTGATGGAAATAACAGCGCGATAACGGTTGTGCTCCTGATAAACGCCTGTAAAACCGGTTTTGCTGCTGGTTTTGCGCTGGCGGCTGGCAACAGCCCTGGAGCGGTAAATCAGGTTATCGAGGCGACAGTCTAATTTGTCTCCATTTTTGGCGCCGACGAGGTGTTTGCCATTACTTTTCTGATCGCCGAGGAATTTCTCTGCAATCAATTTATGGAGATAAATCGTTTCCGTTTTGTAATCCCCATCAGCCTTTCGCCATGTTTTCTGAAATACGGCACAACCGCTGGAGTGTTTGCGGAGGTTGTTGATGAAGTCGATTTTGGACAGATAGGGATCGGAAATGATCCATTCATATGTTGGACTATCCAACAATACGGAATCATCTGCATTTTTTAGTTTTACTTTGTAGACCACGGGAGTATGTTTTTCATGTTTCAGGATGAGCAAAAAACACCATGACGCGTATTTTTGCTAAAATTTCCATTGGATTACGAAAGAAGGAAGCACTGTAAGAATGACGTTGGAAATACCAGCAAACAGCATGCAGAATGAAAAACAACTGCATCTTAGAGTCCGGCCTGGCGGCCGTTCAGATCCAAAATATTGTTTTGCTGGACAGTCGGAATGGCTGTCGTTTTCACATGCAATGAGGATTCCCGCTGCGAATTTCGTCCTTCCTTCATATATTTCAAAATGTTCACTGCATTGAAATTCAATGTCTTAACACGCATTTTTATTTTTTGGGCAAAAACTTGACTTTTCTGACGTGAAACAAAATACACACGAAGGTTTTTCACACTTATTAAAATGTATGCCCGAGGATGCTCTTCGCCTTCCGATAGAAGAAGTGCTGGGGTATCTCGAATCCTTATACGGTACGGCCCTGTACGAAGCATTCGATCCAACTATCAGCATCAAAAGTCCGGTATCCGGTTTGAAAGATACCCGATGGATGCGTACTGCAAAAACGGTTGGCATCAATGTGCGCACAATCGGGCATTTCTGGAACATCATACCGTATGCCCTTACCTTGCCTCGTATGTTCAATGCCATCCATATTCTTCCGATTTGGGAGCCTGGTGTAGTAGCGAGTTTGTATGGCCCGGCCAGTTGGAATATCAACCCTGAATTTTTCAGTTCGGCGCTCCACAACTGCTTTCCTCATTTAGATACGGTTGAAAAACAACTAAAAACAGTTGTAAACCTGTTGCATCTAATGGGCAAAAGTGTAGGAATGGATGTAGTGCCTCATACAGACAGGTACTCGGAAGCCGCGCTGGCCAACCCGGTATGTTTTGAATGGTTGCAAAGAAGGGATTTACAGATAGTGCAACAGGGAAACGAACTGTATCGTGCAGTAGAACATCTCCTTTACATACACCTTAAAAACAGAAGCGCGGGCAAAACGTTGCCTGAACAGGCAGATTTTTTTTATTCCATCCCGGAAAAGGAGCGATTGGAACTTATGTTTGGCGAGCAATATGACTACGCAGGTCGGCTTGCACGAAGAAAAGAAATGGTGCAATTGCTTTATGAAGAAGGCTATGAAACGGTGCCCGCCACCATGGGGCCGCCATATAGAGGCATAGAAGTTGACCCCGACCCCGAAGCCAAGAATACGGATGAAGAAGGACGTGTGTGGCGCGATTACCGCATCACCAGGCCGGAATCATTTTCGCGTGTTTTTGGTCCCCTGGCCCGATACCGATTGTATTGGTCGAAAGACGACAATCAAAACTGGGAACTCGATTTCGATCAATCCAACACCATTGCCTGGGAATATGTAATAAACCACTATAAGGAAATACAAGCCACATTCGGATTTGATTTTATGCGTGGCGATATGTCGCATGTGCAGATGCGACCCGACGGCGTGCCGAGCCAGCCCGATCAGTATTACGATATTCTCGGGGCTGTAAAAGCCGAAATTTGTCGGGAAAATACTTCGTTTGGATACTTCGCCGAGAGTTTTCTCGCACCTCCGGGAGAAATGGCTTATGGTGACGAATGCGATCATTTGGAAGCCTCACTTGCCGATTCGACACTGGGTGACCTGCAATCAGAACCAGTAGGTACCGACAAATTTGCAAGCGATTTCGCTCAATACCGCAAATGGCTGGAAACCAGGCAGTTTGCTCCAAATTTTACCCTGATAACTGCCGATAAAGATGACCCGCGTTTTGATACGTTTTACCTGGATGGCAACGAAATCCGCTTTTTTATTGCCTTGTTTTTGAGCGACATGCCTGCTTATATAGGTATGGGTTTTGAATGCCGAGACTCCCACCCTGCCCCAGCGCCCAACGAACATTACAGCAAACTGTACGTATTTCAAATGCCGGATGGACCAAAAGGCACGCGCGGCCCTTTTGTATGGGGAAAAAACCGCGCATTGAATTACAAATTAAATCGTCAGAAAATTTTGGCTGAGGAAATTTATGAATCAATAGTCGACCAGGACATTACCTGGCTGCTTGCACCCGATGCTACGGGAAAAAGGAAAGTGATCGTGTGGACGCAGGCCAACAGCCCTCAATTTGTGTTTGCTGCCAATTTGGATACTCGAAACGCAGGCAGTGATATTCCTGTGGTATTTCCTGAAGGAAACTGGACGCCATTTTTTTCAACGGAGACGGAATCCGTTGAAAATGACAGGTACTATGAAGAAAATTTGCTGAAGATCGGCGCTGGAGAAGGGCTGGTGTGGAGAAGGCAATAAAAAATGCAACTGCCTGAACATCAGACAATTGCATTGTAATCTGCGGAGGAGGAGAGATTCGAACTCCCGGTACCTTTCAGTACGACGGTTTTCAAGACCGCTCCATTAAACCGCTCTGGCACTCCTCCGGATGAACGGGCCGCAAAGATAGCGGCTTTTTTAAAATACTCTCTCCGTGCAGCCTAAAATTTATTTTTCACCGTCCTTTTTTAGTCTGTCGGCAAGGGCATCCGCAAAATCTGCGGTATTTCTTCATTTGATTCGATCTGGTTGAAAAAGGTGTCCAGATAAGCGGTCATTTCCTGCGAAGAAATTCGAGTGAGAAATTTTGAATCGCAGAGGTCGTACAACTCCTTTTTTGCGGCCACCAGCATTTTAGCGGCTTTTTTGAGCGCTTCCGGTTTGATACCATTCGACATGAGGAAACGATCCTTTACGTTTTTTAGTCCGGTTTCGGATGCCGGGCTCGAATAGGGCGCGCTCACCAGTCCGGAAAAGTCAAAATCGTAGGGAATCACCAGCACTTTGCCGGGATTTTCAGCCGAGCGAATCAGCCGAACATTGCGCATCATGGCAATTTCCCAGTCGGTGTTGCCAATCATGTATTCAAACATGGCCACCAGAGCAGCCTGGTGCGTCATCAGGCTGTCGGTTGGAATACCATATTGATCTACTACCTCGCCGTTCATGCGCGCCACCGTTTCCTCTTCGTCCTCGACCAGCATTGCCAGCATGGTTTTTTTGGATTTTTCCACATGGGTATCGCGAATCGTGAGTCGAATCAGGCGGGCGCGTACAGAGGCGCCGGTCAGGTGTTCGAACATGCGATAGGCAATGTATTCCTTGACAATCAGTTGATCGCCCAGGTCATTGTCGAAACAAGGCAAAACCAGTTTGACCTCATTCAAGGTATCGAGCCCTTCTGCTTTGAGGTCTTTTTTCTTGAATTTCATTTTCAGCGGCGGAATTTCAGCCACTTTCCTGCGGTATTTTCCGCGCGGACGCAATTCAATTTTATAGGTTTTACCATCCGCCGTTATCAGATTTCCGGGGAAATACTGATTTGTTTTTTTATTGGCAATGATGGTAGTCAGGTCTGTTTCGAGCGTCATTTTTGCGCCATCCTGTGCCGTCAGGCGTTCGAGGATGGATGGTAAATCAGCAGGCGCCTGCGCATGAGCACCTGCCACAAACAGGAAAAACAGACAGGTCAGAAAAATATGTGCGAGTGAAATTTGTATCTTTTCCATTGGCTCAGAATTTAATTCTGAAATAAAAATCGATTCTTTGAGATGCTTGATTACAAAGGTAAAACAAAAGCAAAAAACGAAAAGTTTCAAATAATTATTTTGTTAACACTCAAAATAGAGTGCTGTTTCAGAATTAATGCAAAGTTAGTGCCTAACTTGTTCAGATGTGTTAAGTTATCGATAAAAACCCGTTCTGAATCGTCGTGGAGAAATACGCTCTAACTCACTTCAGGCAAAGGTGGCAAAAATGTATGAATTTGCTATTACATATCTTTTAGGTAGCAGAACAGCATGTAACTTTGCAGATTATTTCATTTAAGTACCAAATCAAACTTTTCTCCATGAAGGTATTCATAAGTGTATTGCTGGCTGTGGCCTGTTGTGTTTCCAGTGTTTCTGCCCAGCAGGGGCTCTCTGTGTGTGGCAATACTACCGCACAACAGATGGAGCACATGCTTCCCCGCGTCCGTACCTATCAACAGCAGGCACTGACAAGCGAAAGAAATGAAGTTCAATATATACCGATCTTCTTCCACCTCACTGCCGATGCAGCAGGAGAAGGGCGTCACAAGGATCGTTTTGTGCTGGATCAATTGTGTGATATGAACGAGGCATACGCCCCGATGGATTTTAGGTTTTACCTCAAACCACACACCACGTATGGACTGATCGATCGCTCTATCAACAGCAATTCGGTTTACTCCGGGCAAACCAACGAGTTTCTCATGAACAGCCGCCGGAATCAAAATGCATTAAATGTATATGTGGTAAACCAGGTGTTTGATGATCCGAATATCCTTGGTTTCAATAATTCTGATCGCGACTGGGTTGTAGCGCGTAAAGACCAGATCAATGGCAATGGTAATGGAACCCTGGCCCATGAGGCAGGGCACTTTTTTGCTTTGCCTCACACTTTCCTTGGCTACGAAGGTAATCCTTTTGATGGTGTGAACGACCCCACCTGGCCTGTTGCGCCAGTAGTTTCGCCTGGAGGGCCCCTGACAGAACGAGCCGACGGCTCCAACTGCCAATCGGCTGCGGATGAAATTTGCGACACCCCGGAAGATTACAATTTCGGACTTGTCAACAATGGGTGTAATCTTTACACCGGCGCGGCCCTCGATCCACTGAGTAATCCTGTCGACCCAATGGAGAACAACTTTATGGGGTATTTTATCGGTTGTAGCAATTATCAGTTTACCCCTGGTCAAGTGAGTGTGGTCTTGGCCGACAGGGCATCCAATGACCGCAATTACCTGGATAACACTTTTACACCTGCTTCAGAGGAAATTTCAGTGCCCAACGACCTGCTCATCTCCCCCATTGGAGGTGCGACCCAGGAATTTTATGATGAAGTGCTGCTGCAATGGCAGTCAGTGCCCGGCGCTACGTATTACCTGATCGAGTTTGATATTTCAACCTTGTTTGCCACCACTACCAATTTCCAATCGGTCATTGTTCCGGCCACTACCACCTCGCTGTTGTACACCACTTTGCAGAGCAATAGAAATTACTACTGGCGTGTACGCCCTTTCAATGAATATGTGACCTGTGCGCCTGCCAAAACCAGTTCTTTCCGCACTCCCGTCACTTCATCCGTTAAAAGTATTGAAGGGCTAAACGCCTGGAATATCTACCCCAATCCAGTTTCACCAGATGACAAAGCATACGTTGCCATTCAAGCCAACAACGGATTTACGACTTCTCTAAGTATCGTCAACCCGGCTGGTAGTCTGGTCTACGAGCAAAATGGCATCAACCTGAATGCCGGCGATACAACGCTCGAAATTTCCACGGAAGGGCTCGCCAATGGCGTCTATTTCGTTGTGCTGAGTACTGAAAAAGGCCGGGCAGTTCGCAAACTGACGGTGATGAAGTGATTTTTTTTAGGTGTTTTTGTGTTTTGGTGTTTTTGTGTTTTGGAGGTGCTTTGCTCTTGGTATTTTAGTTGATTTTTGGGAATATTAACTAAAATGCCAAGAGCAAAGCACCTCCAAAACACAAAAACACCAAAACACAAAAACACAAAATCCCTCATTCCCAAACAAAATCCGCTGTTTTGGGCGCGCCTTCCATCAATGCAACGATGGATGCAGGGGGTACTGCAAGTTTACGCATCTGGGTATCAATCCATGCGCCATCAATATTCATAATGGCGCACACAGCACCGTCGCGTTCCCGAATCAATTCGTGCCTGAAGGAAAACCGCGATGCATCATGGCGCAATTTTGATATGGCCGTGGTAATATATAATTGATCTCCCGGACGTACTTCCTTTCGAAATATGGCTTCTTCTCTGAAGAGGATAGGCCCTACATGCTGTTCTATCATGGTGTGGGTAGACAAACCGTGCGCCGATAAAAACTCGACACGGGCTGTCGCCGCAAAATCGTAGTACACAGAATGGCGCAAGTGAAAATTCGGATCCATATCCGCCCAACGCAGGGAAACTGGTGTTTTAAACATGGTCTTCAGTTTTGGAAACGGTGCTTTTTTTGTTGAAACGGGCGCGTAAAAATTCAACAAGAATCGGGATCAGTGAAATGCCGATAACGGCAAAAATGACAATTTCAAAGTTGTTTTTTACAAACGGCTGGGAGCCCAGAAAAAAACCTGCAAGTGTCAAAGTGGTCACCCACAAAGCGCCTCCTGCCAGGCAATAGCCGATAAAACGGCTGTAATTCATGGAGCCTACACCGGCCACAAAAGGCGCGAATGTGCGCACAATCGGAACAAACCGGGCGATCACCAGCGTACGTCCTCCATATCGTTCATAAAACTCCTGGGTTTTATCGATGTACGACTTTTTCAGAAACCAGTAGTCACGGGTAAACACCTTGCCTCCCAGGTACCTGCCAAAAAAGTAGTTGGTATTATCGCCCAAAATGGCCGCCAGAAAAAGCAATGGAATCAGGAGCCAGATACTGAGAATGCCCGTTTTTGCCGTAATGGCGCCTGCTGCAAACAAAAGAGAATCGCCCGGCAGAAAAGGCGTTACCACCAGACCTGTTTCGCAAAAAATGATCAGTGCAAGAATAAGGTAGGTGCTGAGTTGGTAATCGCGCATGATGTTTTCCAGGTGTACATCGAGGTGGCGAATAATATCTATGAATTGCGTCAGCAGGTCGATCATGATAAATTTCAGGAAGTCGTTTAATTGAAAAGCGCACAAAAATAGGGCATTTTGCATCGGATTTTACACCAAACCAGCGTATCGAGGGCACAAAGAGCCATTCAGGTAGCGGCGTATTCGGAATGATACATCGCGCTTTCTTTTGCATATAGGCATAAAATTTCGGGAAAGCCCTAATTTGCCCCGCAAAAATCACTTGTTTACCCGACTGCCCTATGTCCTTCCTATCAAATATTTTCAGAAAAAAATCTGTTCCCGACGCCATCGCTACCGCGCAACAAGAGGAAATTCACGGTTCCGGAGGTTTGGATAAAAACCTGCGCGTGATCGACCTGACGGCCCTGGGGATTGCCGCCATCATTGGGGCAGGTATCTTTAGCACCATCGGTTCGGCCAGTTACAGCGGCGGTCCGGCAGTCGTGTTTCTGTTCATTTTTACAGCCGTGGCTTGTGGGTTTGCCGCTTTTGCCTATGCTGAATTTGCCTCCTTGCTACCCGTTTCCGGAAGCGCCTACACGTATTCCTATGTTGCTTTTGGCGAATTGATCGCATGGATCATCGGCTGGGCGCTTGTAATGGAGTATGCAGTTGGCAATATTACCGTGGCTGTATCATGGTCGGGTTATTTTACAGGCCTCTGTGAAAGCGCCGGCTGGCATATTCCCTCCTGGGCTACCATCGATTATGTGAGTGCACACGAAGGACACACGGCTGTTTCAGCCATGCTGAAAGGAGGCGCCGACGTAGCCAGCCTCAGCGACGGCGAACGGGAAGCCTGGACGGCCTGGGAAAATGCACCCAATATGGGAGGGTTGCGCATAATTATGGATATACCGGCCATTATCATGTCGATACTGATAACGGCTCTGGTGTATATCGGCATGAAAGAATCCAAAACCGCCGGTAATATCATGGTAGTGCTGAAACTCATTGTCGTAATTCTGGTCATTATCGTGGGCGCCGGATATGTAGACACTACCAACTGGCATCCTTTCATTCCCAACGGTTTTGGTGGCGTGATGGGCGGTGTTTCGTCTGTGTTTTTTGCCTACATCGGCTTTGATGCCTTGTCGACCACTGCGGAGGAATGTAAAAATCCGCAGCGCGACCTTCCGCGAGCGATGGTTTATTCGATTATTATTTGTACGATTTTGTACATCATCATAGCGTTGGTGCTTACCGGAATGGTCAATTACAAGGAACTGGATGTGAACGACCCGCTGGCGTACGTTTTCCAGAAAATAAACCTGAAATGGTTTTCCGGGATCATAGCCGTTAGCGCAGTGGTCGCCATGGCCGGCGTTTTTCTGGTTTTCCAACTCGGACAGCCGCGTATATGGATGACCATGAGCCGCGACGGACTGCTGCCACCCCGTTTTTCGGAAATTCACCCCAAGTTTCGCACACCTGCCTACGCAACGATCATTACGGGATTGTTCGTGATCATACCCATGCTCTTTATTCCGAGCGATACCGTACTCGATTTGTGCAGTATGGGTACCTTGTTTGCATTCGTACTGGTGTGTGCCGGCGTATTGAAACTGCAATTGACGCCTGATGCACCGCGCGGCAAATTCCGCACCCCGTATCTCAATGGAAAATGGATATTCCCCTTGCTGCTGATTGGCATGGCGGCATTTTTGTTTACACAATTTCGACAGGACACAGTAGACTGGATCAGCAATGCACCGCAAATTCGCGAAGCGGAGCAATTAGTTGGCAAACTTTCGGAAAATGAAGTGGCAGCCACCAAAGCCATTCTGCTGCAACGCGACAGTGCAGGTATGGCACAAGCCGGTGGTGATTTGGTGGCGTATCTGTCGGCACTTGATGTCCATCAGTACGCCGATGCCGTACAGGTTATTCCTGCATCGGATGTACATAAATATGAATCAGGCTGGGACGTTTTCAAACACAAAATTCCTATGTGGCTGTTTGTAATCACCAGCCTTGTACTGGCTGTCATGGCATTCCGCCACAACCTGTCGCTCATACCAATGCTGGGGCTGGTTTCCTGTTTTTACATGATGGCACAGATACCCGCAAAAAGTTGGCTGGGCTTCTTTATCTGGCTGCTCATTGGCCTTACCATTTACTTCGGATACGGATACAGCCACAGTAAACTGGCTGCTAAAAAAACTGCGGCCGGATGAGAAAAGTGGTGGTGTTGACGGGCGCTGGCATTTCGGCCGAAAGCGGAATCAAAACGTTCCGCGATGCAGATGGATTGTGGGAGCAACACCGCATTGAAGAGGTGGCTACACCTGAAGCCTGGGCTGCCAACCCCGAACTGGTATTGCGTTTTTATAACCAGCGGCGAACACAACTGTTTGATGTACAGCCTAATACGGGTCACTTGGCACTGGCAGAACTGGAAAAGGATTTCGAGGTACATGTTGTTACTCAAAACGTAGATGACCTGCACGAACGAGCCGGGAGTACAAGGGTATTACATCTGCATGGTGAATTGCGTAAGGTACGTTCAGAGCGTTTCGAACACCTTGTATATGCCTGTGAAACGGATATACAACTGGGCGATACCTGCGAGCGAGGTTTCCAACTTCGGCCCCATATCGTGTGGTTTGGCGAATCCGTACCTATGCTGGGCGCTGCGGCAGAACTGGCGCAACAAGCCGATATTTTCCTAATTGTAGGCACCTCGCTCCAAGTGTATCCTGCCGCCAGTTTGATGGTGTATGCCCGGCGAGACATACCTTTTTATTACATTGACCCGAAGCCTCAGATTAACTACGAACTGGCATCCATGCCCAATTTAACGGTGGTGGCCGAACCGGCTACTACAGGTGTTCCCGGCGTGGCAGCGCTGCTGCGCAACAACTAATTTTTTGCAAACATGAAACAAAAATCTATCCTCTCCATCTGCATACTTTCCGTCTTGTTTTTGCTGGAATGCCAGGCGCAGCCCCCAGTCAAGGAAGTGCGACTGGACAGCAAACACATTGTGTACCTGCTAGACAGCACGGATGCAGCAAAAGCCATCACTACGGATCATCGAGACGGCTATTTCCAGAAAATCAGGCTAACGGAAATGTCGATTCAGATGAAACGCGAATTGACACCTACTGACACACGTGAAAAAATGTTGCCCGAATACGTGGCTTTTCTAAAAAGCGACGTGGCCAATTACAGTGCAGATGAATCCAGGTTTACTGCGGATGTGATTAAAAAAGTTTTTGAAACGAGTGAAAAAGTAGCGCCAGGGATTTTCCCCGATACTATACTGCTTATCAAAACCAAAGGACGGCATTACGGTGATGGCGTATGGTATACCCGTGAAAATTGTATCATCATCCCGGCCAACGAACTGGACTCGAAGAAAACCAACCCGTTTACCACCACGATGTTCCATGAGTTGTTTCATGTTTATTCACGCCTGAATCCAAAAAAAAGCGACCAACTTTACCAAATCATTGGTTTTCAGGAAATTGGATACGCCAATCTGCGCATTCCTCCTGTTTTGTCGGACAGGTTGTTGCACAACCCCGATGGTGTGGATTTTGCACAGAAAATTACACTCCGCCAAGCGGATGGAACAAGTATAGACGCTATTCCCGTGCTGTACGCCAACCAGGCAGGTTACAAAGCCGGCAACACCGAATTTTTTGGCTACCTGGAATTTAATTTGTTTCAGGTAGAAAAAAACACCGACGGTACCTGGCGTGTGCTGACCAAGGAAGATGGCCTGACCAGCACCCTGAGCATCGACAAACAGCCTGATTTTTTCAACCAGATCAAGGATAACACAGGGTATATCATTCACCCCGACGAAGTGCTGGCCGATAATTTCGCATTCGTCATGGGGCGCTCCAAATCGGCTGCCCTCACAGCGAAGTTTTCACCTGCCGGGAAAAAATTGCTGGACGATATAGAACAACTTTTGAAAGAAAAATGAAATGAGCAGAATTGCGCTCGTCGGTTCGGGCAAAGTAGCCTGGCAGTTGGGCAAACGCCTGACTATCAAAGGTTTTGCCGTTTCGCAGGTACTAAGCCGAACGGCAGCGCATGCCCGCGCGCTGGCAAAAACGCTCCATGCTTCCTGGTCAGACCAATGGGCGGATATTCTTCCCGATACAGACTGGATTTTAATTGCCATTCGGGATGATGTGATCGGAACTGTAGCCGCGGCGTTGTCGGAACACGCGCCCGCCGCGCTGGCTACCCACACCTCCGGCGCGACGCCCGGGACTGTATTGGCGCCATTTTTTGATCGGTACGGCGTCTTTTACCCACTTCAAACTTTTTCCCGGGAACGAAAACCCGATTGGGCTGATATACCTGTTTGTGTGGACGCCTCAAACGAAAAAGACCTAGCGTTTCTACGTATGGCAGCAGAGAAAATCGGGAAGCAAGCCTATTCCATTAACGATTCGCAACGTGCGCAGTTGCATGTAGCAGCCGTTTTTGCCAACAACTTTTCCAATCACTGCTTTGCCATTGCGGAAAAAATATTGAGAGAAAAAGGCCTTTCGTTCGAACTATTGCATCCTTTGATGCAGGAAACAATCGCCAAAGCACTAAAACAATCGCCTTTCGATATACAAACCGGCCCGGCTGTGCGGGGTGATGAGGCCACCATGCGGCGACACCTGCAACTGCTAGGTCAACATGCGGACTGGCAGCAGGTGTATCAACTTCTTTCCGATAGCATAAAAAAAGAACACGGCGCTTCGGATACTTGAATTCACATTTTGCCTGGCACGTTCCGATGTCCATACGGACAATGGCGGCATCCGCTGCCACAGCATTCTCCCCGTTTCAGCAAATACTGTGCTGTAAATACCCAGCGCCCTTTGTCAATATAATAATCAATACCTTCCTGAAGAACGGTTGGGGCTGGATTGCCGGAATCGGTTTTATTTGATTTCATCTTTGCCATGACGCGGAGTGAAACACCTAAATACCGGAATGGTTTTTGCTGTTGCACCATGCCTGTCAAATGACAAGGACACGACAGCCGGAGGTTTTTCCTGTCATTGCTGTCAAAAGATTTGTTTCTTTGTATTTATTTTAACCGTTTTACCATGAACCGATTCCTACACCTGTTTTTTTTACTCGGGCTTTTATGTACAACACAATATTTATCTGCCCAAATTGGAATTTGTAATCAGGTAATTGCATCGGCTGGCAAGGCTACCGTGCAGGGTGGGCGAATGTATGCCTACACCGTTGGAGAGCCCTTTATTTTTACCTTGACAGCAACATCAAAAATCATTACTCAAGGATTTCACCAGCCAGACCTGTGTCTGCCGGTACTGACCAATGACCTGGATATCAATGCCTGGGAATTGGAAGTATATCCCAACCCTGCCTCCAGTGTGATCCATATACGATATTCAAACGAACAGAAAGGTCAACTCAGCGCCCAGGTTTTCGACCTGCTGGGCCGGCCTGTCATACAGCAAACCACCCTTGACCAACCCGACGGCTCTACGTTGGATTGTAGCAACTGGCAGGCAGGCGTGTATCTGATACGGCTGCAAGACAACCATACCAGATCTGCTGCCACCGTACGCTTAATTCGCCTCTGACGCCATTCCTGCGAAAACAACTTTTTCCTTTTTTAATCCCGCATGAAATTCCACCAGGCCGGTTATCGGTTTATTGACGAACGTACCAAAACTTTGTTTTCCATGAAACAGCGTTTATTCTTTTTAACCCTCTTGCTGATGGGCTTCGCGCTTGCTGCATCGGCACAGTTTACACCACAAGGTTTTAACTATCAAAGTATTATAAGAGACGGTAGCGGCAACCCGCTGGGCAACCAAACGGTCACTTTACTTTTTTCCGTGCGCAGTGGCGCGCCCAACGGGCCGGTTGCATATTCCGAAAAGCAGGTTATTTCCACCAACGAATTCGGTCTGGTCAACCTGATCATCGGGCAGGGAGGAACTCCTCTGCTGGGTGATTTCAGCAATATCAACTGGGGCGGCGGGGCCAAATACCTCACTGTATCAGTAGAAACCACCCCCAATGTTTTTGATGAAATTGGTACCACTCAACTTATGAGCGTGCCATATGCATTGTATGCTCAAAATGCTGCCAATGGTGGCGGCGGTGGCGGCGGCGACAACTGGGGTTCACAAACCGTACAGACCAACACGACCATCAGTGGCAATGGCACAGGAGGCAGCCCTATCGGCATTGCCCAGCAAAATGCACAAGCGGGCCAGGTATTGAAATGGAATGGCAGCACATGGGCGCCCGCGGAGGATATTGCTTCCAGTGGCACCAATGGCGGCACGGTAACGCAAGTGAACACCGGTTCTGGTCTTACAGGCGGCCCCATCACCAATGCAGGCACCATCGGTCTGAGTAACACCGGCGTGACACCCGGTCCTTATGGCAGTGCTACTGAAATTCCGGTCATTACCGTGGATGCGCAGGGGCGTATCACCAATATATTTAAAACAATTGTACAACCCGGTACCGTTGGCATTGAAGGAAGCCCTGGTCTCAATGTGGAGCAGAATGGCTTCAATTTCACCCTCACCAATACAGGCGACACCAACGCTTCCGATGACGTAACCACTTCTACCCAGGCAGATGGCGATGTAAGTGGCCCATTCAGCAACTTGCAACTCAAAGCCAATGTGGTGACAGCCAACGAATTAGCCACCAATGCTGTAACTTCCGGCAAAATATCGAATGCTGCCGTGACGGCTGCCAAACTGGACAATATGGGCGCCAGCAGTGGGCAAATACTGAAATGGAACGGCTCTGCATGGGCGCCTGCTGCCGACCAGACTGGTATCAGTACAGTATCTATGTCGGCAGGTTCGGGCATCTCTGTATCAGGCGCCTCGCCATCTTTTACCATTACAAATACGGGTGATACCAATGCATCTGATGACCTGACTACTTCCACACAGGCCGACGGCGATGTCAGCGGGCCTTTTAGCAACCTGCAATTGAAATCGAGCATTGTGACAGCAACCGAACTGGCTAATAGCGCCGTCACTACCGGCAAAATTTCAAATGGCGCCGTTACGGCCGTTAAACTTTCAGATATGGGCGCTTCTTCCGGGCAGGTACTAAAATGGAACGGCTCCGCCTGGGCGCCTGCTGCCGACCAGACTGGCGGTGGCGGCGGTACGGTGAACATCATTGGCGGAGACGGTATCGACGTCACTTCGCTGGATGGCACTTACACCATTCTAAACGCCGGTGATACCAACCCGGCAGATGATATTACCACTTCGACCGTGGCCGATGGAGACGTAACAGGCCCGTTCAGCAACCTCCAGGTAAAGGCCGATGTGATCACCACTATCGAACTGGCCAACAATGCCGTAGGCACCGCCAACCTCGTAAATTCTGCCGTCACTTCTGCCAAAATCGATAATATGGGCGCTTCTGCTGGGCAAGTCTTAAAATGGAACGGCTCTGCCTGGGCGCCCGGCACCGACCAGACCGGCGGTGGCGGCGGCTCCTCCGATACCTATACCAGTGGCGCAGGTATCAATATCACCGGCGCATCACCCCTGTTTACCATTAACAACACAGGAGATACGGATCCAACAGACGACATCACAACCAGCACACAGGCCAATGGCGATGTAACAGGCCCGTTTAGCAATCTGCAAATCAAAGCAGATGTGGTCACCACTACCGAACTGGCTAACAGCGCCGTTGAAACCGCCAACTTAGCCAATCAGTCGGTTACTGGCGCTAAAATCGACGACATGGGCGCTACCGCCGGACAGGTGTTGAAATGGAACGGCTCTACCTGGGAGCCCGCTGCAGACCTTTCTGGCGGCGGCGGCGGCAATACCTATGCTGCCGGAAATGGTATCAACATCACTGGAACGGCTCCCAACCTGACCATCACCAATTCGGGTGATTTGAGCAACACCAACGAACTGCAAACCCTGGCCCTCAATGGCTCGCAACTTACCTTGTCCAATGGCGGCGGTACGGTAACCCTGCCCAGCAGCGGTGGAAACACCTATACTGCAGGAAACGGTATCAATATCGGTGGTACTGCTCCCAACCTGACCATCACCAACTCCGGCGACCTGAGCAATATCAACGAACTGCAAACCCTGGCCCTCAATGGCTCGCAACTGACCTTGTCCAATGGAGGTGGTACGGTCACATTGCCGGGCGGCAACTCATATACAGCCGGAAATGGCATTAGTATTACCGGTTCAGCACCCAATTTCACCATTACCAACTCCGGAGATGCCGACAAAAACCCGAGCAATGAATTGCAAACCTTGTCGCTCAACGGCTCTACGCTTGAGATTTCGCAGATGAGCAGCCCAATCGATCTGGCGCCACTGCTCACAGCCAGCAGTGTGTGGAAGCCTGCCGGTACAGGTGGCGTACATATTTACAATTCCAATACCAACAACGTTCTGATTGGTACCAATACCAGCACATCGGGCAAACTCCAGGTATTGGCAGGCGGCGCTATCGAAGCAGCCAGATTTGTTCAAAGTAATGCCGCAGGAAGCGCTGCCGGCATTTATGCCCAAACAGCCGGTACTGGCCCGGCAGGCTATTTCACTTCCACCAATGGCAAAGCACTGGTTACAGACGCAGGGTTTGTGGGTATCAACAACCCCAACCCAACTGCCCGACTCGATGTAAACGGACCAACCCGCATTGTGGCAGGCGATGCCGCTACAGCACATTTGACGCTGGAAAACAATGAAGAGAAAGGCGCCAACATTCTATTTAAACATACCGGTGGCGACAACGCCTGGAATATTTCAGGTAGAACCGATGAAACGGCTCATTTTGATATTCAATTTATCAAAGAAAGTGGTACTACTTTTTCCATGATTACTGCCGACCAAAACGGCAATGTTTCCATGGGCGACAGCCTTACCAGTAATGGCGGCGGTATAGTGAAAGCCAATCATGGCGCTTTTGGTGGCTTTATGGTAAACAATGCCAATGCGAATAAAAACTGGACCTTCAAGGTGAATGGCACAAGCGGAAGCCTCCAACTCTTCAACAGCACATTGGGCAATGCCGCTCCGGCAGGCACGTTTTCGACAGCAGGCTTGTATGTGCCTTCCGACGTACGACTGAAAAAAGACATCATCGGGCTGCCAGGAAGTACGCTGAGCAAGATTATGAACATCAAACCGGTGGCTTATCGCTATCAGGTAGAACTGGAATCGGCGCCTCGCACCATCGGTTTTCTCGCACAAGATGTGCAAAAACAATTTCCGGAACTCGTAGCGCAAAACGGCGATTATCTGTCGCTCAACTACGCTGGATTCGGCGTGCTGGCTATCAAAGCCATTCAGGAACAACAGACAGAAATGGAGCAGTTGAAAAATGAAAACGAAGCGCTCAAACAAAAAATGGAAAGTATGGAAGCCCGTTTGCTGCGACTGGAAGAACAAATGATGAAGCAGAAAAATTAAAATTTGCGCTTCCAACCGTTACAAGGCCACAGAATCAAAACTCCTGATTCTGTGGCTTTTATATTTGCACCCTCATTTACCGACTCCCTGCATGCGCTCATTCCTACCGATTACCTGCATTGCTTTCCTGTTGCACCTGGCATCGCCTGCTTCCTTGCAAGCCGAAGTGTGTTCGCTGGATACTGCTTTTTACAATCTGCGCGATACCTTTTGCACGTATCAGGCTATCCTGGTGGGCGGCGAATTGTTCAGTCCCGACCACCCGGTCGGTGAAATTTTTCTTCCAGGCGCTGCTGTCGACGGTTCAGACAGTCTGATTACCGTACAACTTACTTTTTTGCAACGCCCAGAAACCACGCTTTCACAGACCCTGTGCAGCGGCGATACGCTCTATGTAAACGGCACCCCTTACCATGCGCAGTTTTATCTGGGTGAAGAAACGGTACATGGCGGAGCCGCCAATGGATGCGACAGCCTGATTCATGTGTCGCTTACTTTTTTGCCAGTGTACAGCACGTATCAGGCCACGATTTGTGAAGGAGATACCATTTACATCAACAACAACGCCTACCACGCCCTGCATCCGAGCGGAGAGGAAATTATTACACACACCGGATCGGGTGGCTGCGACAGCATTGTTCAGGTAGATCTGGAAGTGCTGGTGCCACCCTTCAGCAACCTCGTCGATACCCTTTGCCCGGGCGAGGTACTCATCATCAACGGGCATCAATACGACGAAAACAACCGTGCCGGTTTTGAAATTCTGGAAGGCGCCGCCGCCAGTGGCTGCGATTCGCTGGTGACGATCAGCCTCGCATTCCGACAAATCTTTTTTCATGCGGGCGATGACCAAACCATCGCCAAGGGCGATATTGTCTGCATAGAACCTGATTTTGGTTTCACGCCCCTGAATGTCGAGTGGAGTCCTCCCCCACCCTGCGACGACCCGCATTGCCCGTTCTTTTGCTTTCAGCCGCTGCAAACGATTTCTTTTCAGGTGAGCGCAACCGACCCGTACGGCTGTGTGTTGAGCGACGACATCGGCGTGTTTGTAAACACCGACAACAAAACCTACGCTCCTACCATTTTCTCGCCGGATGCACCCTGGCCCAACAACCGTTTTTTCCTGAGCGCCGACCGCGGCACGGCCCGTATTGTACGCATGTTTGTGGCCGACCGATGGGGTGAACTGATGTTCGACAAATCCAATTTTCTGCCCGACCAGCCCGACGAAGGCTGGGATGGTTATTTCCGGGGAAAAATTGCGCCGGTGGCTACCTATATGTTTTATGCGGAAATGGAGCGCATCGACGGTACAACGTATGTAAAAGCGGGGTCGGTGACGCTGGTGCGGTGATAAGATAGTCGACAGTTTTCAGTCGACAGTAAACAGTGGGTGCGTTGCAGGAGGTCGGAAGGGCTGCATAGATGTAAGAAACTGTTTTAATCCTGGTTTATTCACATCTTCACAAACCGTCCCACCCCAACAGCATCGCCCGCGTACACCTTCACCGCATACAAACCGGAAGCAAGCCCTTGAAGTGGAATATTGCCATCTGTTGCAAGTCGCCCCTCCTTTTGCACAATTCCCTGCATATCAATGAGTTCGTACCGTTCAAAACGCAACAGCATGGAAGGTACTTGAATCAAATCAGCAGCAGGATTAGGGTACATAGTCAGCAACATGGGCAAGGTCGGCGCTTCTGTAGATACGGTCTGTATGGTTTGATAAATGGCAGACAGCAAGGAATAATCTTCATAAGGCGCGCATACATCGCCGCCCAATTCCCAGATCATAACCCCGGCCGTTTGTTGCATTGCCAGTTGCGTTTTTGCTACGATGGTTGGGATGCCGTTGTAATATAATTGTCCGGTCTGATCCTGTTGTGCATTGTCCGGGTTCAGTGCCACGATTTCGCTGTAATCCAACCCATTTACAGGATTGGTTCCAAAATCATAACCATAAAAAGGCACCCCTAGCGTTTGGCGGTTGCCGGGCAATCCTTGCGCATTCCAGTATTGCAGGCACTGTTCCGCCCAGGTGTAGGGCGAATGCTGGCCGGGGTTGTCGGGCGCCCAGGGGCCAGTGAGGTCGTAAATCATCAGGTTGACCCAATCGAATGCAGCCAATGCTTCCGCTGTTATTTGCGGATAGCGATAAGAGCCCGGCAAAGCGGCTGTCATTGGCCAGCCAGCCCACTGAAGGCTGTCTTTCAGCGCCAATACGAAGGGGCTGTACAGGTCGTTGACATATTGCCACTCCAAGTCGATATCCACACCATCTAGGTTATTTTCCTGTACGTATTGCAAAATATTGGAAATGTACACACCCCGGTATTCCGGCTGCATCCAGTAGTTCCAGGCGCTTTCCCAATCGGGTTGCAGGTAGCCGCCGGCCAGTGAAATAAATACTTCCACGCCATGTGCATGTGCGGCGGCTACGATTGCCGAAGGATTTTCTCCGTCGATGTGTAACTGTCCGGCAGCATCCGGATTGGCGAATGCCAGGTTGATGTGGGTGAGTTTATCCCATTGAATCGTGCAGGTGTCGACGTTCCACATGGCGACGTATCCAACGGTTTTAAACTGCTGGGCGTGTAATTGGAAAACGAGTAGAAGAAAGGAAAAGATCGGAAGGGCGTTTTTCATATGTAATGGTAGTTATTTTTTGTAGATTAATTTCCCGCAGAAATCGCAGATTTCCCCGCAGAACTCGCAGATCGTAGAGTACACCTATTTATTAAATATGCAATGTGAATGCGGTGTACTCTACGATCTGCGAGTTCTGCGGGGAAATCTGCGAGTTCTGCGGGAAATTAATCTACGAAAAGAAACTCCCCAAAAAAAATCCCGAATCCTGGTTTTGACCAAAATTCGGGATAAGTTATTTCAGAAACGATAAAGCAGGTTTACTGCTTGTTTTCCGGCATCACTTTCTCTTCGCGTTCAATGGTAATGCTCGTCGGGCCGGCGATGATTTTGAACTCGGTACGGCGGTTCAACTGGTGTTGCTCTTCTGTACATTCTACCCCATTGGCGCAGTTGTTCAGCAGTTGTTTTTCACCATACCCTTTAGCCACAATGCGGTCGGCAGCAATGCCTTTTGCCACAATCCAGGCTTTGGCGCTTTCTGCACGCTTTTGCGACAGAGATTCGTTGTAGGCGTCCTGGCCGCGGGAGTCGGTGTGTGAAGACAACTCGATTTTCATATCCGGGTATTTCTTCAGCAGGTCGGTCAGAGATTGCAGGTCGGGCTCAGCGTCCGGGCGAATATCCCATTTGTCGTAGTCGTACAGGATATTGTCAAGGCGGATCGGTTCGTTGGTTTTAACGATGCGGGTTTCCGGCTCTTTGCGCACCACGCGGAGCGTGAGCGTTTTATCAATATCCTTGCTTTTCTTGACGCCCACGGTGTTAAACGTAAGCGAATCAGGCTGATAACCTTCGCGGGTAGCGATTACGAGGTAGGATTTTTCTGGTTGTAGTTCGAATGAAAAGTCGTTGGCAGCAGGGTTGGTTTTGGAAGCCACGTTGGCCGGGTTTTTATCCGACACATCGATCACCTGAACGGTAGCACCCGTAAGCGGCTGGTTTTCCTTTTCACCTTTGCGTTTGAAACGCAGGGTTTTAGCCATCAGGTTGACTTTCACGCGCTCGATTTCCCAGGCATAAATGTCGTCGCAGCAGGTTTTGCTTTTCAGGTTGTTCGGGCCGGGGCGGTTGCTCACGAAGAAGCCGCTCATGCCGTCGGGTGTCTGTGTGTAGTAGATGTCGTCCACACTGGAGTTGACGCCCAGTGACATATTTTTCGGTTCGCTCCACACCGAGCCGTTCCACTGGCTTTCAAACACATCCAGTCCACCCAATGTGGGGCGGCCGTCGGTGCTGAAATACAGTTTACCATCGCGGTAGAAAGGGCTGCTTTCTTCGCCCACGGTATTGATCACTTCACCGAGGTTGACCGGCAGACCGAACACGCCATCCGATTTTTTCGGTGCGTAGTAAATGTCGAATCCACCTTTCCCACCGGGCATATTGGCTACAAAGAAGAGCACTTTTTCGCCAAAGAGTTCACCTTCGCAAGGATGTTTGGCAATGTAATCGCCATTTACACCACTCACTTCATTGGCGCCGCTCCAGCCGTCGGAGCCTTTCATGCTGTAGTAAATTTTGCTTTCTGCCAGCGACTGGCCTTCTTCTTTCAGCAGGGCGCGGGTGAAATACATGGTTTTGCCGTCTGGTGTAATGCTGACGTTGCCTTGCTGCCAGCCTTCCCGGTTAATTTCCGTGCTCAATGCTGTTGGAGCGCCATATTCCTTGCCACTTTTGGAGGCGGAGTACACTTTCATGTACCATTCCTGGTTTTTGCCATCCATTTCCACCACTTCCTTGGACTGCATAGACGTGTAAAAGAGTTCGCCGCCGCTGTAGGCAGGAGAGGCCTCCGTTTGGGGACTGTTGGCTTTTTTACCCAGGTTATTAACGAGCAGGTTATCGGGCTGTTTGGCTTTTTTACCCAGTTCACAGCCTGCTTTTTCACGTTTGGCTGCTTGTACGAGCCCTGGATCTTGTCCAGCGTCGATGTATTGCTGGAACATATCAGCGGCTTCGGCGTATTTGCCGTTGCGTTTCATCGACATCGCATACCAGTATTTCTGTTCGGTATACTCCTGTTTGCGGTCGCGGGTCACGATGCGGGAATAAGCGCGTTCTGCCTTTTCATAGTCGCGGAGGGTGTATTCAAGTTCCGCAATTTTCAAAGCAATAGCCTTGTCCTTGTTTGCTTCATACACCTTTTGATACAGGTCGAGCGCTTCGTACGGATTGCCATTCTCTTCGGCTTGTTTGGCCGATTTGAGGTTCGTTTCGGGTGTAGATCGATTGATCGGTTGCGCATGCAGCATCCAACCGGACAACACCGTCAGGAAAAAGAGGACGTAATGTTTTTTCATATTATGCTGTGGGCCAGGCCCTGGAATGTGAACGTATGGTTATTCAAAAAGAGAGGGTTTGGGTGGCGCATTGCGCCAGTTTTTTTAGAAACGTGGGCACAGCACTTTCGTTTTGATCACAGCAGGTTTGTAAATCTTGATGATGTAGTTGGCTGCCAGTTCAAAACCACCGCGGTAACGGCTCACGGTATTCAGGCCGGACACGTTGATATCATAGGCCAGTCCTACATTGAGTGCTTTGTAACGCATACCTGCGATGGCTTGCATGGCGTCGCGCATACGGTAACCGACACCGAAATTGAGGTGGATGTCTTTTTGATCATCCAGCAAGTAGCCGGCCATACCTTGCAGCAAAATTTCCTGACCACCTTTCTGGGTCTGGAACAGGAAAGCAGGGTTGATGCTGAATTTGTCGTTCAGTTTGGCGTTGAACTGGCCATGCAATACCGAACGGCGCGCCACTTTTGTATTACCACCGCCACTGGCGCCGGTACCGCCGATCAGCGAATAACTGGGCTGTGTGAGGTGGTACATGGAGAACCCGATGTTGAAATCCATCATCTTGTTGAGTTTGGAAGTCAGCACAAGGCCCGCATCGATGTCTGTGTACTTGTCGTCGGTGTTCGTTTGGCTTTCACCCGATTGACCGGGGTCGTACTGGTTGTTGGGGCGTGTGGAGTTGGTGTAGCCACGCTCGAAAAAGAACTTGCCATTATCCACCTTCCGCTGTTCGCCGCCGTATGCAGCGCCCACAGAGATAACGGTATTGGCACTTTTATCGACTGCCAGGTGATAGGAAGCGCCGATTTTAGAGCCCGTATGCGCCAGGCCGCCTTGTCCGGCTTTGTCGGAAAAGAAAGAAAGGCCCACGCCTACCCAGTCATTGCGGCGAAAACCACGAATCACCGGGGCATCCACGAAGATGGCCGGGGTTTTGTACTGTGCATTTTTGACCGAGGGGTCGATGTCTTTCTGATTGATGACACTGCGGAACTGGTCGCGGTAGATACCACCGAGCCGCACGGTACCTTCAAATTTACCCGCCATGGCAGGGTTCATTGTCAGGGGCGACATGTAAAACTGGGTAAAGTGGATGTCCTGCGCCGCGAGGCTTCCCAGGAAAAGGACAGTGACAAAAAGGCTTAGTAGTTTTCTAACGTACATATCGGAATGTTTTGTAAAAAGAGTCAGTGCTCTGAATCCAGTCAAATTGGGTGGCAAATTAGGGCAAAATTGTAAATACCAACCCACGTATGGCCTTTGAATTTGTTAAAAACCCTGTTTTGGTATTTTGCTGTCATTTTTCGGGGGAATCAGGGTGGTTTATTCGGGCGGCTATGGCGTCTGTTGGGATGTTTTTCATACATGCAAAATGGCCTTTCGGACATGCAGCATACCCAATCTTGGAACAAGGGCGGCAAGTTAAACCATTCACCTGAAAAGACGTATTGGCTTCCATGCCGGTTGGGTAAAACGGATACATGCCAAACTCCGGCACCGTATTGCCCCAAACGGAAACAATCCTTTTTCGAAATGCCGCTGCAATATGCATCAATCCGGTATCATGTGTCAGTACCAGGTCGGCGTCGCGTACCACCGAAGCCGATTCATACAGGCTCAGTCGCCCGCAGTAGTTGTGAACGTGTGCCCCAACGGCTGCAGCCACCTGTTCGCCCAGTGCGACCTCCTGTTTTCCACCCAAAAGGACTACTGGCTGTTGAATATGGCTGCACAAGTAGATGAGTTTTTCTGTCGGCAAGCGCTTGGTAGCATGGGTAGCCCCGATGACAAATGCCACAAAAGGCTGCTTCGGTTGCTCTGCGGCCGGTATGCGCTGTCGCCAGTCCTGGCCCTCCGGAATAAAAAAATCGAGTCCGCCGCCGTCATACTGCA
The DNA here is from genome assembly GCA_016787415.1 of Saprospiraceae bacterium. Lineage (GTDB taxonomy): Bacteria > Bacteroidota > Bacteroidia > Chitinophagales > Saprospiraceae > M3007. Next base: position 20,652 of record JAEUUT010000198.1, on the reverse strand, counting down.
CACCCAGCGGCGCTACACAAGCCATGTACCGATCTACGATATGCACAGCCGGCAGGCGGTTGATGCGCCAATTCACCAGCAGCCATTTTTCCAGGTTAAGTTTGCGGAAGGAATACGAGCGTTTGCCCAGCCGCCATTTCAATTGCAGGCTGCGCAGGTTGCGGTGCAAATCGACCACCAGATCGTATTTTTCTGCTCGTAAAGCAGGCAGTACTTCTGAAATCCCTTTTTGAAAAGCAAAAACCCGGTCGACATAAGGATTGGATGCTACCACCGGCCGAAAGGATTCCTTGCACAGGAAATGTACCGTTGCCCCGGTCTGCTGTTTCAGGCAGCGCAGCACTGGCGAAGTGAGTACAATATCACCAATGGAAGAAAAACGCAGGACGAGAATTTTCAAAACGAGTCGATCAATATAAATAGGTGTCAGGCGGCACGAAAGGCTTTTTTGCGGAACTGTGCCACTTGATCCGGGTTGCCCAGCAGCACCAGCCTCAAATCGGGCGAAAGATAGAGCGACGAAGGCGGATTAAACTGGTATTGCCCATCGGAATGCCGCACGGCTACGATTGAAACGGGCGCCACCCGATCGAGCCCACTGTTGCCGATGGTTTCATTTTGGTAGGAATCCTGTAACTGTGGTACGCCTACTTCTTCGAACATGACGTTGCTGGGGCCCATATTGGACAACAGGCTGAAAAATTCCACGAGATCGGGCTGATTGACCAGGTTAGCCATGTAAAACCCTCCGATAGGCTCCGGCACGACGGTATGATCGGCGCCGGCGCGTCTGATTTTTATTTCGTCGGCGATGCCGTTGGCACGGCTGATGATGCGAAGTCCCGGATTGATCTGACGAGCCGACAAGGTGATAAACATATTATCGGCGTCGTCGGGCAGGGTAATCACAATCGCAGAGGCCCTTTTAATACCTGCCTCAGCAAGTGTTTCATCTTCTGTAGCATCGCCTTCAACGAACAGGTAGTTGGTTTCGGAGCGCAAAAAATCAATTTTCGCAGGATTGCTCTCCACTACCACGAAAGGGATGCATTGTTTTGTCAGTTCCTGCGTCACTTCGATCGCGTGGCGCCCGAACCCGCAAACGATGGTATGCTCATGGATGTTTTCAACGCGTTTATTCATACGAAAATCGTTAAGGAGCCTGTGAAAGCCACCTTCTGCAAAGATGCCTGTTATGGTGGAAATGGCATAGGCAAACAGCCCGACATTGAACAGAATCAAAAAAGTAGTAAATATTTTGCCTGCCGTACTCAGCGGATGCACTTCTCCAAAGCCTACAGAAGCCAGCGTGATGACAGCCATGTAATACGCATCAAACCAGGGATAGTGTTCGATGAAGACATATCCCAGCGTGCCAACCAAAATTGACGACAACATGAGCAACGTGGCCGTGAGCAGACGCCGCAGGATCGTGGCAATTCTGGTAAATCGCTGGCTATGAACAACTTTTGTGGGTGGCAGCCCCAAAAAAGCCAGAACGAAATGAAGAAAATTGCCTGCTTGCACGTTGGTCGGATTGGAGGGTTCGGCGATTATTTATTGGTCAGTACCAGATACTCCCAGGGTTTGAGTGTTAGTTGCATGTCTTTGGTCACCTGCACCGTGCTAGCGCCAAAAACGCTGAGGTAAGCGCCTACTACCTGGTCGTCGGGATTGAGGGTGACAGATTGTGGTCTGTTGGTCAAATTCAGCACCACCACCACTTTGTCGCCGTCTTTTTCCCGTGTAAAAGCATACACATCGGAGTCTTTGTCGGTCGGGATTTTTTTCAGGGCGCCGCCATTCTTTCCAGCCGAAACGGCCTTGTTGTTGTGTTTGAGCGTACACAGGTTTTGGAAAAACACTGTTTTAGGATAGTCTTTCCACTTCACCGGGTCTTTTTCAAAAAAGGCGAGTCGCTGCGCCAGGCCGTCTTCCTGGCCATTGTACAACATCGGGATGCCCTGCCAGGTAAACATTAGTACATTAAATGCATCAGCGGCAGGGCCATATAATTCCTGCTCATGGCCTGCCCAGGAGTTTTCGTCGTGGTTTTGCGTGAAGTACAACTGGTAGTAGTCCTTCGGGTAAAACTCGTCGAGGTAGTTCAGCAAGGTATCCAGTGAAGTGGCGTTTTGTTTGCCCGCAGCAATATCCTTGGTAATATCCTTCCATTTCCAGCCATAATTGGCATTGAAGCAGGAATTGAAATGCCCGGGCTCATCCTGCCATTCGGCCAGCATAAACATTGGCTTAACGGAATCCAGTGCGGGGCGCGCTTCAGCCCAGAAATCATTGGGAACCAGACCGGCCATATCTACCCTGAAACCATCGATGTCGGCGGTTTTTATCCAGTATTGCATGGCATCGATCATAGCCTTGCGTGTGCCAGGCTGGTTGTAGTCGAGGTCACAGATATCCGACCAGTCAGTAATGGGCTGGCCATGTTCGTTGATGGGGGTAGTCAGTTCTCCATTGTACCGGGTGTAGAACTCCGGATGTTCTTTCAACCAAACAGCATCCCATGAAGTGTGGTTGGGCACCCAGTCGAGGATCACTTTCAGTCCTAGTTTGTGGGCTTCGCCGATGAGGTTTTTCAGGTCGTCGAGCGTGCCGAAATCCGGATTGATGGCATAATAATCACGAACGGAATACGGGCTGCCGAGGGAGCCTTTTCTACGTTCGACACCGATGGGGTGTATAGGCATCAGCCACAGTACATCGATACCCAGGTCGCGCAAACGTGGCAGTTGTTGCTGCACGCCTTTAAAATTGCCGGATGCTGAAAACTGTCGGATATTGCATTCGTACAAAACCGCACGTCTTGCCCATTCTGGTTCCGAAGGTCGACCTACAGGAACATGGGAGGATGTTTTTTGCTGCACGCTGGAATCGTTTTGCCGACAGTAACTCATGAGCAAAATGAGAACAAAAAGGCCTGTATATTTCATAAATCAGGAATTGCACAAAGTGCTGTGGTTGCCGGGAATTGAAAATGCTTATTTTGTAATATACCTGGTCAATTGGCCGGAAGTTCATTTTTCATATCAAGTCGCACCTGAATTCCCGTCACATTAATTTCCGTGTTGCCAATCAGGATCATGCGAAAACCTCGCTCCTTGATGTTCCAGGTATTGTTGAAATAAGGGTCTTTGCAGGCCAGGTATAACACGAATTTGTCTTCATCAAATGCCCAGTGTCCAGTTTCGACCACTTTGTTTTGCATGATAATGTCAAACGTCTGGTCGTCCTTGAATTTAAGCCATTTGGGCCGAAACTGACGGTAAATGGTTGTGTCTGTGGGTGAAATAGCCGAAATGGGGTTCCAGTATCCACTCGACATAAAAGCGCGGCGGCTGGTGCTTGGGCGGCCCGGCTTTTCCCAGGGCACCACAACGGCAGGCGGTGGTTCGCTGAATTGCAATTGATTGGTGGAGTCGGCGCCTTCTCCCATGATTTTGAGCACTTTGGCATTGGCTGATACAGGGGCAGGAACGGCAGCCACCGCTTCTTCCTGCTGCGTTTTTTGTAAATTCTTGCAGGTCATGTAAATCGCGGCAAGCAATGCAATACCAAGCAAAATATTGATTTTCATCAACAAAGAAGTTTTTGATGTATGTGAAAGTGATTAAGTAGCAGCGTGACTTCACCCTTATGAAGCAACCATACTTAGAGGAATCAGGCGCATCATTTCCATCACCTCTGAAAGACTAAGCCCATCAAAACCAGGTATCACCAGTTCCGCATCGGGCAAATCATCCGGCTTTCCAACTCCTACTATGTGAAAACCGCCGTCTCTTGCAGCCTGTACGCCCAGCACAGCATCGTCGAAAACGATGCATTCCGCAGGAGCCAGACCCAATGCCGAGGCCGCCATCAGAAAACAATCCGGATGGGGCTTGGGCTTGCGAGCGGCAGCGCCATCGAGCACAACATCGAAACAAGTATCTATTTGAGTTGACTCCAGAACGGTGCGCGCATTGCGAGAGGCGGACGAAAGCGCAGTTTTGCCGCCATATTGGCGTACCTCGTCCAGAAATGACAATACGCCGGGAAATACTTCGTCGGGCGTCATGTTTGCAATCAGCCCTTGATACCAGTTGTTTTTGACATCTGCCCAATGCAGTTTTTCAGCCTCGGTCATATACAATCCGCCCCATTCCAGGATTTTTTCCAGGCTTTCCATCCGGCTGAGGCTGCGCAACTGTTCATGTTGTTCGGGAGGAAATTCCACACCCATTTCATCGGCCAGTTTAAGCCACGCTTTGTAGTGGTATTTGGCCGTATCTACGATCACTCCGTCCAGATTGAAGATAAACCCTTTGATTTTTACTGAAAAATCCGTCATGTATACAGTGTTAATTCAATTCAGCCGCGAAGTTATATCAATTTTGAGGCTTTGACTCAAATATCGCAACAACGGAAATAAACCTACATTTGCCCAAAAGTAATCTGCCACCTCTTGTTCATCATTTGATAAGGTATGCAAGAACCGCACCACGATCAAAGCCCTTCCAACCAAATTGACATCTGGTCGCGCACCATCGTAGCGCTTACGCTGGGTATTCTCGTGGGCGCTATTGTGGCGCTGACCGGGCTGGATGCCCTGGAGCGCTTTTTGCCGCACTTGCTGGTGGGTTTTGTCGTCCTGATTCTTATCAGCGCAGCCGTGGCGTTTTATATTGCCCAAAACAAGGAGAAAGTCCTGAAAAAACTGTTCGGCGTTTCCAATACCGACCTGAAACAGGTAAAAGGACTGGCTCAAACCCTGTTTTTGAATATCTGGGACAAGGAGTTTAAAACGGCGCAAACAACTTTTAATGCGCTGTTTGCCAAGGTGTTTGCCTGGTATTCGTGGATGAATTTCCGGCGCTGGATTCTTACAATTTTTCAGTTGTTGTTTGTCGGCTTTGGCGGTTTGCTTGGCACGCTGCTGTTGTACAACCAGAACAAACTGCTGATTCGGCAAAACGAACTGCTCACCAATCAGAATATTCGCCTCGACCAGCAAACCTATCTACAGGAAGCAGAACGCCGCAGTGCGCTTATTCTGCTGATGGGCAACCTGCTTGACGCCCTCGACAAGGAACTGAAAGACGACATCGGGCAGCCAGGCGTACGCGACCTGTCGCCCCAACTCATCGGGCGGGTCATTGCCCTGAGCGGCGGACTAAAGCCTTACCGCTACCTCGACCATGATTCGTTGATTGCTAAAGAAATCAGCCCCGAGCGCGGCCAGTTGCTGCTGTCTATCCTGAGCAGTGAAATAGACAATGGTTCGCTTCGGCGTATTTTTCAATCGGCTGATTTTTCTTTTTCGGAACTGGAAGGCGCTTCGCTGGCCGGCGAGTTTCTGGAAGGTATCAACCTGCGGGAAGCCAACCTGAGCAAAGCCAACCTCAACGGCGCGCGGATGGCTGGCGCTGACCTGGACAAGGCTGACCTGAGCGGGGCCATTCTGGCAGGCGCGGATTTGCGGAAAGCCAATTTGAGCGATACCGATCTTCGGGAAACGTATATCACGGATGTAGATTTTCGGGGCGCTTCCCTCTATGGAACCGATTTGCGCGGCGTCGATCTGACGGATTCCGACCTGCGTCGTTCTTTTCTGCGCGAAGCCTTGCTGGATAGCGCTTCCGTGCCCGATTTCCACTGGCTGGAACCGGCAGATGGCGCGCGTGATACGATTGTGGGTCTGAAGTATTTGAACGAGTATTACTATCTGGATTCGGTGGAAACCGCCCCCGGCAATTTTCAGTATATTTTGCTGAGGAAAAAGCCGGAGGCGGGTGGTGAGAAGAAGTAAAGGGAGCGTGTTTTAAATTTATCTATCTAATCAACTTAAGTTTTTGGCTCCAAATACCCAGGTTATCAGCATGTACTCGTGTAAGTTGTGTGCCCCATGAACCTTTCATCCAACTTTCAATGGCATCCAGCAAGGTGCTTTTTGTAACACTCCCCTTACCAACTACTTCTGAAATTAAACCAATAATTTCATTGTGCGCTCGCTTGGCGCCAATTGTTGTTCTTTTATAGCCCAACTTAACGAATGCCTCCCTCTTCTTTTTCTGGATGGTTTTCTTAATAGACAGTGAACCTTTTTCATGCGGAATCTTTCTATCAAACCAACCTATATTTGACCTGTCGCCTGTGGCTGCATCAATTGTCTCCGGATCAACAATCTGAAACCAGGTATCGTCTGTTTTATAAGCAAATTTTTGAATATCTTCAATTTTAACTCCGGCTTTTTGCAAGTTTCGCCAGGTTGACACTGGCAGCATTTCATGCTTCCCATTCGGCCTTAGAATTTTCGAGAGCGCCTCCCGATTTTTTTTTGAACGATCGATTTTATCAAACTCTTCCTCGTATGCTTTCGGGTTGTTAAAACGTTCTTTGAATTCTATCATAGCCCATCTCTCTTTTTCTGTAAGTTCTCTGTTGCTGATTGGTATATTGTTTACCAACCTCATTATTGAAGACTCCCCAAACTCCTTTTTGGCAGCTGCAGCTTCTGGTCCGTCAGCATCTAAAATAAGATCAAAATCAATCTCACCTGTTGGGTCTGTTTTATTCACTGGATCATTCCCTACATACGCATACGGCGTTGCCGGATTTGACCCGGCCGGGTCGGGCGAGAGGAACATTTTACTGAACGGATCGTATATCCTTGCGCGGAAGTAATGCAGTCGGCTTTCGCGGTCGTATTCCTGTCCGGTATAGATATAGTTAAACAGTCCGTTGTACTTGGAATCGTCCAGATTCAGCAGACCATACTCATCCGTAGCGTAGTACTCATCTACGGAACGGGTGGCTCGGTTGACGAGTTGTTTGGCAGAGCCCAGCCGGTCTTTCAATACAAACCAGGAGTTGGTAGCATACCGATCGTTCAGGGTCATTACTTCTATTCCATTCGGGCCCCAGATGTAGTATTTTACGGTGTCGCGCGCGCCGCCCGTAATAATTTCCATCATTGGGTCGCCGTTGGAATTGCGCAGATAGGTCGTATTTCGGCTTTTTTGCAGCACATTGCCATAAAACCATTTTACCTGTTTTTGCAGGCGCATGCCCTGGCTGTCGTAATGGAAGGAGACATAAATGCTGTCGTTTTCAGTATCGCGATTGGACAGACTGCTCAGTTGACCGAATAAATTCCAGTTGTACCGCTTCCAGTACTGATATGCTACAGAACCAGGATAGCCTTTCAACACAGAGAAATTGCGGTGTTTCCAGTGTTGGAGATTCACATTTCCGTTTTTGTTGTATTGGACAAACAGGGTGTCGTACACAAAGTAGTTTAAATGCGAATAAGTTGAATATTCCGAGTAGGCCATGTAGTTAGGCCTGTTGTGGCTGTCAGAAATTTTGTATTGATAACTGGCGCCAGCATACTGTTCGTCCTTGAAAGATAAAAATTCCAGTTGTTTGCCAAAATTGCGCAACGCAAGGTTACCGTTCAGGTCGTAAATGAGGGTATCGCGCAGTTGGGCATCTACCAGATCGCCCACCACGCTAGAGAGAAATGACTCATTGGCATAACTACTGTAATAACTTTCCAGGTTGCCATAGTCGTTGTATAAATACCCTTGTTCCAATGAACTGGCAGGGTTACCCGTGGCAGGCACGTAGGTAGAACTAGCTACATTGCCATTATAATAGGTTTGCCCCCACAAGTTGGACCACCAGTCTGTCAGGAAGTTATAATCCTGCTGCTCTGAAAACATAGAAAAGGAATAATTGACTTTGGGCCATAAGCCACCCCACCACGTCCAATGCAATCCGGGTAAACGCAGCGTGTCGCCATAACCAGAATAGTTTTTCCAGCCTGGTGCGTTATACCAGTGCCAAACAGGCAGTATCACATGGTTGCTCTGCATTAGTTTTTCATGGTAGAGGTTGCCGTCCGGATTCCATTCGTAGGAAGCATAGGCATTGGCCGTGGTTTGGTCGCCGATATTCGACATATTCCCGACATAGTCATACGTATATGAAACCTTGAACTGGCTATTGTTCCATGCTGGGTACTGAATCAGTTTGACATTTCCCGATGCATCATATTGATACTGAGTAATATAGGTACCCGGGCTAACAGTCCCTGAAATGAGTTGGGCAGTTTGTGTCAGGTTGCCGTTCAGATCGTAAGTGAATGTCAGGGAATTCGCTACTGCATTGCTCTCATAGGTCTCTGTACGGGTCAGTTGTCCGCGATATGGCGCCAGGTAGACATGTGTTCCTTCACTCCCGTCATAGTAATATTTGGTCTGCACCGTAGTGCCCGAATTGGGGTAAGAAGGATCGGCGGCATGCTGTTGTAGTGTCGTTTGGTTCCAGGTACCGGAAAAAATGCCTTTTTCTATACCACGCCCCCAACGGTCGTATTTGTAATAAGTAATCGAATTACCCATTTCCGCCGTCCGGGAAAAGCGCAGGCGTCCCAAAATATCATACACCATTTTGGTTGTGTCCGACTCTGGGGTGGTTCGGACCGTTGTGTTGCCATCGAAATCGTAACCGTAGGTTAGAATATGTTCGGGCTTAGTGTGTTTGGGTGTATTGGCCAGCGGAAGATTTATCTGAATCTGCTGTTGCAGTGGATTGTAAAATTTGCTGGTGATGGCCTGTTCCTTCTGCACATTATCCGTACTTTTTCGGAAGTGCTTGCGCACGAGGCCCAGCACATCCATACCGATAATAAAGGGCGCTGCTTCCGGATCGACTATGATTTGGGCCAGGTCGAGAGAGTACTTGATAGCAGAGAAAATCTGTTCCTCATGGGTATAGGCCCAGCGTTCGGCTTTTTCGATGTCCGATTGTTTGCGCAGGGCGAAATCAGCGCCTGGCTTGAACAGCATTTTTATCTGCGTTTTCGGCGATTCATTCCATACACTGCGCCAATACATGTATTTCTGGTCGTCGTCGCCATTGGAAACATAGTTTTTTGCCTGTTGAACCGTACCCAGCATTTTGCCGGTACTCCAGTCGAAACTCGTGATAAAACCGGCCTGAAATACAGGCCATTGGTTTGTCAGAAGCACTTTTTTTGTCTGCAATACCGGCCTGTACATGAGGTCGTACTGCGTTTCCTGCACAATCAGGTTGTTGCCATCGACCTGTACTATTTGAAGCACATTGTCGAGGCCATCCATAAATCTGCCGCTGATTTCCGGCGCATTCAAGAGGCACAAATCGGTAAAGGAAATGCTGGTGCTTCCACTTACTTTCGTGTAGAACAGGCTAAAGGAAGAACTGGTAGAGCCGGTATAGTTGAAGGGATTTGGAATATACTGCCCATTGAACCAGATATGGACATGGTTTTGCTGAAACAACACCAAAAACTGATAAGCCGGGTTGGATAATTGTGTGGTGTAGGTAATGGTATCTAAAATTGTCTGGGTACCGCCTGAGTAAAGTGAAAGTATCACTTGATCCTGTCCGTTATTCCGCACGATACGGGTAGTAAATTTGTAGGAACCTACCATAAATCCGTTTTCCATCGTGGAATTGCCACTAAATACCGGTAGTATCTGATAAGAAACGCCGAAATTGCTCCAATCCACCGGATTCCACACACCCGACATTCTGGCGGTATTTGTATTGGTCATATACAATGCGTTCAAATCAAATTGAGCATATGACAGACTCGTCATACTCCAGGCACTTCGATCTGCCTGATCATTGAATGCAAAATAATGACCGCCATCTCTGGGCTCAATCGTAAATGAACTGTTCGGAACCAAGGGGTTGTACTGCCCGGGCGCATCTGGATTCAACTCTGAAAAAAAGTTGGTCTGCACCGATTGTGGCACTTTATTCGGGCCAATGATGGCGTATTGCTCTCCTTGCCAATTGTAAAGGAATCGCATATCAGCGCCATTATCATCCAGCACGCTCTTCAATTGATAATCCTCTATGGAATAAACAGAAGCAGAAACACCCGAAGCAGCCGGCAGCAAACGAATGTCGTCGAAGTAAACACTGCTGGTATTGACGCCTTCCAGTTGAATCTTGATTTGTGTGACACCTGAAGGCATGGTAAATATGCGCTGTATCGATTGCCAGTAGTTGTTGTAGCCGGTTGGCGGGGTCATGGTCTGGCTTACAACGGTAGTAGAACCGGCGGTAACCGTCAGTTTGACGGAGCCGCTTATGGCCAGGTACTGAAAAGAAATCGAATAATTGTTGCCCGGCGTTTCTCCCTGACTGAATGGAATAGTAAAATAGGTAGTGCCCTGGCTGGATGCTTCACCGGTAAATGCGTAGGTTGTGCTGGGCGTAGCATGCAAAGATGGCGGCGGTGTTTCATAGGATTCAAAACCGTAGTAGATCGAGTTTTGAGGGGTTGCATCGCTGAAGGAAGCCGTCACCACGGGCGCGCGGTTCCAGTTTTTATGCCATTTGTCTTCTACTTGTCGCTTGCTGTACAACTGCCAGGTAATCAGCGAGTCAGCAGAGCGCATCTGGTACGGTCGGCCGTCGGCTGTGATATTCATCAAGGCATTGGTACACAACCATGAGGCTGCATCAGGCGCCTGCCGATTCAGGTGTCGCACGGCAGAATAGATAGTCGACGTACTCAATTGCACTTTCGGCACATAGGAGGCGGTGTTCACCCAAAGCGCGCCCAGGCTGTTGCTGCCGGTCGTAGCAGGAGGTGTCATACTTGCCCAGACATTTAGATTGGCGGTGTATGTTACCCAGTCATCGTTTGTTCCGGTAGAGTAACTGCTTACCGTTGCGGTTACTTCATCGAGCATGTGCAAGCCGCCACGCCCCAACGCCGGGTAAATGGAATCGGCATAAATGTAGGTGTCCAGATAGAACACTTCCTGGTAAGTGCCATCTGTGTGTTCCAGGTCGCGGGTGGTATGCTCGCTGATCACGCGGCCATCCGATTTTCTGTTGTACGTTTTAAACTCCCTCGCCACCCCTTGCTGGATGCTGTAGGAGCGGTATAAAAATGGCAAGGGGGTGTTGCCGGCCTGGGCATCTGCCCCGGCAATCCAGAATGACTCAATTGATTCGAGTTCCTGATTATCCAGTGTAAAAGATGCGCCATGATAAAGCAGGCCCAGGTACATAGCATTTGTAACCTGGGTGGCAGGCAGACTGGCCCCAGTGTTTTTATTCAGGAAAACCACCTTCAGGTCGTCGATGAAAAACTCGTTGATGTTTTTTCCACCCCCGGCATTTAGCACTTGAATGGTAAATCCGAAGTCATCGTGTGTGCTGGCCACATCCATCCATTTGTTAAAACGGATGTAGCGTTGGTCGGTGAAATAACTGCCGTTTACAGTAATCGTAGTATCCAAAGTGGTTGAGCCGACATGCGTACTGACAGAGAACTGCAAGCCGGAAAACTGTGCGCTGCTGTATTCAAACGACAACAATACCCGATTTGTACTGGAAGGAATATTGAGGTCGGAAGTTGGGCTAATGCGCGAATAATGGTCGTCGCAGGCGCTCAATCCCAGAGCCCCAGAGCCGTTGTAGGCTATTTTTCGCGTTTCATCGCTTACGGTTGCAGCGGGTTTGCAGGAACTGGAATGATCCAGATTTAACCAGTCGGCATAGTTTTCTCCCGGTTCAAATCCGGTTTTGTACACACCCCGCACCTGTTCATCCGGATAAAGTGTGTAGTAATCATCTGGCACATGCACCAGGCTAGACAAGTTTCCACCATTAAAATAATGGTATATCACCTTGCCATTCAGGGTTTTATGCGAGCCGGAGACGCTCAGGTCGTCCATGTAGAAGTCATAGTGATTGAGCGAACGACCGCCTACAATTTTAAAATCAAAAGTTACTGCATTCGAAGGCACTGCCTGAACAATTTCTACCGGCACCCAGTTGCCATAATTATCTGAATCGATTTCACGGCTACCGCCTGCCGAACCATTATTGATCGATTTGCCGCGGCTGTCGTAAAATGTGATGGTCCACAGGAATTCCACATCCAGGTGTTCATGGGTGGCAAACAGGTAGAACGCAACACGTACAGAATCTTCCGAACCGGTCATCACTACCGGCGTTCCGGCACTGCTGTTTTCATACGTGTGAAAGGTTTTTTTATTCAGCGTAAATACCCTGGAGTGAATGGTATTGTCTTCTACCAGTCCGTTGAAGAAGTAACTTTTGTACCCCGAAAGTGCATAATCAGAAGAAACATAATCTGGGTCCAAGTCCCTGAAAACCCCATCACTGACAGGGTTTTCAAAACTGGTGCTTTGGTCGCCAATTGATTCATACATCTGGTTTCCACCCGGTACGACCTCACACTCATTGAAATACAGGTACTTGTGATCGGCCGATGCTCTGGCCCCTGCGTATTTCAGGCTCACCGGGCTGTATTGCTGTTGCGTTTGGGCATTCAGGGTAAACGTGGTGCCTGAAAAGGTATTCACGCCAGTAACGATCTGATATTGGCGAAACTGAACGGGAAGCAGGGTATATCGGTATTCCACAGCCCCACCCTGCGGCGCTTGCATGCTTTCCAGTGCACCCGGGTAGTTAGTAGTGTTGTAACGGAAAAAAACAGGAGGAGCGGCAGTCTGGTATTGAGCCTGTGTATAAGGTGGCGGCGCAACATTCTGCTGGTACGAAACGGACGACAACTGGGTGTAACTCGTGCCCGGAAAAGTTGAACCGTACGTGAGTTGCATTTGCGTCTGAGGGTATTGCGTACCGGCGCTGGTGGATGCGATCACATTTTCAATCGCTGAAATTCGACCGTTGCCGTCGTATGAAATATTCCAGGTGTCCAGGTCGGTGGTCTGAATCTGCTGCAAACTTCCATTCTGGTAATTAAACAGAATGGAGTCGCGCCCTTGCGTCTCCCGGATCATGCTCAGGTTCCACAGGTAACCAGGCTGGTTGCTGTCGAAGTGATTCACTGCGGGAGCGGAGAACCGGTACTGGGTTCCGTCGTCGCTCACCAATTGCCAGGTCTGGTTGCCTGTTTGTGGTTGCAGGTTTCCCATAGTAATGCTCCACAGGTGAAAACTGCCCGGCGCCGCATATTGAGCGGTCGTACCCGTCTGACTCAGGCGTTTAAGTGGGTGGGCCTGATAACCGTCGAGCAGGTAATAGGTGGTATCTACGGCATCGTAAGCAATTTTGGGGTAGTCCATCAGTTTCCAGCCGAGCCCGCCCAGTGCATTTTGGGTAAACAAAGGTGTGATACCCGCGCCCCGTGAATTGTAAAAAGCATTCAATGTATAACTCAGCATGGGGCCATTTACTTCGAACAAATCGAAGTTAAGGTTCACATCGCCGGTAAACAGGTTGACATTTTTGTAGTTGTCGCCCGAATACAGGTTCGGAATCGGGTACGTTTGGTCGGGAAGCACTGGCACCGATGGGGGCGTCAAAATTTGCGCCTGAACAGGCACCGCATTGGGTCCTTCACATCCGTGCGCTTCATCGTAACTGGAGACGTAATAGGTTGTGGTACTGCGCAATACAGGGGTTGTGTACGTCCGGCCGGTAGCCAGCAGGGTCGTTTTATTTGCGCTGGAATACCATCGGCAGGTGGTAGCGCCGCTTCCGGGCCAGGCTTCGAGGGTGACGGTGGTGGCGCCGTAACGCTGCTGGTCCCAAGTGCTGGGCGCTCCGATATTGGGGCTAACTGTCACTGTTACCGGGCTCCGAACGGTGCTTTCGCAGTGCCCGGCAGGGTTGGCGGAAGACACGAAAAACGTTTGTGTAGCGCTCGCAATTTGCAAGGTCACGATCGTATCGGTATATACCGGCGTACCGCCTGTCATATCATTGTACCAGTAGCAGGTGGTGGCGTTGGCGCCCGGGCGTGCCATGAGCGTAGCACGGCCTGGAGAACAAATTACAGCATCCGTGGTGATAGGAGCCGCCGTGACAGGGTTTACAGAAGCCGTTACACCCGTTCTGGTAGCGCTTTCGCACATGGAAGTCGTGTTGTAAGTGCTTACGTGCCAGGTTTTTGTTTGCTGAATAACGCCGGTATTGTAACTATTGCTTTCTGCCAGGGGCGTACTGCTGCTACTATGGTCGTACCAACGGCAAATGTTGCCATTGGCGCCGGGCGTAGCGGTGAGCACAAATGCCTGTGGCTCGCAGGCGCTCTGACCTTGTGCAACTGGTGCTGTCGGCACCGGGTCGATGGTGGCATAAGCCGAATTGTAGGACGCACTTTTGCATCCATCGGAATCCGCATATGAATAAATCCTGTAGACGGTTGTGGCTGTGGGCGGCGGCGTAGGGGTGTAGGATGTTCCCGTTGCCAAATAATTACCGTTATAATCGTACCATTTGCAGGTGTTTGCACCGGCAGCAGGCGTAGCGTTCAGGGTAACCGATTGACCAAGACAGGAAGAAACACTATTTACCTGCGGCGCACCAATGGCTGGATATGTAAATATTTCAACGATATTGGAAGTAATCGTCCCGCTGGCAGTCGTCACCACTACTTTATACTGGCCCGACTGCGTGGCATTATACTCCTGCACGTTTGTATTGGAAATGGAGCTGTTGTTTCGATACCATTGATAGATAAGCGGCTGCGGATAGGCGTACACTTTTAACTTCGTACTACTTCCCGAACAAATCGTGTCGTTGCCTTCGATGTCCAAATATGCAGTAACATCGGAGGCCGGTAAGGTAAATGTTTGTTCTGACGTAAAACTGCCGCCCTGATTGGCCGAATTTTCTGCCTGAACAGCCCAAAAGTAGGCCCCGGCAGGCAGGTTTTTCAGGTACATTTTATGGTTGTGCCCGGCATTTCCGTCGTTGGATATTTGTCTGAAGCCGGAACTAACTACCGACATCGGGCTGACCGTATTTACGCCATTGGCACTCGTACCTGTTCTTACATTATAGGTATTGCCATTCAGTGTACCGCCCGCATGTGTTGGCCTATCCCAGGTAAAAAGCACATCGTTTCCGAATCTATGCGCAATAGCGCCGGAAGGAACAGCCGGAAGGGGCGCCGCAGTGGTCTGATTCAAATATACCGCGTAACTGCTGGAAGTACCCACCAGATCGGGTTTGTGGTCGCCGTTGCAATCGCCGAAGGCTGCAAAACTGCCACTCAGGGATTGATTTCTGGAAAAACTGCCGCTACTTGATTGCAGGTAAATATTAACGCCGCTTAGACCGCCACTGGCCAGGTCGGCCAAGCCATCGCCATTTAAATCACACCAGGACAGGTTGCCCTGATAGTTCCCCGTCAGGCCCATGTTCATATCGGCAAATGTTCCATCCTGTTGATTGCGATAAATTTTCAGAATGACGCCCGCACTGCTTTGCCCTTGCAGTGCAATATCCAGATAGCCGTCATTGTCATAGTCTTTCCAGGCAGCATAACCGGCTGTCACGCCCGTCAGGCCAGCCTGTATATCCGTAAAGGTGGCATTCCCATTGTTTTTGAAAATTTTACACACGCTGGTGCTGCCACTGATACCATAGGCAGCCAATGCAGTTTGTCCGCTTATGAGTATATCCTGGTCACCGTCGTTGTCATAATCGCCCCATTTTACATTCCCCCAGTTCAATGCAGGTAAACTGCTGGAAACGTAAGTAAACCCGTCGTTTCCGTCGTTGCGATGTATCCTGGTGGCGGCATTGCTGGAACTCTGGTTTCCATTCACCCCGGTTACCACCAGGTCGGGATCGCCGTCGTTGTCATAATCAGCCCAGTCGAGCCCACCGTATTCCAGACCGGAAAGTTCGATTGGGGTGGCGAATGTACCATTGCCCAGATTGCGATAAACTTGCAGGTGCACTACTTTTTGATTGGTCATGGAAGTGAAATAGACGTAGACACCCATGATTGATACGTCCAGGTGACCATCGCGGTTGTAATCGACCCAGGCAATTTCGCCAGAGGTAAGCCCCGTGAAAGTATTGGTGTTGTTCAGGGTATACTTGCCTGTTCCATCGTTGTTGTAGAGCAAGGTAAAGGAGGTCTGGCTACCCGTGCTGGAGCCACCCGTGTAATTGCCTAGCCCCCCAACCAGCAGATCGAGATCGCCGTCGTTGTCGTAATCGCCAAAAGCGCTTTGCGATACAGGCCCGGGAAGCCCCGATAAACAATTGTTACAGGATGAAAAAACGTTTTGCCCAAAAGCCGGAAATGTGAGCCCAATTGTGGCACAACAAAAAAAGATGGCGTGTAGAAGTTTCATTTGACTGTGATTTGGCAAATATGTATCACGGAAATACTCCGCAAAACACGTGGTTTAACATTTTGATTTACAATACATTACAAAAAAATCGCAACGCATTTCCGTATATGGGGATACAAACAGCCCCCAGAGTACCAGCCAAACGGCAGTACCTGTACGAGCATGCGACCTTGTGTTTGGGGCAAAGAATTTGTGTGCAACAGAGATACTGTTACAACATGCCGTGTAATGTGAAAAGGAAGGAGAACAAAAAAGCCCTTGCTTCACCACTTCGAATGAATGGTAAAGCAAGGGCTGCCGATTAAATGAATTGCGCGTAACTCACTTGTTAGATTATTTTTGCAAGGCGAATATAGGTATTATCAATATATATTTCCAAACATTGAGAAAAAAATAATTTGAACCTTCCTGAAATTGTTCCTCCCTTCATCATCGGTGCAGGTTTTCAACTGTAGTTGCAGGCAAATCATTCATGTCCAGAATCATAAACCCGTCGAGGCAATCAGAAAAATTTGGATCGAGGTTGAACCCAATGAACCGCGCATTTTGTCGCAGGTATTGCTTCAGCAAAACAGGAATGCGCGCGCCCTTGGTTTCTACGCCTTCAATAAATTTATCGAGCACATGAATATCGCCGCCCATGTTTTGTATTAGTTCGCTGATGTCTACCTGTTTTTCTGCCACCACCTTGAACGGCGTACGGGGCCTCAGGTGTGCGGCAAGGGTGGCATCGAAATAATGACGTTCCAGAAAACCTACCATCAGCCCGCGGGAAAGGTCGGAAAACTGTCTGCTGATGCTCACCGGCCCCAGAAGGTAACGGTAAACTGGATGTTCCAACAAAAAAACATGGATGCCTTTCCAAAGCAAAAAGAGTGGTAAAGGTTTGCGCTGGTATTCTTCGAGGATATACGAGCGACCCAGTTCGAGCGATTGCTTCAAAATGGGAAAGAAGCCCTCCTGAATGTGAAAGAGCGAGGAAATGTAAAACCCGTCGACGCCGTATTGTTCGAAAATTTCGTCGCCGCAGCCCAGCCTGTACCCGCCTGCAATCCGGCGTTCATCCGTGTCCCAAATAATCAACTGGCGGTAATACGCATCGAATGCATCCACATCGCAACACTTGCCAGAGCCTTCGCCGACGCTTCGGAAGGTGATTTCACGGAGCCGACCTATTTCGCGTAACAGGTTGGGTATCTGCGCACTGCGTGCAACAAAAACCTCGAAATGCGATTGGTGGCATACCAGGTTTTCAGCATGCAACTGTTCGATTTCAGCAGCAAGCAAATCCGAATCGACAGGATCGACGATGGGCTCCTGTTCGCGAAAGTTGTTGAATACTGTAGACGATACGTTTACCATGTGTTTTCTCCGGAATTCCTGAGCATATAAAAAGTAAATCCTGATTCCCAATTTGCTCCTTGCCCTTTGCCTCTTGCCCCTTGCCCCTTCACTCCAACTGCTTCTTGTACGCAAAATACTGCCGAACCTGCTCCCGACCTTCCCGCAAGGTAGCCACCCCTATCCCCCGCTTGCGATTGGCCTGGCTGACTTCAAAAATGAGTCGCCAGTGCCGCCAGAATTCTCTGTAAGCGCGCAATGCGCCCACCGAAGGATCGTACACATGCGCGGGTTCGCCCAAAACGCCATTGAGTTCCATCACTTTGATATGGCCATTTCGAAGGGCCTCGACATCGGCACATTTCAGGTCGAAGCGGCCATAGTGAATACCGTCGATCTGGCGACAAATTTGCTCAAAAGAATGTCGCAAAGATTTGTCTATCAAGTGGTTGCCATTTACAAACTTTGTTCCGAGGCAGTGGTTCCCGATAGCGCCCAGGCGTACGGCCTGCCCTGCCGCCGGCGTCTCCATCATGCGCTCGGGGTATTCGGCTTCGAGCCGTTCCAGTTGAAATGCAGCCCGCGGATCGTTCAATATGAGTTCGCGAAGGCTTCGTTGTCCGTCGCCTGTCACTTGTAAAAACTCCTTTACACAAACAGAGGTGACTTCAAAACGACTTGGATGCCCCGGAAAGAGCGTAAACAGCACACTTGCTTCCAGCGGCAAATCAATCCATTCCTGCAAAATGAAATCGACCGGATAGCGCGACAGATGTTCTTTGAGCGCTGCTTCAGAGGTGATTTTTTTGACCAAAAAACCACGCTCGCCCACATCCGGTTTGGCAATCAAAGGATAAGAAAGTCCGTTGCTTTTCAATGCAAGCAATACCTCTTCGAAAGGCATTCCTGCCTTCGCCAAAGCCATTTTGGGCAAAACAGTGCCCGGCAAGCGCTGCAAAATATCGAATTTGGATTCCCCCATAGCGCCTCCGAGCGGGATGGCAGGGTTGGCAGCGCTGAAAAACAGCGGGTGCCGTGCGCGCATGGCAAACCACAGGTAAAATCCAGCGACAGGAAGATTGCTTACCCACATTGGCAGGTATTCCCAGGTGGTCCAGCGCACCCATGTTCGTTTCAGTCCGATATATGCCATAATAGTACACCACAAAGGTGCTCCCGATTCATTCGGGTTTTCACAACGGAGTGCAATTTACATGCATAAAAGTCAATGCACGGACAACTACCAGTACAAATTCACCAAAATTTTACACGCCAGCAGGAAAAAAATGACGGCGATGATGCGATTGATAGATCGCGCAATTTCTGCTGAACGCTCGATCACCCGTTGCGCTGCCCAGGCATACAGTGCGAGTGCCGAGAGCGTACCCAAACCTACTCCGACTGAAAAAAACACGACTGAATAGGGGCTTTCCGGCCACCAACCGCTCATTTTCAACCAGCCACAATAGGCAAACCAGTACGGCATAGCCATCATATTGAAAATGCTGACCAGCATGCCTTTACCAAATTGCTGCCAGGGCGACACCTGCGTAACGACTTCCGTACGCGGCTTGGGCGGAGGCGCAAAGAACATGAGATAAGTGCCTACGCTCAAAAACACCAGTAAGGCGGCATATTGAAACCAGGTTTGTACAGCAGGGTGTGCCAATACCCACACCGCAGCGATGCTTGCCAGCCAGGCCTGCACGGTTTCTACTGAAGCAGCGCCCGCAGCAGCCCACAAGGCGGGTTTTATGCCGCGTTGGATAGAGGTCTGGGCAATCAAAAGACTGATAAATCCGGGAGGCAATGAGCCGATCAGGCTTAAAAACAAGCCTGCGAATAACAATAAAACCATGATAATCTACCTTCGTGTTGTCATCCGGGCGACGGATGACATTTGAAACGCCAACAATACGGACATTCTATGAAACACACTTTGCTATTCTTGTTTTGCTACACTTCATTCCAATTTTTGCAGGCGCAAAACCAGCCGAACCTGGCCGAAAGGCTTGGCTATCCGGCCGGCGCCAAACTGCTTGTGATTCATGCCGATGACCTGGCGGTAGCACACTCCGAGAATGAAGCCAGTATTCAAGCGCTCGAAAGCGGCGTGGTTACGTCTGCCAGCGTGATGGTGCCCTGTCCGTGGTTTCCAGAAATGGCCCGTTACGCAAAAATGCATCCAGGACACGACCTCGGGTTGCACCTCACACTCACCAGTGAATGGCTCCCGTATCGCTGGGGGCCGGTAGCCTCCAGAAGCGACGTGCCGGGGCTGGTGGACTCCATGGGCTATTTTTACCCTGATTGCGCTTCCATGGGTGCACACGCCACTCCGGCAGAAGTGAAACGAGAGTTGCATGCACAAATCGAACGGGCGCGGGCTATGGGACTGGAACCCACGCATTTTGACAGCCATATGCGGTGTCTGTTTTATCAAAGTCCTGCGTTTTTTGAAATTTACCTCCAACTGGGTCGGGAATACCATGTGCCGGTGATGGTCGGCGGCGAATTTCTGGCAAATGCATCCGACGCCTACAAAAAACTCATTACACCACAGGATATCGTGGTGAATCGTACTATTACGGCCACTCCGCGCGACTACGAAGGCGGTATGGCGGCCTTTTACACCGCTGTTTTTCGGAATCTGCAACCGGGCGTCAATGTGCTCGTGATGCACACGGCCTTTGAAAATGATGAAATGAGCGGCATTACCACCGGTTTTCCGGGGAAATGGGATGCTGCCTGGAGGCAAGACGACTATAATTTTTTCACCAGCGAAGCCTGTAAAAAACTGCTGGAGGAAGAAGGTATTCAACTCATTGGCTGGAAAACGGTGGGCAAGTTGCTACGCCCCTGAAGGTATCTCCACAATCACAGATTCTCCCTTGCTGAAGTCGCGGCACGTCCATTGCCAGTATTCTTTCAAACGCAAGCGGCCGTCTGCGCCAGTTTCAGGGTAGGACGTGCAGCGGCCTGTCATGATTTCACCTTGCCTGTTGAGGTGGTGATACGCAAATTCCAGGTATTCGCCGTCGATCATTTTCCCCAGCAGGTGTCCTTTCAGGATTTCGCCGCCGGAATATTCGGCATATACCAGATCGCCGTCCTGATGGTAATGGAAAACCGTTTCGGAGGAGACTTCTCCGTTTCC
>JAEUUT010000179.1 GCA_016787415.1 Saprospiraceae bacterium | reverse complement strand
GTGAAGGTGTTGTAGGTCTGCTCGTAATACTTGTTGAGTTCGTTGTCTTTTTCCTTGGTAGAATTGCGGAAATTGGGGTCGGTCAATGCCCGTGCATACGAACTGGTCGGGTATTTTTTTACCAGTTTATCCAGATAATACTGAGCACGGGGCGCATTATTGAGGTCCGTAAACCCGAGGTAGCAGTAGTACCAGGTTTCCTTTTCGTAGCGTTCCGTTTCCGGGTATCGGGTTTGCATTTCCTCGAGGGTGCCGGTACTGCGCAGGTTGTTTTGCAGGCGGTCGCGGAATAGGGTGCCCAGTTGGTACATAGCCTCGTAGGTGGCGAGGTGCAGTACGCTGAGTTCGGCTTCGCTGGTGGGTATGTTTTTGAACATATCCGTGAGTTCGGCGTCGCTGACAGCGCCGTTTTGCGTGCTGTCGACACCGGCTACCTCGTCGCCTGGCAGGCCAGTGGTAGGTCGGTTGCTTCGTCGCCAGTTGTCTTCCAGTTTTCGATCGCCCCAGGTGCGGCTAAAGTCTTTCCGGCCTTTTTTCAGGAATGACTCATTGTAGAAATAGAACGTACTGGGCTTGGCGCCTGCCACGGGCGTCGGGGCTTTGGTGGTGCCGGTAATGGCGGCAGCCGTTTTAGCAGCTTGGGCACGAGCGGCAGCGTCGGCTTCTTCCTGGCGTTGTTTTTTGAGTTTTTTACCAAATTCCTTGCGCTCGGCATCCGACATGCGGTAGATACGCACGATACTGTCGTTGGCAGCAATAGTGGTAATCAGGCGGGCGATGTCTTTCAGGTTGGTAGCGTAATCAGTTACGGTTTTGAAGCGCTCGTCGGTGGGCGGCAGCACGGTCAGGGTGCTGTCGAAGTAGTTTTTCGCCTGAACGAAATTTTCGGACTCGAAGTACAGGTTGGCGAGTTTCAGGTACGACTCTGCCTTTTGTACGGTATTCGTCTGATTAAATGCCAGCGACTGGCGCAGGTACTCAATGGCATCTTTTTTCAGGCCATCTTTCAGCGCGATGTCGGCCATTGTGTAGTAAATCTGATCGCGGTACTCCAGGTTTTTATCGTCCTTGAGCATGCGTTCCAGGCTTTTATTGGCGTCGGCGCTGTTGGTTTTGCCATTGGCCCAGCCGGCCTGAATCTGGCGCAGGCGGGCGTTGAATTCCATTTCATAGTTGGGCGCGCTGTTGAGCACCGTTTCGAGGGCGGCATATACGCCATCGCTTTGGCCGGCGCGTTCGTACAGTTGCGCCAGGATATAAGCCAGGCGGGCGCGCTGCGCTTTTTTACTGGTGTGCTCGATGGCTTTAGTCAGCGGTTGAATGGCTTTGTCGTACTGTTTTTGTTTGATCCACAGGTACGATTCGGCGGTATAGAGTTCGTCGTAAAGGCTTTGCGGGAAAAAGCGGTCTTCCTCCAGTTCGCGGAAAAGAAACTCTGCTTCGTCGTATTTGTCGCGCTCGGTCAGGGTGCGGCCATACCACACCATGGCGCCCGGGTAAGCGGAGGTGCGCTCGATGCCTTTGGTGTACGGGTTGTCCGACTGCAAGGTGAGTTCCTCGACGTCTTTTTTGGGCACTTCTGCGGGTTTTGCCGCTTTATTGGGTGTTGTGGTGGAGGTTTTGCCCTCTTTTTTGTTTTTGGCGGCTAATTTTTTCTGGCGCTCGCGTTCTTTTTTACGCTTTTTAGCGGCCTTCTTTTTTTGGCGTTTGGAAGGTTTTTTCTTTTTGACCTCTTTTTTCTTTTTGGT
This sequence comes from Saprospiraceae bacterium, assembly GCA_016787415.1. Lineage (GTDB taxonomy): Bacteria > Bacteroidota > Bacteroidia > Chitinophagales > Saprospiraceae > M3007. The sequence goes on along the minus strand of JAEUUT010000179.1, from coordinate 2,694 downwards.
CGACTTCAGTTTGCTCTTGGTTTTTTTGTTGGGGTTGTATTCGTCCTTGATCCACTTGAAAGTAGATTCGGCAGTTTCGAAATCGCGTTTCAGGAACTGCGACTGCCCGATGAGGGTGTAGCAGTCGTCGGCCCAGTCGCTTACGCGGTGCAGGGCAATGCCTTTGGAGGCTTTGAGGATGACGTTGTCCAGATCGCCCCTGGCCGATTGCGGATCGGTGGCAGCCGAAGGGTAAATATCCAGTATCTGGTTGTAATTATCCTTGTGTTCGTCGGCCAGTTTGGCTTCCGTGAGGCGGAACAATTCATCGGCATTGAACCAGTAATTGTACCGGGACGTGACGTTGTGATAGCCTTTTTTGAACCAGCCCGGTTCGGCATCTTTCTTTTTATGGGTAACGCAGCCGAAAAGCAGTACGGCGGCGAGTAAAGCAGAGAGTTTCCAGAAATTTTGCATCCTGTGACGTTGATTCGTCTGAACGAAATGAGGAACCATGAATATATTTCTTAGTTGGAGGCCGCGCAGGTAGGGCGACAAGTGTTGTAAGGGCGCTATTTTATGGGAAAAGGTTGTATCGGGGTGCGATTTTTTCAATGAAAATCGATTTCAGTGTTGTCGCCAATGTTCAAACTCATGTCGATACCCCGAATGCTGGTATCGCTGCCGATTACGGAGTGCTTCAGCACCACCTCATGAAGCGAGGTGAAATTGCCAATAATACTATCCTGCACGATCGACAACTGAATATGGGCATTGTCGCCGATCGACACATGCGGCCCGATAATACTGTTGGCAATCTGGCAGTTGGCGCCGATAGCGACCGGGTGAATAAAGATTACATTTTCAAACTCCGGGATGTTGAACATATCGCTGGCATAGCCGCGCTGGCTGAGCAACATCGCATTGGTTTCGAGCAGCACTTCCTTACGGCCGCAGTCGAACCAGTTTTGCACGGTAATGGCCTGAAAAGGAATATCCTGATCCAGCATGCGCTGGAGTGCATCCGTCAGTTGGAATTCGCCTACGGTGCGCAGGTCGTTTTGCACCATGTATTCGATGGTTTTCAGCAAAGTCGACACCTGTTTTACCTTGTACAGGCCCACGATGGCCATATTCGACTTCGGAATGCGCGGTTTCTCTACCATGCGCGTCACGCGGTCTTCGGCATCGAGTTCTGCCACGCCGAATTCGCGCGGATCGAGCACTTTTTTTACGCCGATGCAGGAATCGGGGCAATCGAGAAACTGGTGCAGGTCGACGTCGAAAATCGTGTCGCCGAAAGCAATGATAATTTCGTCTTCGTCTTCGATGGTTTCGCGGGCAGTGTAAATAGCGTGGGCCGAGCCTTCGCGCACTTCCTGGTACACAAACTCCGTTTGGAGGTCTGGATAGGTTTCTTCAATAAAATCGCGGATTTTTTCACCCAGGTAGCCAATAACGAATACAAAATCCGTGAGCCCGACCTCGATCAGTTTGTCGACAATAAATCGAATAATGGGTTTCCCGGCCACAGGCATCAGGGGCTTGGGCTGGGTGTAGGTGTGGGGCCGGAGGCGCATGCCGGCGCCCGCAACAGGGATCACGACTTTCATGGGTTGCTTGCGAATATACAATCAGGTGCTTGCCTGAATGGCAAAGGTACGGCTGTTTCTGTATTGCTTTTACCACCGTGTTGGGCAGAAACGTCCATTGTGCTGTTGAAATTTTTCCCGGAAAAAAGAAAAGGCAGTTCCCGAACTGGGCAAGGCACTCCTCTTTTGCTGTGGGAACGGTTTTTTACAAGCAGTGGCCGGTCATTCCTTGCCAATGTTCGGAAGCGGGGCCGCGAACTGTTCATTTTTTTCGTTTAGCATTAAAACATGTTCTAAACATTTTCTGCCGAAATGCATTTTTATTTTACCAGGCAGGAATGCTCCATTTGACCAGATTATGCCTGTGTAGCCTGCGATGGCGGGCCAGCCGGCGCTGAAATTTTCCATACATCCTTACAAAACTTTGCCACTTCCGCCATATCGTGCTGTCATTGACAGAACTGTATTACTGTGGGAAGGGTTTTTTATTACCGGCCATTGTTCACCTATTTCAATCCAGTTTTTCTATGAAAGAAATCAGGGAAATGCTTCATGTTTTTGCACGCGCTCAACGAGCAGGGAAAAGAACGGCTTTGATTACCATTGTTCATGCTTCTGGTACGATTCGGCGTCGTTTGGGCGCCCGCTTGCTCGTCACCGAAGACGGCGAAGTTGCCGGCGGAGTGCCCGACATGCGCCTTCAGGGCCGCACCTTGCAAAAAATGGTGTCTGTTATCAATGAGCAAAAAAACAAACTGCTTGTATTGCACACTCAGGAGACCGATGATGCCCGTTTTTGCCTGCCCTTGGGTTATTCCGGCGACGTGCAGGTGCTCGTCGAGCCCGTACTGACGTACAAGCGTTACAACCCCATCGAGTTGTTGCAACAGGTAGCATCAGGCAACAAGGATGCGGTGCTGGTCACGGTATTTTCACAAGACCAGGAGGTGCAGCAGGGCACTCAATTGTTGTATCGCACAGATATGCTGCAATGTACGTTGCCTACGGCCCTGCAACCGCAGGTGCTACAGGTAGCCCAGGATGCGCTGGCGCGCCAAAGGTCGTTTGTACGGTCGTATGCGTTGGGGCAAGGACTGTGCATTGCCCTGGTGCAGTTTGTACC
>JAEUUT010000167.1 GCA_016787415.1 Saprospiraceae bacterium | reverse complement strand
GGTATGCTGCTAAAAAACAACACCGTTAAAAAAACAGCATTGGGCGTTTTCGTGTTCGCGGCCCTCTGCGCCATTCCGGCTTACCTGACCGGTGAAGGCGCGGAGGAAACGGTAGAAAACCTGGCGGGCGTAGGAGAAGATATGATGGAAACCCACGAGGAACTGGCCAATATTTTCCTGTGGATAGCCATTGCCCTCGGAGGGCTTGCCCTGTTTACTTTTTGGACCGACCGGGCACAAAAAAAGAGCGCATCGACGCTGTATGTGCTTACACTTATCGCCGCTTTAGGAGCGATGGTTTTTGCGCAGCGCGTAGGCACTTCGGGTGGAAATATCCGGCATACGGAGATTAGAAGCGATGTGATTGCTCCGAATTCCGGCCAGGGTGAAGCCGAAAAAGATGACGATTAAAGTGTTTTGGTTTTTTGGGGTTTTTGTATTTTAGAGGGCTTCGGGCTTGGTATGTGAAAATACCAAGCCCGAAGCCCTCTAAAATACCAAAACCCCAAAAAACTTAAACACTTAAAAATAACTTACCCCTAAAGCAACCTTTTCCACTATCTTTTCGTGTATCGATTTGCAAGTATGTTGAACAAATCCGAACTGGAAGAAACTATCCGCGGCTGTCGCAAAGGCGACCGCTACGCGCAAAACCGGCTTTACAAGGCATTTTACGCCTGGGCTTCCGTGATTTGTCAGCGATACACGCACGACCCGGAAACCACACGGGAATGTGTGCAGGACGGATTTTTTAAGGTTTTCACCAAAATAGACCAATATGCAGGCGATCAGTCCTTTGAAGCATGGCTGAAAAGGATTATGATTCATACTTGTATCGATCGCTACTGATCCAGGCTGAATGAAAAGCCAACAGTAGCCTTGCAGGAAGCCGGCGACGCAACAGTAATGGCTGAAAATCTGATTAATGCCGACGCAGATTATCTTTTGCATCTGGTACGACAACTTCCTCCGGCTTATCAGGCTACGTTCAATTTGTTTGCCATTGAAGGCTACGAATACCAGGAAATCGCTCAAATGCTGGGTGTTTCCCTGGGTTCTGTCAAATCAAATTTATCAAAAGCCCGACAGCGGTTAAAGGAAATGCTTGTCAAACCCACCATGAAAACTGCTTATGGACAATAAAGACTTCGACAAAATTTTTGCCCACAAATTCGGCCAGATCCCTGGTGATCCATATCAGGAGCAAAACTGGTCCGAACTATCGGGACGTATGGATGTGCACGAACGCCGGCGAAAGCGCTGGGTACTGTTTGCAGTTTGGCCCTTGTTTGCCATGCTGGCAACAGGCAATATATTCTGGTGGCATCAGTGGAAACAGGCACAACAATCGAACCTCGTTTCCGCGACTGCTCATACCGTCATACAATACGATACGCTGGTACATAGAACGGTGATTTTCGACACCGTATATCAGCAAGTGACCTTAATGACCAGGCAGGATTTTTCCGATCCATACATGCCTATTTCGACAACCCTCTCGCAAAAAAAACAAGCGCCCCAACAAACACTTGACAACGCCGAAAACCTTTCAAAAACAACAGGTACAAACACTGCAAACACGGATGCCCTTGTCGCCCATATTCCCGACAAGCAACCTGAAGCAGGGACACAAAAAGATAAAATAGCAACGAGTGAAATCGAAGCGCCTGGTCATACGATCAGCCACCGGGTGCCGCTTCCGGATTCACTCCTGCAACAGGAAAATACGCAGGCGAATGAAAAAAAGCCCTCCCCTGATTCGTTATTTGAACACTTACTTCTCGAAAAACCGCTGGTTAAAAAAACGCGCTCGTCGGGCCTGATGCTGGCGCACCCCCGCCTGAGTATTCTAGCCGGCTGGGCTAATCCGCTACTTTCGCACAAACGCTCGGGCGCATTGTTCGGAACGGGACTGGGCGCTGATGTGCAAGTGGCAAAACAGATACGCCTCGGGGCTGATGTGCAATACTGGCGCGGAAAACTGCGGGCAGAAGAAACGGACGAACTGACTGGTGTGGAAGTGCCCAATCCTGGCGCCGACTACATCCTGCACTATTGGGAAACCTACAAACTGCCAGTTGTTTCGTACGACCTGCACTTGAAATACTATTTCAATTCAAGCGGCAAATGGGCGCCCTGGATAGGCCTGGGCACACAATGGAATACTACCCTGCCCTTTGATATTGAATTTGACTACGAAAACCAGTCGAGCCACTACGAGGTGTTCTTGCCGGCCCAAACGCATGCCATTACACATTGGCAGGGCCTGACGGGCCTGTTAGGGGTGGAAGGCACTTTGAGCAAACATTGTTTGCTGGAAGCAGGCGCGTTTTTCTTGCAGAAGCCGGGCAGCAATCCGGGCCTGCTGGGCAAGCAGTTTGGCCTGAAAACCCGACTGATATACCAGTTTTGAATGAAAAGGCGCTTACCATGCCTGCAAAAAACTAAAACCAAAGATTTTTGAACATATCTCCTTCCCAAACAAATGATGACATGCAAGACACAAATTTAAACTACAAATATGTCACTTAAACGTCTTTGGTGGTGGGCCATGCCCTTACTGTGTTTCACCTCCGTAACCTGCACCCGCGAATATGTGGAAGACCTTCGCGGCGTATGTTTTGACCGGGATGTATTGCCCATTTTTCAATCCAACTGTACCCAGAGCGGCTGCCACAACAGCCAGGATCGCGAAGAGGGATACGACCTGACATCCTACGAAAATATTGTAAGCCATGGCATTGCACCCGGCGATTACAAGGGCAGCAAAATTTACCAGGCGCTGGTAAACATCGGCGAAGCCCGTATGCCTCAGTCGCCCTACAACCGACTGACCGACGCCCAGATCACGACCATCGCGTTGTGGATCAAGGAGGGCGCCCAGCATACCACCTGCTCTGACAGTACGAACTGTAATACGAGCGATGCAAAATTCAGCACGGCTGTGTCGCCCATCCTGCAAACCTACTGCAATGGCTGTCACGGCGGCAGCAGCCCGCTGGGCAATGTCGACTATAACACCTATGCTGGCGTAAAAGCCACTGTAAGCAACGGCAAACTGATGGGCTCAATCAAGCACCAGTCAGGTTACTCCGCCATGCCTCAAAACGCCGCTTCTCTTTCGGATTGTAAAATCAGTATCATCCAGGCCTGGATCGATGCCGGTGCACTTAATAACTAGCAAAACAAAAAACAAACAGATCATGAAACGTATTATTTGCATCGCATCGTTCCTCCTGGTGCTGGTTGCGGCCGTGTCGGCGCAGCCAGGCAATGACGGCGGTCTGTTGAGTCTGCTCGACGAACAATTCAGTCTCGACCGCGCCACCAATGCCTTCAAAAGCCCCCGCGTTATCAATACCCATAGTATGGAAATGCTGGCGCCGGGCACCATGGACTTCCGGATTTTGCACCGTTTCGGCGATGTAAGCCGTGGCGGTTATGAGTTATTTGGCCTCGATCAGGCTTCCATGCGCCTGGGTTTCGACTTTGGTATCACACCTAATCTGATGGCAGGTTTCGGCCGCAGCACTTCTAAAAAAGAAACCGACGCTTTTGTAAAATACCGCATTTTATGGCAAAGCAAAGGTCGTCGCAACATTCCTTTTTCGCTCGTTTGGGTAAGTGGCATGACTGTCAACGGCCTGCACGACCCCATCGGTATTGAAGGCGTGTCGGTCAACTTCGGCCGTCGGCTCGGGTACTACCACGAACTGATTATCGGCCGGAAATTCAGCGAACGACTCACTCTTCAGATCTCGCCTACCCTGGTGCACAACAACATTGTACCCAATATTCTGGTGCCCAACGACTTGTATGCAGTTGGCTTCGGAGGGCGATTCAAAGTGACCAAACGAATGGCCATCGTATGGGATTACACCTATGCGATCAACCGTTTCCCGTCGATTATCAACTACAACCCTCTATCGCTGGGTGTAGATATTGAAACGGGCGGCCACGTATTCCAGTTGCATTTTTCCAATGCAGTGGGCATGAACGAACGCGCCTACATCACCGACGATAACGGCGACTGGTTCAAAGGCCAGATTCGTTTTGGGTTCAATCTGTCGCGGGTGTTCCAGATCGTTAAAAGGAAAATATAACAATCGTGTTTGGGTGTTTTTGGGTTTTGGTGTTTTTGTGTTTTTGTGTTTTTGTGTTTTTGGGGTGCTTCGCTCCTGGCATTTAGATTTATCAGGCCTGAAAAAAACATGAAATTAATACCAAATGCCAAGAGCGAAGCACCACAAAAACACCAAAACCCAAAAACACCAAAACACATAAAAAACACACATTTTCAGTCACTCACAAAAACTCGATTAATCATGTCCAACAAATTTTTTCTGGTCATTGCTATTTCCCTCATTTCCGGTATGCTCGTCCCTGCACAAGCCCAAAAGTGGTTTACCCGCGATGGACTGGTAAGTTTTGATGCAACGGCAGCCAATTCTCCTGAAGAGATCAAAGCCGTCAACAAATCAGGCACTTGCGTACTGGACAAAAGCAGCGGCGCCCTTGAAATGGCCGTGCTGATAAAAGGTTTCCTGTTCGAACGCGCCCTGATGCAGGAGCACTTCAACGAAAATTACCTGGAGAGCAGCACCTATCCAAAAGCCACATTCAAAGGAAAAATCGACAATCCAGGCGCTTTGAATTTTGACAAAGACGGCACCTACTCGGCCAATGTATCCGGTACCATGACCATGCATGGCGTAAGCAAACCACTGACGGCGCCGGTTACTTTTTCCGTAAAAAGTGGGAAGGTGAACGCTACTGCCAAAATTACCCTGGCACTGGCCGATTACAAGGTCGACGTACCCTCTCTGGTAGCCGACAAAGTGAGCAAAACCGCTACTATCCAGGTTGCCGCTCCTCTGAGTCTGCTTAAATAACAACGTTAATCAACACTCCTTACCAACTTTCTTATCCATGCATTCTTCTGGAAAAATCTTTTTTGCCTTCGGCACTTGTGTGCTGTTCGCCCTCATCGCTTACACGTCTTCGTGCCGGCGTGAGCCGGTGTATATCGGTTATGAGGACCCAACACCCATCGATACAACGGGCAATCCGGTGGATACGACCCCGGTGGTAGTGACGCATCCATGCAGCCCCGATTCGGTGTATTTCGAACAAGACATCCTGCCTATCCTGACCTCCAACTGCGCGATGTCGGGCTGCCACGATGTTCTTTCGCACGAAGAAGGCGTTATTCTGGATAACTACACTAACACCCGGAATACTGGCAAAATCAACCTGAGCAATCCCTCCAACAGCAAACTATACCGCGTGCTGAACCAGAGCGGTGGCGACCGCATGCCCCCATCTCCGCGGACTGCGCTGCCGGCCGATCAGCGCGCGCTCATACTGAAATGGATACAGCAGGGCGCACAGAACCTGACCTGCGATTCGGCTTGCGACACCACGAATGTGACGTTCAGCACGTCGGTGATGCCGCTGATTACGCTGAAATGTAAAGGTTGCCACAGCGGTACCAGCCCTTCGGGTAATGTGTCGCTGACCAACTATACACAGGTGAAAGCCTCGGTAACCAACGGTACGCTCCTTGGCTCTATTCTGCACCAGACCGGTTATTCCGCCATGCCGCAGCCGGTAGCCAACGGGCCATTGCCCGATTGCGACATCCGGAAAATCCAGATTTGGGTGGCAGCAGGATCACCAGATAATTAAAATGAAATTTTTTTTTCAGGTAGAAGCAACCTCGACAACCGTTTCTACGTGTTTAGTCGTAAGTATTCAGGGAAAGAATTTATGAGTCTGGTTTTTTCCTGAATGATATTGGAAAATAGCACCTCGCTATAAAGAAGTTTTCATTTGGTTTTTTGGGGTTTATTAGTCAGGTCGGGCGAAAGCCCGACCTGTACTTTTTTATGCCTGCCAGAAATATTCGGCCAGTACACTCACCAGCGCCAACCCAGCAAACCAGTAACTCCAGTACGCAAGTCCCGAGCGATGCATCCCGAACGTCGTCGCACCATACAGCACCAGTTTAAACAGCAGGAGATAAGGCTGCCCGAGCCGACTGGATGATTTGGGCGCGGCCCACATGGCCCACAATGCAATGGCGGCGATCGGCAGGCCCAGCCCGAGTACGTATTTTAGCGGCGCTTTTTTGCCTTCCAGAAAGCCCCAGTATCCCAGGGCGGCGAGCATGGCCATTTCGAGGGAAAAGGCGAGGAGTTGGTGGAGGAATCGTAGGATGGACATGATGCTTATCGCGGTTGGAGTGTAGCCAAACGAACGTGCATAGCACCGATCGTCTGGCTACAACTTGATCAGTTTTTTGACCACCAAATTATGCGATGTCTGCATTTTGAACATAAAAATTCCTGCGGGCAAAAAAGACGTATCAAGCGCGACCCGATGCCCCCCCTGCGGAACATCAAATGAAGTATGGAGCACTGCTTTGCCGGTTTCATCGCTTGCTGTGATGTAAAAAGTTTCCGGCGATTTCAACCGCGTTTCTATTGTGATGGAAGAAGAAAATGGATTGGGCCACACGCTGTTCCACTCTTCCTGTCCCCATGCATTCTGTGCGAAGCGAAGTTGAATATCTGTAGTCGTCGCCATACCACCTTCCTGCTTCAGGTAGGCTTCGGCAGGTGTAATCCGGCTGGAAATGTGCATTTTATCTTGAAGCGTCCCTTGGGTCTTTACCTTACATAAAATGTAAAATCCGGGCACGTTTTCCGAATCCATTTCACTGAAATACGAAACCGTGACGGTCTGGTCAAACAGGCCGAAATGTTCGATACGCATATCGTTTTCAGGTATAACTCCCATTATTTCCAGCCCCTCTGTACCCAGTGTAAATTGATACCCCAGGCTGTGAAAGGTTGGTCGAACAAACAGTTTGATTATTTCTCCAGGGTTTAATTCCTGATGTTCGGACACACCTGACACATCAAAAAAAAGTGTTTGGAGAGATCGTTCTTCAGATAAGGGCGGTTGTAATCCTGTGATCACACTGGCGTTGACGTCTCCGGTTTTAATGGCCGTAAAATGGGCGTTTTCCAGGTTGTCCGTAAAATGATTCAATACCAGTTGCTCGGGAAACGGGCTGGCCAGTGGCTGTTGCGGATCAGGGAAGGTAAAACCGGACGGCAGAAAACGCCAGGAGGTATTCGCTGGTAATTCGTCGGTGATACCCAGTATCATTTTTCTGAGTTCCACAATATCGGCGGTTGTGACCAGGCCGGAATGATTGGCATCTGCGGCAATGATTTTATAGGGTGAATCCAGCGTTTGCAGTCCCAGGATGTGTTTGCTGATCAGCACCAGGTCGAAGGTCGTCACGCCATTGAGGTGGTTATCATTTTTATAGGGCACCAATTCAATATCGGCTGCATAGGGCACTGCATGGAGAAATTGATACCGTCCGGCAGTATCACTCACGGTAGAGAGGTTGAAAGTGGCGCTATCGATCTCCGTTCCATGCAATCCCAGCATTACATTTTTTACCGGGTGCCCGGCTTCGGTTTTTATGGTACCGAGAATGGAAAGTTTGCATGCCTCGGAAACAGAATCGACCACAAAACTTGTGGAAGCGGAAAAAGGCGCCTGGCATCCGGTTACGGTCACGGTGGTAATATGGAAGGTATAATTGCCACCAGAGAAAGGCACACCCAGCAGTTGTGCAGTTCCAGTGCTGCTGCTGGTTACCGTTTGCATCGCTGCGGCGCCATTCAGGGTGTACTGGAAAATAGTAGGCACATCGGGCAGCAGCCCGGTAGCCAGTACGGATACCGGTTCGCCGACACAAACAGGTGTGGCAGCCACCGTGATACCTGTCAGGGTAGGACGCGGTTTTACAATCAGTGTACGAGACAATCCAGTGGGCGATATGCTGCAGCCAATGGCATCGCTCACCTGTACGAGTAGATAACCGGTGGTTTCGAGAGGGGCTACTACAATAGGCTGGTTGCTGAGGTAAGCGCCGGCAGTAGTGGCAGATTCATTGATATTGTACGTAATTTGATAGGGCGAAACGCCTCCGGACAGGGTAAACGACAGGGTGGAGGTTCCGCCGTAGCAAATAATGGTATTGGTCAGGTTCATGGCGCTGACGCCCAAACTCGTTTGTACGGTGATGACCTGGGTGGCGGTGGCTGTGAGCCCGGCTGCGTCGGTAGCCGTCCAGATGACCACGGTATTGCCCAGTGGGAAATGCGTCGGGGCGTTGTTGCTTATTTGCGGTACGCTACAGTTGTCGGTAGTAACGGGCGTGCCAAGGGTTACATTGGCGGCAGTACAGGAGGGTGCGTTGGCGGAAACAGTGAGTGCGGGCGGCGCTGTTATATTCGGCTGCTGCTGGTCTACTACAGTCACGTTGAAAAAGCAGGTGTCAGTCAGATTGGCGCCGTCTTTAATGACGGCGGTGACATGAGTGAGCCCCAAATTGAATACCGCATTTTCCAGTGTAGTGGCCATTCCGCTGCTAGCGCCGGAAAAGAAGTAGGTGATGGTGAATCCCGGATAATTGTCATTGCCGACGGCATTCCAGGCAGAGCCCACATGGGTGTAAGCGCAGGCATTGGGGCTGGTGTTCACGGTTTTGTTGGCCGTACAGGCAATGTCGGGTGGTACTGTGTCGGGCGGCCCGGGTATGAGCGGGGCAGTAGCAGAAGGCTGATAAAAGATACCCTGAACGGCATTGCCATTCAATTCCTGATATAGGTCACCGTTGTTGGCGGCCGTCCAGGCATCGTTTACAATTTCAAAGGTGCCGGTTCCAGCGCTGCTTCCTGAAACAATGTGAAGAATAGCCACCGTGTAGGCCGTTCCGGCAGTCCAGTTGACCGTGTAAGGGCTAACAAACGAAAAACTGTAATACTTATAAGCGCCGGATGTCCCCTGATTGGCAATGTTGTAATTGTAGAGTGGCGTATTGAGTCCGGTAGGCGCTACAAGCGATACGCCATAACTGGCCGGGAAACGAATGGTAAATACGCCAGCAGAGTATACGGCATTGCTAAGGGTTTGTGTTGGTATCAGCCTGATTTCCAGTTGGTTGCTACCAGCAGGCTGGTTGAAGATGCCAATATCGAGCGTAGCCTGGGAGTGTATCAGGCAAGGCAACAAAAGCGCCAGAAGGAGAAGACCCTTTTTCATGTCGGATATGTTTATGTATGGGAAAGATTAACCCCGTGAAACGGTAGTCGGGTTGTTTGTAAAATAGCCAGAGGCTGCCCACAATTTGTTTGCGATGCAGCCTCTGGCAGGAAAACCCTTCTATTTGAAATGGCGTCCGACGGGCATTCAAAGCGCCATTTTCTGCATCATTGTCTGGCGAGCAGGATGGGGAATCGGGCGATGATATCGCGTTCTGAAACTACCTGAAGGAAATAACTCCCTGAAGATTCATTGCTCATATCCAGTCCTGTTTTTTCAGATACCAGCCGATCGGTACGAATGATCCGGCCCTGGTCGTCTACTACCTGAAACATCAGGTTTTCATCGTATTTGTCGAGCCGATTGCTGGTAAGGGTCAAGGGTCCACTGCTTGGATTGGGCAACACCGTAAAATCGGCGTCCTCCCGATCTATCAACACTTGCCTGACCGGCGAATACTCGTATGCGCCCCGGCGGTCTGTCATACGCAGCCGGTAGTAATTCAGCCCGGCCGCAGGTGTTTTATGGTTGTAGACGTACTGTGCGGCCGTATGTTCGCTGCCTCTGGCCTGTTCCTTTCCCAGTTCAGCAAACTGGCGGCCGTCTTTCGAATATTCTACGCCGTAATAGGCCATGTCTCTTTCTGTCGCGCTTTCCCAGTCGAGTGAAATACTGCCGTCATGGAGCGCTTTTGCATTGAATGTGTTCAATTCTACAGGCAATGGCGCAGCCGTACTCGGATGATAGAACACACCTTCTTTTTCCAAACCATCGAGTTCGATGTAAAAATTGCCGTTGTTTGCACCACTGGTCCAGGAATCACCCGTAACCAGTTCGAAAGTACCTACACCTACGCCGTCGTTGCTGTGTTGCAGAATTACGGCGGTGTATTCCTCCCCGGCGTTCCAGGTTACTGTAAAGTTGTTGGCAAATTGAAAACGGTAATAGCGATAGCCACCTGAATTGCCAACAGGGCCTGCAAAAGCGAACCCGTAGGGCGATGATCCGGGTACAACCGTAAGGTTTACTCCATAAGATGCCGGAAACCTTACGGTGAAAACACCTGCCGATAAAGCGCCGTCCATCACGTCCTGGCTGGCTTTGAGGCGCACTTCCAGTTTGTTGCTTCCGGAAGGATTGTTGAACAAGCCAAAGTCTATGACCTGGGCCGAAGCAACCGTATTAAAAAGCAAGGCTGCCAGGCAGGTCAGGAGTATCATTCGATGTTTCATATTGAGATTTTTATCCATAATTCGATGAAGTTGAAAAAAGGGCAACGCCACCTCTTTTGATGGCGCCACCCTACCTGTTAATACTAATTTGAAGGCTCTTGTGTAACTACGTTCAGAGGTGTCGATGGTCCCACATTATTGAGAATAATTACCCGGTCGTTGTTGGAACCGCTGTATTTCACACTACCATTCAGGTTGACATCTTCCAGATAATAGCCTGGTACTACATTGAGGGGTGTGGACGAACCTACCTTGTTCAGGATCGGTACGCGGTCGTTGCCAGCATTGTTATAAATGACCTGGAAAAAGGCGTTCGTATTGACCTTCATGTTGGTATTGCCTGCAATCAATCCGTAAATCCCTGGCTCCAGCAATTTGCGTGCACTGACCGAGGTCGTGCCATATGTAGGCATGGCTGGGTCGGAGAAGTCGACAAATGTGGCCGGATTGGTAAAGTCGATGAGATTAGCTGTCAGGGCGCCCAGGTGATTGCGATGCCGCACCATCAGGTAGTACTGATCGATGTAGGAGTTCGGGAAGGTAACCTCCGAAGTGCCGTCCAGGTCAACAATGTCGCCATCACGTTGCAACAATGCACTGCGGGTTGCTACCACCTGCATATTGTTGTTTTTGCTACGCAGTTCGAGGAAAACCCAGTCTACAATAGAATTTTCGTCGTGGTCATCCAGTACACTCAAAGGATTGGTAATCACCTCGTTGGTGGTGTGGTTGACGTGTACGAAAGCATCCCAGTACGGGGCAATATCCGGGGTGAATTGCACATATGGATCGGCAGTCGGGAAAAGCGGCGCGACCGAAATTTTGCGCAATTCGTCGATCATGAGGTGCGGTAGCGGCGTGGTAGCGTCGTACGGTCCTTGCAGGTACACTCTGGCATTGAGAACCACAGGCCGGAAGAACGTCAGTTCACCCAGGCATGGGTTGTCGTGTTCGTGGTACAGGATATTTTCCAGTGCCGTCAGTTGTGCCCCACTCATACTTTGTGGCAATTGCAAACCGGCGCCCACATCGAATCTGTTTTTTTCAATGTCGATCGGCAGATCCCAGCAAGCCATGGTCGTGTTGGAATTGACGCCCAGGGCATATTCGGGGAAGGCCACCGGAGCAGGGAAAGTAGCCCCTGTCTGATCTCCGAGGTAAATGGCGTGGCTGAAATCCTTCTGGAAAGTGTTCTCTTCCCCGGCAGCGCCCACCGTGAAGGCGTTGGCCAGCAGCATGGCATTATCGCTGTCGTGGTTGTAAAATGCCAGCGCTGTACCTGCTACCGTTGGCGTCAGGGAGTTGAATACATTGTCCTTGATGACGCCGTTGATGGCCGTCTGGGTGATGAGCGCCGAATTGGAACTGAGCGATTTGGTGTTGACCGTGATATGTCTGAAGTTGGTGTACCCGGCCAGTGGCGTGAAGGTGTTGTCTTCAATCATTACATCTGGGTAGTTCTCCAGACTGATACCCCAGCGGAGGTTGGTAAATGTGTTGTCGTGCACATGTGTCGACTTGTTCTGCTGATTATTTTGCAGACGCAGCACACTGCCGGTCACCGCACCGTTGAAGGTGTTGAAACTGATGTCCACATCTCCGCCGCCGGCATTGTGTTCCGCTACGGTTACGCCGCCGCCATTGAAGGTGTTGGCGTTGGGGGCGGAACCGCCGATTGTTATCGGGCCATTGCTATTGAACCGAACAATCACATCATGGCTGATGGTCTGGAACGTATTGCGGATGTACGACCCTGCGCCTTCATCTACTGCCACGGCAGCCCTGAATCCGATGTCGCCGCTGTCGTCGCCGAGGATAGCGCCATTCACTGCTGCAGACACCATGTTGTTGTCGACCAGGATGCTGTTGACGCCTCCACTGGCTGCCCGATAGTTGATGGTGCCGCCATAGTTGATACTGATGGCATTCCGGTCGGTGTAAGAACCTGTATACGAGAGGTAGGTGCCGGGCGTCGACTGATACGGTGCAATCATATTGTTTTTCACCGCGATGTCATCGATCGTTGCAGCGCTTGCAATAATGGCGCTCGACAGTTTGGTCAGGTTGGTATTGAACTGAATACCGTCGATAGCGACGCCATTGGCAGACACGTCGAACAGAGTTGGTTTGCCGGTCGGGTTGCCCGTGAAGTCTACAACTGGCTTGGTGACACCAATGCCCAGCAGGGTGAGGTCTTTGTTTACCAGCACCTGTTCGTTGTAACGGGTAGGCGTAGCAGCCGAAGCAATTTTAACCGTTTCTGTTCCATTGCCCACCGATGCGTTTACAGCCGCCTGAATGGTGCAGTACACACGCTGGGTCACCCCGTTGTCGAGTGTCACTTCCCTGGCAATTTGATTGGCGATGGTAGATGTACCTGCCGGATCGGTAAAGACGCCTTCCGAGGTAACCATACGTCGATCGATGGTGTTGGACAGGATATTGCCGCTTTCCGAGATGTCGCACACATACGGGGCATTACCGCGCCCGAAGTAGTTGGCAGACGCCCCTACATCCTGATTGCCGCTACCGGCATTGTTCATCACGTAGTTGGCATTGGGGTGCCCGCCGCCCTGAATCTGAATACCTACATCGCAGCCGGATACCGTGTTGTTGGTGATGCCATGACTGACACCTTCCACCACGATACCGAAACCTTCCTCTACAGACGACTGGGTATAGCCACTCACGATATTACCCGAGATTGACACGCCATTGGGCACGTCTGCATAGCCTTGCGGGTTGCCCGCTGTAAAGTCGCGTCGGAACACGGCGATACCGGCGCGGTCGCGCTGATCTGAATTCTGCGTGGTCAGTGTAACCGTATTACCGCTGACACTTACGCCGCCATCCGGGTTTTTGATTTCGATGCCGAATCTTCCTCCTCCGGTAATGACATTGCCCTGAATGAGGTTGTTGCCCACACTGTTGTTCAGCCCCAGCAGCCCGATAGCGTTGTCGCCGCTGCCAATATCGATGGTGTTGCTGCTGACGACGACATTGGAAGCCGTGCCATCCTGCAATTCAATACCACAGCAGGAATTGTTGCTTACCGTATTGCCTGTAAAAGTGATGTTCTGCTTGAATCCGTTCCAGATGACGATACCCCGGGCGCCGCCGCCGTTGTTGCTCACGACCGAATTGGTAACAGACACGTTGCTGACCGGGCCATTGGCATAAAAACCGGAAGCCGAAGGGTTGTTCAACAGCGCCACATTATTGATAATGAGCATGTTATTACCTGCATTGGCATAAATAGCAGCATCTTCATTGCCACTGTTGCCCGTGTAATCCTGTATTGTCAGGTTGCGGATGGTAACGTTGGTCACATTGTCGTTGATATGTACACCATCGCCTGTACCCGGCAGGCCGGAACCATCCAGCACATACAGGTTTTTCGCAGCGGTTTTCCCTTCCAGCGTCAGCGATTTATCTATCGTAACGCGCTCGTTGAAGGTAGCAGCACATATCTGTATGGTTTCTCCCGGCAGTGCTGCGTTGATAGCAGCCTGTACGGTGGCATAGTTGGCATTCGTAGTGGTATTGGTTACCAGCAAAGCCGGAACCACGGCGGTTGCGCTGGCTGTAGAGCCGTATGCATCCGTCACAACTACCGTGTAGGTGCCGCCGATCAAACCTGTGGCACTGGAGTTGGTCGTTGCATTGCTCCAACTGTACGTGTAGCCCCCACCACCATTGCTAGTGATGGTAGTGACAGCGCCATTGGCAGTGCCGCCCGAACAGGTTTCGGGGCTGATTACATCGACCGTGATGACGACCGGTGTTCCAGTGCAGGTAGATGCCGGCTGGAATCCGGGTAGTACCAGGTCGTTGTCCATACCATTAACCCGCCAAGGGTTGAAGTCTACCGTTCCGACGATGGTGGCAGAAATAGCACCCAGGCTGGTAGCGCCAAACCAGTTGCATTCGGCTGGCAACGTTCCCGAGCCTTCATGGCGAATATTGGCTACAGTGCTGTTGGTAATGGAGTTGTCGTACACGTTGGCTGTATTCCCGCTGAAATCGTAGGCCGGGCGTACCGATATACCGATGTAGTTGCCATCGAAGGTATTGTTGTGCACCAGTACCGATGCCCCCGGCGCGTCATCATAGAAGCGCACCCCGGCGCCCCAGGTCGTCACCAGTACGTCGGGATTGTCGATTCCGGTAAATACGTTTTGGTAAATATCCAGGTCCGACTGGTTGGCCGCCAGAATACCGTAATACGCAATGTTGTCGAATACATTGTTGTACACACTTCCTTCGCAACTGCTCAGGTTCATGCCGGTCATCTGGCCATTGAGCCACTTGTTGTCGTGTACATCGATATGGGTACCTGTCGAGCCGTTGTAGTTTCCAAACAGGGCAAAACCTTCGTCTGCACCTGCGCTGAACGTGCAAAGGTTGTCGGCAATGGTCGTGCTCACGGCATTGGGTATGTACACGCCGATGGAGTTGTCGAAGAAGTTTTTCTCCATCAGAATGCTGGTGCCGACGACGCCACTGACGGAATAATCAAACGAACCGCCCGAATTCGCCAGTCGGAGTCCTTTTATTTCCACCGGGGCAGTGGTCGTTACGTTGACCATGGTGCCGGAAGTTGTAGCCAGGGTAGCCTCTGCCAGCCGTATGCCCGTCACGGGGCTGATACCGCTGTTGACACCATACACTTTCAGTTCCTTGTTGATATTCAAGGCATTGGTGTACGTTCCGGAATTGATGTTGACTGTAAATCCCGCGCTGGCGGCATCTACACCGCGCTGCGTGGAAGCCACGGTTGTGGCCGGAGCGATGAAACTGTTTACCGTAACAAAGTCATGGTCTGCTTTTACCAATACAAAACCCAGTACACCGTGATCTATCTTGTGCAGGATTTTGTCTTCTATGGCAAAGTTTTGCGCGAGGGTAGCCGTAGCGCCTGTGTTGCCCGCGAAAGTAGCGGCGGTAGCGTTCAGATTGCCAGCATTGTCTGACAATTCGATATAGTTGCCGCTTTGACCGGAAAATGCAAGATTAGACAGAGTACCTCCTGTGACAGAGGCTCCCGGGTTTTCTACTACTAATCCGTCGACACCGCCACTGATAGAGTTGTTAGCGCCAAAAGAGACAGCCACGGTTGCATTGTTGGAATTGGAAGGGTCATCAAAAATATAAACCCCGGTATTGGCACTATTTAAAGATAAACCACCCAGTGATACGGCGCTTGAAGTAGCATTTCCGAAACTGGCGTCATAGTTGGACACATATACCCCAACGTCGCTGTTGCCAATGTATCCACCGCTAACGGCTACCGTATTGGCGGTCGGAAGGTTCCAGAGATTGACACCTCTTGAAAACTGTCCTCCACTGGCGCCTACGGTATTGCCGCTGACCTGCACAGTAGATCCTACCTGTACCGACCATACGTTGATACCCCAGGTATCGGACGCGCTAGTAACGCCCGTGGCTGCATTAACATTGTTCCCACTGATGTTCAGCGTAGCATTGGTGCCATAAAACAGATTGGCGTGAATAGCAATACTGCCTGCACCTGCGGTAATATTGTTGCTCGCCCAGTTCATTGAACCGTTGGCGCTAAAATTCTGTAGGTGCAACCCGATGTTTGACGCAGATACTTCGATAGTATTGTCGGTCACATCGGCGTATGCATTTGTAAACAAAATAACAGCCTGCCCACCATTGACAGGATCATAGCCATAATGGCGAATGACGTTGTGCGCGATAGTGTTTCCGGTAGAAACCGGGCCATTGTTGGCCAGCGAAATACCTCGTTGTGATACGTTCTGTACAATATTGTACTGAACAGTTAAGTTGCTTACAGGATTGAACCCATTACTATTATCGATATTGGTGATACCCCGACGGCCATGAATCTGAACACTGCCACCATCGGTAACCGAACTTGAACCAAGCATTGGATTATTGCCATCCAATACGAAGCCATCGATAGAAACATTATTTGCTGTTACCCGAATCAAGTCGATCGCACCCGGATTTCCGCCCAGTGGATTATTGGAAGGCGCCGTAATAATGGCCTCTGATGCCGGATTTGCCTTAGGGTCTGTCGGCCAGCCCATGAAGGCAGCAAGGCGGGTGTTTGCATCCATGCCTACTTTTGGGCCTTTTAGTGACAAAGCCTTGTCAATCAGGATCGTTTCAGCATAAGTGCCCGCGCACACTTCTATCACGTCTCCATTACTAGCGGCCGAAACGGCAGCCTGTATCGTGGCATAGTAGGTAGGCCCTGTTGTATTAGTTACCGGCAGGTACAACACCGATGCGCTTGCTGTGCCCGTGGCGCCATTCACATCCGTTACGGTAATAGTGTAAGCACCTGGCGCGAGGCTGCCAATGAGGTATGGGCTGCCTGTCAGGCCTGTAACCGGCGCACCGGCGCCCGTCCAGTTGACACTATACGGTTGCGTGCCGCCGCTAAATGATACGGTAATGGAGCCGGTGGTTTCGCTGCAAATAACATGGTCGAGTACAGTGGAGGTAATCACCACAGGCGTACCAGAGCATTCGCCTGGCATCGGCTGGAACCCATTGGCGGGTTGCGTATCCGAACCATCCGTCAGCCACGACACATAGTCGAAGTTGGCAGAGGCGGGTCCGAGGATATCCGGTTGCCCGCCGGGCGCTACAGCCGATCCGCCATAAGCCACCGGTATTTGAGCCGCGTATCCGGGTTCTGCGCTGTTGGCAGTGGATACAGCAGGCGCGGTGGTGCCATACCAGTTGCACTCGAAGTTTTTCAGGTTGGCGCCGGGCGCGGGCAACGATCCGCCGCTTTGGCGGTCCACGATCTGGCCGTACCAGTTGTTGTGGATGTCGTTGTTGTTGAACGAACTGTTGGCCGCCGTTTGCACAGGGCTGTTGGTGCCGCCACTGGCGTCGATGAACAGCACGCCGACAGTCCAGTTGTTGGTAATAAAGTTGTTCGTTACGACCGTATTATCCGTCTGATTGCGGAACAGCATACCTGTCCGGTTGTTGTCGATCAGGTTGTTGTGAATAAAATTGTCGTTGCTGTTGTTGATGTCGATACCCGTTCGGTTGCCTTCGAAATGGCAGTTGCGCACTTCCGCGTCGTTGCTCTGGCCCTGTACTGCCAGGCCTACAAGGTTCAAGCCGGCGTTGTTCCAGTCGGTCGTATTGTTGCCCTCTCTTGTTATCTTGAATCCGTCGACGACCACGCCAGATGCGCCGATATTGATGGTGGCTGAAATACCGCCGATAACACCAATAACCGTTGTTTGCGTCATACCCGCCCCTTGCAGGGTGAGTTGCTTGGTCACATTCACATCTTCATTGAAGGTACCGGCAAATACATTGATCTGATTGGCGGCCACGGCTGCATTGACTGCCGCCTGGATCGTCATGGTATTGTCCGGATTATCGTACACATAGAAATTCGTACCGGGTTCTCCCGAAGAATTATCCGCATCCCGGATGTAACGATTGTTGGGAAGAATATGATCGGGTTGTGCCGGGCCTACCCCATCTGCTGCGGTGTGCGCTTGCGAGAGGGTTTGGTAAAAACGAACATAGGGTGCGTATTGCGGGTCGTCGGACGGGCCACTCAGCGCAAATCCGAAATCGGCAGGCAGGATGGTGACGTTTTTGCCATCAAGCGGGTCGTTGCTCCAACTAATGGGCTTGGCTGGCGTCATTTCCAGTTGCAAGCCGCCGTTTTTACCGGCAGATTCTCCGAAAGAATTGGTTCCGGCAAATACCACACCGCTGGAAACACCGCTCCAGTCGTTGCGGGTAGCCACCGAAACACCTGTCCAGGGATTGTTGGCAGTGGTAATATTTTGCAGCAAAGCACCTTCCGTGTTGGACATGAAAATACCTGCTCCACCATTGTTGACGGATGTAATGTCTGTCATGCTCAGATCTTTGGCGCGGGCAATGTCAAAACCAGTTCGGAAACTGTTGTGCACTTTAATGTTTTCCAGCACCACATTATCGGTCGTTACCGTATTGGTGCCTACTTTCAAGCCGTATCGTGGCGTACTGGCCAACGGATTGCCCGTGACTGTAAGTTTTTCCACTTTTACATTGTTGGCGATGACATGCAAGCCTGCATTGCTGGCGGGGGCCGTGCCGGTATGATCCACGATGGTCATATCAACACCTGCCCCCCGAAGTGTCAGGCCTGCTTTATTCACCGTCACTGCCTCGTTGAATGTGCCCGTACAGATTTCAATGGTTTCATTTGGATCTGCCGCATCCACAGCCGCCTGAATGGTGGCGTAATGCGTAGGCGGTATGTCGGAGATATTGGTGACGGGTAGGTACAGGATCGTGGACGTATTGGCAGCGGAGCAGCCATTGGCGTCGGTTACTGTAACCGTATATACGCCGGCCAGTAGATTGTTCAAGTCCTGGCTATCATCATCGGGCATATCCGGCCCATCATCACTCCAATCGTAGGTGTAAACGGGCGAGCCGCCGCTGACACTGAGATCGATAGCGCCCAGAGCATTGCAGGTTTGGTGCACCAGCGTCGGCAAGGGTGTAAGTGTTGCAGGGGAAGTGGCGGTTGCAGGAGAAATCTGATTTTGCGCAGGCCCGGCGTTTAGTTCCTGATAAAAACTGCCGTCTACAAACGTCATTCCTGAGTATGTATAATTTTTATCGATTTCGAACAGGGCATTGCCCGTACAACTGTAAACAAGATTAAGAATCGGCACCTCCGTCATAGCCGCCCAGTTCACAACGTTCGAATTGTCGAAACTGAAAACATAATAGTCGAAACCACCATTGTTCAGTTGGGTACTCGTCAGGGTGTAATTGTAAGGGTTGCTGCCAAAAATAGCCATCCCTGTCACCCCATTAGATGTGGCTGTACGCAAGGTAAATACGCCGTTGCTGTACTGGCCATTGATTACCTGAATGATGGGTTTGAGCCTGATTTGCAATTTGTTGCCCACCGGAGAGGCTGCCACTTGGTTGTACACACCAATATTGATGACAGGGGTGCTTACATTCACTACAAATGTGGCAGTATTGACACAACTATTGGCATCAGTCACCGTATAACTAATGATACTGCTTCCCATGGAAACTCCGAATACAAGGCCACTCTGATTGATGGTAGCGACAGCCGGAGTGCCGCTCGACCATACAGCGCTACCTCCCAAAGGAGCAGGTGTCGCATCGCTGAGCAGGGTGGTGCTGTTTACATAAACAAAGTTGGAGCCGTCTATCGGCGCTACTGCTGGCAATGGATGTACCACTACTGTGCGTACAACTTGTACAGCAGCATTGCTGCACGCATCCACCACATTGTATGTTACCACATAGGTGCCAGCAACGGCCGTATTGACCGGATTGTTGACGGCGATCGAAACCGTAATGTTGCCGGAGCAGTTGTCGGCTGCTGTTGCGCCGACGTCGGTATAAACGCTGTTTTGGCACAGGCTTACAGACGGGCTACCCAGGAGGGTGATGACCGGAATAGTTGTGTCATCTACATTGATAACCTGCTGGTACGTACTGCTATTCAGGCAGGCATCTTTAATGGTGTAGGTGCGTGTGACGACCACTGGGCAAGTGCCGGAAGCGGCATCGCTGCTACTCACTGTCAGGTTGGCATCAGAGGTGCAGGCATCGCTGATATCCAGTCCGAGTGCTTCAAGCGCAGCCACCGTCGTGACGGCAGCGGGTGCATCGGCAGCGGTACAACCTTCCACAGTAGACAGTGCAATACTGCCGGAAATTGCCGGGTCGGTATCGTCCATTACGTTGATAACCTGCTGGTAGGTGCTGCTGTTCATGCAGGCATCTTTGATAGTATAGGTGCGTGTAACCACCACCGGGCAGGTGCCGGAAGCGGCATCGCTGCTAGTGACGGTCAGGCTTGCGTCGGCCAGACAGTCGCTGATATTCAGTCCGAGTGCTTCGAGCGCAGCCACAGTCGTGACGGCAGCGGGCGCATCGGCGGCCGTACATCCTTCTACGGTAGACGGTGCAATGCTGCCGGAAATACTCGGGGCAATGCCATCTAGCACATGAATGGTTTGCTGGTAGGTGCTGCTATTCAGGCAAGCATCTGTTACGGTGTAGGTGCGCGTAATAACCACCGGGCAGGTGCCGGAAGCGACATCACTGCTGGTGAGGGTCAGGTTTGCATCAGAGGTGCAGGCATCGCTGATATTCAGTCCGAGTGCTTCGAGTGCTGGCACAGTCGTAACAGCAGCAGGTGCATCGGCAGCGGTACAACCTTCTACTGTGGACAGTGCAATACTGCCGGAAATAGCCGGGTCGGTATCGTCCAGCACGTTGATAACCTGCTGATACGTGCTGCTGTTGAGGCAGGCATCCTTGATGGTGTAGGTGCGCGTGACCACCACCGGGCAAGTGCCAGACGCAGCGTCGCTGCTAGTCACTGTCAGGTTGGCATCAGAAGTGCAGGCATCGCTGATATTCAGTCCTAGTGCTTCGAGCGCGGCGACCGTGGTGACGGCAGCGGGTGCATCAGCCGCGGTACAACCTTCCACGGTAGACAGGGCAATACTGCCGGAAATTGCCGGATCAGTATCGTCCAGCACGTTGATAACCTGTTGATACGTGCTGCTGTTCAGGCAGGCATCTTTAATGGTGTAGGTACGCGTGACGACCACTGGGCAGGTACCCGAAGCGGCATCGCTGTTAGTGACAGTCAGGTTTCCATCGGCCAGACAATCACTGATGGTCAGTCCGAGTGCTTCGAGCGCAGCCACAGTCGTGACGGCAGCAGGCGCATCGGCGGCCGTACAACCTTCTACGGTAGACACTGCGATGCTGCCGGAAATACTCGGCGCAATGCCATCTAGCACATGGATGATTTGCTGGTAAGTGCTGCTATTCAGGCAGGCATCTTTAACGGTGTAGGTGCGCGTAATAACCACCGGGCAGGTGCCGGAAGCGACATCACTGCTGGTGACGGTCAGGTTGGCATCAGAGGTGCAGGCATCGCTGATATTCAGTCCGAGTGCTTCGAGCGCTGCCACAGTCGTAACGGCAGCAGGTGCATCGGCAGCGGTACAACCTTCTACGGTAGACAGTGCAATACTGCCGGAAATTGCCGGATCGGTATCATCCAGTACGTTGATAACCTGCTGGTAAGTGCTGCTATTCAGGCAGGCATCCTTGATGGTGTAGGTGCGCGTGACCACCACCGGGCAAGTGCCGGAAGCGGCATCGCTACTAGTCACCGTCAGGTTGGCATCAGAGGTGCAGGCATCGCTGATAGTCAGTCCGAGTGCTTCGAGCGCAGCCACTGTCGTGACGGCAGCAGGTGCATCGGCAGCGGTACAACCTTCCACGGTAGACACTGCAATACTGCCAGAAATTGCCGGATCGGTATCGTCCATTACGTTGATAATCTGCTGGTACGTGCTGCTGTTCAAGCAGGCATCTTTGATGGTGTAGGTACGTGTGACGACCACTGGGCAAGTGCCCGAAGCGGCGTCGCTGCTAGTCACTGTCAGGTTGGCATCAGAGGTGCAGGCATCGCTGATATTCAGTCCCAGTGTTTCGAGTGCCGCCACGGAGTTGACAGCAGCAGGTGCATCGGCAGCCGTACAACCTTCCACAGTAGACACTGCAATACTGCCGGTAACGACCGGGTCGGTATCGTCCAGCACGTTGATAACCTGCTGATACGTGCTGCTGTTCAGGCAGGCATCTTTGATGGTGTAGGTGCGTGTAACCACCACCGGGCAGGTACCGGAAGCAGCATCGCTGCTAGTGACGGTCAGGTTCCCATCGGCCAGACAATCGTTGATATTCAGTCCGAGTGCCTCCAGTGCCGCTACGGTACTGACTGCGGCAGGCGCATCGGCGTCCGTACAACCTTCTACGGTAGACACTGCGATGCTACCGGAAATACTCGGTGCAATGCCATCTAGCACGTGGATGATTTGCTGGTAAGTGCTGCTGTTGAGGCAGGCATCTTTAACGGTATAGGTGCGTGTAATAACCACCGGGCAGGTGCCGGAAGCGACATCACTGCTGCTCACGGTCAGGCTGGCATCAGGCGTGCAGGCATCACTGATGGAGAGCCCGAGCAATTCGAGTGCGGCGACCGTGGTAACGGCTGTTGGTGCATCGGCAGCGGTACAACCTTCTACCGTAGACAGGGCAATACTGCCGGAAATTGCCGGATCGGTATCGTCCAGCACGTTGATAATCTGCTGATACGTGTTGCTGTTCAGGCAGGCATCTTTGATGGTGTAGGTGCGTGTAACCACCACCGGGCAGGTACCGGAAGCAGCATCGCTGCTGGTGACGGTCAGGTTGGCATCAGAGGTACAGGCATCGCTGATATTCAGGCCGAGTGCTTCGAGCGCGGCAACCGTGGTGACGGCAGCGGGTGCATCAGCCGCGGTACAACCTTCCACGGTAGACAGGGCAATACTGCCGGAAATTGCCGGGGCTGTATCGTCCAGCACGTTGATAACCTGTTGATACGTGGTGCTGTTCAGGCAGGCATCTTTAATGGTGTAGGTACGCGTGACGACCACTGGGCAGGTACCCGAAGCGGCATCGCTGCTGCTCACCGTCATATCAGCATCTATGGTGCAAGCATCGCTGATATTCAGCCCGAGTGCTTCGAGCGCAGCCACAGTCGTGACAGCCGCGGGTGCATCGGCCGCCGTGCAGCCTTCCACGGTCGATACCGGAATGCTTCCAGAAACAGCTGGTGCAGTATTATCCAACACATTTACCTCTTTTTCACAAGTTGAAGTACAGCCATTGGCGTGTGTTACTACCAGTGTGAGTGTAAAAGATGCATTGCAATTAACACCGGAATTGATCGTGACTGTCTGTGCGTCCGCCCCCGAAGAGATGCTTCCATTGCCGGCTATCGACCAGGCGTATGCGGCCATGCCGGCAGGAGCAGTGTAGGAAAATGATGTGGAGGGGCATACCGGGCCGTTATTCCCTGTAATGGAACATACCGGGGTGACATTGACCGTTACATTCGTGGATGTTTCACACCCGCCGGAATATGTATATATAATGGTGTAATTGCCAGGTGTGCTGGTAGCCGGGTCAATATCTCCCGTATTGGTATCGAGTGTGAGGCCGACCGAAGCAGAGTACGTACCTGCACCCGGACCACTGAGGCTCACGGATTGCACCGTTTCGCTGGTGCAAAAAGGAGTACTTGCATATGAAATAGAGGCTGTTGGGCAAACCCAGGAGATAACCACAAGACCCGGGCCGCCATCGCCACCTCGGCGGTCGGTAGCGGTGCCAGCCCGGCCGCCGCCGCCGCCGCCACCGGTAAAATCGCCCGGAAGGCCGATGCTGCCGGATGCACCAGTACTGCCGCCGTCGCCGCCAGGGCCGCCATCGCCACCAAAACCGCCAGTAGTGGCCCCTCCGCTAAATCCGTCGCTAAAAGTACTGGCGCCCGAACCGCCGCCACCTGCACTGGCTCCACCGGAACCGGTACCGCCATCGCCACCTTTAAATATATACCCTATATCGCCAATACTGGCAGCAGAGGAAGCAATGGCGCCCATTGCGCTGAAGTTATTGCTGGTAGCAGCACTTCCGCCCAGCCCGCCTTCGGCATATACAGTAGAAACATTGCTAAACCAGGATGGCTCGCCATTTCCGCCATTGCTAAATGTACCTGATACAACATCGGCTACAAATACGGCGTGCAGGTCGCCAGGATTCACGCTAATCACTTTTTTCACATAAGCGCCACCAGCGCCACCGCCGCCGCCGGAGACGGTGCCCGTAGCGCCACCGCCAGCACCACCACCACCCCAACACTCGACCGTAATGGAAGTTACACCAGGTGGAATAGTAAAGGTGCCGGATGAATTGAATACTCGGGGGTTTTGTGCTGAAACAGCCTGAAGAAGGCATAAAAAGAAGGCCAGCAACAAACTCCATATTCTCAGATGAACCTTTGTTTTTGTATCTGTCGATACATATACATCCGAACATTGAAAGCAAACTGAGTGTAGTCGCGTAATCGTTGATTTCATGATGAGTTTATTTTTCAAATTGGACAGGTACACGAATAGCAGGGCTTGTTCCGGTGCATTGGAACAGGCCTGTACAGGGTTTACAGTAGAAAAAAGGGAAATGATTAAAGTGCGACCATGGGATGTAAAGACAAAAGTCCGATACATTTCATAGCTAAAATGTTCAATGTATTAGCTCATTTGGTCAAAAAACGAGTGTTTTCACCTGCCAGAAAACATACCGAACACACACCCTTTATAGTGCAGTAGAAGCAACCCATGATGTCCCCATTTACAGTGTGAATACCTAAACGATGTTTGAAGGCGGTACTCCAAAATGGTTGTAAAAACTGCGGGAAAATGAACCCGCGTGCCGAAATCCTACAGAGGAGGCTACTTGTGCAATAGAGGTAAATTGTTTTTTCTGGAGGTAACCCAGCGCTTTTTCCATACGTATCCTTGTGATGTACGAACTGGGGTTGATTCCATATAAATTCTGAATTTTTCTCGAAAGTGTACTCCTGCTCAGATGTAGGTCGAATGCAAGTTTTTCGGTGTCATATGACGCGTCAGACAAGTGAAGATTGACCAGCCCTTCCAGTTTTTCCATCCACTGAATATCCCGAGGCGACAGCACTTGTCCAGTTGCATAGGCAGTTCTGGCGCCTTGGTAATAGTTTGAATTTTTGCTATTATTCATCAGTATTTCTCTGATGAACAGCGAAAATTGTTCTTCGCAAAATTCGCGAAACGATAAGTCGGAAATGCAAAAGCAAAAGGCTGCAAAACGCTCCGATCCCTTTTCCACAGGAGCAATATTGACCACGGGTAAGTCCTGAAAAACGCTGTTTAATTTTAGATACTTGAGTAAACGATAATTGTCGGAAGCCAGGCTTTCAGAATCTGCAATAATCAGCCGGATATCCGCTACATCCCGCAGGGTATCCATGGCTTCCTTTTCCGTAAATGCAAAATGTACCTTGCAAAAAAGGGAAAGCAAGTGCCCCTGAATGGCTACTTGCCCGGCAGGGCTCTGTACGACCAATACACTGTCATGCTGGGCAGGAAACTTGCCCGGGCCGGTATTAGTAAATGTTGAAGAATCCATGATCCAAAAGGCTAATTGAGCATTCTATTAAAAATAACTATCCTTTTCTATCTTTTGCCATTTGACGCAGTGAATCCGGCGCCCGTACCCGAACATATTTCCCATAAGCCAGTATCTCATTCAGAAACTCATGGTTGGGGATGAGAAACAAGGAGAAAATGGCTTTCAAATCGTCCCGGTACAGCAACGACTGCGATAGATGTAGCGGTTTCGATTCTAAATAATAGGAAGCGATCCTGTCTGCTTCAATCTCTATATGTGCAGGCGCTGTGTTTTCAGGCTTTGTGACGCCCACAATGTCGTCGAACCAGGTAGCCGGATCGAACAGGTCATTGTGCAGAAAGTGCACTTCCGGGCATGGCTGTATGGAAAGAATACGATCCAGTGGAATATTCCACAAATGATCGTTTCTCGGGATAAACCCCAGTTTTTCGATCCCTAAAGCCTTCAGTTGGGGTATGGTAGCGTTATCAGTCGGGTCCGTCTCCACTCTGCCAAACAAATACCAGCGGTTGCGCCACTCTTTCAACAGGTATGGGTGCAGGAAAAATGAAGTTTCTTGCTCCATAAAAGGCTGATAACCAATTCGCAACACTTCTTTCTGGATCATAGCCTGATAAACGGGTGTAATCCACTCCGCGCCTTTTGCCTGGTAATTGGTTTCCAGTTGGATCATCCCCGACAGTTGGCCAGATTGATGGTGCCCGTTCTCGAATCGCTTCATCACCAGGTCGAGCGATGATCTGAAAGGGATGCCGGGTATTTGTTTTATCAGCGCTATCGAATCTCTTAATAAATCCAGTTCCTCCTTCCTAAAACTGATTTCCGTAATCCTGAAGTCGGAATCTGCATAGAAATACAGCCCATTTTTGCATAAAATGGGTGCATTGTACCCACGGGGAGGGTGACTGCGCATCACATTGATGTCACCTTGTATTGTGCGTTGGCTAACGTCAATACTTGAACCAAATTCTTCCTGTAAATACCGTGAAACTTCTGAAACCAGTTCATTCAGGCGCCACTTGCGGCGGCCGCGCTGACCAAAACAGTGATCCAGTACTCGGTAACGAAAAGCGGCATGTTTGTTCGTCGGCATGGTTGGGAGTTTATTACCTATTTTCTAAACTAAAACAATAAAAAACCAGGAAATGGCAGGGTTAGTCACATGTGCAACGACATGCATGTGACTTTAAACCCAGTATCCTGGAGAAGCATGCTTACTTGAGGTAGAACGTCGGTTGAAATAATTGGGGCCGTCTCTCTCTAATGATGTATTTAAATAAAACTATTACGCTGTAATGACATAGGCTATGTTTGTTTTAAATGGTTTATGACACAAAGGAAAGTAGATAAAATGCAACCTATTTGCATTGAAAATAAAAAGACTAGTAATTTCTAATTTTTAAATTAGATTCAGATGGCTCCTGCGAATGTACGAAAAAACTAAGAAACCGCCTGAAAGCAGCCCTCTTTTTTGTGGCTTACTTGCCTAAGGATTATTTGCCTGAGCGCACGAGCCAATAAGTTTCTCCTGTACCACTTCTTCTTTCCCCGCCATTTTCCCTTTTTTGCACTGCCTTTGACCAACATTGACCGCTTTTCCAATCCGTCAACCTGTTTCTATGTACAAATTATCCCTTTTTTGGGCCTCTCTGCTGGCCTGCGTCGCCCTGTCTGCCCAGCCAGCCATACCATTACCCGAACACCCGCGCCCCGATTTCGAACGCACTACATGGCAAAACCTCAACGGCGCCTGGGCATTCGAACTCGACCCAAAAGACGTCGGTATGCGCGAAAAATGGTTTTCCAACCCACGTCGTTTCAGCCGCAACATTCAAGTGCCTTTCCCCTGGGGATCGCCACTCTCTGGCGTGCCCGACTCGGCCGACATAGGCTGGTACAAGCGCAGCATTCGGGTGCCTGCTACCTGGAAAGGCAAACGAACCTTTCTCACCATCGGCGCCAGCGACTGGAAAACCACCGTTTTCCTCGATGGCAAGGAATTGGGTTCGCATGAGGGCGGGTACACGCCTTTCTCATTTGACCTGACACCTTATATGAAGTACGGACAGCCGCAGACGCTCACGATCCGGGCTGACGATGTGCGGCGCCCTTTCACCCTGTATGGCAAACAAGGTTATGGCAATGCCCGGGGCATCTGGCAAACAGTGTACCTCGAAAGCCGGGGCAATACCTACGCCGATGCCGTGCGTTTTGCGCCCGACATCGATGCCGGGAATGTGCAGGTGACGGTGTTTTTGCCCGGCCCGGCTAGTAAAAAAACGCCCGTACAACTCCATATCACCGGCAATGGCCAAGCATTCCAGGCTACTGCCGACATACCTGCGGGACAAGCCTCTGCCAGTTTCGAAGTGAACATGCCAGGCGCCAGACTCTGGTCGCTCGACGACCCGTTTTTGTACGACGCAACTATACAAGTGGCCGACGACCTGGTAAAATCCTATTTCGGCATGCGGAAAATATCGGTCACAAACCTGCCCGGCACAGAATACCCGTACGTGGCCCTCAACAACCAGCCGGTATACTTGGAACTCACCCTCGACCAGTCGTACCACCCGGAAGGGTATTACACTTTCCCGAGCGATGCATTTATGAAAGAGGAAATCCTGCGCACCCGGCAAATCGGGCTCAACGGGATTCGCACCCATATAAAAGTCGATATTCCACGCAAACTCTACTGGGCCGACCGACTGGGCGTGCTGGTCATGTCCGACTTGCCCAATTTCTGGGGCGAACCCGATGCTGCCGCCCGCCAGGAATCGGAAAATACTTTCCGGGAAATGCTGAAACGCGATTTCAACCACCCGGCTATTTTTTCCTGGATACTGTTCAACGAAACCTGGGGCCTCACCCACAAAACCTTCAAAGACGGAAAAGAAGAATGGGAATATCGCCCCGAAACCCAGCAATGGGTAGCAGAAATGTATCGCAAGGCCAAAATGGCCGACCCGACCCGCCTGATCGAAGACAATTCTATCTGCTGCGGGCGCGGCCACACCGAAACCGACCTTAACTCCTGGCACGACTACCTGCCTGGCTGGATGTGGGAAGAACGCCTGGCCGAAATGGACCGCGAAACATACCCCGGCAGCACCCACCATTTTGAAAAAGGGTACCAGCAGCACCGCCAACCCAATATCAACTCCGAATGTGGCAACGTGTGGGGCTACGACGGCAGCACCGGCGATGTAGACTGGTCGTGGGACTACCACCGCATGATGAACACGTTCCGGAAATATCCCAAAGTGGCCGGCTGGCTGTACACCGAACACCACGACGTGATCAACGAATGGAACGGCTACTGGCGTTACGACCGCTCCAGCAAGGAAACCGGCGTCGGCGACCTCACACCAGGCATGAGCCTGCGCGATTTTCACTCCGATTTTTACATTTCCACTGGCAATGAGATCAGCCGCAGCGTGCAACCCGGTGAGCAGGTCAGTGTGCCGCTGTATGCGTCGTTCTTCTCCGCCCGCACCGACCTGGGTAATCAACTGAACTTGAAAGTGCAACTACACGGCTTTGATGCGCTGGGACTGGAACACAGCTGGCTCGATACGGTCGTACAGGTGCCCTGCCACCCCTGGATGCAGCAGGCCTTGCCGCCGCTGGTGCTCCGCATGCCTTCGGAAAAGGCCGCCCTCACGCTTTCCCTCACGCTGCTTGATGCGGGTGGCGCCGCCTTGCACCACAACAGCGCACATTTTATCGTGGAAACTCCGCTACCTGCTACCATGACCCTTGCCAATGGCAAAAAAGCCTGGCTGGTATCGCGGGAGCCGCAGGAGTTTACTGCTGCCAAATGGTCGCAAAAACAATGGAATGTGCTCAACGGCCTGAAGGTAAACGGCGCGGGTAGCGGTTATTTCGAATACCGTTTCCCATTGCCCAAAGATGTAGACCTGCAACAACTCGAAAGCGCGTCGTTTATTGCAGAAATCTCTGCTAAAACCCTGTTTGTCAAGGATATGGACAAAGGCATGGATGCCAACATCGACTACATGCTGGGCAAAGGGGCCGTGGCGCCCAGCCAAAACCCGAATGCCTATCCCATGACCGACAACACGCCGTACCCAGGCGAGGTGTCCATATCGGCCAACGGCTTTTTTGCGGGGCGCTTTGAATTGCCCGACGACCCTGCCGACCACCGCGGCGTGCTGTCGTGGCACTATCAGCCCAAAGAACGCAAACTCCACGAAGCAGGCTCCTACGGCTATCGCATCGTAGCCGGTATCCCGAAAGCAGCCCTGGAGGCGGCCCAAAAAAGCGGCGAACTGGTGATTCGGCTGGAAGCGCCGGAGAGCATGGGGAGCGGGCTGGCGGTGTATGGGCAGAAGTTTGGGAGGTATCCGGTGAATCCGACCCTTTACTTGCAAAGCAAGTAAAGGGAGTCCTGAGTCCTGAGTCCTAAGTCCGTAGCGTACACCTTTGTACCCTTGGCTTTTGTTTATTGAAATACCAAGGGTACAAAGGTGTACGCTACGGACTTAGGACTCAGGACTTAGGACTCAAGACTTCTACAAATGCACGAGCCTTGTCGAATACGCCTTCGGCTTCACGCCACCCTGCGTTTGCGATTTGCCGGGTAAAAACTGCCAGGGCGTGATCTGTTTGGTCCAGTCGAAATCGTTTTTTTCAAAGTAACGGCGCCGGTACTCCTGCGGCGTGCATTTCCGGTATTTTTTGAACAGGCGGTTAAAATTGGCGAGGTTGTTAAAGCCCGATTTGAAACAGATCTGATTGATGGTTTCATCCGTATCGAGCAGGAGTTTGCAGGCATGGCCTACGCGCACATCGATGAGAAAGTGGGTGAAACTGCGGAAAGCAAACTTGGTAAAAAAGTGGCTGAATGCCGAATCGCTCATGTTGAGTTGGGAGGCCACGTCGCCGATTTTCAGGTTTGGATCGGTAAAATGTTTCAGGATATAACCGTATGCTACCTGAATGCGGTTGCTGTCGGAGCGCAGTGCCTGTGGCGAAAAACCCTCGCTGGCCAAGTACGCTACTTCAGTAGATTTGGAAAGCAGATCGAGCAATTGCAGAAATTCCACCACATTGACAAAACCCTTGTCTTCTGTGAGGTCGATCATGATGCGCATAGCGGCCTCCACCGTTTTACCATGAAATTTGATGCCGCGAATGGAATCGCGCAGCAACTGCCGGATTTGGATAAAACGCTCTTTCTGAAACAGTTGTCCGCTGAACAAATCCATAGCAAACTGAATCGTCACCACCCGGTATGGCTGCCCACTGGCTTGCAGGTGCGCATCGCCGTCCCATTTGTGGTACAAATAAGGCCCGAGCAATACCAGATCATAATCGGTGTAGCGTTCGGTAGAATCACCCACAATGCGCGTGCCCGACATACCTGCAATGAGGTTTAGTTCGTATTCCGGGTGGTTGTGAATAGGGTAATCGAAACCGTTGCAGACGGAATCGAGCACCACAAATACATCCGGCGGATTGAGCGGGGTGATTTCCCGGTAGATATTCATTCCGATAATTTTATTTTTTTCTACGCCCAGTGAGCCAATATTTGACTCTTTATTACAGGTGCAGCAAATAAAAATGTTGATTCTTGAATATGATTCATAAAAGTACCATAATACTGCATAATAGTATAGGCGTTCGCTTTTTTTAAATTGGACTTTTGTCAATCTGAATTACAATCAGGTTGCCATGAGGACAAACTCTACCTTTTCAAATTTCGCAAAAACAGTATGGTGCGCGCCGGCAGGCCCTTTGCGCAAAGGCTGTTTCTTACTACTACTTATGTTGTCGGCTGCTGCATATCACCTTGATGCACAGTCTTTTACTGTTTCCGGAACGGTCTTCTCCAAGGAAGACAACCAGGCGCTCATTGGCGTGAGCGTACAGGAAGTCAGCACCGGGAAAGGCATTACCACCGACGTGTCGGGGCATTTCCAATTGGAAGTAACCTCCGGCGACGCTGTGCTGCGTTTTCGTTATGTCGGCTATGCCGATCAGGAAATTCCGGTGCAGAACCGCCCGGACATCACGGTCATGATGAGCGCCAATGAAAGCCTGTTGCAGGACGTGGTCATTACCGGTTACAAAAAAGAAATCCGCAGCAACGTATCATCGGCCATTGCTTCCATCAAAGCCAAAGACATCGAAAAATTGGTCGTAGTGGGCATCGACCAGGCTTTGCAGGGCCAGGCGCCGGGGGTCATGGTGACGCAGGTGACCGGCTCTCCTGGCGACGACATTGCCGTACGCATCCGGGGCGCAGGCACCCTGGGCAATAACAACCCGCTGTACATCATCGACGGGGTGCCCACTACCGGCAATATCAATATGTTTTCACCCGGCGACATCGAGTCGATCGAAGTATTAAAAGACGGTGCTGCGGCAGCCATTTACGGTGCGCGGGCAGCCAATGGCGTTGTGCTGATAACCACCAAACGGGGCAAATCGGGCAAACCCACTTTTTCCTTCGAAGCCTATTCCGGCGTACAACAAGCCTTTAATCTCCCCGAACTGCTCAATGCCGAGGAATACCTCACCATTCGCAACGAGGCCATCACCAATGCCAATACCCTTCGCAATCCGGCCAATCAACTCGACAACTACGATCCGGCTATCCTCGACACGCTCCCCAACAACGACTGGCTGGATATGGTGTTCAACCCGGCGCCGATTCAGCATTACGCCTTGTCGGCATCCGGCGGCAGCGAAAGCGGCAGTTTTTACATTTCCGGCGAATACCACACGCAGGACGGCATTTTTAAAGGCCAGGGTTTTGATAAATACCAGGTGCGTTTCAACGGCGAACTAGGCAACAAGTGGTTCAAAGTGGGCAACAGCCTGTCTTTTTCTCATACCGACCGCAAGGTGATTGGCGCTTCGGGCGACGGATACGGCCCGGGCAACGAACTCAGCGGCATTCGTTACGCACTTATTGCTGCGCCGCTGTTTCCCATTCGGTACGCCGACGGCAGTTACATCAATGTAACTTCTGAACTGGGCGACCCCACGCTGTATGGCGACGGCAATGCCAATCCGCTGGTGTTTATTGAAAATACCGACTGGCGCATTCGCCGCTACCGGGTATTCGGCAATGTATTCGCCGAACTGCAACTTATGGAAGGTCTGAAACTGCGCAGCACGCTGGGCGGCGATTTTGGTTTCGACCGGGAAAAACTGTTCAAAACCCGCCTTTCGGCCGCCATTTACGACCCTACTTCGCTCAATGAAGGCCGCGTGTTCAACCAGACGCTGGTGTGGAACAATACGGCCGATTTTCAGCGCACTTTCGGCGACCACCACATTTCGGTGCTCGTAGGCATGGAGGCCATCCAGAACCATACCGATTACCTGGGCGCATCGGCTAATAATTTCCGCCGCAACGATCCGCTGTTCCGCTACATCGATGCCAGCAATGCCGAAGAACTCGGCGACGTAGATGCCTCGGGTATCGCTACGGAGTGGGCGCTGCTGTCGTATTTTGCACAGGCAGGCTACACCTACAAAAACCGCTACGTAGTGAGTGGGGCGGTGCGTCGGGACGGTTCTTCCCGTTTCGGGCCCAATAACCGCTGGGGCGTGTTTCCTTCCGTTTCAGCAGCCTGGAATATCTCCAACGAGCGCTTTTTTGAAAGTATCAAGTTCATTTCCAGTATGAAAGTACGCGCCAGTTGGGGACTATTGGGCAATCAGGAAATTGGCATTTACCCGTACAGTTCGCTGGTGCGCACGGGCGACCGCGTGTATGTATTCGGCGGGCAAATCGTGACGGGCGCAACGATCATCGAAACCGGCAACAGCAATATCCGCTGGGAAACCAGTTCGCAGACCAACCTCGGGCTCGATATGAGTTTCTGGCAGGATCGCCTGACGCTGACGGCCGACCTGTTCCGCAAACAAACCGACGACATCCTGGTGCGGGTGCCCGTTCCACAGGCTGGTGGCGCGCAGAATCCGCCGTTTATCAATGCGGCATCTGTCGAAAACAAGGGCCTGGAACTGGGGCTTATTTACAAAAACAGGGTCAACAAGTTCAATTACAACATAGGCGCCA
Source organism: Saprospiraceae bacterium (assembly GCA_016787415.1). GTDB lineage: Bacteria > Bacteroidota > Bacteroidia > Chitinophagales > Saprospiraceae > M3007. The sequence goes on along the minus strand of JAEUUT010000167.1, from coordinate 25,786 downwards.
ATATCAGCGTGGTGCGCAACGACGTGCTTTCCATTGCCAACAGCGAGCCTATCCTGGGCGGTTTCGGTCTGTCGGACGGCGCGCTTACCAAAACGGAAACGGGTTATCCCGTGGGTTCGTTCTTCCTGTACGACGCCATCGGTATTTTCCAGACACAGGAGGAAATCGACGCCAGCCCGTTCCAGACGGTGAACACCCGCCCCGGCGATGTGAAGTTTGCCGACCTGAACGGCGACAACAAAATCGACGACAAAGACCGGGCGCATATCGGCAACCCCTTCCCCGACTTCACCTATGGCGTCAACCTGGGCTTCAACTGGGGCAACCTCGACTTTTCTACCCTGATTCAAGGGGTGTATGGCAACGACGTGTATTTCCTGTACGGCAATTTTGCCTACGAAACACAGGCCCGCGGCTTCAATTCGTACCGCGACATCCTGAACCGCTGGACACCTACCAATACCAATACCGACATCCCGAAAGTGAGCCTCGACGACCGCAATGGCAACCGCCGCCCATCTACACGTTTTCTGGAAGACGGCTCTTACCTGCGGGTGCGCAACGTGACCATCGGATATAATTTTAAAGACCTGATCAGAAGCAAGGACATCGGTGGCCTGCGCGTGTACCTGACGGCTCAAAATGCGCTGACGTTTACCAAATACCCTGGCCTCGACCCCGAAATTCAGGCCAATTCCAACGACACCCGCGGGCTCGGACTTTCTTCCGATCTGGCTGTAGGTATCGACTGGGGTACCGTGCCTGCTCCGCGGACTTTTATTGCGGGCGTGAAGATTGACTTTTAGAAGGGTGTTTTTGTGTTTTTGGGTTTTCGTGTTTTGGAGGACTTCGCGCTTGGGGACAGAGGAAAGTACCCATTATACCTCTAAACAAACTCAAAACCAAGGGTAAAGCACCCCCAAAACACAAAAACACAAAAACACAAAAACACAAAAACACAAAAACACCAAAACACCAAAAACGCATTCGCCATGAAAAAATACATATACCTACTCATATTCACAGCCACTTGGCTGGCATCCTGCCAGGGTATTCTCGACAAGGAGCCCATTGCCACGCTCGATGCGGGCTCGTTTTTCCAGACGGAAGACGATGCCGAACAGGCGCTGAATGCAGCCTATCAGCCGCTCGTGTTCAGCAGTACCAACAACAATTTCTACTGGGCCATGGCCGAGGTGGCCTCCGACGAAGCCATCACGGGTGGCGACGGCTCGCGGCCGGGCATCACCGAAATGGAAGCCTACACCTACACGCCGCGGACGGAAGAATTCAACACCTTCTGGGCCTTGCAATACGCCGGTATTACCCGTTGCAACCTCGTGCTCGACCATATTGAAAAAATCGACATGAGCGAGACCAGCCGCAACCGCATCACCGGCGAAGCCCTGTTCCTGCGCGGCTACTACTACTTCCTGCTCACACAGGTGTTTGGCGACGTGCCGCTGTTTACCAGCATTGCGCCACCCGATCAGGTGAAAATAGCCAAAACGCCGGTAGCACAGGTGCGCGCACAGATCATTGCCGACTGCGACCGCGCTGCCGAATTGCTGCCTGCCCAACAAACGGCCAAAAATATCGGCCGGGCTACCAAAGGCGCCGCTTACGCATTGGCTGCCAAAACCTTCCTGTACGAGAAAAACTGGGATAAAGTGGTGGAATATGTAAACAAGGTAAAAGGCCTGGGCATCTACGCGCTGGTGCCCGATTACGGCGATAATTTCAGAAAATACACGCAAAACAACGCCGAATCGGTCTGGGAAATCCAGCACGCCAACCTCGAACTCGGCGTCGGCAATTTCCTCAACCAGTGGTGGGCCTCCAAAAAATACGAAGGCTACGGCTTTGCGGAAGTAACGGAGGCGTTTGTGCTGAGTTTTGAAGCCGATGACCCGCGCCGGAAGTTTACGGTAGCCATGAACAACGAAGACTACTTCGGCGTGGTGTACAAAAACTCGTTTTCCTCCACCAAATACGGCGTGCGCAAATACCTACAAGCCAAGGATTCGGTAACACAAAAAGCAGACGGCGACATCAACTACACCCCCATCCGCTACGCCGAAGTGCTGCTATGGGAAGCCGAAGCGCTCACTGAACTCAACCGCGTGGCCGAAGCCCAGGCGCCACTGGAACAGGTGCGCGCCCGTGCCCGCGCACAGGCGGCCGACCCGCTTACGGCCCTGCCGCCCGTAACAACCACCGACCAGCAAACCATGCGAACCGCCGTACGCCATGAGCGCCAGGTGGAACTGGGTTTCGAACTGCATCGCTTCTTCGACCTCGTTCGATGGGGCGTGGCGCCGCAAATGCTGCCCGGTTTTGTGGAAGGCAAAAACGAGGTGTTTCCGATTCCACAAACAGAAATCGATTTGAATCCGGCGCTGGTACAGAATAATGGGTATTAAAAGCGTCGGTTAGCGTCGGCAGCGCTTCAAGCGCTGCCGACGCTTAAACAACCCAACATCCACAACAGACACAATCATCCATGCCCAAACATACTGGTTTATTCCTCTTCTTTTTTTACTGTCTCGGCGCTGTACTACATGCCCAGTCCGGCCAAGTTGCCATTCCGCGTGTCGACCTCATGCCCAACCAGCCTTCGCCTTACAATGTGCGCGACTGGAAACAGGTGGCCCTGCGTTACGACTCGTTTGTGTACGATGTAACCAAAACGGGGCAATACCTGCCTGTGACGCAAACTACGCCGGCTGGTATCAACTACCCTCAAAACCCTTCATTTCGCATGCACACCTACGTCGGCACCAATTCGCCGCTGGGAAATGAAGCCATCAACGTATTGCCTTCGCTGGTAAGCGCTTCGCTGGCGGGTATTGACAAAACCAGTCAGTTCGGCCGCAACTGGCTGCTGATGAGCCAGGATTTTTTCAATAAAAACAATGGGGAAAACCTGTACCTGAACAACCCGTCTACTACCAGTGGCAACGACTGGTGGTACGATATGATGCCCAATGTGTACTTCTACCAGTTGTACGACCTGTATCCCGGGCTGGGCGCCGAGGCCGACTATCAGTTTACAGCCATTGCCGATCAGTTTCTGGCAGCCGTGCGCGCTATGGGCGGCCACGATGCGCCCTGGGAACCTGCCTTTATGAATTACCGGGCCTGGAAATTCAAAACCATGGAGCCCAATGCCAACGGCGTAAAAGAACCCGAAGCCGCTGGCGCTTTCGCCTGGGTGCTGTACCATGCCTGGGAAACGACCGGCAATCCGGAATACCTGAAAGCCGCCGAGTGGTCGATGGAATTTTTGAGCAACTGGACGGCCAATCCTTCCTATGAGTTGCAATTGCCCTACGGCACCTATGTAGCAGCCAAAATGAATGCCGAAATAGGTACCCGCTACGACATTGAAAAAATGCTCAACTGGTCGTTCAACCGCGGCGATCTGCGCGGCTGGGGTACCATCGTGGGTACCTGGGGTGGTTTCGACGTGTCCGGACTGGTCGGCGAGGCCAACGATGCCGGCAACGACTATGCTTTCCAACTCAACGGTGTGCAGCAGGCAGCAGCACTGGCGCCGATGGTGCGCTACGATAAACGTTTTGCTCGCGCCATCGGCAAATGGATACTCAATCTGGCCAATGCCACCCGGCTCATGTACCCCGGTTTTTTACCTTCCAACCTGCAGGACGGCTCGGCCTGGTCGGCAGCCAACGACCCGCAGCAGGTAATGGGATACGAGGCCATGCGTCAGGTGTGGCAATCCCAGTCGCCGTATGCTACGGGCGACGCCCTTCAGGGCGGCTGGGCGGCCACCAACCTCTCGCTGTACAGCACCTCGTCTATCGGCTACCTGGGTAGTATTTTGCAAAAAACAAACGTGGACAAAATCCTGCAAATCGACCTGCTGAAAACGGATTTTTATGGCAGCGAGGCGTATCCCACGTATTTGTACTACAATTCGTACGCCACGCTTAAATCGGTACAACTCGAAGTGGGCAATTCGCCCGTCGATGTGTACGATGCACTTACGGAAACTTTTCTGCTGCAAAACGCTACAGGCGCCGTCAATCTGAACATACCCGGCAACCAGGCACGGCTCGTGGTGCTCACGCCTGCCGGTGGCGCTGTCACGTACGATGAAAACCGTATGTTGGTCAACGGCATTGTGGCCGATTTCGACCAGCATGCGCAGGCGTACACCCGCGCACCCCGCATTCAGGCGCTGGCTGCTGCGCAAAACCCCGTACAGTCGAGCGATTCCACTGCCGTGTACGCTACGGTTTCCGATGGCGATTCCAACGATTTTACCTATGAATGGAGCACTACGCTCGGAGCCATTTCCGGTGCGGGCGCTACAGTACAATTGCTGACACCTGCCGCCGAAGGAACAGCGGAAGTACAGGTCATCGTCACCGACCCTGAAGGCAACAGAGACACTGCCACGCTCACCGTATCCATCGTGCCAGAAATAAACGTAGCCCCACAAATTGCTGATATTCAAAAAAGTACAGCCTTTGTGGCGCCTTCTGGAACAGTACAGTTCACCTGCCTGGCCAGCGATGACAACAACGACCCGCTCACCTATGCCTGGACCGGCAGTGGCGGCACTTTCACCGGCACAGGCAGCACCGTGGAATGGACAGCGCCCGCTACAGAAGGTATTTACCAGATCAATGTGACCGTAAGCGACGACGAAGGGCTTACTACACAAGCCACCACCAGTATGCTGGTAAAGGTTTTTGACTCGTTTTCCGGCAACCTCATCGCACATTATCCTTTTACCGGAAATGCCAACGACGTGAGCGGCAACAACCAGCACGGGCAAGCCAACGGCGCGCTCCTGACGGCCGACCAGGACGGTATTCCGCAAAGCGCCTACTACTTCAACGGCGGCTCTCAGCATATTCTGGTACCCAATACCAACATCCTCAATTTTCAGGATGGCATCACGGTCAGTTGCTGGTTTAAAGCCAATGCGCTGCCCCCCAAGGAGACCTTCCTTATTTCGCATGGCAGTTGGCAAAACCGCTGGAAAATGTCCATCACGCCAGAACGACACCTCCGTTGGACGGTGAATTCGCTCAATGGCGTTAGCGATCTGGATGCCGACATGCCCCTGGAAACAGAGCAGTTTTACCACGCAGTTGCTACCTACGACGGGGCGATTCTTGCGCTTTACCTGAATGGCCAACTGCGTTCCTACAAAAATTTCAGCGGGAAAATACGCACCACCACCGTAGCCATGCTGATGGGGCAAATGCTGCCCGGACAACCTGAATACAATTTTAAAGGTGTGATCGACGAAGTGAAAATCTTTGATGACGCCTTGCCTCCGGATGCCGTGGCTGTGCTGTACGGTTTGGGTGTCACCGGCGTGCAGGATGCACAAAAGCCGGCCATGGCCGTTCTGGAAATCAGCCCCAATCCGGTATCGGACGTGCTGAAAATAGCAGGCATTAGCGGGCGGCCCGACCTGCCCCTGCGCATCGAAATCCGCAACCTCGCCGGCCAACTCATGATGGACAGAGAGGCGGCCACTGGCAATCCCATAGAAATAGACGTAAAAAACTGTCAACCAGGGATTTACACCGTGTTTCTGATATCAGAGAATACCCGCGCCGCAGCGCGGTTTGTGAAAATTTGAACTTGCTTTTTTACAACATTTTTAAACCAATCAAAAATATGAAAGGGAACTTGTATCCGCTCTTCCTGCTCGTTTATTGCCTCCTGGCAGGACTGGGTTTGCAGGCGCAAACGCCGGTAGCCAGTTACAACTTTTCGGGCCAGGCCAAAGACCAGTCGTCTTTCGCCAACCACGCCGCTGTAAATGGCGCTACCCTCACACAGGATCGTTTTGGATGGTCCAACAGCGCCTTCCATTTCGACGGCCAGCAAAGCGGCGTACGCGCTGCCAATGCTACCCAACTCAATTCGGCTAATGCCACTATCAGTTTCTGGGTGAATCCATCCACCTTCCCGGCACAGGGGGAAGCCTACCTGCTGTCGTTCGGCGGCTGGCAGGAACGTTTTAAAATTTCCCTGCCCAACCACGGCAAACCCGTATTCACCACCCACGCCAACGGCGCCTGCTGTAGCGATATGGATTCCGGCACGCCGCTCACACTCGATGCCTGGACGCATGTGGTGATGACCCACGACGGCGCCAAAGACATCATTTATTTCAACGGCGTACAAGTGAACGAGAAAAACGTGGCCGGCGCGCTCGACGCCACCACGCACCCGCTGGGCATCGGCTACGATCCCATCGACAACGCCAATTACTTCAACGGTGGGCTCGACGATGTTCAACTTTACGATGTAGCCCTCAGTGCTGGCCAGGTGGCGGCACTTTATGCAGCGCAAAGTGTAGCGCCCACGATTCCGCAAGGCAAAGTGGCCGAATACGTTTTTGCAAACAATGGCGCCGACGATACCGATTTCGGCAACCACGTCGATGTGAGCAGCGCTGCTTTTACAACCGATCGCTTCGGGTTTGGCAAAAGCGCACTGTTGTTCAATGGCATCAACAGCGAAGTGACGGCTTCCAATGCCGCCCAACTCAACTCGGGTGTGACTACCATCAGTTTCTGGGTAAAAGTAAATTCCCTGCCGGGCAACGGCGAGTCCTTCCTGCTGTCGTACGGCGGCTGGCAGGAACGTTTTAAAATTTCCCTGCCGACGCATGGCAAACCGGTGTTCACCACCAACCATAGCAATGGCATTTCCGATATGGATTCCGGCAACGGCAACGAACTGCCGGTAGGCGTGTGGAAACACCTGGTATTCGTACACGACGGAGCCAAAGACAAAATTTTTATCGACGGTGTACTGAAAGCGGAGAAAAACGTAGCCGGTACACTCAACAGCACCACCAAACCGCTGGGTATCGGCTACAACCCGATAGACGGTGGCAACTGGTTTGACGGCTCCATCGACGAACTGGCTATTTACAATACAGCCCTGTCCGACAGCGAAGTAAGCAGCCTGTACGCCGCACAATCGGCTTTCCCGGGCACCCCCAACGAACTGGTGGCCGTGTACCACCTCAATGGAAACGGCGAAGATGCATCTGGTTTGCACAATGACGCTACCATTGGCGAGACGGCCATTGCCGTACCCAACCGCCACAATTGGGGCGCCAATGCCCTGAGCGGATACGCTACAGCCGACAACTCTCCGGCCCTGCAATCCGACTACACCACGATCAGTTTCTGGGTAAAACCCAACAGTTTCCCCGGCACAGGCGAGGTATTCCTGCTGTCGAATGGCGGCTGGCAGGAGCGCTGGAAAATTTCCCTGCCCGGCCACGGCAAACCTGTGTTCACCACCCACTCCGGTGGCGCGTGTTGCAGCGATCTCGATTCGGGCACGCCGCTCGCGCTCAACGCGTGGACGCATGTAGTGATGGTACACGATGGCACGAAAGACATCATTTACATCAATGGTGCACAAGCCAATGAAAAAAATGCGGCTGGCGCACTCGATAAAACCAAACACCCGCTAGGTATCGGCTACGACCCAATCGACAACGGCGGCTTTTTCGACGGCTCGCTCGACGATGTGAAACTATTCAACCGCGCCTTGTCAGCCAGCGAAATTGCTGACTTGTATGCCACACAAAGCGTAGCGCCGGTGATTCCGGGCAACCTGGTGGCCGATTACAAATCTAGCGGAAATGCCCACGACGCAACGGGTTATGAAAACCATGCTACCGTACTGGGCGCGCAACTGACGACCGACCGTTTTGGCAAAGCCAATATGGCATATGCATTCAACGGCATAGACCAGTCGCTGGTGGCTGCCAATTCGCCACAGCAGAATTCCGCATTCACAACGATCAGTTTCTGGATCAAACCTGCTGCCTTCCCGGCCAGCGGCGAAGTATATGTGCTGTCGAACGGCGGCTGGCAGGAGCGCTGGAAAATTTCCCTGCCCAACCACGGCAAACCCGTATTCACCACGCACTCCAACGGCGCATGCTGTAGCGACCTCGATTCGGGCACGCCACTGTCGCTCAACACCTGGACGCATGTGGTGATGACCCACGACGGTGCCAAGGACATCATTTATTTCAATGGTGTACAGGTAAACGAAAAAAATACCACTGGCTCGCTCGACGCTACCACACACCCGCTGGGTATCGGCTACGACCCTATCGACAACAATTACTTCTTCCAGGGTTCGCTCGATGAAGTGCAATTGTACAACGTAGCGCTCGATGCCACACAAGTGGCTGCGCTGTACGCAGCACAAAGCGCTGCACCAGCCAATACGGACACGGAAGCGCCTTGCGCACCGCTCAACCTGGATGCTACAGTAACCTTTACCAATGTAGACCTTTCCTGGCTGCCTGCGATGGACAACGAAGCCGTTACTGCATACAATGTATACCAGGACGGGGCCCTGATCGGAACTGTTGCCAGCACCTCATTCTACGTTTCTGGCCTGACGCCGCTGACCGATTACGTGTTTGGCGTAACGGCTGTGGATGCTGCCGGCAACGAATCCTTGCCCAGTACCCGCAAAGTAACTTCGGGTGTGGATGAAACGCCTGACACGACCCCTCCAACGGCGCCGGGCAACCTGTCTGGAACGGCTGCCTCCAACTCCGTACTCGTTACCTGGGAGGCTTCTACCGACGATACGCAGGTGGCAGGTTATGTCATTCTGGTAGACGGTGTGGTGTTCGACACGGTTTCCGGCACGACGCTTTCCATTTTCATCGGCGGCCTCGACCCGCTGACGCTCTACACGTTTGAAGTGTATGCATTCGACCTGGCAGGTAATAATTCGCCGGTGTCGGAACTGACGCTCAGCACCACGCAGCCTATTGATACGGGCGAACCGGGTATGGTGGCGCATTATCCGTTCGACGGAAATGCCAACGATGCCACGCCGTATCAAAATCATGGGGCGATTGGTGGTAACCCGACCTTCATCACAGCCGACCACCCGAATGGAGGCGGTCAGGCGATTCGTTTTGACGGCGTGGGCGACTCGGTACTGGTGCCCAATGCGGTGCAGTTGATTTCCGACTACGCTACCGTGTCGTTCTGGATCCGCGTAGATGATACCAACCTGCAAGATGCAGAAGCATACGTGATCGACTTTGGCCACTGGAGCCAGCGCTGGAAAATTTCCCTGCCGCAGCACCTGAAAATTGTGTGGACTACGAACGGCAACAACATCCAGTTCCCGCACTTCATTTCCGATATGGACAGTGGCGACGGCAATGAAATGGTGAAAAACTTCTGGTGGTACGTCACCATGGTACATGATGGCACCAGCGACATTATTTATGTCAATGGTCAGCAAACCAATATCAAGCCGGTGAACACCAAACTGAACAGCACTTCCCTGCCGCTCTGCTTTGGCAACAACCCGGTAGAAGGCGGTCAGTATTTCATCGGCGCACTCGACAACGTGAAACTGTACAACAAGGCGCTTACGGCCGACGAAATTCTCGGCCTGTACCTGACAGGTACCACAGGCACCAACGATCAGTCCGGTAATGACCTGCAAGGTGTTGTGCTCGGTGTTTCGCCCAACCCAACTGTTGATGTTTTGACTGTAAAACATGCATTCAACGGCACCCAGCCTTTGCAGGTGCGCGTATTCGACCTGGCAGGCCGTCAGGTGAGCGACCTGCGTTTCGGGAAAAATGAAATTCCTGCAGGCCAGTTCTCGCTCGACGTGCACAACCTTCCCAAAGGATCTTACATGCTGAATTTTGTATTCGGCGGCAAAAACCTGGGATCGGTGCAGTTTGGGAAGCAATAGTTGATGGGGGTGATAAAGGGGGGATGAATCAGGATTGGCAGGATTTCAAAGATTAGAAGGATTCCCAACTAGATGTCGGAATTTATGAAATTGGACTGAAAATAAGCCTCCTGTATCAATTGGATTTAATTATTGGAATTTCGACATCTCGTTGGGAATCCTTCTAATCTTTGAAATCCTGCCAATCCTGATTCATCCCCCCTCATCAACCCTCATCAACCCTCATCAACTCTTATCAACCAGACATTTCATGGCAGAACGATTTTCAAATAATCCCATTCTCACGACGGGCAGCATACGGCCAAGCCAGCCGGGGCTGGTGGTGGAATGTGTATTAAACCCGGGTGTATTCCGGTTTGAAGGAAAAACCTGGTTGCTGCTTCGGGTGGCAGAACGACCTGTACAAAAAGAAGGCATGGTGTCTTTCCCTGTTTTACGGGAAGATGGCAGCATGGAAATCCTGGAATTTGAAAAAAGCGACCCGGATGTTGACCTTTCCGATGCGCGGATGGTGGGGTATAAAAACAAAACCTATTTATCTACCATTTCCCACCTCCGGCTGGTATGCAGCGATGACGGGGTGCATTTTTACGAACCTGACCACCTGCCCACCAAAATATTCGGGCAGGGAGTACTGGAAACCTTCGGTATCGAAGATTCGCGCGTGTCGCTCATTGGCGATACCTACCACCTAACATACACGCAGGTATCGGAAAACGGTGTAGGCGTAGGTTTGATGCGCACACGCGACTGGCGGCACTTTTCCCGCGATGGTATGATTATTCCGCCGCACAACAAGGATTGTGCGTTATTTGAGGAAAAAATTGGCAATCAATACTTTTGTTTGCATCGCCCTTCGGGTGTCGACCTGGGCGGCAATTTTATCTGGATCGCTTCATCGCCCGATCTGTTGCATTGGGGTCATCACCGTTGTATCGTGCAAACGCGCGAGCGCTGGTGGGACAGTGCGCGGGTGGGCGCAGGCGCGGCCCCGATCAAAACTTCGGAAGGCTGGCTGGAAATTTACCACGGCGCCGATGCCCACCATCGTTATTGCCTGGGTGCTGTGTTGCTCGACTTGAATGATCCCGGGAAAGTATTGGCGCGTTCGCACGACCCGATTTTCGAGCCTGTGGCGACCTACGAGCAAACCGGTTTTTTTGGGAATGTCGTATTTACCAACGGCCACCTCGTCGACGGCGATACCATTACCATGTATTACGGCGCGTCGGATGAAGTTATCTGCGGCGCCTCGCTTTCCGTACAACAACTTTTATCCGAACTTCTAACTACGGCATAACCATGTGGCAAAAACTGACACAAGAATTCAAGTTCTTCAACAGCCATCCGCTGGGTATGCGCATGTTGCTGCTCACCAACCTGATTTATGCGCTGGTGATGCCCATTGTCGAACTGTTTATCGGGGCGTATATCATGCGCAACTCGTCGGATATTAGCCTGGTGGTTATTTTCCAGTTGGCGGTATATACGGGTATCCCGCTGACGTTTATGATCAATGGTTTTTTGCTGCATTCCATCCGCATCGCCCGCTTGTACTCGCTGGGCATGTTGCTGAGCGGTGTGTCGATGTTTGCCATGATGTCGCTCGATCAACTCGATACATTCGGTGTGTTCATGGCCGGGTTGATCATGGGATTGTCGTACGGCTTTTTCTGGGCCAACCGCGATTTTCTGGCGTTGAACACCACAGACGACGGCAACCGGAATTATTACTACGGCATCGAAACGTTCTTTTACACTATCACGGGTATTGTGGTGCCTTTTGCGGCAGGCGCGTTCATTGCTACCACCGAAAGAAACGGCTGGTTTGGCGGCAATGTCAATGTAGCCTATTATGGCCTCACGGTTTTTGTATTTGCCTTGTCCATTTTCGCCTCCATGCTGGTGCATCGCGGCGATTTCCAAAACCCGAAACGGGCGCCGTTCCTGTATTTCAAATTTGACCGTCTGTGGAATAAAATGCTGGGCCTGGCCTCGCTCAAGGGCGTAGCGCAGGGCTACATCGTAACGGCCCCTACCATGTTGATACTGAGCCTGGTAGGCAAGGAAGGTGTGCTGGGCGCTGTGCAAAGTACAGCGGCACTGCTGTCGGCCATTTTGCTGTACATCCTGGGCCGTACCACCACACCGCGCCACCGCCTGTTGATTTATGGTGTCGGTTGCGGACTGTTTGTGCTCGGAGCGTTTTTCAATGCTGCCCTGTATTCGGCTTTGGGGGTAATCCTGTTTATGGTTTGCCTGCTATTTGCCCGGCCTTTGCTCGATATTGCGTATTTCCCGGTTCAGTTGAAGGTAATTGATTTGGTGTCGGAAAAAGAAAACCGCAACGAATTCACCTACATTTTCAACCACGAACTGGGGTTGTATCTCGGGCGCTTGTTCGGTTGCGGTTTGTTTATTCTCCTGGCTCGTTATGTGAGCGAGTACGTTGCTTTGCGATATGCGCTGCTGGTCATCGCTGTCGTGCATTTCATGGGGTGGTTTGCAATGGGGAATATTGTGAAGGATATTAAACGGGAGGGGTAGCGTTTTGGTGTTTTAGGGTTTTTGTGTTTTAGGGTTTTTGTGTTTTTGTGTTTTAGAGGTGCTTCGCTCTTTGTATTTGAGATGAATTGGACTCTTCTTCTCTCATGCCAGAAGCAACGCTCCTCTAAAACACAAAAACACCAAAACACCAAAACACTTCCCCCCCTACTTAGCCGCCGTTTCAGCAATCGGCTTCACCCAGAATGTAAACCCGGCAGTGCCAAAATCTGTGCCTTCATACACCAGTTTGTCGCCATCGGGTTCGAACTCCATTTGGGTGCTGTCCGTTCCGTCCACGCGTTTCAGGTCGAGATACAGGTGACCGTTGTCGAGGGTAGTCCAGGTGCCTTTGTCGGCCACCGGGCGGCTTTCGTCCATGTTGTCGGTTGTGAGCAGTGCATTGCCATCTGGAGTAAGCCGCAGACTCAGCACGCGGCCGGGTGTGGAGGTGGAAGGAAGGGTAGCCTGGTAAAAGGCTTCCGTACTAATGGAAAATGCTTTACCCTGTTGTTCCGGGTGTGGGAAGTCGGCTGCAGCCTTGTCAGAAGGCGGAGCGGAGTTGACACTGGGTTCGCCTTTGCTCATGCAGGCGGTGAAGAAGAGCATCAGAAATATTGCAAAAGGGATCGTTTTCATGGGAAGTGTATTTTTGAACTTGTCGGCGAAGTTTTCGCCGGCATCGATTCGGTTATGAGTTTAGTTTGAATATATAGTTGACTGCGTCGGGAGGGGTTTCGGCCCCTTCTGACGTGTTTTACCGATTCATCACCCAGATCGTGTAATTGAGGATGGATGCAAAACTCACCCACGATATGTAAGGAACCATGAGCCACGATGCCAGGCGCGAAATAGGTGCAAACCGCAGCATGGTTATAAAAATGGCCCCGAGCAGGAGGATGATTTCGGCAAAAGCCAGACCCGGCGAATGGAAGCGGAAAAACAGGATCGACCACCAGAAATTGAGAAACAACTGAAATGCAAACATCCATTCCGCGTTTTTCTTTTCCAGTTCTGGTGCATTGCTTTTCCATACCAGCCACAATGCCGTGCCCATGAGCAGATACAAAAAAGTCCATACCGGCCCGAAAATGTAACTCGGCGGATTCCATGTGGGCTTGTTCAGGTTGTCGAACCACACGTTCATATATGTTTGCGAGAGCAGCGCGCTCACAATACCAGTAGCCTCGCACAGGGCGACGGCGATTACCCATTTCCAGAAAGAAGAAAGTCGATCAATTGCTTGTGTCATACAAAAAAAAATTATGAATAAAGTTCTGTTTCTGTTTGTTTTAACGCTGGTTTCCTGCACCACAAACAAGCATTTGCCACCAGCCGCAGGCCCCGTTGCACAACGTGCCATTCCGAGGGTGGAGCAAATGCCCAATCACCCCAAACCATATTCCTACCGCGACTGGAAACAAACGGCACGGGATTTCGATCGCTATGTGTTCGATTTTTCTCAAAAAGGGGAATTTCTGCCACTCATCTGGTGGGACGCCATGGGCCGCAATTTCCCCGACACCACTTTTGGCATTTACACCGCCCTTGCCGACATCCGCATGGGCGCTGCCGTCAACAACGGCGAAAACCACGAAGCACTCGGTGCGCTCGGTGCAGTGCTCGGCGCTTCGCTGGTGGGTATCGACAAAAGCCGCCAAGATGGGCACAACTATGTGAAGATGCTCCGCAACTATTTCAACCGCGACAACGGCTGGAATGTCGTCATGGACTTCACCAATAAAGGCGCTCATATCGGCGGCGGCTATGGCAACGATTTCTGGTACGAGGTACACAACAACGTACTGTTCTGGTGCGTGGCTGACTTGTACCCCGATGTGAAAGATTTTCGGATGATACAGCGCACCATTGCCGAGCAGTTTTATCGCTCCGATTCGATCATGGGCAACAGTTACAGTTATTCCTATTTCGATTTCAAAAATATGCAACCCGGCAAAAACCACATCCCTACGCAGGAAGATGTGGCGGGCGGTTATGCGTTCATCCTGTATTCAGCCTGGGTGAAATTTGGCGATGAAAAATACCTACGCGCTGCCAAAAATGCCATGAATGTGCTGTACAACCAGAAAGAAAACCGTTTCTACGAGGCCATGATGCCCATTGCAGCCTACGTGGGCGCTCGTATGAATGAGGAAGCAGGCACCAACTACGATATTCTGCGTTTCCTCAACTGGACCTTCAACGGCGACGCCGTGGGCCGCGAAGGCTGGGGCGTACTCACTGGCAACTGGGGCGGCTACGACATCGGCGGGCTCGCGGGCAGTACCGTTCACAACGGCGGCTACGGCTTTCTGATGAACACTTTCGACCTGATGATGCCCATGTCGGCCCTCGTGCGCTACGACCAGCGGTATGCCCGTGCGGTGGGCAAATGGGCGCTCAACGCCTCCAATGCTGCCCGTTTTTGCTATCCGTATGAAATGCCCGATTCGTTGCAGGCCATTCCGCAGCACAAGGTCGTTACCAAAAATGTAATCGCCTACGAAGGCATTATCAAGGAATCGGTGTACCCGCAGTTTAAAGGCATCACGCCGTTTGCGCAGGGCGACGGCCCGCTGTGGGAAAAGGGAATGCCGCAGCAAACGATGTTTTCCGTATACGGCAGCGGCCATGTCGGGCTGTTCGGCGGCACGATTCAAAAAACGGATGTGGCCCAGATATTGCAAATCGACTGCCGCGCCACCGATTTTTACCGCAAGGGGAAAGCCTACCCGACCTGGCTGTTTTTCAACCCCTACAGCGAAAACAAATGGGTGCAAACCGACCTCGGCGCCTCCAAAGTGGATGTATATGATACCGTGAGCCGTACCGTGGTGCAAAAAGGTGCGAGCGGCCTTTTCCGCTTCTCCATTCCTGCCAATCAGGCACGTGTGCTGGTGCTGATTCCTGCCAGCAAAAAAATGAAAGTGGAAAACGGGGCACTGGAAGCAGGCGGAGTGACGGTGGATTATCGGTATGGAGAGTGAGTGTTTTTTTGTGTTTTGGTTTTTTTGTGTTTTGGAGGTGCGTTGCTCTTGACTTTTGTTTGAGCGCCTCATTATTATTTTTTGAGTGCCAACAAATACCAAGAGCAACGCACCTCCAAAACACAAAAAAACCAAAACACAAAAACACAAACACAGACTTTCTTCGTTTTGGCATCCAACCAACTCGTTTGCCATGCGTATCTTCCCCATCTTATTTTTTCTCCTGTACGTTGCACCCCTGTCTGCTCAATCCGATTTTTTGAAAGACCCCGATATCGTGTGGGCGGCCGAACTGGAGCAGGACTGGATTGTGGATGTCACTTCCCTCGAGGCCGAATGGGATTCGGGGATTACGACGCTGAAACTGCTCCGCACCTCTAAAAACGAGGCGTATTGGTCGAGCGCTTACTTAGCCGATCTGGTGTTTCAGGCGGCTATGAACGGGCAACTCCCCGTTTTTAAAGATCCTTTGTGTCAGCAAGCGCTGGCTATTGAAAACATTTATCCGGGCAAGGATACCATTGTCACGTTCGATCCGGAGACGTATGAAGAGAAGAAAGCAATCGTATGGGTAGAGCCGATGCCTTTATATGAATTCAAAGCCTGGCGGCTTCGGCAGGTGCTGGCTTATCACCGCAAGGATGCCCGCTGGAGCACAACAGTGGAAGCCATTGCCCCGCTTTTTACCGTCAAAAACAGCAACGGCGACTCCATCGGACTGCGCCCGCTTTTCTGGTTTCGGCCCGACAACAAACGGCAAAACCTGCATTCCAACCACGTTGTATGGGCCAAACAGGTTGTCAATCGCGGCCCCCGCACGCAATTGATCCTGGACGACCTGAAACTGGTGAAAGTGACCGACGGCTTTCAGCGGCCTATGGAACACCAGATACGGACGCTGGGCAACAATTTCAAAATCCCTTTTTATGGCCACGACAACGAGCCGCTGCTGACAGACAAGCAACGACAGGAAATGATTTCGCGCACGGATACCGTTGTTACATTTGACCCGGAAACGTATGAAGAAACCATTCAGGTGGTACACAATGAACTGAATGCCAGCCAGGTACGCAAATTGCGCCTAATCCAAAACTGGTATTGGGACGAACGCAAACATCAATTATCCATCTGCCTCAACGTCGCGGGCGCCCTGATCGACGTATTGGGCAACGACGGAAATTACAGGTACACGATGCCGCTGTTTTACCGGCGTGCGAAAGGTAAATAATACCAAGTTTTCTGTCACTGTAGTACCAAATACTTCCTGTCATGCGCTTCTTACCCGTCTTTTTGTTGTGCTACCACACACTCCATGCCCAATCCGGCTTTTTAAAAAATCCAGACATCGTATGGGCGGCCGAAATAGAACAGGACTGGATTGTGGACAATGCCTCGCTGGAATCCGGGAAGGATTCTGGTAATGTGTTGTTGAAACTGCTGCGTAATTCGCCCAATGAGGCATGCCAATTGGCCGAACTGGTGTGGGAGGCTGCGAAAAACGAGCGCATGCCCATTTTCAAAGACCCTTCTTGTCAGAAGCCACTGCGCTTGCAGGAGGCATATTCCTATTTTGATACGGTGTTGGTGGTAGATACACAAACGCCGGAAGGCAGGGGTGCAGTGGTAGAAATGCCCGTCCGGCCTGCTCGGGTTATCAAAGCCTGGCGCCTGCGGCAGGTGCTGGCATATCATCGGAAAAAGTCGCAATGGAGCACTACCGTCGAGGCCATTGCGCCCCTCATGGCAGTCAAAAATGAACGGGACGGCTCCACTGTTCTGCGCCCGATATTCTGGTTTCGGCCCGATAACAAACGGCAAAACCTGCATTCGAGCCACATCGTTTGGGCCAAAAGGATAAACAGCCCGTCGCTGATGCTGGATGGCCTGAAGATGGTCAAGGTAAGCGAGGGGTTTCAGCGCCCCATGGAACATCAAGTCTCAGCATTGCACAACAATCCAAAGATTCCGCTTTATACGCCTGATAACCACCAACTTATGACGCCCAAACAGCGCAGGCAAGTAACGGCATCGTCTGATACGATTGTCACCTTTGATGCAGAGACGCAGGAGGCCCGCGTAGCGGTGGTACACAATGACGTCGATCCCAGCCTTTTCCGTAAGATACAACTACAACAATCCTGGTACTGGGATGCACGCCTTGGCCGCCTGTCCATTTGCCTCGATGGCGTGGCCGCAATCCTGGAAATACGGAATTACCAGGGAATAGTCAGGTATTCCGCGCCGCAATTTTACCGGCGGGCAAAGAGCAAGTAATGGCCCTGTTTCCAGTCAACATCACACCAAATACTTTCTGCCATGCGCTCCTTACCGGCCCTTTTTTGGTGCCAAAGCGAGCCACATGCGCCATCCGGTTTTTGAAAAAAACAGTATTTCCAATCTCGTTTCCAGGAAAAAATTCGGTGTATTTGGCTTCCGACGGACAAAACACTCGGTTAATATTCTTTTAAAACTGGTGTAATGGCGAAACAAGCGGCGAAATCGCTGTTCCTTTGTAGTCCAAAAATTATAGATCGATGTTGCGCACAAAACTGTACTCTTTGCTGTTGCTGCCGCTCTTGTTGTCGGCTCTTTCCACTTCGGCTCAAAATCCGGTAAAATGGTCGTTTTCTGCCAAAGATGCTGGCAATTGCCAGGTTGACCTGATTTTTACAGGCGCCATTGACGACGGCTGGTTTACCTATTCGCAATTTCTGGAAAGTGATGAAGGTCCTGTGCCGACAACGATCACATTCAGTCCCGGCCCCGGCTACAAACTTGTAGGGAAAGCCAAGGAAGGCGGTGAAATTATCACGGTACACGACAACGTGTTTGATATGAAACTCACCAAGTTCAAACACAAGGCGATACTTACGCAGCGTGTGGCGGTCACCGACCCATCGAAACCCATCACAGGCTACCTCAACTTCATGGTGTGCAACGATGAAATGTGCCTGCCTCCCAAGGACGCCGATTTTTCGTTCAAACTCCCGGCGCTGGCCAATTGCGGCAACGCAAGCGACGGCAAATCAGGGGCTGTTCCGCCTGCTACAAAAGAAAATGGCGTGTCGGATCAGGCATCCGCTCCTGCAGATGCACCTCCTGCCACCACCACGCCGGAAACCACGGAGGATCGGATTGTGGAGTCTGCCGACCCCAATTTCAAAGGTGTTTTTCATTCCAAACGCCCGGACATTAATGCCGCTCAGTTTGTTGGCAATTGCAATGCCGAGGTGTCGGAAGGTAGCAGCGATGGCGCTTCGCTCGTGTCTTTGTTCCTGTTTTGTTTCCTCGGTGGTCTGATTGCGCTGCTCACGCCCTGCGTGTTTCCGATGATTCCGATGACCGTCAGTTTCTTCGTCAAACGTTCGAAAGACCGCAAAACAGGTCTGCGCAATGCCTTCATTTATGCTGCCAGCATCGTGCTGATTTTTGTTGCGCTGGGTTCTGCCGTTACCGCAGCACTGGGCCCTACGGCGCTGAATGACATGAGCACCAACAAGTACTTCAACCTCGTGGTATTTGTATTGCTGGTGGTGTTTGCGTTTTCGTTTTTTGGATTTTATGAAATTACATTGCCCTCTTCCTGGGTAAATAAAAGTGATAAAATGGCCGACCGCGGCGGCCTGATCGGCACCTTTTTCATGGCGTTTACGCTGGTGCTGGTATCTTTTTCCTGCACAGGCCCCATCGTGGGTACGCTGCTGGTGGAAGCCGCGCGCAGCAATGCTGGCGCTTCACTGCTGGGCTTTATTCCCATGAAACCTGCTATTGGCATGTTTGGCTTCGGGCTGGGGCTGGCGTTGCCGTTCGGCCTGTTTGCCATGTTCCCCGGCTGGCTCAATACGCTGCCCAAATCGGGCGGCTGGATGGACAACGTAAAGATCACGTTGGGCCTGGTCGAACTGGCGCTGGCATTCAAATTTCTGAGCACTGCCGACATGGTGGAACAATGGGGTTTGCTGCGTTTTGAAACCTTCCTGGCTCTGTGGTTTATCATCGCCCTGGTGCTGGCGCTGTACCAGTTTGGCATCATCCCCTGGAAAGGCAACAGCGGCCGCCCCGGCCCCGGGCGCCTGTCTATCGGCCTTGCATCGCTGGCATTTGCCATATACGTAGCCTGGGGTGGTGTGCAATACCAATCGCTGTCGCTGCTGAGCGGACTGGCGCCGCCGGTGCATTACAGCTACAAATACGCCAACAACAAACAAAAACACCACGACGGCCCGGGATGCCCGCAAGGCCTGGACTGCTTCCACGATTTCGACGAAGCGCTGGCCGAAGCCAAACGCCAGAACAAACCGCTGTTTGTCGACTTCACCGGACACGGCTGCGTCAATTGCCGCAAAATGGAAGAAAACGTATGGCCGCTGCCCGGCATCATCGACCGGCTTCGCAACGACTACGTGGTGGTGTCGCTGTATGTAGATGAAAAAGTACGCCTGTTCCCGGAAAATGATTTTGCTTACCTGCTCGACCCCAAAACAGGCGAAAAACTGCGCACCGTAGGTAGCAAATGGAGTTCTTTTCAGGTCAATAACTTCGACGTGAGCGCACAACCATACTATGTGCTGATGCACAACGACGGCAAAACCCTGCTCAACAAACCCACCGACTACCGCGAAGGCCACGACCCGAAAGTGTATAAAGCCTTCCTGGACTGCGGTTATGAGTCGTTCCAGCGCCTGGCTGCACAGGAAAACAAGGGGTTGATTGGGGCGAAGTAAGTGCGCGGCGTTGCATTAATGCTGTCTCATAAGTAATGACTTTGAAAAGAATAAGAAATTTTATTCTACTTCTGGCGCCTATAGACCTTCCAGGTTTTAAAAACCTGGAAGGTCTGGCATCCCAACCAAATAAAATATCCCACCTTCTATTTGGCCAGTACTTATGAGACGGCCTCAATGCGGTTTGCAGGCATACCTTATAACTTGATATTCAATTAATTTATATCTACTAGAAGCGCAAGTCGCTGAAAATGTATAGAGCATCTGCTCTTCCTTTACAGGAAAATTTCAATGAGAAGACCCTCTCTTCCCAAAACTGAATTTTTCACCTGTAAAAGATGCTCCTATGCGAATTACACTGATCACCTCCTTGCTGTTTTGCTGTTTTTTGACCCTCTCGGCGCAAAAACAGGAATTACCCCGTCTGCGCAACCAGGCTGTTTCCTTACAGGGAATTATTATGTTTTCGCCAGCAGAAAGAGAGGATGGTGTTGGCCTTGTCTCCCTGAATTATGAACGCGCTTTCTTCTCGTTCCCTTCCAAAAGAATGCGGATTGGAGCGGTAGCAGGGCTTACTCCTCCGCTGGCAGATGACATTGATTTTGCCTTTCACCTCGGTCCGAAACTCTATATGGGCGGCCCTACCTCCTGGTTTTGTGCCGATATTCAGTACTGGGGTTTGTTTAATACAAGTAACGCAACAACATCCTTTGATAAAATTGTGACTTTGGGGTTAGGCTATTGCTACACTGGCCCAAGAGGATTTTTCTTCAACCCGGAAGTGCTGATGGGTGGCCGTACGCCCGACAGGTCACACCTTATATTTGGAGAATCGGGAAGGAGCGTTGCATACGTGGGAGCAAGCCTGGGCTTTGGTTATTGCTTTTAGTAGCCGTATTTTGGCCACCGAAAATGCAAGAAACATCTAACCGGTTGTTCCTATTTATGCAATATTTATCGTTGAAGGGCGCTTTGATCGGCCTCCTGACCTTTGTGCTGCTGTGCGCCTTTACGCCCGGCCCTGTCGACCCGCCCGAACAACATACCGGCAAGGTTTGGCTTACCACCGGCGACGGTACTGTTCGGCTGCAACCAGTTGCTACCATACCATTCAAAAAAAAGGGCGACTCCAAACTTACCATAATCGAGGTGGACCCATCTGTTGAATACCAGAAAATTCTCGGATTCGGGGCTACCATGACCGGCTCATCGGCATATATCCTGGATCACCACCTCAACGACCAGCGCCGCAAGGAAGTGATGGATTCGTTGTTCAGTCACGAGCATGGTATCGGCATTTCGTACCTGCGCATGAGCATTGGCGCCAGCGACTTTTCCACCCACACCTACTCTTACCTCGCGCCACCGGAAGGAGAGACCGATACCAAACTGAAATATTTTTCGATCGACCCGGACCGGCAAAGGCTCCTTCCCAGGCTCAAGGAAGCCCTCGCCATCAACCCCGATATCGAAGTGATGGGGTCACCCTGGAGCGCGCCGGCCGGATGGAAAACCAGTGGCAGCATGATTGGCGGCAAACTCAAACCCAGTGTTCAACCGGCTTTTGCCAACTATTTTATCCAGTATATCCGTGGATTTGGCTCGGAAGGCGTAAAAATTTCGGCTATTACCATTCAAAACGAACCCGAATTTGAGCCCAAAGGTTATCCGGGCATGCTCATGACGGCCGAAGAGCAACGCGACTTTATCAAACATTACCTGGGCCCCAAGTTTGCGGAAGCAGGTATCGATACCAAAGTGGTGGTGTACGACCACAACTGGGACCACCCGAATTATCCGATCAGTATTTTGGACGATTCTATTGCCAGAAAATATGTAGACGGCTCGGCATTCCATTGCTACGGTGGCGATGTGGCCAATCAGAGCAAGGTACACGATGCCCATCCGGATAAAAACATCTATTTCACCGAATGTTCCAGCGGGGGCTGGAGCGGCCCCTGGCGTGATGATCTGATGTGGAAATTCAAAAACCTGTTCATCGGCAATATGCGCAACTGGGCTACTTGCGTGCTGCTCTGGAACCTCGCGCTCGATGAAAACAATGGCCCTACCAATGGCGGCTGCATGGACTGCCGGGGAGTTGTCACAGTTCGTTCAAACGGCACCTACGAGCCTACGATCGACTATTACTCGCTCGGGCACCTCAGCCGCTTTGTCCGGAAAGGCGCTGTGCGCATCGCCTCTACCGATCTTTCCGCTCAAAACCTAGACAATGTGGCCTTTAAAAACCCCGATGGCTCAAGGGTGCTGGTGGTCATGAACAACCAGGATGCCGCCCGGCAATTCAACGTGAAAAGCCCGGAAGGCGTTGCGACGCTGGATATTCAGGCGTATTCGGTGCTGAGTTTTGTGTGGAAATAAGGCGCTGAGAGGGACGTTGTAGATTTCCGATTTCCAATCAGTGGCGTACGATGAATTTGTTCGGCTACGCCCCTCGTAGCCGAACAAATCCTTTGCACTGATTACCAATTGGCAAAAATACTAACCCTGCGCGCCCATCGTTTTTGTACTGTTCACCCAACAGCAAAATCATGATGAAGCCCTTTACCCTCTGTATTTTCCTTTTCCTTTCCGGAATTGCAACTTCCCTCCATGCCCAGCGCATCGACAGCCTGCTCATCATCAGCCCGGGACTTTCGCCCTCTGTAGTGGCCCATGGCCGCTTTGAAGTGGCCTTGTTCAACCAACTCAGTACCCTGACCTTTCGACAGGAAATTAACGGGAGTGTCGATACCTTCCGTTTTTCCGACCTCTACCATGTGTTGCAGGTGGGTTATGGCGTCGATAAATACAATCGACTGAACCTGGGCGTTTCAGCCCTTTTTGCCCACAACCGCCAAGACGGCTTGCAGGATCGCGGGCCGTTTTCAGTATTCAAGGGAGATGACGATCAATCCCAGGTGTACAGAAATGTAGCCACGCTGGGCGTGTATGCCCGCGCCATTCCTATCCGACGCCTGCCCGAACTGACGGTACAGGCCGGGGTGTTTTTTCCGACCATCAAGGATAATCTGGCCAAACAGGTATCGGGATTTGATCGCACGTTCGCACAACTTCAGGTAGCGTTTTACCAGCAATTGTCGCCGCTGTTTTACGCGTTCGCTACAGCAGGCGGCAACCTCTTTTTCAAAAACGATTTTCGACGCCAAACTACATTCAGTGTGCCGCTGGGCCTGTATCCGGTGGTGCGACTGGGGCATGGCAGTAAAACATATCTGTATGGCAGTTTTACCTACGAAGGCTCCTTCAACAAGGTAACGCCCGGTTTTTTGAACAAAACATTCAGCAGGGTTCAATATGGCATTGGCGGACAGTACTATTTCACGCCAGACGCCAGCCTGTACCTGCAATTACAATTCCCGGCAGCCATCGATTATCAAAGCGGCAGCATTGATGTGCTGAAAAAAAACACGTTCAGCCTCGCGCTGGGCGGGAGATGTGTAATTTAGCGTACATGCTTTGCTACCTGTTAAACTTCCTGCCCAAAATGTTGTCATAACCCCATTTTCATCCATTGATACATCCATGGTCCGAATCCTCAGCACCGTTTTTTTTCTGAGCCTTGTCTCTGCCATCATGGCGCAAACGGACATCGTCGGCGCCATCCAAAGTGGCGGCCTCACCCGCGAATACCGTTTGTACCAACCCGCTGCATATACAGGCAATACAGCCGTGCCGCTGGTCATCAATATGCACGGATACGGTTCCAACAACCTGGAACAGGAGTTCTATGGAGATTTCAGGGGCATTGCCGATACAGCCAATTTCCTGATTGTACACCCCAACGGCACCTTCGACAACCAGGGCGAACGTTTCTGGAACACCTTCGGCAATGGCGCTACGGTAGATGATGTTGGCTTTATTCGCAACCTGATCGACACCTTATCAGCCACCTGGAATATTGACCCCGAGCGTATATATGCTACCGGCATGAGCAACGGCGGTTTTATGAGTTATTCCTTAGCCTGCGAACTCAACGAACGCATCGCAGCCATCGCTTCGGTAACGGGTAGCATGTCGCCTTTCAAACTTGCCGCCTGCAGCCCGCAACACCCTGTGCCGGTCATGGAAATTCACGGTACTGCCGACAATGTGGTACCCTACAACGGTATCCCTTTGTCGATGTCCGCCACACCCGATCTGGTAAATGCCTGGGTGGATTTCAACAACTGCAATCCCACGCCTGCCGTCAGCAATGTTCCCAATATCAGTACTTCCGACAACTGTACAGCGGAACACTATGTGTACAGCGGCGGCGATGCAGGCAGTACCGTGGAACATTACAAAATCATAGGAGGCGGACACACCTGGCCTGGCGCGTTTTTTATCATCGGCGTCACCAACCAGGATTTTAGCGCCAGCAAGGAAATCTGGCGTTTTTTTAGTCAATATACCCTGAACGGTGTTACCACGAGTACTACCGTGCTTTCGACACATTCGGAGTGGACGGCTGCACCCAATCCGGCGGGCGACTATCTGGTGTTGTATTCTGCTGCACAGGAGCCCGTAGAAAATATTCAGATATGCAACGCAGCTGGGCAAATGCAACACACCTTGCAACAGCCAGGCAGCACACCGATTCGTCTGGAAACGGCCGACTGGACGCCGGGGCTTTACCTGATTACTATTGAAAAAAGTGGGAAACGGCAGTATTTGAAGGTCATAAAAGGATAGACCTCCAACTGAATTTTGAACACCTTGCGAGGGAAGACCCTTGACTTTAACTCTGTCTACCCAGCCGATCCATCACATACAACTTGTGGCTTCTTCCGATCGGCAGCACACGGCCGGCGATTTCCACTTCGGCTGCCGAAAACGACTCGATTTTATCAACCGCCACGAGGAAAGAGCGATGGATACGCAGAAAATTGTCCGAACGCATGAGTTCTTCCAGTTCGCCGAGCTGGTAGTGGGTGTTGTACGCTTTTGTTTTGGTAACGATGCTCACGGAATCCTTGAGACTTTCGATAAAAAGAATTTCATCGAGGTAAATTTTTACCGAGCGTTTGTTCACCATGAAGAAATAGTAAGGGCGAATGGGCGGCACGGAGTTTTTGGCGGCCGACGTCTGATCCGACTGCCGGTGGGGTTGCAGGAGTTTATTGACTGCTTTGGAAAAGCGGCTGAACTCGATGGGTTTGAGCAGGTAGTCGGTCACATGCAGGTCGAAGCCTTGCACGGCAAATTCGTGGTAAGCAGAGGTGACAATTACCCGCGGCTGGTGCAAGAGGGTTTTTAGAAACTCCAGTCCGCTGAGTTTGGGCAGGTTGATGTCGAGAAAAATAACGTCGACCGGATGCTGACGCACCACATCGAGCGCCTGAATGGCGTCATTACAGATGTGTGTGAGTTGGAGAAAGGGGGTCTGGCCGATGTATTCGGCGAGTATTTCGGCGGCCAGCGGCTCGTCTTCCACAATGATACAGCGGAGCGTCATGGTACAGTGCGTTTGTAGACAAAGATAAGTGTTTCAAGGAGCGCCTCGAAACAAGATTGAAAGTCAGTGCAATGTACCAATGGTTGCAGGGAGAGTGCTGTGCTTCGATTTCGGAGCAGCAGATAGCTCCGAACAACGGTTTGGAGGGGCTGAATGACCGTTTCGGAGGGCTTAGAGTATGTTGAGATTTCTCTTGCCGGGCTGCAAACGAAAAATTTTATTTGCAGTTTCGTTAAATTTCTCGCCGGATAGCCCGCATCCGACTGCGAAATTTGCCTCGCTGGAAATAAAATTTTCCTGTTTTCGCCTCG
>JAEUUT010000159.1 GCA_016787415.1 Saprospiraceae bacterium | reverse complement strand
ACCAACAACATGGGCTTCGACATTCCGCTGACGCCCAAGTCATCGGTGTTGCAAATCCTGATGCCCGAATTTTATGCGCCGGGCGATTTGGGAAATATGAAAATCGCACTGGCCGACTGGAATTTTGCCGTTGACACCGCCAATGAGTGGCTCGCATTGACTTATGCAGGCGCCAATGCCAGTGTGTGGGCCAATGGCACGAGTATCCAGTTTAACATCACCAATGCCACCAGCAGCCATGACGCCGATACGGATTATGTGCAAATCAACCCGGTCAACATGGGTAAAGCGCCCGCACAGGTGCAAACACCCGCTCCGCTGAGCCTGATTAGTCCCCCTGCCGGAAAAGCCAAACTCACCGATTTTATGGAGATTTCGGTAGACAGTCAGGGCAGTATTTATGTCTCGTCTGCCGGCGATCCCTTGTACAACTCTATATTTCTCAATATCAAAAATAAGGGTACGGTGCCTTTTTACAATGGCAAAAATGCATGGCCCAAACAGCTGGAAGTGATTGTGACTTTCGTGTATGGACAAACCTCCGGCGCCCTGGCGCCCGACAACGACAAAAAAGCGCCGCAGACAGGCTCTGCCTGGAATATTCAGGCCAGCATTCCCATCAGCCAGAACAATGTGTGGTCGGCCGTGCCCGCCAATGAAAGCCACCCGAAATGGTTGCTTCAACCCAGCAAGAACGTGCCGGGCATTCTGGGCACCGGAGACTCGGCCAATATCACCTTCGAATTCAGCCAGATCGTATCGGAAACGCCCATCGGACATACCCAGATGACGGTGGTGTTCAAAAACTTTTACAAGGATGATACTACGCCGTATGACGATGAGACGTTCATCCTGGACATTGTAAAACAAGCCCCGCCGCCTACACGGGGCGCTGTAGGTTTTTTCGGCCTCAATCCCATAGCCAATGTGTTCAGCGCGAAACAACCCGTACCGATCAATCTTCGCTGGACTTTGTTCAATGTGGCTTCTGTCAATCTCATTACCAGTTTCCCAGGTATCAGCCCTGTTTCGAAAAAATACTCTGCCGCTACGCCTGTTCAGTATGATATGGCTACGGTCAATATTCCAGGTGTCACTACCGATACGCCGGTGTTTCTTACTTTGCAAACGTTCGACGGCTACGGTGGCTACCTCAACAGCCTGCAATTCACGGTTTTTATTCATTCGGAGGTGTTTAATGACCCCCGCGACAACAAAACATACTCGACCGTGCAGGTGGGAAACCAGATTTGGATGGCTCAGAACCTGGATTATGATGCGGGCGACCAGTCTTGTTTTTACAACAATGACGGAAGCAATGAAACGAAATTCGGTCGCTTATACACCTGGGCGGGCGCCCAGAAAAACCTGCCGCCCGGCTGGCGCCTGCCTTCAAAAGACGACTGGCAAGCGCTGGTAAATACATTCCCCGATGCGTACGATGCCCTGATCTGCTGCCACGATGGCGGGTTCAATGCTCCGCTGGGCGGCTGGGGAACAGGCATAAACGGCAATTTTACTGACAACGGCAACGCCGGCTATTTCTGGACATCCAGCGAGTCGGATCCTTCCAATGCCTATTTTGCGTTATTCAGCAGCAGCCGAAAAATGATATTGCTCGGCAATACCTATCCATTGCCAAGCGTGTTTTCCGTACGATATGTAAAAGACCTGTAATGCATATGATGACTACCCCGCGCATTTGCCTGTGTATGATCGTTAAAAACGAAGAAAAAGTGCTTGCCCGCGCCTTGCAGTCGGTGCGTAGCCTGATCGATTATTGGGTTATTTGCGATACCGGCTCTACGGATGCTACACCAGCCATTGTGCTCGACAACCTGACTGGCATTCCGGGCGAACTGCATCGGGTGGAATGGGTAAATTTTGGCCACAACCGCACACAGGTGCTGGGAATGGCTCGGGAAAAAGCCGATTACCTGCTGATTATGGACGCTGATATGGTCGTGCGCGTGCAGGGCGATTTCAAGCACAAATTGCACCTGGATTATTATGAAATCCGATACGAAGGTCCGCTGGATTATACCCAGCCCATGCTGTTGTCGGGTGGCCATCACTGGCAATATGTCGGCGTGACACACGAGTATCTATATGCAGATACTGCCCACACCTGGGGTTTTCTTCCCGAACTCAGCCTTTATCACCTGGCCGACGGCGGCATGCGTGCCGACAAATATGAGCGCGATATTCAATTGCTGACCGATGCCTTGCAACAAACGCCGGGAGACTTGCGGAGCATGTTTTACCTCGCTCAGTCGTATCGCGATATTGGCAGGCCAGCCGAAGCGCTGCACTGGTACCGCGAACGCATTGCCGGAGGGGTCGGATGGCAGGAAGAGCACTGGTATGCGCAGTATCAGGTTGGAATGATGCTGCAGCAAAGTGGCGCCGAATGGCCTTTTGTGCTGGAAGCATTTCTGGAAGCCCATGCAGCCCGGCCTTCGAGGCTGGAGCCTGTATATCAGATCATTAAACATTACAGGGAAACGGAAAACTATCGCATGGGGTACCATTTTTTTAGCCAAATGGCGCACCCGATAAGTTATCCTGCTACAGACAGACTTTTTATTGAAAAACCGGTGTACGAATATTTAATGGCCCTCGAACACGGGGTGTGCGCCTGCGGCATCGGCCGTACGGCAGAATCCCTTTCATCCTTTGAACATATACTTCAATTTAATCCGTTGCCTGACTGGGTGCGCGAATCTGCCGAAAGAGGTCGTGCATTGGCGCACTCAATTTTGTATCCCGACACAACAACAACAGAACCATGCATCCCAGCGCCATGAACCGTATTCCCGATACACAACACGAATGGTGGGATGAATTCGCCGACCGGGCTCGTCGGCTGGGGCATGACCTCGATATGCTCCGCTCGGGTGCAGAAATATGTACCTACATCACGGTGCCCAATCTGGAAGAAGCCGCCTACAAACTGTCGTATGCCAGCGCAGAACAAAAGGAAGCCCGCAAGGCTACTTTTTTTCATGAATCTGTGCTGGCGCGGCGCCGCCTGGGGCAGGGCATGCACGACCGGGGAGAAGCAGCCGTGATGACCGGCGATGTAATGCCCGATTCCGACGCGCACGGGCTGGGTAATCACCTCCCGCTGCATGCCAAAGTGGTGTCGGTGTGGCACAAAGTTATTCCCGCCGGGCAAGTGTGGGATCTGAGTGTTCGGGGCGATGTATGGGGGCTCGACGACATGGAGGAACTGTATGTCACCCTGAATGTCGGCACGCTGGTGTTCGAGCCGGGCGCTACACTTATTGTGCAGGGAAATGTGTTTTCCATGCTTTGTCAGCAAATGATTTGCAGCCCAATAGCAGGAAAAACCGCATGTCACATCGGCATTTTACCTACCCCGTTTTCCGTAGATGGCGGGCATGGCCCGATGGACGGCGCGGACGGCCAGGCTGGCGACGCCGGGGCTTCCGGCCAGGATGGAAAAACCTTGATGCTGTCGCAAAGCCTGTTGGGCCCGGTGCTGCAACAGGCGGTTCAGCCGGGCGACTTGAATGGAACAAATGGCCAAAACGGCGAACGTGGCGCCGATGGCAAACGCGGCCGAAACGGTGGTATGTGCAAACTCACGGAACTGGCCATCCGCAACATAGATGGCCACCTGGTGGTGATGGCAAAAGGCGGCCAGGGCGGGAACGGTGGAAATGGCGGCCAGGGCGGGAACGGTGGAAATGGCGGAAATGGAACACGCGGCGCTGTTACGCTGACGGCTGTCATTCCGGATGGGCTTGGCGGCAGTGGTGGCCAGGGTGGCGATGGCGGCCAGGGCGGAAATGGGGGCAACGGCGGGTTGTCGTCCAATATTTATATCAACGTAAAACCCGCAGATGAAACGAAGGTTTCCCGAATCGCTTTGCCGGCCTTGCCGGGTGAAGGTGGTCAGGGTGGCCAGGGCGGGCAGGCAGGCACAGGAGGTATGGGTGTGTCGGAGCAGGCGCAGGATGGCGCGACGGGTATGAACGGTAAACATGGCCGCCCGGGAAGAGAACGCCCCGCACCTGCCATTTTTTTAAACGAAAAATTATAACCATTTAAACGGCTTTTATCATGAAAAGCACCTTTCACGACCGCGCCAGAGCGCTCGGACATTCCATTGAAGCACTGGAGAGCGGCGCAGAAATTACATCCACTATCAAAGTGGACGATATAGATTGCCTGCGTACACTGTTGCTCGATGGCGCGCCGCCAGATGTCAGGGAGGAGCGCGCGGAGGCTATTTTCACAAGATTAGGCCCATTGCCCGACCCTGCGAGTGATGGTTCTGAAACAGGTATTCTCGCCCGCGTGACCGCATTTATTTATGGAGATGCAGACCTGGACGCCATGGATCGCGAACGCACGAAACACCTGTTCCCCATGTACGTCACGGCGATATCTGCACTGAACAAAACCATCAATTCCCCCTGGGATCTTGGCGAATCGCTGAATGTCATGATCGTCAACCTCGGCACCCTGACGATGGAAGCAGGGTCATCCATTTTTATCAAAAATACCCCGTTGCAATTCACTGTCGACAACGTTATTCGCAACGGAGCGCCACCGCCGAATGTAAATTACGACATCGCTATTCTGGGCGTGACGGGTATTGCAGGTACGGCAGGCACCGGAGGTGGCACGGGCGGCGTTGGTGGCGCTGGCTCCAATGGCACCTGTTCGAGTCCGGGTATTGCCGGTAGTGCGGGCGGCAAAGGCAGCACAGGCGCCACCGGTGGCACCGGATATGTCGGCAATCCCGGCGGCGATGGCAAGCCGAGCCTGTCGGCTACGATCGTTGTTACGACCGGCATTACCGGCGCGCCGGGCGTCCTTACGATCATGACCCAATCCGGTGCAGGCGGCACAGGCGGTACGGGTGGCACGGGCGGTACGGGCGGACAAGGTGGCCCCGGTGGCCCCGGCGCTACCTGCGGCTGCGAAGGCACCAATGGAGGCCCCGGTGGCAATGGAGGCCCCGGTGGCGTAGGGGGTACAGGTGGCACAGGCGGCAACGGCGCGCCTGGCAACGATGTGTATGTGACAGTGCCTCCCGGCCAGTTAAGTAAAATCATCAAACTCCCTCCTGTCGATGCACCTGCCGGAATTGGCGGACAAGGCGGCGCCCCCGGCTCCAAAGGCCCGGCTGGCGGCGGCGGCGGCGGCGGCAAACACGCTGGCAGTGGCGGCGGCGGCGGAGAAGGTTCTCCAGGCACACAAGGGAATCATGGCGCTACAGGTGGCAGCGCCGGGAAGGCGGGCAATATTTATGTGAAAGAGGGGTAAGCGAAGCACATAAACTACATCTCATTTTTGGGCCTGACTCCTGTCATTGTCTGTGTGGAATACCCTGACCCAATTTTGTATCCATAATTGCACCATTATGGAAAATCAGTCATTGCCCAAACCCTTTGCCTTGTACCTGCTGCTGTTGTTGCTGCTGGCCCTCGGAGCAGGTGGCATCTACGGCGGTTTTTTGCTTACGGACGATCCTACCGGACAGTCACTGCAAATGCCCATCGCCGCACTGGAGCATACGCCGTTTCGCAATTTTCTGATACCAGGCATCATCCTGTTATTTTTTAACGGGGTGCTACCACTGGTTATCGCCTACGGCCTTATTGTGCAACCGGCCTGGAAATGGCCCGAATGGTTCAATATATATTCCAATCGCCATTGGGCATGGACCTTCAGTCTGTATGCAGGAATTATACTGGCCATCTGGATCAACGTACAACTATTGATACTGGGCCCACCTTATAGCCCCTTGCAGGCCATATTCAGTTTGTGGGCCACTTTATTGATTGTTTTTACCATGTGGCCCGGTGTAATGCGATACTATGAGCGATAGTCGGCAAAAAACCACATTTTTGCAGGATACCATTGTAAACCCTCCGGGAATATGAAAAAAACGATCCTCCTGCTTGCATTGGCCACGTTTGCCGCATGCCAGACCTCCAAAAGAGTGCCTCTTTATCAAAACGGAACCTACGCTGTTTACCATAACCGTGTGGTACAGGGAAAAAATGTGGCGCAGGTTGTTTCGCGCGAAGAAATTCGCTCCAACTACCAGAGTACCGCCAATACCTCTTTTTCCAGGCTGATTTCGTTCAAATTCAGTATCAACGAAAAAGACAATGAAGCCCCGGCCGGACGCGACCACTGGGTGGTGATCGGCGAAGAACACGAATCGCCGGTGATCGTATTCGGAACACCTGTGACGGCTACACCACCTGCTACTCCCGGTTTCCTGCCTGTCAACTACGACTACACCTTTCGGGTCGATATGAGCCCCGTCATCCGCCAATTCGAGCAACAGGGTTATTATGAAGCGTACGACGGCACCCGGGTGGCAAAATCCGATTTCAAAGGCTTCTACATCGCTGGAAACGCCGAACCCCTGAGTTGGGATTTTGTAAATCTGGACAACAAGGGCCTGAAATTGCAGGACAGCGGGAAAGACAATATCTACACCCTGACGGTGCGACTGAACCCGCTGAAGGACAACGGCGAAAAAACCTGGAAACGCAGCGTCGATCGCTCTCAACGACCTCAATACCATTCCGATCAGCCCATTGTCGATGCGCTGTTCAACCTCTCCCTGGAAGAAGCCACCCGCAACATCGAACCCGACAGCACTTTCCGAACCGGTGCCAAATGGGGCGGCGTGTGGACGCGCGATGTGAGTTACAGCACCCTGCTCGCTTTTGCCTGCCACGAACCGGAAGTCGCCAAAATCAGTCTCCGCAAAAAAGTAACCCGCGGACGCATCATCCAGGACACTGGCTCGGGCGGCGCCTGGCCCGTATCGTCCGACCGTACCACCTGGGCGTTGGCTGCCTGGGAAATTTACAAGGCAACCGGCGATCAGGAATGGCTCCGATATGCCTTCGAGGTGATCAAAAACACGGTGGAAGACGACGATAAAACGCTGTACGACCCCAGCACCAGCCTGTACTCGGGTGAATCATCGTTTCTCGACTGGCGTGAACAAACCTACCCAAAATGGATGTCAAACATGGACATCTACGTTTCACAAAACCTCGGTACCAACGTGGTACATTATCAAACGCGCAGGATTCTGGGCGATATGGCAAAAATCCTCGGAGAGCCCTACCTGATGTACTATGACAAGGCGGAAAAAATAAAGGCAGGCATCAACCGCAACCTGTGGATGCCCGACAAAGGTTATTATGCACAATATCGCTATGGCCGCCCGTACTTGTCCCTGTCGCCCCGCTTTGAAGCACTCGGCGAAGCGCTGGCCGTGTTGTTCGATGTGACTGATTCTGACCAGGCGGCAGCCGTGATATCGCGTTCGCCGGTGACCGATTTCGGGGTGACCTGCATTTACCCGCAAATTCCCGGCATACCGCCTTACCACAACAATGGCATCTGGCCGTTTGTGCAATCGTACTGGAACCTGGCCGCAGCAAAAACAGGCAACGAGCGCGCGCTGAACCACGGACTGGCTGCCATTTACCGCGCCGGCGCCCTGTTCCTGACCAATTATGAAAATATGGTGGCGACCACGGGCGATTATGCCGGCACGGAAATCAACTCCGATCGAATGCTTTGGAGCATGGCTGGCAACCTGGCTATGGTGTACCGGGTATTCATGGGCATGCAATTCGAAGCCAACGGTATCCGCTTCCAGCCGGTGGCGCCCAAAGCCTATGGCGGTATAAAAACGCTCACGGGTTTCAAATACCGACAGGCTACGCTGAATATCACGGTAAATGGCTACGGGAACATTGTAAAATCCATTCTGGCGGATGGCAAACCCCTCGCCGACGCTTTTTTCCCGGCAACAGTTACAGGCACGCATACGATTGAAATTCAGATGGGGAACAACGACTTTTCACAAGCGCCTGAAAACCTCGCTCCCAACCTGTTTTCACTCCCCACGCCGCAGGCTCGCCGGGCGGGCAACCGCCTGGTTTGGCAGCCCATCGATGGCGCAACGGAATACCGGGTGTATAAAAACGGGCAGTTTATTGAAAGAAACACCTTTGGCAGGTATGATCTCAAAGACATAGCCCAACCATTGTCGGTGTACTCGATCAGCGCAGTAGACCGCAACGGGAATGAGTCTTTCCTCAGCGAGCCATTAACCGTAATCGCAGAAAACAGCACAAAAGTGATTGAAATAGAGGATTTTACGCAAGGAACGATGTTTCCCTACACGGGATTTTCCGGAAACGGGTATGTCGAAATTTCCACCGAAAAAAACCGGCGCATCGAGTGTAAAGTCAATGTGGAAGAAGCGGGCAATTACTTCATTTCCATGCGATATTCCAATGGCAGCGGCCCCTGGAACACCGACAATAAATGTGCCATCCGCAGCCTGAATGTGAATGGCGTGTACGCAGGCGTGTTGGTTTTTCCGCAACGTGGGAAGGACGAATGGTCGGACTGGGGTTTTTCCAACAGCCGTGCCGTGTCGCTTCGAAAAGGCGAGAATACCCTCACACTAACCTTTGAAGACTGGAACAACAACATGAACGGAGCCGTGAATACGGCTATGCTGGATTATTGGCTGATAACGCCCAAGGGAGGATTTTAGGAATCTTTTCCTAATGATTAGAAAGTGTTTTCTAATTTGAAGTGGCCGTCTATCTTTGCTGAACACTCCATTTAACTCATTCTAAAATTTGATACCAACGATATGGCATTTGCAAAATCCAATCGCCTTCCGGTAGGCGCTATTCAATGCGATAACACCACCATGAGCCTGCTCAAAGCCAACGACTACGTGGCCAAAAGCATTCGCGACAAAATGGCGGCGCAAAAAACCCTGCTGATCAATATCACTTCCTCGGCTGGTAGCGGCAAAACCACACTGATGCAGGAAACCGCCCGCCGCCTGAAAGACAAATTCAAACTGGCCGTGCTGGTGGGTGACCTCGAAACCGAACGCGACGCCATTCGCATCCGGGAGGCGGGTATTCCTTCCACACAGATTGTTACCAACGGCGTATGCCACCTGGAAGCGCAAATGGTGCTGCAAGCCTTCGATCACCTCGATGTGAGCGGGCTCGACCTGCTCTTTGTCGAAAACGTCGGCAACCTCGTTTGCCCGGCCGCATTCGACCTCGGCGAAGATTACCGGGTGACCCTGCTTGCCTCTACCGAAGGCGACGACAAGCCAAAAAAATACCCGCGTATGTTCCTCACCAGCGAATTGATGCTGATTTCCAAAGCCGATCTGCTGCCGTACATTCCTTTCAAAGTGGAAGCCGCCGTGCAGGACGCCCGGGAGGTAAACCCTGAAATCGAGTGCATCACCATTTCCAGCACCAGTGGCGAAGGCATAGACGAATGGTGCAACTGGCTCACCGAACGCATTCAACAAAAAAAGGCCGAGGTGGCACAAGCGGTGGAAATGGCATGACCTGGACGATCCGCATTCAGGGACAGGTGCAAGGCGTAGGGTTTCGACCCTTCGTGTGGCGCGCTGCGCTGGAACGGAACCTTTGCGGCTGGGTGCAAAACGGGCTGGAAGGCGTACTCATTCGATTCAATGCAACAGCAGAGCAAGCCGCTGATTTTCAACAATATATACTCCAAAATATTCCTCCGACTGCCCGCGTCACAGGCTCGTCGCTGAGGGAAGATGAAACAGAAACGTTCTTTGACAGTTTTTCGATCAAGGAAAGTGATGCCGAGGGGCACCCGCTGCTGCACCTGACCGCTGATGTGGCCATGTGCGCCGAATGTCGGGAGGAAATACACACTTCTGGCAACCGGCGTTACCGATACCCGTTTACGACCTGCGCTATTTGCGGTCCTCGGTACTCCATTTTGCACGGGCTGCCTTACGACCGGCCACTCACGTCGATGCGCGGATTTGATATGTGCCCGCAATGTCTGGAAGAATACAGGAATCCGGCCGACCGCCGCTATTATGCGCAAACGAATTCCTGTCCGGCATGTGGCATTACATTGCGTTTTTTTGCGCTGGCTGCCACTCGTTTTCAGGAAGAAATCCGTGGCAATGAACCATCCATGCAACACACGCTGGAAGCCTGGCGGCGCGGCGACATCGTGGCCATCAAAGGTATCGGCGGTTTTCTGCTCACCTGCGATGCGACCAACGCGGAAGCAGTCGCCCGGCTTCGCCATAGAAAACACCGGCCTTCAAAACCCCTCGCGCTGATGTACCCGGATTTGGCAACCCTGCAAGCCGATGCAGAGGTGCCTCCTGCTGCCGACGCGCACCTGCTGGGGCAGGCAGCGCCGATCGTGCTGCTCGACGTACTGGAATCACCGGCTTCGGGTTTCGACAAACCAGGCGTGGCGCCCGGCCTCAACAGAATCGGCGCCATGCTGCCGCATGCGCCCCTGTTCGACTTGTTGCTTCGCGATTTCGGCAAACCCATCGTGGCTACCAGCGGCAATATCAGCCATGCGCCCATCGCTTATGACGACGAAACGGCCGTTCGCGACCTGAAAGATATTGCCGATTTTGTGCTCACCCACGACCGGCCGGTGGTAATGCCGCAAGACGACAGCGTAATCGCCATTCGAAAAGGCGGCCAGGCCCTGATCTTGCGCCGGGCGCGTGGCTGGGCGCCTGCTTTCATCCAGGCCGGACTGGAAGTGCCCGATACAACTACCTGGGCGCTGGGCGCGGAAATGAAAGGCGCATTTACCCTGTCGCACATGGGAAATGTACATGTGAGCCAGTACCTGGGCGATCTCGGCGATTTTGACACACAGCAACGCTATCAGATGGTGCTGGAGCACTTGAGCGGGATGTTTGGCGCTACGCCTGAACGTATCATAGCCGACCAGCATCCGGCTTATTTTACCACGGCGCTGGGGCAGGAACTGGCGGAAAAGAAACAGGCGGAGTTGGTGCAGGTGCAGCACCACAAAGCGCATTTTGCGGCTGTTTTGGCAGAAAATGAACTATTGGGCGCCTCCGAGCCGATTCTGGGCGTCATCTGGGATGGTACCGGCTGGGGCGAGGATGGGCAGATTTGGGGCGGCGAATTTTTTACATACCATGCAAGTCGGATGGAGCGAATCGGACACCTGGCATACTTCCCGGTTTTGATGGGCGATAAAATGGCGCGTGAACCCCGCTTGTCGGCCTTGTCGGCCTGCCGGGAAATAGCGAGTGCCGAGCCGTACATACGCCCAAAATTTACAGAAACGGAGTGGAACCTTTATCGGAAAATGGCTGAAAATAGCACCCTGAAAACCTCCAGCATGGGCCGTGTTTTTGATGCGGTGGCGTCGATGCTGGGCTTGATCGATCAGGCCAGTTACGAAGGCGAAGGGGCGATGCTGCTGGAGGATTTGGCGCGTGTGTATTTCGAAAAACACGGATTCACCTCATTTCCCCATGAAACCTATTTGCTTCATACGCCTGATAAAGTATGGAATATCGATACCCCGAAAATGCTGCGATCACTCCTGTCGGATTTGGAAAACGGCCAGGAAAAAATGTACATCGCCGCGCGTTTTCACTCTGGTCTGGTAGACATCATTCGGCAGGCGGCTCAACACGCAGGAACCCGAAAAATCGCTTTCAGTGGTGGTGTTTTTCAAAATGCCCTGCTGTCCGACATGATTGAAAACCTCCTGTCGCCACAATTTGAATTATTCTTTCACCAACAACTTTCCCCCAACGACGAAAACATCCCTTTTGGCCAATTAACCCTCTCTCACCTCTCACTCTCTCACTTCTCACCTCTCACCTCTCACCTCTACCATGTGTCTCGCAATTCCCGGTAAAATCCGCTCCATAGAATACCAGTTCGACGGCCGTGTTCCGATGGCCAAGGTGCAATTCGGCGGCATCGTCAAAGACGCCAGCCTCGAAATGGTGCCCGCCGCCAAGGAAGGCGACTATGTGCTGGTGCACGTAGGCGTGGCTATCAGCATCGTCGACGAAGAAGAAGCGCAAAAAACCTTCGAATACCTGAAGGAAATCGGCGAAATCGACGAACTCATTGAACACACTCAAATATAAACGCCGATGAAATACCTGAGCGAATACCGCGACGCCGACCTCGTGGCGAAGTACATCGACGAGATACACCGCACCGTAACCCGCCCCTGGACGATCATGGAAGTGTGCGGCGGACAAACGCACAGCCTCGTCAAAAACGGCCTGCTGCAACTCCTGCCCGAGCAGGTGAAGATGGTGCATGGCCCCGGCTGCCCGGTATGTGTCACGCCGCTGCATCAAATCGACAAGGCTGTACACCTAGCAAGGGCGCACGACGTGGTTTTATGTTCCTATGGCGATATGCTGCGGGTGCCCGGTTCCGAAATGAGCCTGCTGGAAGCCAAGGCCGCCGGCGCAGATGTCCGCATCCTGTATTCGCCGCTGGAAGCCGTAAAAATCGCACAGGAAAACCCCGGCAGAGAGGTGGTGTTTTTCGCTGTTGGCTTCGAAACTACGGCTCCTGCCAATGCGCTGTCCGTCATCCATGCGCAGCGTGCAGGTGTAAAAAATTATTCCATCCTGACCTCGCATGTGCTGGTTCCGCCGGCGATAGAGGCCGTGATGGACGACGACGAGGCGCATATCCAGGGTTTTCTGGCAGCCGGCCACGTGTGCGCCATTATGGGCATCGAAGAGTATTACCCCATTGTGGAAAAATACAAAATCCCGATTGTGGTCACAGGGTTCGAGCCCGTCGACCTCGTTCAGGGCATCCTCATGGTGCTGCGGCAATTAGAAAAAGGCACTTATCAATTAGAAAATCAATACAGCAGGATCGTACGCCCGGAAGGCAATCCGGAGGCGCGCAAAATCATCGGACAGGTGTTTGAAGTGAGCGACCGCGAATGGCGCGGCATTGGCAATATTCCGGGAAGCGGCTACGAATTGCGCGCCGAATTCAGCGAATACGACGCCAACCGGAAATTTGATGTGCGCATCCCGAAAGTTTCCGAAAGCGAGGAGTGCATCGCCGGGCAGGTGCTGAAAGGCATCAAAAAGCCGTACGAGTGCCCACAATTCGGCAAAAAATGCAAACCGCAATCGCCGCTCGGCGCACCCATGGTGTCGAGCGAAGGCGCCTGTGCTGCCTACTACCATTTTTTACAGGTCATGGAAGAAGTCGAATGATGGTTTCAGAACAAAAAATAAAAATGCAACTGCAATGCCCGATGCCGAAACTCGATTTCGACATCATTACCCTCGGGCATGGCAGCGGCGGGTTGCTCACCAATCGGCTCCTCGATTCGGGCGTGTTCGACCTGCTGAAAAACGACCTGCTCGACAAACGACACGACGGGGCAATCTTTGACGTGTCGGCTGGGAAAATGGCGTTTTCAACGGACAGTTATGTCATTTCCCCTATTTTTTTCCCGGGCGGCAATATCGGCGAACTGGCAGTGAACGGCACCGTCAACGACCTGGCCATGTGCGGCGCGCAGGCGCAATACCTCTCGCTGGGCTTTATCCTGGAAGAAGGACTCACTATGCGCGAATTCTGGGACGTGCTGCTCGGCATCAAATTCGCGGCCGAACAGACAGGCGTACAAATCGTCACCGGCGACACCAAAGTAGTGGAACGCGGCAAGGGCGACAAAATTTTTATCAACACCAGCGGCATCGGTATGGTGCATCCACGCGCCGACATCAGTAAAGCGCGGGTGCAGCCCGGCGATAAAATCCTCATCAGCGGCCCGGTGGCGTCGCACGGCATTGCTATTCTCAGCGTCCGGCAGGGCCTCGAATTCGAAACCAGCATTGTCAGCGACACCGCTCCGCTCAACCATACGGTGATGGGCATGCTCGACCTGTTTGGCGACCGCATCCACCTGCTGCATGACCCGACGCGGGGTGGCGTAGCCACTGTACTCAACGAACTGGCCCGCGATGTGCGGCTGGGCATCGATTTGCAGGAGCGCTCCATTCCAGTGCTGGAAGAAGTGTCGGGCGCTTGCGAACTGCTGGGCCTCGATCCGCTGTACGTGGCCAATGAAGGCATTTTTATCGCTGTGGTAGCCGCAGAAGCCGCCGATTCGGTGCTGGAATATTTGCAATCGACCCCGCAAGGCAACAGCGCTGCTATGATTGGAACTGTTACGGACGAACACCCGCGGCAGGTGCTGCTGCACAGTAAAATAGGCGGCAAACGCGTCGTGAACATGCCCGTAGGCGAACAATTGCCCAGAATTTGCTGATGGAAAACACGATCCTGAATATTACCCTGAAAAAAGGGAATGCGCCGTTTGTCGCAACGCCGGAGGGCGACCACCCGCCTTTGCAGCCAAAATACGCGTTCAAAGGCCCGGAAAGCACACCTTTGCTGGCGCCCAGGGGCGTGTTTTTGCGGAACGGCGCTTTGTTTGTGTCCGATACCGGCCGCAACCGCGTATTCATCTGGAACCGTTTTCCCGAATCCGAATTTCAGGAGCCCGATGTGGTGCTCGGGCAGGGCGATGCCGACGGTACCGGCCGAAACGCAGGCGGCACTGTAAACGAACACACCTTGCAGTATCCTTCCGGCATCTGGTCGGACGGGCGCCGCTTGGTCGTGGCAGACGCCTGGAACCACCGCGTGCTGATCTGGCATGAACTGCCGACGCGGCACGGACAACCCGCCGATGTGGTCGTTGGTCAGCCCGATTTTCACTCCAACCAACCCAATGCCCAGCAGGTAGGCGCCGACCCCGACGCCCGCACGTTGTTTTGGCCATACGGGGTGTTCAGCGATGGACAACGGTTGTGGATTGCCGACACCGGCAATCGGCGCGTATTGTACTACGACACTTTTCCGGAGCGGCATTTCGAACCCGCGCAGGGTGTAGTCGGCAAGCCAGATTTTCATACCCGCGACTATGAAAACCTGGACCCGATTTGGCCGTATTCGGTCAAAATCGGCCCCGACGGCAGCATGGCCGTTACTGATACGCAGTATTACCGGGTGCTGGTGTGGCGCGACTGGCGCAGGGCATTTCAGCAGAAAGCCGACTTAGTCATTGGTCAGCCTGACATGGACAGCAACGGACAGAACCAGTATATGCTGCATCCGATGCCTCATACGCTGAGTTGGTGCTACGACGCCTGTTTTTTCAAAAACGGCCTGCTGGTGGCTGATACGGGCAACAGCCGGGTGCTGCGCTTTGATCGATTGCCGGAACACAACAGCCCCGCAGCGGACGGCCTGATTGGCAAACCCGATTTTTATACGGGCAGCGAATTTGCTGAAACGGTTTTTGGTACGGAAAAAAGTCTGTATTGGCCGTTTTCTATTTGCGCCGACCAGGATTTGCTGGCTGTTGCGGATACGGGGAATCACAGGATATTGATGTATGGGGTTTGAGTGTTTTGGGGTTTGAGTGTTTTTGTGTTTTTGGGGGCTTCGGGCTTGGTGATTGAGGATAGGGATGAAAAGTCAATTTTAACGTGCATTTTGGATATGTTTTTAGGGTTGTACGAAGGATTAGTTCGGCTACGAGGGGCGTAGCCGAACTAATCCTTCGTACACTCCTGATATGTTTTGATTATTAAGTTTTTATATCAGTTTAAGGGGGGGCAAAACGCACGAAATTTTAGTGAAAATGACTATCTGCATATTGTTGTATCCTGCCCGTTTTGCTGCTGGCGAGCACATCAAAGCCCGCGTAGGCTAAATTGCAAAGGCCCCACTACCACCACACCCAAGCCCGAAGCCCTCCAAAACACAAAAACACCAAAACCCTAAAACACAAAAAAACAACCGACCCATGCACACCCTTTT
>JAEUUT010000141.1 GCA_016787415.1 Saprospiraceae bacterium | reverse complement strand
ACCCAAAGCAGAGACTTATTTTTTTGTTTCATGATGCAGAATGTTTTTTTGCGAGTGTTCCGG
Organism: Saprospiraceae bacterium; assembly: GCA_016787415.1. Classification (GTDB taxonomy): domain Bacteria; phylum Bacteroidota; class Bacteroidia; order Chitinophagales; family Saprospiraceae; genus M3007. Next base: position 4,440 of record JAEUUT010000141.1, on the reverse strand, counting down.
TACGCAAGTTTTACAGGGTCAAAAATATTACCTTTGCGCACTTTTTTTGGTTAATGTGGCTTTAAATGCTATTGGGAGCGAGGTTAAAGTTGGCTTAAAGGAGGTGGTGTTGCTGGCAATTTAGTTAAAATTTCAGTCCACCGCTTTCATAACGCCTCTTTTACCTGCCTTTCATGCCTTCAAAACTGTAATACTCTTTAGATGCATGAAACCTTTCAGCGTAACGTTCAGTTGAGATTTTAACCCGCATTTAACCAAAAAAAGCGTACCACACATGCAGCACGCTGCACGACACACCAAACATACATAATAAATAATGGCAAAAGAAATTACACCCCGTTCGGAAGATTACTCACAGTGGTATCTGGATATTGTGCAAAAAGCCCGAATGGCCGACAACTCGCCGGTACGTGGCTGTATGGTAATCAAACCGCACGGTTTTGCGATCTGGGAACGTATGCGCGACGCCATGGACGCCATGTTCAAGGAAACCGGCCACGTGAATGCTTATTTCCCCTTGTTTATACCCAAAAGTTTTTTGAGCAAGGAAGCCGCCCACGTGGAAGGTTTTGCCAAGGAATGTGCCGTGGTAACCCACTATCGCCTGAAAAATGACCCCAACGGCGGCGGCGTGATCGTCGACCCGGAAGCGCGCCTCGAAGAAGAACTGATCGTACGCCCTACCTCCGAAACCATCATCTGGAATACCTACCGCGACTGGATTCAGAGTTACCGCGACCTGCCTATTCTGCTCAACCAGTGGGCCAACGTCGTGCGCTGGGAAATGCGTACCCGCCCTTTCCTGCGCACCACCGAATTTCTGTGGCAGGAAGGCCATACGGCACATGCCACCGCAGAGGAAGCCATTGCCGAAACGGAGCAAATGCTCGATGTATATGCCCGTTTTGCAGAGGAATGGATGGCCATGCCGGTCGTAAAAGGGATTAAAACGCCCAACGAACGCTTCGCAGGCGCCGTCGAAACCTATTGCATAGAAGCACTGATGCAGGACGGAAAAGCCCTGCAGGCAGGTACCTCGCACTTTCTGGGCCAGAACTTCGCCAAAGCGTTCGATGTGCAGTTTCTCAACAAGGAAAACCAGCAGGAGTACGTATGGGCTACTTCCTGGGGCGCTTCCACACGCCTGATCGGCGGACTGATTATGACGCATTCCGACGACGACGGCCTTGTGATCCCGCCCAAACTGGCTGAAATCCAGGTGGTGATCGTACCGATTCCCAAACCGGCCCCCGAATTGACCGAAGCCGCCGAAAAAATTGTGGCCGCCCTGCGCGCCAAAGGTGTTCGTGTCAAAATCGATAACGACGACCAAAACCGTCCGGGTTTCAAATTTGCCGAATACGAAATGATCGGTATTCCCGTTCGCCTCGGCCTTGGTATGCGCGACCTCGCCGCCGGACAGGTGGAAGTGGCGCGCCGCGATACCAAGGAAAAATCAAACGTGCCGCTCGATACCATTGCCGACCACGTAGCCAACCTGCTCGACGAAATCCAGCAAAACCTGTTCGACCGCGCCAAAGCCTACCGTGATGCGCACATCACGCCGGCCAACACCTGGGACGAATTTGTGGACATTCTGGAAAACAAAGGCGGTTTTGTGTCGGCACACTGGGATGGCACCACGGAAACGGAAGTGGCCATCAAAGAGCAAACCAAAGCCACTATTCGCTGTATTCCACTCGATGCCAAGGCAGAGGATGGCAAGTGCATCCTGACCGGAAAGCCGAGTACGCGGCGGGTACTGTTTGCTAAAGCGTATTAACTGGAAGTCCTGAGTATTAAGTCCTGAGTCGTAAGTCCTGAGTCCTAAGTCCGTAGCGTACACCTGATTACTATTGGCATCCTATATCAGGAAAGCCGAAAATAATCAGGTGTACGCTACAGACTCAGGACTTCGGACTCAGGACTTTACCTCGTTCCCATTCCCATATTTCCCCGTCTTCAATATCAATTTTGGCGCAAACGAACTCGAAGCCGAGTTTTTTCAGCACCCTGACGGAGGCGTTTTCTTCTGCCAGTGTTTGCGCAATGACTTTGTCAACGCCGCTTTGTGCAAAGGCAAATTCCGTGAGTGCCCGGGCGGTTTCGGTGGCCAGGCCGCGGTTTTGGTAGTTGTCGGCAATTTCATAACCGATTTCCACTTCTCCATCAATGGACGGCGCGCCTTTGAAGCCGCAGGTGCCGATCAGCCGTACATCCTGTTTGTGTACGATGAGGTAAGTCCACCAGGGACCGTCTTCCGGGCTTTCAGATAAATAATCGCGCATCCAGGCAAACACTTCCGGGAAGTGATACCAGTTGTCGGCAAAATCGACGCCGCCGAGTAGGCGCGACAAAGCGGGCCAATCCTGCTGTACAATAGCATCCAGCACAGGTACCTGGGCCTGGACGAGATAAAGGCGTTCTGTTTCAATCATAGGCTAGTACTGAATCCTTGTTTGATGGATCGGGTTTTCACTGCAATACTATCAAAGTCTTTTCAGAAAATTACTGAAAACGGAGTGAACCGTCTGGTTGTGCAACTTGATAATTTTCAAAAAAAAATTTGTGTACTCCCGCAAAGTTTCGACTTTAGCGTTGGCTTTGCTCCGGATACATAACCTGCGGAGCAGCAATTAACCAATTTCGCAATCCATTCTATTGTATGAACGACGCTGGCTGCGGTTTTCCGTAGTCGGCGTTTTTTTTGTGGGAAATGAAACCTTTGGCAGGTGGTTATTAGTTATCAGTTATCAGTTATTGGTTATCAGGGTGGTAGTGGGCCATCTGTACAAACGCCAGGCTTCACTGAAATGAATGCCAGGCGTTTGTGCAGATGGCCCACTACCACCCTGATAACCAATAACTGATAACCAATAACCAATAACCAATAACTGATAACTGATAACTAATAACAAAAAGTTATGCTACTCAGAATCTACCACCACTGGGTCAATTCCTACCGGGGTATCCCGCATGCCATCTGGTTTTTATCGCTCGTGAGCCTCATCAATCGCTGCGGGTCTATGGTAATTTCATTTATTACCCTGTACCTCACCCAGCGTCTGCAATTTACAATCGAGGAAACAGGCTATGTGATGGGGTTCTTTGGTGCAGGGGCCTTGCTGGGTGCGTACCTGGGGGGGCGGCTGACCGACAGGATCGGCGCCGGGCCAGTGATGTTCTGGAGCCTGATTTTTAATGGTTTGATACTGATCGGGATGCTGGAAGTGCAGCATTTCTGGCCCATGTGCGCTACTGTTTTTATGATGAGTATTTCTTCCGAAGTGTTTCGGCCGGCTAACTCGGTGGCTATTCGGCAAAGCAGTACCCCTGAAACCCGCACGCGGGCCATTTCGCTGTATCGCATGTCGGTCAATCTTGGATTCACGGTCGCGCCGGCACTGGGTGGCCTGCTGGCTACACTGGGCTGGCACTGGCTGTTTTGGGTAGACGGCCTGACCTGCATCGCGGCAGCCATTATGCTGCGCCAGCGCTACACCGCACCCGCTGCGCCCGCCACCGTGCCTGCTCAACCCGAAGAAGAGACAGCCGCCGCCGCCGCAGGCGATTCGCCATTTCGCGACCGGCCGTTTATGTGGTTTATCGCATTTACTGTCATCAACGCGGTCGTTTTTATGCAGATTCTGTGGACGGTACCTGTTTTCTTTAAGGAAGCATATCACTGGCCCGAAGCGCAAATCGGCTTGCTCATGGCCCTCAACGGGCTGGTCGTATTTCTGGTGGAAATGCCGCTGATCTTTCGCATCGATGGCACCCGCCAGCCTTCCGTATTTATCCGGGTCGGACTGGTGTTGTACATGCTGTCGTACCTGTCGCTGGCGGTGGCGTTTCCGCCGATGCTGGCCGCCAGCCTGTATATGGTAATCATTTCTTTCGGTGAAATTTTCGTGATGCCGTTCAGCAGCAATTACGTGATGAGCCGGTCGCCTGAAAAACGCCTCGGACAGTACATGGCGGTATATACGATGGCTTATTCCTGTTCCAATATCCTGGCGCCACTGATGGGTACGCAGGTCATTGCCGCCTGGGGTTTCCGAACGCTTTGGCTCATTGCCATCGGGCTGGCACTGGTTGCCTGGGTAGGTTTTGGGGTGATGGAGCGGAGGGGGCATTATCAAGAGGTGAGAGAGTGAGAGAGTGAGAGAGTGAGAGAGTGAGAAGCGAGAAGCGAGAGGTGAGAGAGTGAGAAAAGCATCATTTGGAAGGAAGGGAGGCATATAACATGTTAAAAATAACCTGAAAACACCCCTCCTTCCTCCAAACTGCTTTCGTTGCGTACCAGAGACCAAAAAAATATCTACCTTCGCCCACCTTTTTTGATTTTGAAAAAGTATATGAGCGAATTGTTGAAGTCTCTTAATCAAATCTTACACACTGCGAAAACATGGGTTGCCGAAAAAACGGCGCCGATTCGTG
>JAEUUT010000133.1 GCA_016787415.1 Saprospiraceae bacterium | reverse complement strand
GGTTGCGTAATCGTAACCACTGCCGTTCCGGTGCAACCGACACCATCAGTCACGGTGACGGTGTAAGTTCCAACGGCCAGATTGGTCGCAGTTTGCCCGGTAGCCATATTAGACCACGCGTAACTGTACTGCGGTGTTCCGTCGGCTGCAATGGCAGTCGCGCTGCCATTCGAACCTCCAAAACACGAAACATGGACAGGAACAATCGTGATATTGGAAAGCAGACAGGTTGAACAGGGTACCGCACCGCTTGTATTATTGCAATACAAATCTGTATTTCCACCGCCCAGCACCTTGAAATTATTGTCCGCACTCACATTCGGGTCGGCATTCAGCGGATCGGAATAGTTATTAAACAACGCAATACTTCCAGTACATCCCTCGGGTATTTTAAAAGTAAATAAAGCAATATCTGTATTTGCAGGAATATTGAATAAGGCATAACTGCCGGCATTCACCGGCGCAAAAAATGCGTAATCGGCGCCTGGATTTTCAGGCGGATTGTTCAATTGTGTAAAACCCATATCCAGCGCTGTCAGAGAAGTTACGTTCGCCAGTTGTATCACCCCGGGGCCGGAGCCGTCCGGGTCGGGAAATACCAGTGTAAATTGTGTGCTGCCGGTAATTCTGGCCAGCGGCCCGCTGTACGCAACCGAACTATTGAAGGAAACTCGATACGTCTGACCATCCGGGTCCAGCGTCAATTTATACGTGACCGTTCCAGTGTTCTGGCCGATGACCACGCTGGAAGTGGATGTACAACCGTTTTGATCCGTAATCGTAACCGTGTGCGTGCCTGTGCTCAGGTGCGTCGCGGTTGCCGTAGTTTGACCGTCATTCCATAAATATGTGTAACCAGGTGTACCGCCAGTAGGTATTGCTGTGGCGCTGCCGTCGGCCGTTCCGCCGCAACTCACATTTACACCTGTCACGACGGATGACATTGCCAGCGGAGGTTGGGTAATATTTACCAAAACAGTGGCAACACAGCCGTTGGCGTCCGTAGCAGTGACGGCGTACGCGCCTGCCGCCAGGTTGGAACCCGTTGCTGTGGCCTGGTTGCCTGCAGAAGCAGGCCACAGGTAAGTATAATTCGGGGTTCCGCCGGCAGCGATAATGGTTGCGCTGCCTGTAGCGGCCCCATTGCAAAGCACGTTTGATTGTGCACTGATAGAAGCCGTGAGTGCGGTCGGCTGGGTAATCTCTACAGATGCTGTTGCACTACATCCATTTGCGTCGGATACGGTGACAGAATAATTTCCTGCCGCAAGCCCTATGGCCATCGCGTTGGTTTGGCCGTTGCTCCACAGATAACTGTAAGGCGTTGTGCCACCTCCGGCTGTCACGGTAGCCGTTCCGCTTGCCCCGCCCATGCAGGCAGCATTAGCACTTGCTGTGATGGTGGCCGTGAGCAGCTGCTGCGGCTGTGTGAGATTGACGGAAGAAACAGCGCTACAACTCTTTGAATCTGTTACAGTTACGAAATAAATGCCAGCGGCCAGTCCCGTCACGGTCTGGTTGGTTGAGCCACCCGTCCATAAAATGGAATATCCGGGTGTGCCTCCGTTGATGGTTACCATGACGGAACCGGATGTTGCGCCGTTACATAAAATAGGCGAAACGACACCTGCCGCCGCGGTCAGCAAGGGCGGCTCTGTTATCGTCAGCACAACTGTGCCAGTGCACCCTACCCCATCCGTAACCGTTACGGTGTATGTGCCGGCCACGAGATTGGCGACGGTTTGTGTGGTTTGATTGCCCGCTATTGCCGGCCAGGCATAACTGTACTCCGGAACGCCGTCTGCGGCAATAACAGTGGCCGTCCCGTCAGCGCCACCCGAACACGATACATTTGTCGTTACGGCGGTGATATTAGAAAGCATACAATTGGGACAAGGCAATGGCGCCGTCAGGTTGTTGCAATAAAGGTCAACATTGCCGCCGCCCAGTACCTTGAAGTTGTTGTCTCCGTTTACATTGAGGGAAGCATTCAGCGGGTCGGAAGTATTGTCATACAAGGCGACGGAACCCGAACATCCACCCAGGATTTTAAATGTAAAAAGATCTATGTCCGTATTTGCAGGAATATTGAAAACGGTGTAAGAACCCGCATTTGTGGCTGCAAAAAAAGCATAGTCTTTGGATGGATTTTGCGGCGGGTTGTTCAGTTGTGTGTAATCCATGATCAAACTCGTCAGGGATGTTACATTCGTCAACTGCACTGCGCCCGGGGCAGCGCCGTCAGGGTCGGGAAATACCAGCGTAAACTGTGTGCTGCCCGTGATACGCGCCAGTGGGCCGCTGTAGGCAACCGAACTGTTAAAAGAAACGCGATAGGTTTCTCCGTCAGGATCCAGGGTAAGTTTATAGCCCACCGAACCGGTGTTCTGCCCAATATTAATGCTGGAAACAGCCATGCAACCGTTTTGGTCGGTTACCGTAACTGTATGTGTTCCCACTGTCAGGTTATTGGCCGTAGCGGTAGAGACACCTGTGCTCCAGGCATACGTGTAGGCAGGCGTGCCACCGGCGGGGGTGACGGTTGCGCGGCCGTTATTGGAAGCGCCGCAACTGACGTTTATGCCCGAAATTGTATTGGTAAGCGCTGCAAATGGCTGGCTAATGACCGTAGTAGCCGTTGCGATGCAGCCTTGCCCGTCGGTGACTGTGGCGGTATAAACGCCCGCAGCCAATCCGGTAGCAGTGGCAGTCGTCTGGCTCCCGGCTGATACTGGCCACAAATAACTGTAGGAAATAGTGCCTCCAGAAGCGGCTACGGTAGCGCTGCCAGTTGTGCCGCCATTGCATAACACGTCTGTACTTGCACTGATAGAAGCCATTAATGCAGATGGCGCACCGATGGTAACGGTAGTGGATGCGGTGCAATTATTGGCATCACTGACAGTTACCGCGTACGTTTCAGCGCTTAGCCCAGTAGCAGTAGCAGTTATTTGCCCGTCGCTCCACAAAAAAGTATAAGGAGAAATCCCTCCACCGCCACCGACGGTGGCAACACCATTCGAGCCCCCTGCGCAACTTGTGTTCTGGCTTGCCAGGATCGCAGCAGTCACAGAGGCAGCAGGTTGAGTTACCGTTGCTGAAGAAGTTGAGGTACAGCCTTTAGCATCGGTTACGGTAACGACATATATGCCTGTTGCCAGGTTGGAGACAGTCTGATTCGTTGATCCTCCTGTCCACAACAAAGTGTACGGGGATGTTCCTCCCATCGTTGTAACACTTACGGAGCCTGTGGATTGTCCATTACACAAAACATTGGAAACAGTATTCGCAGTAGATATTAAAGCCGAAGGTTGTGAAATGACAGCGGTAACTGTCCCTACACAACCTCCTGCATCTGTTACAGTTACTTCGTACGTACCCGCAGCAAGATTTGTGACGCTTTGGGTAGTTTGATTGCCCACAGTGGCTGGCCAGGAATATGTGTAAGCCGGTGTCCCGTCGGCAGCCACGATGGTAGCGGTACCATCCGTTCCGCCGAAACAGGAAACGGGCGTTACAATTGCAGTAATATTTGATAGCGGACAAGGTGGGCACTGAACGGGCCCGCCCGTGTTCCCGGTATACAGATTGACGTTGCCGCCTCCCAGTACCTTGAAGTTGTGATCCGCATTGATCATCAAATTTGCATTCAGGGGATCGGCTACATTGTCGTACAAATACAACGTTCCGGAACAGGAAGCGGCAGACTTGAAACTGAACAAATCGATGTCCGTATTGGCCGGGATATTGAACGGCGTATAGGTACCCGCATTGGACGGCGCGAAAAAGAGATAGTCTTTTACGTTGTTTTGAACGGGGCTGTTAACCTGGGTCAGCGCCCAGTTCAGCGGCGTCAATGCCGTCAAATTGGTTACCATAAATGAACCTGCGCCCGCAGCATCAAAATCGGGCACCACGATGGTCACCTGCGAAGAAGGAGCGATCCGGGCAAGCGGACCGGAATATGCGACAGTACTGTTAAATGAAACGGTATAAACCTGGGTTACACTGTTGTACGACAACTTATAAGTAACGGCGGCTTGTACGGATGCAACGCAGAACACCCACAGCAATGCGGTGGACAAAAGAAGTAACTGTCTTTTCATGATTGAAGAATTTATGGAGTTGGGGTTGCGTCAAATCGTTCAACCGCTTCGATTCAACATTTGACACAACCCCAGTTCACATTCAAGATTATACACTAAAAGATTAAATATCAATGAATTACCATCATATTCCAGGACTTAGTGCGCTGTCCCTGGTCAAATTCGAACTGTATCCGGTAAAGTCCCGGCTGCCAGTTTTGCACGTTCAGTTGGAGGGTGTGCCAACCCGTTCCGCCGCTGTTTTTTTCCTGAAACACTTCGCGTCCCTGCGCGTCGAAAATGCGTATTAGCCCGGCGCCCTGCATGTCTGATAGCAGGTTCCACTGGATGGTAGCGGTTTTATCGGCGGGTACAGGCGATACCTTTACCTCGTCGACCAATTTGCCAGCCAGTTCGTCGGCGCCCGTCACAGCAGCACATTCCACCGTGGCATTTTCAAATCCTGTAAAGGCATTTTTGCGCGCACCCAGCACCGCGAAATGTTGTGTTACATTGTAGCCCGCACTGCGAACCGCCAGTACGGCCGGGGCGTCATTGGCAAGCAGGGTAACGGCGCCCGCACATCCGCCAGCCACATTGACGAAGGAAAAAAGCGGCACTTCCTCTCCAGCAATCATCTTGATCAAGGAGGTCGGCCCGTTCACCAGCGAAATGCACACGAACGTATGCTCTGGGTCGCCATCCGGATGCTCCACATAGGCATTGTCGGCCCAGGTGAGCCCTTCCACCAGCGAGGTAATGGCCGGGGTGAATTCGCTACCAGCATCGATGCGCAGTACGATCTGCGCTGAGTTCACCATGTTTTTGGGTGATTCCCAGGTCGTTTGCGGGACAATGCTCAGCGTATACGTGTGGGTGGTTTCGGCGTAGCCCAAGTTAAATTTAACCTGTGCGTACGTCATTTGGGAAATCAGCAGAAATAGCGGGACTGCTATGATATTTTTCATAAAATTTTATTTTTTCAGTTGATAAAAACCGTTCAAAACGCGGCTTTCCGTTCAGGGAATCTGTTCAAAAACCACGAAATTGGGCAGGAACAGGCCATTGTCAGGGAAAGACAAAATGTTGAAAAACGGTATATCCGAATCCGAATCGCCGCCCTGGTAAATCACCAACCCGTCGAGATTGCCGTCCGAGCGGTCGTAGGCATTCACAACGTAGTTTGGAATAACCGACACGTTGCCTGGGTCGAGCAATACCCGGTAATACGGCTCGTCGCTGTCGGAGTTACTGCCCTGATAGCGCAGTTGATTACCTGTAGCGCCCGCGTTGCTCATATTACCTTCCCAGAGTGCCCTGCGGCCGTTGAGCAGCGTTCTTTGTGCGTGCGTGCTGCCGGTCGGACCGGGCAACTGGTAGTTGTTGGTGGAAGCGCTGGTGAAATTCACCGATACCGCCACGCTGCCGCTCAGGGTAACGGGGGCCGCCGTCATGACGCCGAGGTGGTTGCGGTGTTTTACGACCACATAGTAACTACCTGCTGTGGCGCCGACAAAAACAACCGGTGAAACACCATCCGAGGCTTCGACAACATCACCATCGCGTTGCACCAGCGCTGCTTTCCGTGCCAGGACAGCACCAGGGCTTACCGGGCTCCGCAGTTCCAGCAGTACCCAGTCGACAATGGCATTAGCACCTGTTGTTCCAAGTACACCCATACCGATCGTTTCCGTGCCGGTATAATTGAAATCGCCGTATTGCGCTCCCCCGTAAGGCTGTGCGTTCGGAATCAGGCCCCCTGCGCGCAGGTTATCCGCCATCAGGTCGAGGTTTTCATCATATGGGCCGCTGAGCAACACTTTCACGGCAGCCAGCGAGTTGCAGGCCGTAACGGCTACTACTGCTGTCGGCGCAGAGGCGCACCCTGTGCTGCTACTGGTGAAAGTGAATGTCGCGGTGCCTGCGCCAACGGCTGTCACCACCCCTGCATTCGTTACCGTGGCGATGGCAGGATTGCTGCTTGCCCAGGTGCCGCCGGTCGTCGGCGACAGTGTAGTGGTGCCACCGATACAAATGCTGTTCGAACCCGTAATGGCTACAGCCGGCAATCCGTTCACCGTAACCGACGCGGTTGGCGCCGAGGTACAACCCGTGCTCGTACTGGTGAAATTGAATGTGACTGTGCCCGCAGCAATACCAAGTACTACGCCGCCATTGGTGACCGACGCAACAGCAGGATTGCTGCTCGCCCAGGTGCCACCCGTTGTCGGCGACAAAGTGGTAGTAGAACCAATACAGATATTGTTTACGCCCGTAATGCTGACAATGGGTGAGGCATTTACTGTGACAGCCGAAGTGGGTACGGATGGGCAGCCAGTAAGCGAATTGGTAAAGATGAATGTGACCGACCCAGCCGACACGCCGGTGACAACACCGGCATTCGTTACTGTGGCCACCGCAGGATTGCTGCTCGCCCATGTACCGCCCGTTGTTGGCGTCAGTGTAGTGGTGCTACCTACACAAATGCTGCTCGCTCCAGTGACACTCGCTACAGGCAAGGCATTGACCGTAACAGGCGACGTAGCCACGGATACACAACCTGTTGTCGTATTGGTAAAGGTAAACGTGACAGTGCCGAGCGACACGGCTGTTACCAACCCGCCGTTGGTTACGGTAGCCACTGCAGGGTTGCTGCTCATCCAGGTGCCACCTGAAGTGGGCGACAAGGTGGTTGTCGAACCCACGCAAACACTCGCCGAACCAGTAATACTCACTACAGGAATGGCGTTGACGGTTACTGGAGCAGTAGGTGCAGAAACACACCCGGTGGTCGTGTTGGTAAAGGTAAACGTGGCTGTGCCGGCAGACAGGGCTGTTACTACGCCGCCGCTCGTTACGGAAGCGATAGCAGGGTTACTACTCGCCCAGGTGCCGCCGCTTGTAGGCGACAGCGTTGTGGTAGCGCCCACGCAAATGTTGCTAACACCGGTAATACTCACTACCGGCAGGGCATTCACCGTAATCGGCAGGGTAACTGCGGAACATCCGCTGACACCGTGCACGAACGTAAAGGTGACCGTTCCGGCACTCAGCGCTGTGACGACACCGGCATTGGTGACTGTGGCAATGGCCGGGTTGCTGCTGCTCCACATACCGCCCGTTACAGGTGATACGCTGGATGTGCCGCCCACACAAATATTGCTGCCTCCGGTGATGCTCACTACTGGCAACGCATTTACCGTAACCGGCGCAGTAGGCGCCGAAACGCAGCCGCTCAGGGTATTGGTGAAGGTGAACGTTGCGACACCCGCAGAAACGCCCGTCACTACGCCGCCGCTGGTAACCGTTGCGACTGCAGGGTTGCTGCTCGACCAGGTGCCTCCCATGGTGGGCGACAGGGTTGTGGTAGCACCGACGCAGATTGTACTCGTACCAGTAATACTGCCGGCAGGCGTTGTATTCACGGTAATAGCAGGTGTAGGCGCCGAAACGCAGCCTGTAGCCGTATTGGTGAAGGTAAACGTAGCCGTACCTGCCGAAAGGGCCGTTACAACGCCAGCGTTTGTCACCGAAGCCACCGCAGGGTTGCTGCTGACCCAGGTACCGCCGCTGGATGGCGACAACCCGGTCATACCACCGATGCACAAACTGGTAGTGCCTATGATGCTGACGATGGGCGTTGCTTCCACCGTCACCGGCGCAGTAGCAGCCGAAACGCAGCCTGTAGTCGTACTGGTGAAAATAAACGTAGCGGTGCCCGCCGAAACGCCGGTTACTATACCCGCATTGCTGACGGTGGCTACAGCCGGATTGGTGCTTACCCATGTACCTCCGGTATTGGGAGAAAGGGAGGTTGTAAATCCGATACAAATATTGCTTACCCCTGTGATACTAACGGTAGGCGTAGGATTGACCGTCACGGCCGCTGTCGGTGTCGATACGCAACCGGTGGTGGTATTGGTAAACGTAAACGTGGCAGTACCTGCCGATACACCTGTAACTACACCCGCATTGGTTACCGTAGCAACAGCAGCGTTGCTGCTTGTCCAGGAACCTCCACTACTAGGCGAAAGTCCCGTGGTAGAACCTACACAGATATTATTCGGGCCGCTGATACTTACCGCCGGAAGGGCGTTCACGGTAATGGCCGCCGTAGGCGCCGATACGCAACCGGTGGCCGTATTGGTAAATGTAAAACTGGCTGTTCCGGCAGAAACGCCCGTTACGACGCCTGCATTGGTCACTGTAGCCACAGATGGATCACTGCTCACCCACACACCGCCGCTCGAAGGCGACAAGGAAGAAGTGCTGCCTACACAAATACTGGCGGACCCTGTAATACTTGTTACTTCGGGCGCATTCACCGTGACGGCGGCCGTTGGCGCCGACTCGCAACCCGTTGTGGTATTGGTAAATATAAAGGTAGCCGTACCGGCTGAAACACCTGTTACCACCCCTGCATTTGTGACCGTTGCGACAGATGGATTCGTACTCATCCATATACCATTAGTAGGTGTAAGTGTCGTGGTAAATCCAATACAAATACTGCTTGTACCTGTGATACTGACAGGAGTGGGAGCATTCACTGTAACAGCCGGCGTTGGAGCGGATGAACAGCCTGTTGCCGTACTAGTATAGGTAAATGTGGCCGTACCTGCCGAAACGCCTGTGATAACGCCTGCATTATCAACAGTTGCCACAGCAGGATTGCTGCTTATCCAGGTTCCACCTGTTGTTGGAGAAACGCCCGACATTTCCCCGATACAAATGCTGCTCAAGCCTGTGATATTAACAGAAGGAAGCGCATTGACAGTAACGACAGAAGTGGGGGCAGATACACAACCCGTCACCGAGTTGGTGAATGTAAATGTCGATGTGCCTGCTGAAACGGCTGTTACTAGGCCTGCATTTGTAACCGTGGCAATACTTGGGCTATTACTCAACCATGTACCTCCTGAAGAGGGAGATAAAGTGGTGGTATTTCCGATACAGATACTGCTGGCTCCAGTAATGCTCACCACCGGCAACGCATTCACCGTTACCGCCGAAGTGGGTATAGATACACAGCCTGTTGTGGCATTTGTGAATACAAACGTTGCTGTTCCGCCAGAAACTGCTGTTACAACCCCTGCATCGGTCACGGTGGCTACGCTCGGGTTATTGCTCGCCCAAGTACCGCCGGTTGTCGGCGACAAGGTCGTGGTAGCGCCTACACAAATGGTACTGGCGCCTGTAATATTTACTACTGGCAACGGATCAACCGTCACCATAGAAGTAGTAGAGGAACAGTTGGGCGCAGTACTGCTGGTAAATGTAAATGTAGCCGTACCTGCCGACACCCCTGTTACGACGCCTGCATTTGTCACAGTAGCAACGCCCGGGTTGTTGCTGACCCACGTTCCACCCGTTGTTGGTGAAAGCATAGTGGTAGAACCTGCACAAATGATGGCATTTCCGGAAATGCTCACTACAGGGTTATTCGTTACAGAAACAGTGAGACCTGTAGAAATACAGCCTGTTGTACCATCTGTAAATGTGAGCACGGTAGTACCGCTGGAAACGCCGGTCACCAATCCTGCATTGGTCACTGTTGCGACGGCAGGGTTGCTACTGGCCCAGCTTCCGCCTGTTGTAGGGGATAAGGTTGTAGTAAAGCCCGCGCAAATGCTGGTAGCACCTGTAATGCTAACAACCGGTAAGGCGACTATAGTGACAGGCGCTGTAGAAGCGGTGCAGCCAGTGCCTGTTTGCGTAAAGGTAAACGTGACGTTACCCGCAGATACGCCCGTTACCACACCTGCATTGGTCACGGTAGCAACAGCGGTATTGCTACTCGCCCAGGTACCGCCGCTGTTGGGCAATAAGGAGGTGGTATTGCCGACACAAATCGTATTGTCTCCGGAAATACTCACAATCGGCAATGCATTCACCGTTATAGTACCAGTAGTGGCACTGCAATTGGGTGCGGCTGTTTTGGTAAAAGTAAAGGTGACGGCGCCACCACTCAGTCCGGTCACCACGCCTCCGCTTGTCACCGAGGCAATAGTGACATTGCTGCTCGTCCAGGTGCCACCCGAAGTGGGCGAGAGGGAGGTAGTTGCTCCTACACAAATAGTGTTGGCACCCGTAATGCTTGCCGTGGGCAGGGCATTTACAGTGACTGCTGCCGTGGGTGCAGAGACGCAACCAGTAGTAGAATTGGTAAAAACAAACGTCGCAGTACCTACTGCTACGCCGGTGACCACGCCGTCGTTCGTTACCGTAGCCACCAATGGATCGCTGCTCGTCCAGGTGCCGCCTAACGTGGGCGACAAATTGGTCGTGCTGTTTACACAGATGTTATTGGAGCCCGTAATACTGACAATCGGCAATGGATTTACGGTAACAATGGGTGTGGCTGCCGAGATACAACCAGTTGTCGTGCTGGTAAATGAAAACGTTGCTGCTCCGCCGGAAACACCTGTTACGATTCCGGCATTGGTGACTGTTGCAATGGCAGGGTCGCTGCTCGTCCAGATACCACCGGAATTGGGCGAAACGCCACTTAGTTCACCGACACAAATGCTGTTGGAACCCGTAAGGCTTACCATTGGCGCACTGACAATAGTGATAGATGCGGTGGCTGAAGCGGTACAACCATTGGCATCAGAGACGGTTACGGTGTATGTGGTATTGGCTACCGGGTTGACGGTCCGTGCAGCCAAGGTGCTAAGGTTATCCCAGACATACGTGCCCCCGCCACTGGCGGTAAGGGTGGCAGCATCGCCACTCATCACTTTATTGTCATCCGATGCACAGGAATTATCTGTTTCTGCGATGGCTGCTGTTGGTGCTGATACGACCGTCACGGTCGTCGTTGCAGAACCTGTGCAACCGTTGGCGGCCGTGACAGTAACGGTGTAGGTCGTTGTGATGACCGGGTTGACCGTCCGCGTGGCGGTGACTGCCGCATTGTCCCACAAATAGGAAACGCCGGTGGTGGGGGTAAGCAGTGCTGCAGCAGTGCTCAACACTTTTCCGTCATCTGCGGTACAGGAGTTATCCGTTTCTGCAATAGTGATCGTTGGTGCAACGGCGCCAGTAGCGATGGCGTTGTTTTTCATCACGAACGTAATGTATTTCGTGGCGCCTGCCGGCACCTGATATTGACATTCCCAGTTTTGGGTGAGTACGTTTAAGGTCATGGCAACTTCCTGCTGAGAGGCAATTACGCCGAAATCCGGGTTGTCATTCACCACCATCCACACACTGTAGCCAACAGTGACGGCCGGTAGTTTTGTGGACTCCGTACTGGTAGCATCCGGAATAGCCCATAAAATACTTGGCGTTGTGTACGTGCCGGTTGTCTTCCATTGACGGCCGATCCGCGTAGGCGGCACACAGGTCGTTTCATAGATGCCGGGTGTGTTCGGGTTAGCGCCTCCACCTGTTAGCCAGGCGCTTATGGAGCCGTTGTCATCACCGGCCATTACATACGACCGGTCCATGGAGAACACCGCCGTGTTTCCGCTGTTTTCGGCAGCGTACGCTGTGTTGATACTCATTTTCAACATACTGCCGGACAAGGCACTGGTACCCTGTTTTTGGTAAAAACAACCTGTCGTGTCCGTACCTACCCCAAACACGCGATTTGGGTATGTGCCCACGTTATACAGGGTGGTAGATGCTGCGTTGGAGCCATCGTAGTCGGCATTGTAGTAGTTGTGGCTGAGTGTTTGGCCGTATTTGATGGCCAGATAGGATTCCAGAATCAGTCTTTCTTCTACATCCAACACGCGGTCGAAGGTAAATGCTTCGGCGATAGCGCCGTTGTTGAAACTGGCATTGCTGCCATTTTGCCCAAAACCAATGGTATACGTACCAGCGGCTCGGGCGCTGATGGACCCCGACGCGATACCGGCCGTACCGTTGGTATAACCCGTGACGTTGGTGGTAGAGCCCAGCATACTGAATACATTGGGGGTACTGGCAACGCCGGCGCCATAGGCAGATGTTGTATTGTTGAACAAAGCATTGGCGCCCAATCCACTGCTATTGCTTGCTGTGCTGCTGATGGCGAACAGGTTGGTATTGCTGGTGCCTACGGCGAACATACTGCCAGCCGTTGGTGCAATTACGTCTGCATTTGTCAGATTGCCTTTGGTAAAGGCAGCATTGCCGCTCAGCGTGATGCTGCGGTTGTAGTTGAAACTGGTGGAACTACCGGCCACTACGGTTGCGGTACCACTGGCGTTGCGGTTGAGCGGATACACCCCGAAGGCTAGGTCGCTGAACGCATTGGCTGTATTGGCAGGGATGGCGCCTACCGCCATGTCAGTGGCATGATACCAGCTCGTCAGGCCATCACTGATGCCTACCGGTGCGATGCACACTTTTTCAGAGCCGAAGGTAAAGTAGTCGCCATCCGCAAAATTGTAGGTCGTATACCACTTTTTATTCGTAGCATCGAAGGTCATGATCTGTACTGTAACACCACTTAGCGCACTAAACTTGCCGTTTGTGCTACTATTGGCTACCAGCAGGTAAATACTGTTGGTGGTAGCAGGCAGTTTGTCCGTTAGGGAGGAGGTATTGTCCGGAACCTCCAGGTAAACAGTGCCGACGGTGCCGGTTTCTTTCACCCGCCATACCCGGTTGAGGCGCACGTTGCCGCCGTTGATGGGTACGCCGGAGCCCGTCCAGGTGAGCCCTTTGTTGTTATCGCCGAACAGTAGCCAACTGTTGTCGGCGCTGTACGTACTCGTATTCGCATCGTTTGTGGCGGCGATGGTACTGCCGTTGCTGATGGTCACCACGGAGCCGGCGTCCTGGTTTTTACTTTGTTTTTGCTGCAAATCGCTGCAATCGTCGCGGCCGATACCGGTGATCCGGTTTTTATAGGTCGCATAGGTTGTAGCATTCCAAATGATCGTGCCATTGGCCGACACGTAATCATAGGGCGTAGTTTGGTCGAGCGACAAGCCCCACTTGATAGCCAGATAACTATTGATTTTCTGTTGATTGGCAGGAGAAAGTTCTTCCTCGAAGGCAATGATTTCGCCTATCCGGCCGCTCCAGTACTCAGCGGTAGCCGGTGCATTTCCGATGGTGCCGCTGCCGTTCACTTTGTTCAAGCCGCCGGTCATGTTGGCTGGCATCTGAATGCTGCCGTTCAGGATATTGTTCCGGAGGAAAGTGGTGCCGTTGCGGGTAAAGGTTTCGAGGTAAGTCTTGTTTAGGGAAATACTACCCAAATTGAAATCATTGCACCAGTTTACATGCGACAGGGTTGTGTTGATGTGTGAAAAGCCGGCTGTGCCATTGCAGCCTCCGTTACCGTCGCTGAGCCAATAGCGATTGGCCGCTGAAAGGTTGGAATTAACGATACCGAATACGGTATAATTCAGGCTGCCTGTGCCAAAGATCGAAGTGGCCGTTTTCAGTTGATTGTTCGATCCGTTGAAGGATAAGGAGGGGTTGAAGTTGATCAGGTTGGTCGTGCTGTTGTAGGTAGGCTGGTTGGCCACCGTATTTTGGATGGCGTCGTTGGCAGCCGGGCCCTGATCGCTCCAGGCGCTCACGGTACTTCCGTTCAGGGTAATGCCATCTTCCGCACGCATCCAAAGTTTCAGGTTGGTGGTAATATTGGCAGGGCCTTGTGCTTTTTGGCCGATGACCGTAAAGAATTGGCCGTCCGTAAAGTCTACATTGTTGAACGTTACCATGCCTCCGCTATAGCTACTGGCTTGCACCAATTTAGTAATTACGCCCGTAAACGTAGCGGTGCTGTTGATGGCCAGGTAAAAATCGGACGCGACTTTGCCCAGCGTGACGCCTCGTAAATTTACCATTACCTGGACATTGCCCACGGTACCGGTTTCCTGCACCTTAAAGGTTTTACCCAAACGGCGGAACACGCCGCAGGCACTGGGATTGAGGGAAATGGTGCCATCGCCGGTTACGGTACTGGTACTGGCGCCGGCTACACCATCATCGCCCCAGATTTCGAAGCTCTTATCAGCACTGAAATTGTTTGGATTGGCATTATTAGTAGCTGCGATCGTGCCCAAGCCCATCGTTACAAAAGCGCTGGAAGTGTCCTGGTTGCGGCTTTGTCGTTGAATGATGTCGCTACAATCGTCGCGACCGATACCGGTAATGCGGTTTTTATACGTCGCATTAGTGGTGGCATTCCAAAGGACGGTGCCATCGGCCGACAAGTAGTCGTAAGGCGTGGTTTGATCCAGGGTAATCCCCCATTTAATAGACAGGTAACTGTTTATTTTTTGTTGATCGGTGGCGGACAATACACTTTGGTATGCAATTACTTCACCGATTTGACCACCCCATAGCTGCCCTCCGCCGATATCTGCACCGATGACACTGCCGTTGGTGGCATTTACTTTATTCAAGCCGCCAACGGTGTTGGTCGCAACATTTTTTGCGTTGATGATATTGTTTCGCACAAAACTAACCCCATCACGGGTAAACGCTTCGATATAAGCGGTATTAGCCATTACCATCCCCCCAATATTATCATTGCAATAGTTAACATTGTAAAGTGTAGCATTGACATGCGCAAAACCAAGGGTTTGGTTACAGCCTGCATTGCCATCATATAACCAGTAGTCATTTCCAGACACGGCGTTATTGCGCACCACACCAAAGCTGGTGTAGCTCACGCTTCCAGTACCAAAAAAATTGGTCGTGCCTATCAGCCTGTTGGTTGTGCCGTTGAAGGTGAGAGCAGGGTTAAAATTGATGAGGTTGGCTGTGCTGTTGTAGGTAGGTTGATTGGCAACTGTAGCCTGCTTGACATCATTGCCAGCGGGTCCCTGATCGCCCCAAATATCAACTGGGTCGCCATTGGCGGCTGCGATACCGTCTTCTGCTTTGAGCCAGAGTTTGAGGTTGCTGGTGATATTGGCCGGGCCGTACACCCGTTTGCCAACCACCGTAAAATACCGGACGGCGTTGGACGCAAAATTTACATTATCAAATACCAGGACACCGGTTACGTTGTCGTACGATGTTGGAGCGACCAATTGGTCGATCACACCGGAAAACACATCGCTGCTGTGGATGGCGAGGTAGTAATCGCCTACTGTTTTACCTACTTTCACCCCGGTCATATTAAATTGTAACTGTACGGCGCCAATGGTACCGGTTTCCTGCACCCGATAGGTTTTTGCAATGCGGGCATATTGCGAACAAGCGCCCCCGGTGAGTGTAATGGTGCCGTCGCCCGTGATGGTGGTAGTACCGCTACCAATTTTACCGTCGTCGCCCCAAACCATAAAACTTTTATCAGCGGCTATGGTGTTGGTGTTGGCTGCATTGTTGGCTACTATGGCGCCCAGACCGATGGTGACATAGCCGGGGTTGGTCAGGTTTACGTTGCGGCTTTGTTTTTGCAAGAGGCTGTCGCAGTCGTCGCGGCCGATACCCGTGATGCGGTGGTAGTATTTGTTGTTGGCAGTCCAGATCACGGTGCCATCGGCGGTAATGTAGTTATTGCCAGCGCCGGGCACTTTCATGATAGTGGTGTCGATCGATACGCCCCAGCGGATAGAGAGATAGGAATTTACTTTTTGGAGTTCGGTAGCGTTCAATTCCCGGGTGTAAAAAACCAGTTCGTGAATTTTGCCATTCCAGTTTTGAATATTGTTTAGTCCTCCGATATAGCCTACACCTGCTTCAGGAGAAGGCGTTGCGCCAAGGTTGGCCGATGCCAAACCATCGAAGTACACATTAGTAGTACCCGAGGTGGTACCATAATCAAAGCCCCGAAGCGCAGAGACATTATTTGCAAATAGTCGGGTATTAAACGTCTGGCCCAAATTGCCGTTATCCCAAAAGCGGATTTCACCCGTTCCCGATTGTTTAATCCAGGAAGGATCATCGGTGTTTTGGTCATAAATTCTGGCCCAGTCTCCCGCGATATTGGAGTGGTATTCGGCGCTCAGTAAAGTACCCCCGGTATTGAAAGGCAAAAGGCCATTGGCAATTTCAAAATTGTCGCCGGCGCCGTCGAAGTTGAGGGAGGGGTTGAAGTTGGTCGTTACATCGCCACTAAAATACTTGGGTTGTTCGGCGACAACGTATTGCTTGAATTTGTTCCCGCTACCGGAAAAGTCGATCAATTCCGATAAGGAGGCACCGTTTACAACGCCTTTGATTTTATCTGCCCGGTACCAGCCGACAATCCCGTTTGTGACACAGCCCGGCCCCTGGGGGTCGAGCGCCATGGCATTACTAAACTCGGATGTGCCGTTACAGCCTGCCCCTGTACGGGTGTAGGTCATAGTAAGGTTTGCTGTTCTTGGAGTTGCAGCCGGGCCAGTATTGGTCGTGATAGTAGCCATCTGTCCTACCCCGTTGCTCAGGCCGCTTACACTGCTGACGTAGTATTCCCCTTCCACCCCTGAAATGGGGTTGTTGGTAAAAAACTCCACTTTATAGGTGCCTGCACCTGCTGCAACCGGTATGGTGAAATTGACCTGATACTGATTGCCACCGAGGGGTGTCACCGAGTTGATGATTGGCGCCAGGTTCCCTTCCATGTTACAGTTGCCGTTGCCAGTAAGGTCGATCCCCAGGCCCGCATTATCATAAATGCTGTTTTGCGAAATAATTACATTATCCTGATGTTGCACTTCGATACCCGCGCCGTTGGCGACCGTACGGCCATTTTTACTGATGACACAACCGGTGATCGAAACGTCGGTAGCGGCATTGACATTAAACACCCAAATGCCCGCTGTGCCGGAGTTGGTGATGGTGTCGCCCACAAAATCCACATCGTCGTTGGTTCCGCTTGAACATGCTGGAAAAAGTACGCCGTAGCGGGAAGAACTGTCGATTTTTATATTGACAAGGTCTACGTTGATGCGATTATACCCGCAGTTATAAATTTCGATGCCATCGTAGTTATTGGTCAGTTTGCCGCCGGTAATGGACAAATTGGTGGCGTGTGTCCATACATAAATACCATTGTCGTCCGCTTCATTGACCGATACATTGGTCAGGGTAGTATTGCTGACGTGACCTATAAAAGCGATTCCGTTGTTGCTATCATCCGTTGTACCTGTTTGATCACAATTGATGTCCACATTGGTCATAGTCAGGTTGTTGACCGTGCTGTTGAACCGGATCATTTCATGCCCACCATAGCCGTCAAATTCATCGAATGTACTGTTAGTAATGCTATTAGTGCCGGTTAAAGCACCTCCTACATACAAACTGTATACCTCGGCGTCGTGCATGGTGAGGTTATCGATGTTCAGGTTGGCCACATTCGTATTAAAATAAATACCGTAATTGCCATCATCCCCGGCGGGTGTGAGGGTGGTATACATGTCCATGTCGAAGTAACAATCGTCCATGGTAAGCCCATTCACTACACCATACACCTGCAAGCCCCTGGCATCGCCGTAATTGCCCGTCACATACCGCACATTGGTCATCGTACAATTGGTGAGTGTGCCAAGTATCTCTATGCCCCAAATTTCTGCGTGGTTGATCGTGTCGTTCGTCATGGTCAATCCGGTTACATTGTTATCAAAACGAACCCCACGGTCGCCGTTGTCATTGCCTGTTTCATCATCCAGATCGATCAAACAATCCGTAATGGCAATGGTATTGGCCACACCGACAATACGAATACCGGTTGCACCGCCTGCGCCACCCTGCACCATACGTACCTTGTTGATGGTTACATTGGTTGCTGTGCCACCAATATAAATGGCTTCATAACCGTTTTGGATATCGCTCATTAAAAAATTATCGATGACATAATTGGTGGCGTTGCCGCTTATAAGTATCCCATAATTCCAGTAGTCACCGGCGGTATTGCTGCAATTAATGTTTTGTATTGTAATATCCGTGGGCGAGCCATCGATCCGAATGGGTTCGTAGCCGCCACCACGGATGTCCAGGTTTTTAAGTACCGACCCGCTGGCGCCGCCAATCAGAAAAAACGGGCGGAGACCCGCGTCACCGGCCGTACAGGAAATGATCACCTTGGAAGCCCCACCGTCGATGGTCATTTGCCGGTTGATTTGGGGATAATCCGAGGCAAACGTGATCGAACTGACCCCGGAAAATGTAATGACGTGTGGGCCGGGCGAGAGATTGGCCTGCGTAATACAATACCGCAGTGTGCCGGTAACGCCTGCACCGGTATTGGCATCGCTGGCGTTGTTGACCACAAAATTGGTGGCATACAAACCTGTCAGGCTGAACGAAAGTAAAAATGCCAGTGTGGCAATGGCCCTTTGTTTTCGAGCGAACCCAGGCCAGGCTTGAATGTGGGCATTCAGTGGTTGAAGTAAAGGACTTTTCATGCTTGTGGCTTTTTCTAATACGGACAGAAAATGTGCTGAATAACAATGGATTAGATTATATCGCAACACCCTGGCGGCCCTGCTTAGAAGCATTAGTACGGCCAGCCGGACCAGTGCTCACACACCGGCCGGAGAGGTTGGAAAAACGGAAATCAGGAAAATATGGATAAGCCCGCCCAGGCCGCCAAAGGGCAGCAGACGGAAAAAATTACCAGATTCAGTGTTTGTGTTTGGATTGCATTTCGCCCGATTTTGAAGTACCCGATTACCCGAATCATCCAATCATCAAATAACCAGATACTCAAAACCCGGCCGGCTTTGCCATAGTGTTTGCGCTGAGAAGCCGTTGTTTTATAGAACTCCGGGCTGGTCAAATACAACGATCCAGTCGGTACGTGTTTCCATGACGGCATACACTCCTTCACGAATCGTATATTTCTGCTGCGTACCCAGAGCCCGCGTAAAGCGTGCCGGCACTCTATAAGATTCTGTTACTTTAAACAGCCTCTTATAAAAGTGCCGAGCGACCATCTGACTAGTTAAGTGAATCTTCGGCATACGCAGTAAAAGCGTGTTTTCTGCCAGATCCAATGCCAGGTAACCTGTCGCATGCGGGCACATGATTTTTTTGTCGCCCAGAATTGACATACTCAGCATACGACATATGCCGTGCCCCTCGCAATTTTTGCCGGGTGTGCCGAATATGATCTCCGTGGTGATTTCCCTCTCGTGCGCGTTGTACTGCCTTGTTATAAGGCAGCGCCCCGATAAGGTTGCCTGATTACTGTATATCATGGAACTTAGAGTTTTGATACTGCAAAAGTGTTCTCCTCGTACTCGCAGCAACCAAACGGCATCTCGTATTTTGTTAGTCGAAATTGCAGTGTTTTATATAATAAAATAAAAACAAACAATTGATTATCAATAATATAGAGTTATTTTTTGTTATATACGAACGCCCGGTTTTAATGTTAAATTTGGAAGTACTTGTTTTTTTTCGCGCCGGCAAACGACAACCTGCCTGCATAAAAAAGCCACTCCGCAGGACGAAGTGGCTTGTGTTCAGGCGTCAATTTTTTTTTCAAAAACGAATGCCGGGGAGTAAACTGAAGATGTTAAGATTAGACCATTGAGCTTGTTCGTTTTTTCATTAAGCCTGCGTAGTGTCGATAAACACTATGGGATCGTCGGAACAGCCTTCCATGAGTCTGGACGGTAATACGGTAAATTGCACTTTCATAGAGCGAGAATTTTGATTAGAAAAAAGTGATGTGATTATTGTAACAAAATTGCTGTCTCCTGAAACAAAAAACAACAACACGAAACTTGATTTTGTTAGGTTCGGCAGGGTGTATTTACGACGTAAAATATTTATAACTCTTTGATAATCAATTAAAAAAGCGCTAAAATTGTTATTCTAGCGGGTTCATTCTTCAATGCCCCTGATGATTATCCACCTGACGACACTAATAATGTACGCTCAAAACCCTTTTGCGTTCCAACGATTGCAGGATCATTTCCCAGAGTTTTTCAAACGGGATGATTTCAATTTCGTAGGTCTGCACGGAAATGTCGTAGGGGGTAGCATTCAAATCCAGCAGGGTTTTGGCGCCGTACAGTTTGATTTCGTCGATATTAAAATTCCGCAAGGGTATTTGCAGCAACAGTTTGATAAATTTGAAACTCCTGCGCGTTTCGGGTTCGTTGAGGTGCCTGTAGCAGTATTGTTCGATGGCTTCCATTTGATCGAGAAACATCGCATCACGGCGTTCCTGAATCATAAAGATGATTTTCAGGATGATGATGGCGATATTCATGCCCGCCTTGTCTTTGGTAAATTTGGGTAGGTCGTTCGTGAATTTCGTGGGTTTGAATTTGTAGTTAACCTGCGCAGGAATCTTACCGAGGGCGGATAGGTAATAGCCGTAATGCTCAAAAATAGACCAGGTTTCCTTCACGATTTCAGGCAAAAACTGAAAACGCGGATGGTTAATGATCAGGTTGATGATCTCGAACGCCTTTTCATACTGCTCCGTATGCATCGACAGGTAGAAGTACAATTCGTGGCTTTTAAACCAGTTGAAGGTGCCGTCGCGGGTAATTTCAAAACAGATTTTAGCGGTGTCGCTTCCCCGCTTAAACTGCTTTAACTGGATATGACATACCAGTTTCTGGTAATAATACACTTGTAGCGGGGTGGTACAGTTGTAAGGCTTCGACTGAAAAACCTGTATGGCTCGTTCGCAACACTGCACTGCGCTCTCATAATCGTAATCGACTGTGTAGGTCATCATTTCGATCATGTTGCCATGCATCTGAATGGAATAACTGTCATACTTCTGGAGGGCATCGCGTATTTCGTTGAAATAGATTTTTACCATTTGGTTCAGTTTCGACTTCGACGCACGGGAAGTCGTATACTGGCTCATCAACATAGT
This sequence comes from Saprospiraceae bacterium, assembly GCA_016787415.1. Lineage (GTDB taxonomy): Bacteria > Bacteroidota > Bacteroidia > Chitinophagales > Saprospiraceae > M3007. The sequence continues at coordinate 493 of JAEUUT010000133.1, read as the reverse complement.
ATATAACTTGGATACCGTTATTTCTGCCTGATACAACTCCTGAAAATGAATGAATTGTGCCAGCGTCTCTTCATATTTCTTGTCATAGCCCTCCCGTAGTCCGTATTGGATCAACAGAAAAGAAGTGATATCGACGCACAAGAGTGTGAATTCGTATTTAATGGCCTGACGCAACAATTTGACGGCCATGGAAATAGCGGCTGTATTGGCATTGTGACCGATCAGGACTTTGATGGTAAACCATTGCCGGTGACAGTCGTAATAGGCAAATTGGTAGTCTGTAAACTTACCTTTATAGTTATTGACATTGAACCTGCCGACAGCGTCCATAAGCCGGTCACGCAGAAAAAATTTAATTTGCCGGTATTTGTTATTACTGTCTGGACCGGGATAAATGGCTTTTTCTGCCTCTTCATCCGTTTTGAATTTCTGCGTCAGTATTCCTTTATACAACAGGTCTGCTTTCGAACCTTCTTCGAAGGGTTGTCCTTGC
>JAEUUT010000121.1 GCA_016787415.1 Saprospiraceae bacterium | reverse complement strand
GGGCTGGTGTCCTGGCTCATGGCGCTGCCATCGCCGAAATCCCAGTTCCACTGCGCGGGTTCCAGGTACGACAGGTCGGTGAAGTACACCTGCTGGGGCAGCAGGGTGTCGTGTTCGTAGCGCCAGTGCGCCACCGGGATGTTGTCGAAGCCCAGCGAGTCGCATACCGTGCCGTCTACAGGGCCGAGGCGGAAATTGGGGAAGTTGGGGACGGTGACGTAGTTGATGGCCGGCAGGGGCACGTTTTGTTGTACCTGACAGGCTAAGCCCCGTTTGTTGGGTTGATGAATGATATGGATTTTATTCACACCATTTCCACCAACAAAGTATACTTTACCATCAGGTGCAGTGCATCCGTATGCAAAAACAGTTGGGAAGGGGGAATTGGTTCCGTCCCATTCCTGCACCACAATACCCGTTGACGGCCAGTAGGGGGCCGTCATGTCGTATTGTATGAGTTCCATGCCATCATTGTGCGCCAGGTACATATACCGGGAATCCGGCGAAAAGAACACTCCATACGTAAAATCGGCCACAGGAATACGTACCTGGTCGTAAAATGTGCCGTCGCAGCGGTCGAAACGCATGGCAAATAGGTACTGCTGTCCGGGCATTCCAGGCTGGTTATTGAAAGTTATGCTAGCATATAATTTCCCGTCGGGCGAAAAAGACGCCTGGCACTGATAGCCGGGGTATTGTACCATATCGAGCACCGCATCGGGTTGAAACTGGATGCCGGAGGGGGTCAGCAGGTAGCGGATGATTTTATTGGAGTAAAAACGTGGAACGGTTATCCACCAGTCGCGGCCGTTCGCGTGCCGTACGGCCAGTATTTTCCCTTCGTCGAGTAGGAGGCTGTCGTACGTAATCACCTTGTTTTTTTCCAGCACCTTCCCCAGGCCGTTGTTCGCGTTCATATCGATCGTGGTCAGGTAGATCCGCTGTGGGCGATAATCCAGGTTATGCGCTACCCAGTTGTACCCCAACTGGATTTCCTCGTGGAAGAGGTAGTAAATGCCGTTATTGAGCGGGTGCGGCAAAATGAGCGCTCCGGCGGGTAGTTCGGGCAGGCCGAATGCCGCAAATGCCTGGGCGTCGACCATAAGACTGTCGCCATTCTCCACAATCTGGTGGGCACGGTTGGCCAAGGCAAATCCGTTGGTGTACAGCAGGATTTCTCCGGCGCTGTCGCAGATACCTGCATAAGTAGGATGAATACGGAATGGATAATGTGCAGTATCAATAACTGGCGGCAAAATGTTGAAATCTATACGAATCTGGTTTGTGCCTCCATATTCTGGTGCATTATTACCATAACCCATTTGCCAGATATAATCTGCTTTTGGATATACCTGTGCTTCAACACTTCCGAAAAAGATCAATAATGCTGCGAACAATAATACAGTTCTCATGATACGAAAAATGAACCCTGCCGACAGGCGTTCCTGTCGGCAGGGTAATGACTAGGAAATTATTTCAAAATAACCACTTTCTTTCGATCCAGCACTTTGCCTTCTGAATCCAGAAGATGACAAAGGAACATGCCGGACAAACCAGCGGAAGGAATGAATTGGATGGTTTCTGATGCGGAAATCTGAACTTTTTGTATGATTTTGCCCGACAGATCACTCATGATAACGAACCCGTCAAATCCTTCCGGTACGGAAAGGAGTACCTGAAACTGATCGGAGGCCGGGTTTGGAATTATTTGTACCATGTAAGGCATTCCTGCATTTTCTGCATCAATATTGCGCTCTTCACTTCCTTGCTGGAAACTACTCCCTCCGCAGGCATCCGCTACTTCAAAAAACGTCGTCCAGTCTATGCCCGCATACAGGCTGCGCGCTTTGAACACCGCATCGCCGCCATCTGTCGGGCATTGGACCGCAATAGCCGCCAGCGTTGTCTGTTGGGCGGCGCTCACAGGAAGGCCCTGCGCCGCTGTTTGCAGGTAGATGGCATTGACCGTTTTTTCATTGGCAATCCAGACATCCGTTCCACTCGCCAAATTATTTTCCGCAACGGCCTGTGCCAGCAGCGGCGCCCGGTAGTCTGCCACCTCGGTGCGCGCGTCGAGCAGCAATAGCAGCAAGGAATCGCCCACAGGGCTTATGGCTGCTTTTTGCAGGGCCAAATCATCGAGGCCTTCGTAATCGGGCGCTACAAGCAGATTGGATTCTAATTTTTGCAGGTATGCTATATGGGCATTCACCTGTTCTTCCCGTTCGGCTATGGCGGCGGAAAGCGAAGCCGCAGGCTGTATCATGGCGCCGGTTTTTTCTTCGGCGGCATCCAGGCGCCCAAGTGCGCCATATTCGTACAGTTGCTTGAATTCCTCCAGTTCTTCTGCTTCTTGCAGCAGGCCAGGGTGCAGGCGCAGTTTGCGGTACAGTTGTTTTTCGGCCAACCAGGGCAGGGCGCCCGGGCCCTCCAGTTCTCCTTTGGCCACCTTTATATCCGTTTCCGTTTTTCCGTCCAGCGGGTCGGGGCTGAGTTGGCAGAAGTCGGGGCCGGGCGTCCAGGGATTATTTCCTGGATCTTGAACAACAAACCCACTTGAAGGCAAAGGATTCGGCGGCCAGAAAGGCGCGGCGGTCGTATGCACAAAGAACCGGGTTGCAGGGCCGAATTCCCGCTCGGCGCCTCTGGCCGGGGCGTTTATGTTCAGGAACCTATTTCCGGCGTGTTCCTGGTTGTCCACGCCCAACAGGGTGCTTTTCAACAATATGCCTTTCTGGTGCGCATCGTAGGTATTGGCGCGTAGCCAGGTACCCGAACACATGTTTTCCAATTGTGTCCCGATACGGGTATGATCGAACTGATTATCGGCGTACTGCGTATCGTCGCAGTTGTTGATGCGCAGGGCAATATTGGCGCTGCCCTGGTTTTGGCCTGCGCCGGTCACGTTGTTGCAGCGCACGTCGTTGTCGCCGGCGTTGCGCAGGTCGATACCGGCGATATTGAGGCTGCTGTTTTGCAGATGGAGGTTGTTTTCGCTGACGCGTACCGTTCGGGAGCCGTTGAGGCTGATACCGAGGTTGCGGCCGTAGAGCCACACCTGGTTGTCTTCCACGGTACAGAGTTGGTGCGAGAGCCCTTGGTCATTGAGTTGGATGGCGGTACCGCGCGAGAGGTCATCGGAAGCGTTTTGATCCACGTGCACTTCATTGCGTCTGATACTCAATACATTGGCTTCGGCGCACTGGTAGGCGTGAATGCCGATGTTATCGCAGCCGATCCAGTTGTCATGTGCGATCAGGCTTGCTTCGCCGGGTGTGTCCATCCGGATACCGGAGCCCATTTGCTGCATCCGGTTGTTGGTGATGGTGGCAGGTATGCCCCGAGTGCTCACGCCCATATCGCAGCGCTGGAAGTTGGGATCCGCCGGCAAATCGCCCGGCACAGGCGGCACTCCTTGTACGATCAGCGGTTGCCCGTTGCCCACGGCGGATACGCCGTTGCCCATCACGAGGGTATTCGGGTGCAATGTGCTTCGGCGGATGTCGCTAAAAGTAGCATTGTACACCCCCATGGGTACGTTGTTTAGTACGATACCGTTGGCCATGTGGCGGAAGGTGTTGCCGGTCTGGAAACTGCCTACATTGATGGGCGTCACAATATCGTTCAGGAACATACCTGCCCAGGAGGCAGCGCCGGGCTGGAAGACGATCTCCTGGTTGTCAAAAGCGGGGTGCAGGGTCTGGTTGTCGCAGTCGAATTCGTTGGCGATACACGTAAAGATAATCCCTGGTATGGGCGAAGCGGGGGCTGGAGGCGAATAAACGCTGATGTAGTTGCGGGCAAAGTGGTTGGAGGCCAGGGTTATTTCTGATTTGTGACTCAGCACGACCGCTCTTTGTGCATCTTCGATGGCTACCCCACGCAGTTGCAGTATGCTTCGATCTTCGGTAAAGATGGAGCGCCACATGCTTTCCTCAGTGCATCCCCTGATAGAGCCTAACCGGGCATTAAAAGTGTTTTTGCTGCCTACACGGATGCTTGCGCCGGGTTGCATGCGGAATTCGCAGTTTTCAGTGGCCAGACTGATGGGAGTTGTCGTACCATCGTCGATCAACAACTCTCCATGAATAGCGATACAGGCATTGGAAATGATCGTATTGAGCGGAAGGCCGCTATCGGAAAGCAAGGTAGTCGTGTTGGGGGCGCCGATATTGTAGTTGTTGGCGCCGGGCGGGCAACCACAGGCGAAGGAGACGGGAGGATCGCAGTCGATGACCAGGAAATTGCCCTGGCCTGACCATTCCGTGCTTGTTTGCGCACAAAAATCAGTTGCCGTTCCACTTAATACAATGGGGTACTGGTTCGTCGGCAAGGCATCAGCCGGCGCCTGCACCAAAATGGTTATTTGTTCGCATGCACCTTGCGCCAAGGTAAATGGTTCCGGCGCATCGCTCAACAAAGTCCATCCTGCAGGCAAAGTTAGGGCAGGGGTGATGGTTGTGCTTTGTCCTTCCGGTAGTCCTTCGGCGCAGACCCTGAAAACTATTTGCCCTTTACCTTCAGGGCAAATATCGCCCAACATGTCGGCCTCGCAGGTAATAGTGGGCTGGCAGGTGCGTATGGCACTGATATTGTCGAGGTTAGTACTACCGCCTGCTGGAACAAATGTGAGGAAACATACCTCTTCATCAGAGGTATTCGGCCATATAAAGGCTACCTCGTTATTCACATCGAACTCGAAATCATTATCGTTAACGATCGTATTGGGAACCGGCAAGTTGGCTATGCAAACAGGTTGATATTCAATGCCTGGCGCACAAATAGTGGGCGTATTACAATTGTTTGCTATGGGTGTGAAAGGTGCATTGGTTGCAGGGCAAGGAGCAATTTGGCTTCCCCAAATTTGCAAGACGGTGTTGGTGGCACTGTTTAGGCTTGCCAAATCCATAGCGAGTGACAGGGAACATCCCGGAGGAATACATTCCTGGAGTTCCATAGAAACGGGTTCAAAGGCTACAAATGTTGGCCCTCCGCCCATGAACAGACAATGATTGCCATTCACAACACGAATATCCGGGCTGCCAAGCCGGTCATTCCCATCTATCAGGAAGGGATGACCCAGCCAGGTTTCCATACCATTGACATTTGTAAAGTTTTCGAAGTCGTCAAAGCACAGCAAGTTTTCACAAGGGTCGGCAGGTGGTTCACACGGTTGGCATTGTTGCTCCACTCTTATAAAAATGTTGTTGTCATGCATCCTGCCATCGCAGCCGGCTACCGTGTATCTGAGTGTGATAAAAGAGCCCGTAAATGCCGGCAAGAAAGTAATAATCCAGCCGTTTTCGTCTTGATTGGGTTGAATATCAACTTGATTGTTTGGCTCCCAAATGCGGGTAACAGTCTGTGTCTTGGAATTGGAAATATCATTGCACAACAAGTCTGCATTTAATATCTCCAGGGGTTCATTTGCGCACCCGTAAAACATCTGAAAACAACATTCTAATGCGGGTTCTACTACCGAACCCTCCTCATGCGTAATATTAAAACACCCATCACATTCACCACCTTGCAGTCTGTAACCTAAAGCGCAAAAAATATCCTGCTCGGGAGCTGTAATCACTCTCCTGAATTCTCCTGGAGCAATCCCCGGAAGCATAACGTAAGGAATATTCTGTCCGGCACAGTCGCCACTTAAATGGCTGAGCATATTGTTGAATGCATTGATTTCTGCACCAGTAACAGGAACAGGTACAACTCCGGGATTACCTGCAATAGGCGCAATGGCAGCATCGCCGACCACAACAGCGGGACCAGCCAGATTGTCGCAGGAATTGACGGCTAAGTTGCCGAGTTGGGCTTGATTATGTCCCCAGCAGTTGCTGACACCGCCACTGAGATTCGTTACAATCGGCATAATACCGGTTCCACCGCCACCAGGGGTATACTGCGTTGCAGTTCGCAAAGTTTGGTCCCAAAGGGAATATACATCGACAAAAGACATGCGTGATGCAAATCCGAGCATGTGCATGGCCTCATGCAATGTAACGGTATAAAGATCTATATTATTAAAAGTAGTAGCCGTTGCGTCGAGGTTCCAGTTCATAGCGCTATTCAACAACATGCGCCCATCAAATCCGGCAACAGGATTGGGTATTCCGCCATTGATTTTGATAAATGGGCGATCCAGTGCTACCTCTTTGCATTGAAAATTAAACAGCCCAGTATAGAAAGGAGTACCAATACCTGCTCCATTTGGAGGCAAAGGCATAGCAGGATCTAAGTCCAGTTCGGTTTGTACTGCCGGGTCCGGGGCTGCAAAATTGAGCCATCCAACCTGAATATTGACTGGCTGAGGAGGAATCTGGTTGCAGTTGGTTTCCGACTGGCGTTGTTCAATCACCGTAGAAATGTATCCAAACACCTGACAAACCAGGTTCTGGATTTGTTGGGGCGGATTTCCAACCCACGTCAAATTAAAATAACCGGAGTTGCATCCGCCGCCGAGCAAGTTCGCTGGCGCACCCGGAACTAATAAATCTTCCAGGTCATAGGCATTTCCAAAGCGGTCGTACAATAGAGAATCGGGATTACTACCATCGGGTGGCACGGCAATGTACGTTGCACAAAACGAGTTGTTTACCTGGGAAAATGCCGGGCTGAAATGGCTGACGAATAAGAGCGCAACCATCCAGCAACAGTTCCGCCAATGGAATCTGTTAAATCTCATATCTTTACAATGTTATTAAGTAAGCCCTACTCTGTTTGTTTTACCCGGCCATTTCGGTGCTACCGGGGGCGAACAATGGGGTTGGCAGGAGGTGGCGGTTGCAGCCGCTGCCTCCATTTTTCTTAACTAAGGAAAGGGATTGGAAGGAAAAATGATTATGTACGTACTTGTGTATTCCTAACGAGTACTTTACGATTTAAATAAAATAAACATGCAACGCGTGTGGGCAATATACCCTCAACGACATGTAACATCCTGAGCCAACAGGGACTACTTTGGCTTGGATGATAGAATAGTAGCAGGAAAAAGAAAACGAGAAAAAATAAATAAGGTAGCGCCAGAAAGGCTGAAAAGGCAAGTGGTCATGTATTGGTTACGGGTTTTGAAGCGTTCCAAAGTGGATATTTGTTGTAGCAAACATATCACTTTTGGTTGAGAAAGCCCACTGTTGTGGTGAAATATTTTGCCCAAAAACAGCGAAATAAGTTGATGAGGGGTTGATGAGGTTGATAAAGGGTTGATGAGGGTTGATATACAACGGCTCAAGATAAGGGATGAATTTGCTTTCATCGAGTGGCTGAATATCAACCCTCATCAACCTTTTATCAACCCTCATCAACCTTTTATCAACCCTCATCAACCCTTTATCAACCTCATCAACCCTCATCAACCTCAAAACCTCAAATGCTTCACCGTCTCCCCTTTATTCATCAACTGTTTCAGCGAATCCACTCCGATGGCCAGGTGCATTTGAGCGAAATTGGCCGTCACGACCTTGTCGCTGGCTTCTGTTTTTACCCCTTCTTTGGTCATGGGCATATCGCTCACAAGCAGGAGCGCGCCGGCGGGCATCGAGTTTTTGAATGCGGCGACGAAGATGGTGGCTGTTTCCATATCAATGGCCATGCAGCGCAGGTCGCGGAGTTTTTGTTTGAAGTCTTCGCGGTGTTCCCACACGCGTTTGTTGGTGGTGTACACTACGCCGGTCCAGTAGTCGCGCTCGTAGTCGCGGATGGTGGTGGATACCGCTTTTTGCAGCGCGAACGCGGGCAGCGCAGGCACTTCGGGCGGCAGGTAGTCATTGCTGGTACCTTCGCCCCGGATGGCAGCGATGGGCAGGATAAAGTCGCCGTTGTTGTTTTTTTTGTTTTTCAGGCCGCCGCATTTGCCCAAAAACAGCACCGCTTTGGGGTGAATGGCTTCAAGCAAGTCGACGACGAGGCCTGCGTTGGGGCTTCCGATACCAAAATTGATGATAGTGATGCCATCGGCTGTAGCAGCCTGCATGGGACGGTCTGAGCCGTAGATGGGCACATCGTGCTGGTCGGCGAAAGATTTGACGTACCCGCCGAAATTGACGAGCAGGATATATTCTCCGAATTTTTCGAGCGGCATGCCGGTGTAGCGGGGCAACCAGTCTTTCACGATGGCGGCTTTATCCGCTTTTTCTTTCTGGAAATTGTTGAGGGCGATAGCGTCCAGATCATCCTGTGTGATCGGGTGGTGGAAGGATTCCTGATCTTTCATAAGCGTTTTTCCGCACAAAGTTCGGCATTCCGGCGGCGTAAGTGTCTGTTGTGGCGTTATTTTTTCAAAAAATCTTCTTTTACTTTCGGATACGGATGTGGTGGGGATTGTTGACATTTGCGACAAACAAAAACGGGTGTTTACTCCTCTGTTGGCTGGCAACTGCCATTCCCGATATAAGTGCCCGGCTTTTATTTACCTGACAATGAATATTTTAATCGCCAATAATACAACCATTCCCGTGCATGCCTACGGCGGTACCGAACGTATCATCTGGTGGCTGGGAAAGGAACTGAGCAAACAGGGACATTCCGTCACTTTTTTGGTAAAAAAGGATTCCACTTGCCCTTTTGCCAAAGTGATCGAAATAGACGAAAAAAAGTCGTTTGCCGAGCAGATTCCGGCTGATACGGATATTGCACATTTCCATTTTGAAATAAATGAAACCTTGCCCGTACCGCAAATCACCACGGTACACGGCAACAGTAATTCGGCCAAAACCTTTCCGAAAAACGTCGTATTCGTATCGCACAACCACGCCAAACGACACGGCGCCGAGGCTTTTGTGTACAACGGCATCGACTTCGACGATTACGGAAAGCCGATGACGCAGAACAAACGCCTCTATTTTCATTTCCTGGGTAATGCAGCCTGGCGGGTGAAAAATGTGCGCGGCGCCATCGATGTGGCCGACAAGGCTGGCGTGCGCCTGCATGTGATCGGCGGCAGCAGGGTCAATTTCAGCATGGGCCTGCGCATTACGCTTTCTCCGCAAGTGCGTTTCCACGGCATGCTGGGCGGCGACGGGAAAAATGCGATTCTGCAAGCCTCCAAAGGCCTGATTTTTCCGGTGTTGTGGCACGAACCTTTCGGGCTGGCTATAATTGAAAGCCTGTATTTTGGCTGCCCTGTTTTTGGTACGCCATACGGCTCCTTGCCCGAATTGCTGGGGAGCAAACCGTATCTCTACCCCGACCGCAAGTGGAACGGCCGCGTCGACGCTTTTCAGTCGGAGGTCGGGTTTCTGTCGGGCAAAAAAACAGAACTGATACAGGCCGTCAAGGAAGCCGATCAGTACGATCGGCAGCGTTGCCAGGATTATGCCATCGAGCATTTTTCGGCCCGGCGTATGGCCGACGACTACCTGCGACTCTATGAAAAAATACTGAATGGGGAAAGCCTGCATGCCGAAGCGCCGGTGTTTGCGCCGGAAGAGCAGGGTGAAAAATTTCTGCCTTTAAGATAGTCGGACATGGAGCAACGCCTGGATGTTTCAGATTTTTTGCGCGAAGGCCTGGCAGGCCGGGTATTGCTTGATGTACGTTCGCCAGGCGAGTACCACCATGGGCATATTCCGGGTGCTTTGAGTTTTCCCTTGTTTTCTGATGAAGAACGGGCGCGGGTAGGCACCTGCTACAAACAGCGCAGCGCCGAAGAAGCCATGGAAATGGGGCTGGATATCGTGGGGCCTAAAATGGGTGAATTTGTGCGCAGCGCCCGGCGGCTTGCCCCCGATCGCCGCCTGGCAATTCACTGCTGGCGCGGCGGACAGCGCAGCGGCAGTATGGCCTGGCTGATGCGGCAGGCCGGCTTCGATGTGGTAACCCTACAAGGCGGCTACAAGCAATACCGACATTTTGTACTAAACAGTTTTGAGCATACACAACTGCAAATATGCGTCGTGGGCGGCCGTACCGGCAGCGGCAAAACGCAGGTGCTGCACCAACTGGCTTTGCTGGGCGAACAGATTGTCGACCTGGAAGCCCTGGCCCACCACAAAGGTTCTGCATTCGGAAGCATCGGCGAACCGGAGCAACCGACGGTAGAACAATTTGAAAATGACCTGTTTGATGCACTGCGCGCGCTTGATCCCGCACGGCGTGTGTGGCTGGAAAATGAGAGCCGCAGCATCGGAAGGGTGTATATCCCGCCTGTTTTCTGGCAGTATATGCGGCAATCGCCCTTATTCAACATTCAAATTCCGGAACAGGCGCGTATCGACAACCTGCTGCGCGACTATGTGCGTACGGATAAATCGGAACTGGAAGCAGCATTCAATCGTATCGACAAAAAACTGGGCGGGCAACACCTGAAAGCGGCGCTGGAGGCACTGGCAGCCGATGATTTTGCCACGGCAGCCCGTATTGCTTTGCGTTATTACGATAAAACCTACCAGCATGGGCTAGAGAGTTATGCTTCCCAGCAGATAGAGATGCTGGAGTACGATCATGGGGATCCGGAGCGGATTGCGCGAGACCTTGTAACACGGATTACGCGGATGTAAACTGATTTTCACAGATTGGAGAAACACGTAAGCGATTATTACATCGTTATCTTATCCGTGAAAATCAGTTTAAATCCGCGTAATCCGTGTTACCCTATCCGTGAATATCCGTTTTATTCCGCGTAATCCGTGTTACCCGGGCCCTCCATTCCACCCAGCCCAACACGGCCAGTACCAGAAAAACCAGGTACTGAAAACTTGTAAATACATATCCTTTGATGAAATACAGCGGTATGGCTGCTATGTTGGTGGCAATCCACCAGAGCCAGTTTTCGAGTTTTTTGCGCGCCATGAGCCACATACCGGTGTAGGCGGTAGCGGAGGCAAACCCGTCGGCCAGGGGCACGGTGCTATTGGTGTATGTTTTCAAAACATACCAGAGGACAAGCCAGCATATTGCGAAGAAAAGCAGGGCATTGCGCCATTCTGTTGGCGTGGAAGCCGTGATGGGCAATTTTTCGCCGTCTGCCTGCTGCCTGCTCCACATCACCCATCCGATGATGCTCATCACTGTATAATAGGTGTTCACACTTGCTTCGGCATACAACCCGGCTACCATACTCAGGTAAATGTAAATGCCTGTGTTGATGATACCTGTCGGGTACACCCCTATGTGTTCGATGCGCGACAACATCACACTGATGATGCCGAAAATGACTGCCACGAATTCCAGCGGAGTGGTGGCGTAGAGGCCAGAGAGGAGTTGATCGAGCATTATTAGAGGTGAGAGAGCAGTTTGAATCAGGATTTAGGGGATTAAAAGGATTAGAAGGATTTCCGACTTAGAGTTCACAATTTTTCAAATTAAAATAATTCACAACAATCAGGCGCAAATCATTATAATCCTTTAAACCCCCTAAATCCTGATTCAAACTGCTCTCCTCTTTAGAAGGGTATATCCTCATCGTTCATCCTCGAGCCCCTGGTAATAACGCTTGGCTGGAACGGCCCGGTAAGAGAGTCGCTGAGGCCGGCGAAAGTTGGGTCGTCGAGGTTGCCGAATTTGGCGAAGTTGTCGGTAAATTTCAGTTTTACGGTATCCAGGGCGCCGTTACGGTGTTTGGCAACGATATACTCAGCGACACCTTTCAGGCTTTGGCCGTTTTCATCTTCCAGAATCTGGTAGTATTCGGGGCGGTAAATGAAGGATACGATGTCTGCATCCTGCTCAATTGCGCCGGATTCCCTCAAATCACTCAACTGCGGCCGTTTGCTGCCTCCCCGTGTTTCCACGGCACGACTCAACTGCGACAGGGCGATGACCGGCACACTCAGTTCCTTGGCGAGCGATTTCAGGGCACGGGAAATGCTGGAAATTTCCTGTTCGCGGTTGCCATTTTTTGTGCTTTCACCGCCGCCGGTCATCAGTTGAAGGTAGTCGATGATGACGAGTTGAATATCGTGTTGCTGTTTGAGGCGGCGACATTTGGCGCGCAGTTCGAAGATGTTGATGGCAGGCGTGTCATCGATATAAATGGGCACGGAATTGAGCCGTTCGACGGTCGATTGCAGTTGCTGCCATTCGTAGTCTTCGAGTTTGCCATTGCGCATTTTGGAACCGGAAATTTCGGCTTCCATCGAAATAAGGCGCTGCACCAACTGCGTAGAGGCCATTTCGAGCGAAAACAGCGCCACACCTTTGTTGAAATCGCGGGCAGCATTGAGCGCTACGGCCAGTACGAACGAGGTTTTACCCATACCAGGGCGGGCGGCCACGATAATAAGGTCGGAAGGCTGCCAGCCGGAGGTAAGGCGATCAAGGTCGGTAAATCCGGTTGGGACGCCGGTAAGGCCATCCGTTTTTTTCGACACTTCCTCGATCATTTTGAGCACCTTGCTACTAAGGTTACCCATGCTTTCGTAACTGCGGCTCAGGTTGTTCTGGGTGATGGCAAACAGCCCTTTTTCAGCATCGTCGAGCAGGTCGAAAACGTCGGTCGTGTCTTCGTAGGCGTTTTTGATGGTTTTGGTGCTCACGCTGATCAGTTCGCGCTGGATGTGTTTTTGAGCAATGATACGGGCATGGTACTCGATATTGGCTGCCGAGGCTACGCGGTTGCTGAGTTCGACGAGGTGGTAGGGGCCGCCTACTTTATCGAGGTCGCCACTAGAACGCAGTTCTTCGGTTACCGTCAACAGGTCGACCGGGTTGGAGCGCTCGAACAGGCGAATAATGGCGCGGTAAATCAGTTGGTGTGCTTCTACGTAAAAACTTTCGGGGCGCAGCGCGTCCATCACCATCGGCAGGGCATCGCGGTCGAGCATAAGCGCTCCCAGCACCGCCTCTTCCAGGGGAATGGCTTGCGGCTGTATCTTCCCAAAAACGTAGTTGGAAAGATTGTCGGCCCCACTGGCATTGCGCTGCTTGCGCTGCCCGGTCGACGGATAAGAAGAAGTATTGCCGCTAGATTCATCCATAGTTAGAGTCCTAAGTCGTAAGTCCTGAGTCCGAAGTCGTAGTGTGCATTCGTATCAGGGCTTCTGTGTGTGGTATGGGGCGGGGCTACAAACTTACTTTGCAACCCTTGGTTTTTCAATTTCCAAACAATCCGTATGGTGGATAACTGTGGAAAACTGACCTGATAACTGTTGGCAAGTGCAAAAACTATTAGAGTTATCCACATTGGATTTGTGTTATCCACAGGTTTGAAAGGGCTGTCTGGCGCCCGAAAATTTATTTTAACACTTTGAATTGTAGGTCATTACGACTGGTGCACGGCCCGGTGCAGGCCTTGTCCAATGTAAAGTCAGGGTTAATTTTCCACAGTGTAAAAGTTTTTGATATGATTTCAGGAAACACAAAGTTAAAAGATTCTGTTTTAAAATGCCCAAATGATTTTTCAGCATCTCCTCCTTTTTTGTGTGCAGGTTTTTTTCTTTGAAAAAGCCGTTTGTTTCCAAAAACGACCGTTTTCTAAAAAAAAGTATCGTTGCAAAAAAACGAGCCTGAACGGCAGTTAGCGTTCAGGCTCGTTTTAAAACAAAATGTGCGCAAATTTTCGCTGAAATTTTCAGAAAAAATGACCCAACTGATTCATTATCAGGCAACCATGAAATAGGGAGGTATTAATGCCTGCCAGTTGCGATAAACCATTTTGTTAGTTGCGTTCATTTTCCACGTTGTTGAGGCGTTGGCGTACGGCCTCGATGGCGCGGCGCTGGGCATCCTGGTTTACGAGGTTTTGCTCCTGTTCGCGTTCGTTATCCACAATGTCCTGTTCGGCTTTGGCAATTTTGGCTTTCCACGAGTCGATGTCTTTGCGCATGCCGTCATTGTCTTTTTGCAGGTTTTTCTGCTTTTTGTCGAGGTCTTTCAGTTTGTTTTCCTCTGCGGTCAATTCGGCTTGTATGCCAGCGCGGCGCACGTCGATGTAAAACTGGCGCAAGGCGCGGCTTACTTCTTCTGTGTTACCCGGGTTGTCGCGGCGGTTGAGGAAGTAGGAGCCGGCATCGAACCAGACCGTAAGGGCCGAATTCTTGTCGTTTTTTTCCACAGTGGAGTAAATGGAAAATTTGTCATCGCCCATGATAGCCGATTTCAGATCCATCGCCGACCATTCGCCTGATTTTTTGTCTTTTTTGAGTTTGGCGCCAAAATTTTTCTTGGCATAATCCTTCCAAAGGTCTTCTACTAGCCCTGCATCCGTATTGGGAAATTCCATTCGGAACGCGGGGCGGCTACCGAACGACATCATGCGTTCTGTTTCAATTACGTTATTCCATTGTGCAGAGACTGTTGAGGCAATGAACAGAAGCATCAGCACGGGGAAGAAAAATTTTCGTTGCATAAGTTTTAGATTTTGAGCGAATTAGGAAAATACATGCCAACCGGGTTGGCGGCACACATCCAAACAAAGATAAAACGCAGTTTAAGACCGAAGTCACAGATTTTTATAAAAAATCATTTGAACAGGTGCCTTCGAAATGGTCGAAAGCCGCTTTCTTTGTGGCCGCTTTCTGCAAATAATCAGATAATACTTAATCGATACCAACAATGGCCAGAATCCTGATAGTTGACGACGAAATGCCCATCCGCCGCACCTTGCGCGACATCCTTGAATTTGAGGGCTACGATGTAGACGAAGCCTCCGACGGGCTGGAGTGTGTGGCCAAGGTGCAAAAAGAAAAGTTCGACGTCATCATTACGGATATCAAAATGCCCAAAATGGACGGCATTGAAGCCCTCGAACGGCTGCAAATCCTGTCGCCCGAAACGCCCGTCATTATGGTCAGCGGCCACGGCACCATCGACACCGCTGTGGAAGCCGTAAAAAAAGGCGCCTTCGATTTCATTTCCAAACCGCCGGATCTGAACCGCATGCTCATCACCGTACGCAACGCTCTGGAGCGCAGCGAACTCGTCAACACCACGCAGGTGCTGCGCAAACAGGTCAAAGCGAGCAAAGGCGTCAACATGATTGGCGAAAGCGCACCCATTCTGGAAATCAAACGCGTACTGGAAAAAGTTGCGCCTACGGAAAGCCGCGTCTTGATTACCGGCCAGAACGGTACCGGCAAGGAACTCGTAGCACGCTGGATACACGAAAAAAGCAACCGCGCCGATGGCCCTATTGTAGAAGTAAACTGTGCGGCTATCCCGGCAGAATTGATTGAAAGTGAACTGTTTGGCCATAAAAAAGGCTCGTTCACGGGCGCTATTGCCGACCGCCCTGGCAAATTCGAACAAGCCAATGGCGGCACTCTTTTCCTCGATGAAATAGGCGATATGAGCCTCGATGCGCAAGCCAAGGTATTGCGCGCTTTACAGGAAAGCCGCATCACCCGCGTGGGCGACAGCAAGGAAATCAAGGTGGATGTGCGTGTGCTGGCCGCTACCAACAAAGACCTGCGCGAGGAAATATCGGGAGGCCGTTTTCGCGAAGACCTCTATCACCGCCTGGCCGTGATTGTGGTGAAAGTGCCTGCGCTCAATGACCGTCGCGATGATATTCCGCTACTGCTCGAACATTTTAACCGCCGCATTGCCGACGACTACGGGCACGCTCCCAAGACCTTCACTTCTGAGGCTATTCAAGCCTTACAGGATTACAACTGGACGGGCAATATCCGCGAACTGGCCAACGTGATCGAACGCCTGTATATTTTGTGCGATCAAGTGGTGAATGATGAGGATGTGCGCCGGTATGTGTATCCGAACAAGTAAGAAACACGGATTGCGCGGATATAAACGGATTTTCACTGCAACACGGATTGCGCGGATATAAACGGATTTTCACGGATTTGATTTGCACGTCAGCAACTGTTACGTTGTTATCAAATCCGTGAAAATCCGTTTATATCCGCGCAATCCGTGTTGCAGTGAAAATCCGTTTATATCCGCGCAATCCGTGTTGCAGTGTTTCCTATTTCCGATCAGCCCCTTGCCGCTCTATCATCCAACCCGGATATTCGGGAGGCAGTTTACTCAACACATCGAGGCGTTTCAATTCTTCCGCGGTAAACGCAATTTCTACGGATTTCAGGTTGTCGTCCAGTTGTTCGGGTTTATTTGCGCCGATAATGACACTGGTCACCACGGGCTGGTGCAACAGCCAGGCCAGCGCTAGTTGCGCTACCGAAGCCCCTTTTTCCTGCGCCATAGGTTCCAGCACATCCAGGATATCGAAAGCCCGGTCTTTGTTGACAGGCGGGAAGTCGAAATTGGCTCGTCGGGCGCCTTCTGCACCTTCTCCACTGCGTTTGTATTTGCCGCTCAGGAGTCCTCCTGCCAGCGGACTCCATACCAGCAAACCCATTTTCTGGTCGGTCAGCAAGGGAACAATTTCGCGTTCGAGGTCGCGCCCGGCGATGGTGTAGTAGGCTTGCAGCGACTGGAATTTTGCCAGGCGGTTGTAGGTGGCATATCCCACGGCTTTCATGATGTGCCAGGCGGCCAGGTTGCTACAACCGAGGTAGCGCACTTTGCCGCTTGTCACCAGTGTATCGAGCGTGTCGACAATCTCTTCCATGGGTGTCAAGGAGTCGAAGCCGTGAATCTGATACAGGTCGATGTAGTCGACCTGCAAGCGTTTCAGGCTGGCGTCCACTTCCTGCAAGATGTGTTTTCGGCTGAGGCCGGAGCCATTGGGGCCTTCGCTCATACGGCCGCGTACTTTGGTGGCGATCACCAGATCGTCGCGTCGGAGGCCAAGGTTTCGAATGGCTTTTCCGGTCATTTCCTCAGAAAGTCCTTCCGAATATACATTGGCAGTATCGATGAAATTGATGCCGCCATCTACGGAGCGGCGAACGAGTTGGTCGACGGCTTGCTGGTCGAGGGTACCGATATTGGTCCAGAAACCTTTTCCGCCGAAGGTCATGGTACCCAGGCAAAGTTCAGACACATACAGGCCGGTGTTGCCCAAAAGTTTGTATTTCATATAATGGTGTGGTTATTAAAGAACGGGGCAAAAGTACCGGCCTTTCAAAAGGCACACCTAAATGGGATCAAAGTAAAAAGTATAAAAATCAAAGAATTACTTCCGAAGGGAAAGCGGTGTGGCGCCTGTATTTTTTTTAAAGAAGTTGTTGAAATAGGTGGGGTATTCAAAACCCAGGCTGTAGGCAATGTCCGTAACGCTCCAGTCTGTGTTTTTCAACAGGGCGCGGGCTTCGTGCAATATGCGCTCGGAGATATGGGCAGAAGTGGGTTTTCCGGTTACTTCCCGGACGGCATGGTTCAGGTGGTTGACGTGTACGGACAGGTGGTGGGCAAAATCGGCAGGTTTTTTCAGGCGCAAGCTGCGGTCGGGTGCATCGATAGGAAACTGTCGTTCCAGGAGTTCCACAAAAAGATTGGCAATACGATGGGTGGCATTGTGGTGTTTGAATGCCCACATGGCGGGCTGCATCTTCATGGCTTCGTGGATGAGCAGGTTGCCGTAGTTTTTTATTACATCGTACTTATAGGCATAATCGCCGGCAAATTCTTCTATCATTTTTTCATAAATGGCTGATATTGAACGTAGTTGTTCTTCATTTAGAAAAAATACCGAGTTGTGGCCAATTTGGAACAGGGGCGATTGCAGCACACTTTCCTGGCGGTTATTTTCCTTAAAAAAATCGTCCGTAAAAATGAAGATATATCCCGACATACTTTCTGACAAACGTTCGAATGAATACGGAACGAGCGGGTTGGAGAATATCAGGGCCGGCTGGGTGATATGAATACTTTTACTGGCATAATGGAGCATGCTTTCTCCATCTACTACCCATATTTTAAAATAATCGCGACGGCTGTAAGGCAAAATCGCCTTGTTTTCGGAGGTAGCATACCGCTGAACATTGCAGCGGGATGATGGAACGGAGAAACCGGGTATCATAGATTTTCAAATACAGGGAATACAATTGCAGAGAAGGAGCATAAAACAACGCCTGATCAGACATAGTTGTAAAATCATACAAACATAAGGAAATCAAATGCCAAATAAAAAAGCAGGAGCCAATTTCATGGCTCCTGCTCTGGATTATTCTAACAGGAAGAAAAGGGGGAGAACGGGAGATAAACCGAACAATGGGCGTGTCTGCTCATTCAGAAAAGGCTGTTATCCACAGTCATGCCAAAAGGTACGGAATCAGTTCCCTGCCCAACTTACGGGAATTGCCAATACGGGAATGTGTGAATGGTTGACTGTATCTTCCGTAATACTGCCGAAAAGGATATGCGACAAGCCCTGGCGCTGGTGGGTACCCATGACGATCAGATCGGCATTGAGTTGGTCGGCGGTTGCCAGGATGGCATTGTCTTCATAAAACGTTTCGTGCGTAAGGATAACGTCTGTTTTTTTCAGTCCGGCGGCTTCAGCAAGTCGGTTTTTGGCAGATTCGGCGGAGCCATCGGTAGGCAGGTTGCGTACGTTGTTGAGGTACAGCACTTTGACGTGGAAATCGTATTGTTTTTCCCAATCAGCCACATATTTGAATACACCTGCCTGATCGTCTCTCAGGGTAGTAGGCATCAGTACGACTTTTGGATCGATCGAGGAAACGCCTTCTGGCACTGCCAGGATGGGGCAAGGGGCGGTACGAATCACTTTTTCGGTATTGGAGCCCAGCAGGAATTCATTGAGTCCGGAGGTGCCTTTGGTGCCCATTACTACGAGGTCTACGCCATCCGTTTGAGCCACATTTTTTATGCAACTGTGCAGATAACCGTCTTCAACGCGCATTTGTATGTTTAGGTTGGCATATTCTGTTTCTGCCAGCAGTTCCATTTTGAGTTTTTCCAGTTCAGTGACGGCGGTATCGTCGTATTGCTGGTCGTCGGACTCATATTTGGACGCCGCTACAAACTCGGAAAGAGGCGCAGAGTAAATGGCAGCCAGGTTGACGTGCAGCAGTTCGAGCGTAGCATTGAATTTGCGGGCGATAGCAGCCGCGACGTGCATGGCGTTCAGGGAGTTTGGAGAGAAATCGATCGGTACAAGTATCTTTTTCATGATGTGGGTGCTGTTTGGTTTATGCGATACAAAGGTGCTGCGATTGAGGGGCTGTATAAATGACCTTGGTCAGCAGTGACAGTGATGTTGTTACTGTGCGTTGTATAAAAAGTACTTGATCACATCCGTTGTGGAAACAATTCCTACGATTCGGGAGCCTTCCAGTACGGGTACCGCATGAAATTCATTTTCGGTAAAAATTTCCGCCAGTTCTTCCAGGGTATCGTCCGTTTGAACGCTCACGGGCTCCCGCGACATCAATTCGGAAGCCACGATTTTTCCATTGTTGGTCATGATGCCGTCGGCATCCGATACGGGGAGTTTTTTCAGGTCGATCCAACTGAGCATACCTACCAGTCGTCCATTCTGAACAACAGGCGCATGGCGGATTCCGTGGTTGTTAAAGGTGCTGACGATGTCGCGGAGTTGGTCGTGGGCTTCAATGACGATTACATCTTCCGTCATGAGTTTGCCGATTGGAGTGTCGAGTAACATAGTCCCAAATTTTTGCAGGTGTTCGATTATTAATTCGATGCAAAATTGTTGGGAAGGCCGGATGGCCGGAAATGACTATTATCAAGACACTAAAAGATAATTATCAGCGCATGATGAGATTTTATCGAGGCTGGAAACCTTCAGTGTTCTGACAAACGCTTGAAAATATATTCTATCTGCATGCACGCCCGACCATTGTGGTAGGGGCATTTCCAGGGCCCTGCCTTGTCATTCTGGGTGTCAGGCAGACCTTCTGGCGATATTGCCCAGTACCATTCTCCCTGGTTGGTGTCGCGCAGGTGTCGGATAATAAATTGCCAGGAACGGCCGGCGGCTTCCAAAAAATGCGGCGCGCCGCTAATTTCCCAGGCGTTGAGATAGCCCAGCACGGCCTCGGCTTGTGGCCACCAGTCTTTTTGTGGATGGGTAATACCATGCTGCGGGTGTGCGGTGTAATACATGCCGCCATTTTGCGGGTCGGTGCCTTCCTGCAGGCATGCTTCTGCAACCTGAACGGCCGCTTGGCGTGTTCTTTTGATCAGGCTTTTGGCGCCCAGCACCTGTGCTGCATCGCAAAGCAGCCAACTGGTTTCTATATCGTGCCCGAAAGATATTTCCTCCGATTTCAGGTTCCAGTATTCATCAAAGAACAGGCGCAGATGCGCGGTCTGCGGGTCAATAAAACGATCGAGGAAAAGCAGGATCAGTGCTTTTAAAGCCGCTTCTACAGGCTGAGAGGGGGCTGCTCGAAGCAGGTTGGCGTAGGCCTCCAGCACGTGCAGGTGCGTGTTCATGGTTTTGGCCTCGTTGGCGTCTTTATCGCTCAGGCGCAGGTCGGCGATCAGTTGCCAGTCGCGGCTGAATGCTTCGAAGTACCCGCCGCGCATTTTGTCGAGGCTGTGCCGCTCCATGAGATCGAACAGCGTACGGGCTTTTTGCAGGGCAGTTTCGTCCTGTGTGAGCCGGTAATATTCTGAAAAGGCATACATGGCAAAGGCCTGTGCATATACCTGCTTTTTATCCTGGGAGGGATGGCCCTTGTAATCAAGCATCCAGTACACACCGCCATATTGTGCATCCCAGAAATAATCGAGTATGTAATGATATGCCCGATCCGCCACTTCCCGATATGCTGTTTTTCCAGTTTGAAGGGCGGCAGCACTGAACGTCCACAAAATGCGGGTATTCAGGATCACACTTTTGTCGGACTGGCCATGTAGCAGCCCTGTTCCGTCGATACGTCCATAGAACCCGCCATGCTCATGGTCGGGCATTTTTGAAGCCCACCAGTGGAGGATGTCGTACAGTTCCTGGCGGGCTTCCAGTGCCAATTGTTGCAAGGGGGAGGTTTCAGAAATACCGGTGTGCATAGGTATGCTGATGTGTAGTAGTTGTTATGTGTCTAAGGGCCGCTAAAATACTCACATTTTGTGGTACTTCAAATTTCGCTCGATCAGTTTGTATCGCTGCGCTACGCTGGCAGTAGAGCGAAATCCGTCGGCCGGGGTGTTTTTTACATAATCCAGCAATTGAGCAATGGAAGTGGTGGCTACATGCATGCGCGTATCGGATGAACCGTAGTAAATAAATACCTGATCATTTTCTGTACGAATCCAGCCATTGGAAAAGACCACATTCGACACGTCGCCGACACGCTCGTCGCCTTCCGGCGCAATAAAATGGCCTCCCGGCGCATGTGTGATTCGCCAGGGTTCTTTCAAGTCGGTCATAAACATATACAGTACGTAGCGCAGGCCTGCGGCCGTGTTGCGCACGCCATGTGCAAGGTGTAGCCAGCCTTCCGGTGTTTTGAGCGGCGCAGGCCCCTGTCCGTTTTTCACTTCCTTGATGGTATGGTATACTTTGCCGTCTACAATGATTTCATCGCGCACCTCGGCGTTTTCCATGCTGTCGGTGAGCCCCCAGCCAATACCGCCGCCGCTGCCGACCTCGATAAATCCATCCTGCGGGCGGGTGTAGAGCGCATATTTCCCCTGAACAAATTCGGGGTGCAGCACCACATTCCGCTGTTGGCCGGAATAGGTAATTAGATCGGGCAGGCGTTCCCATTGCACCAGGTCGCGCGTGCGGGCAATGCCACATTGGGCGGTGGCGGCCGACAGGTCGTGCGGACGCTCCATATCTTTTCTTTCACTGCAAAACAGGCCGTAAATCCAGCCATCTTCATGAGCTGTCAGGCGCATATCGTACACATTGGTGTCCGGGTCGGCTGTTTCAGGCATAAGAATGGGATAGTCCCAAAAACTGAACTGGTCGATGCCATTCGGGCTTTCTGCTATGGCAAAAAAAGATTTGCGGTCATTGCCTTCCACGCGCACCACCAGCAAATAACGACCGTTCCAGAGCAGGGCGCCGGAATTGAAGGTAGCATTCACGCCCAGTCGCTCCATGAGAAACGGATTGGTGGCCGGATCGAGGTCGTATCGCCAGAACAGGGGCGTATGCGCCGGTGTCAGCACCGGGTTTTCCCAGCGGGTGTAGATGCCGTTTCCGGGCGTTTGTGGTTGGTTGGGAGCGGCGAGCAGGGTATCGTGCGCAGCCTGGAGTTGTTGGAGCCTGGTATGGAAAAGAGAAGACATGGTTAGAAGAGAGAGGCGAGAGGTGAGAGGCGAGAAGTGAGAGGTGAGAGGCGAGAGGTGAGAGGCGAGAAGTGAGAGGGCGTAGAGTGTGCCGCTCCGTTCAAAAAAAATCGTTGGGAGAAGCGGCACACTCTACGCCCTCTCACCTCTCACTTCTCACCTCTATCATTCGAACCGTCGTTTTGCCGTCAAACCCTCCCATTCGTCCGTGCGGAAAGGGCAGGCCGGAAAACCTTCGGCATTAAATAAGTTGGCATCTTCGGGAGAATTGGCCCAGGCATATCGAACGGAAACGGGTTTGACGCCTTTTGGGTGTTGCACAACAACTTTATTTCCATCGATGCGGGCGGCAGCGTAGTAAAACACTCTATCCTCGCCGGCAATTTCAAAACCTTTGAGGTAGCCGTATTTATCTTGGGCAACGAGGCCGCCGCCGGTAAATTTAAACGACAGCACGGCGCGGTCTTTTTCAAAACGCGCCGATTCCAGCATCGGGCCTGAATACAGCACGTCTTTTTGGTACACAAATTTGAGGGCATTGGCAGCCAGGCGTTTGCCTACATCCAGTTTGTTGGTCGGGTGAATATCCTTTGGGTTACCAATGTCGGTGGTAACGGCCATGCCCGTGTTGGGCAGTTGCAGGGTCATGGTTTGGGCTTCGCGCAATTCTGCCCAGTCGCTGCCTTCATTGCTGTTCTGGAACGGCCCGTACGACGACAATTGAACAAAATAAAAAGGGAAATCCTCTTTCCAGCGCGCCCGCCAGTCCTTGATCATCAGCGGGAAAGAATGGCGGTATTCGTAGGCCCGTCCGGCATTGGTTTCGCCCTGGTACCACAGAGCGCCACGGATGCCGTAGGGAAGCAGCGGTGCAATCATAGCGTTGTAAATGGTAGTGCCCACGTTGTTGCTGGAATGGGCAAACGTATGCGGCTCGGCAAAGGACGGCATCAGTTTCCAGTCGCTGCCTTCCAGACTGATGCTTTGCGTTTCGCCGCGGACAAACAGATCCTTATCCGAACCAGTTATGCCGAGTCCGTACCAAGCCGGTTCGATGCGCTGGTTGAGTTTTACCATCAGTTTGTTCGCGCCGGGTTTCCAGGTGTTGGGTGGCACCAGCAAGGTGGTGACGCCTTTGAACAGCCCTGCCGACACCATTTTGCCGTTGATGTACACTTCCAGGTAGTTGAAATTGTCGGCCAGGCCCAGCGTAGTAATCTGCCCCGCCATCTCTGCCGGAATTTCTACTGTTTTTGCCATAAAACCGTTGCCGCGCCATGCCCACACGCCTTTCCAGTCCCATTGCCACATGGGGTCGGCGGTAAGCCAGTTGGAAAAATCGTAGTCGGCGCTGCAAAATCTCTTTTCATCGGCGGGCGTCACCACGGCGTCCGGATTACCCAACAGTTTCTTTTTGATACTTTTTTCGAGGCGCAGATCGGCATCTTCCCAGGAAGCCGGGAGCGCAGCGCCATAGCCGTTGAGTACGTCGGAGGCCAGCATGGCTTCGCGGCTGATCCAACTTTCCACCTGCGAACCGCCCCAGGAAGAGTGCAGCAGGCCGATGGGTACGCCCGTTTGCTGGTACACTTCCCGGGCAAAAAAGAACCCGACGGCGGTAAAATTGCCCACCGTTTGGGCATTGCTCACTTCCCAGGCGCCTTCGTTCAGGTCTTGTTGGGGTGTAAGTGCTACTTCATGCGCCACGCGGAAATGGCGTATTTGCGGAAAATCGGCGTTTTTCTGTTCCTTTTGAAAATTGTCGGCCTGCCGAACCGTCCATTCCATGTTCGACTGGCCGGAACACAACCACACGTCGCCAATGAGCAGGTCTTTGAGCGTTTGGCTACCGGAAGCGCCTGAAACCGTCAATGCGTATGGCCCTCCCGCTTCCAGCATGGAAAATTCCACCTGCCATTTGCCATCCGGGCCCGATTTGGCCTGTCGCGTCTGCTCCGTAGCGCCTTTCAGCGAAACGGTGACGGATTCATTGGGCGCCGCCCAGCCCCAGACTGGAATCGGTTTCTGGCGTTGCAGTACCGCATGGTCGGAAAAAATTCTGGCAAAACGCATTTGAGCATCTGCATGCACAGCAATCAGGATACTGGCAAATAACAGTAAAGGGCGGAGTTTCATGATGTATTGTTTATTGTTTTACCAACTGTTTCTGAGTACCTGCTACGGAAATGCTGTACACGCCAGCAGGCAGGTTTTTCAGGTCGAGGTATGTTTCTTTTTCCGTGACCTGGCGTGTCAACACTATTTTCCCATTGGCATCAAAAACGCGGATGTCTCTTTTCCCGGATGTTGAAAAACGCAGAGTACAACGGTCGCCAGCCGGGTTGGGGAATAATTCAAACTGCGTTTCCGGATTTGATGGCGAAGTGGTGGAAACAACAGGATTGGCCACAAAATTGGACAGCAGCATGATATAAGCCGCATTGTAATAGATGGCAGGTTCGGAAATTTCCCAGGAACTTTCCGGCCAGCCGTCGTTGAAATCGAGGTAGGATTTTTGCGGAGGCTGGGCGGCCGGCGGCGACAACTGGGTGTAGGAAAAATCCTTGTTGGGGCCGCCCGTCAGATACCCCGGCGCAGGGCCTTTGGGCGAAGTGAGGGCATTGTCGAATTCGGTATTGTTGCCAAACCAGGTGTGGTAAATTTCATTGGCACAAGCATCGCCGCCAAACTCGTACATATTCGACAGCATCACGATGCCCATAGCATTCGTGCCGTGCAGCCAGTGGAGGTATTGCTCGGCCGTTTCGCGGTAGGCATCGGCATCGTCTGCATTGATGTTGAATTCCACAAAATCCATGTTCAGGCTGCCGCAATTGCTACGCACGAGGTTGCTGCCCCAGTGGTGCGCCCAGTCGTCCATTTGAGCGCGGTACAAGTCGGTCTGGGCATCATATGAATCAAGAGAAAAGGCATAATTCATATTGCCTTTCTGGTTGCGGATGTTGTTGGCGATGGTGGTCGTTACGCCCTGCATTTCCGAAAAACGCAGTAGGGCCACTTCAACGGCCGATTTGTAAGGCCCCCACCAGGTATTGGAGATGGGCTCTACCTGGTCGTAGGTAGTTTCCACAAAATTCTTGTAATCGGCATTTCCAGTGGCTTGAAACAAATAAACTGCCGCCACCACGGCGCTTTCCAACTGACCTGCGGCGTTGCGGTCGGCATCGCCCGATTTGATGTCGCCATCGTCGCAGCCTTCTTCGAACTGGGTAAAATTGGAGGTCGTCACCAGGGCGCGTTGCCAGGCCAGTTCGGCCCTGGCAGTCAGGTCGTTGCCGTATGCCTGTAAAACAGGATTGCTCGTTTCGGAAAGAACAATTCCTGCGTGTGCAAACATGGCGCAGCCAGCCAGCGTAGCCGAGGTGCATTCCGGCAGGTAATAACGCGGGCGGGTATCGGCGCTAGGCGGCGTCGCTTCGTTGTAGTTATCGACGCCGAGTTTCAGCAAAAAACCATTGGTACCCGTAGCGTCCTGCATACGTTTCAGCCAGTCGAGTTCCCACATCACCTCATCGAGCAGGTCGGGAATGCCATTGCCGCTTTCCGGAATATTAAAATCGTCGGTAAACACCTCCGGGTGGCGGCGATACGACTCCAGCAATTGAATGACGGCGCCTTCGGCAAAGGTGGTGTATTTATTCACATCGCCTGCATCCATCCAGCCACCATGCACGTCGCGCGCGGTGGAAGGGTCGTTTTTAGCCCATCGGCTGCGCGCGGCATGGTCCTGGTTGGGCCCTTCATAGGCCGCGTCTTCGGTCCATTTTGCAGGTACGAAGGGTGTTTGTTTGGCAAAACCAAGGCGTTGGTAGAAATACATACGCACGGCTTGTTTCAGCATGTCCTTGTACACATCGGCGCTTATGCGGAAAGGGTAGGAGCGCACATTGCTCGTCACATCGAACAGGTAGTAATCGCCGGGTGTATTGACGGCCGAAAAATCGAACCACCAACCGCGGTCGCCAGATTGTGCGTGCGTAGCGCCGTTTTTCCAGGCCGTGGGCGCGCCGGAAAACACGACCTGCTGATCGGACACGCGGCGTACCTGCCAGTTATTGCCAGGCGCAAAACTTTGTGCCGCATCAAAACCGTTGACCGGATCGGCCAACACGGCTACTTTTTTGCTGTTGGGGCGGTATCCGAACTGATCGAGCCGGATGTGGGTCGACACCGTGTTTTGGGCGCTCAGCCAGGAGCACAGGCAAATCGCCGCGAGAAGATGGGTTAGTTTGTACATATATGCGATTACTTCGTTTCAGGTAATTTAGCGGAGGCTCTTTTTTTGGTTTTTTTGTACAGTTTCGGGAGGTCATTTTGGAAACACATGCGTTCGTTTTTGCTGAAAGCCACAAAATCTTGCGCACTTTTTTGTCCGGGGTAAGGCGCGTAATAGTGTTCGGATTTTGAATTATGGTTGGCATTGCGCCACACCAGCACGTATGCAATACGTTTCTCGGCTGCTTTGAGGTTGCTCAGGAGCATCTGCGTCCAGTAGTTCTCATTTGGAATGGCTTCGAGGCCCGTTTCTGTGAAAGCCGCTACTTTTCCGTGACTTTCTGCCAGACTTGCCATGATGTTCAGTTTCACTGGCAAATCTACCTGAATACGCTCTAAGTTTTCCTTGCGGTAGTAATAATCCAACCCAAAAATGTCGACGTAATCGTCGCCCGGGTAATTGCGCATGTAATGCTCCGCATCGATAAAAAAGTCGGGTGAATAAGCGTACAACACATTGTGTACCCCTTTTTCCCTGCGCAGGTAGTCTACCGTAAATCGAAACAAGGTTTTGTACTCTTCCGGGGTGCAGCCGTGTGCGCCCCACCAGAACCAGTTGCCGGTGTGTTCGTGCCAGGGCCTGAAAATGACCGGGATGTGGTGTTTGACCAGTCCGTCGGTTTTCAGATTTTTGAACAATTCAGCCAACACGTCCAGTTGTTCGGTGAGTCGGCTGTGGTATTTGCCACCAGGCAGCAGGTCGCGCACGGCAGCGGTAGTGTCCCACGAACTGCCGCCGGTTACCAGGTTGTCGACATGCCAACTGAATGTATTGACAGCGCCCATTGCATAGGTTTTGCGCACCCAGCGCTCCATGTCGCGGAAACGAACTGAGTCGAGATTGGTCATTTTCCCTGGGCCAAAACGGCTGCCCAGGTCCCATCCGAATACGGCTGGAAACTGGCCACAGGTTTCCTGCACATCCGAACGACCTTCCTCGCTGCGCCAGTACACCCCGTAAGCGAGGTCGTCCTGATGCCCGAAAAGAATGCGGTTGTCTTTGGTATTGCGCAGGTTATCAAACAGCGCAATGGTTCGTTTGCTTGCTTTCGGATCGGCAGCAGTGGGTTTGTTTTGAGCCGCCAAAGGCCGGGCATGCAGCAGCAGGCATGCGAAAAGGAGGCTGGAAAGCCGAAACATAATATGGAATTTTATAAAGTCCTGAGTCCTGATGGCAGTCCTGAGTCGTAAGTCCTGAGTCCTAAGTCCGTAGCGTACACGTTGCTACTCATGGTATTCATTAGTTGAGATACCAAAAGTAATTTGGTGTACTCTACGGACTCAGGACTCAGGACTCAGGACTTACGACTATAGTTGTTCAAACCGCACATTATCCACACACGCTTTCACATACGACGAACCGTTGTTGAACGCCACACCAAAATCTTCGGTGATGGTCGACAAGTCGCTGAGTTGTGTAGCGCCTGCGTAGAAAGAAGTGAGCGGGATGGTGACTGTTACCCATCCATTGGTGCTGTACGAACCGGTGGATTCCCAGGGTTTCCAGTAGTACCAGAAATCGCCGGAAGAACCTTTCAGGCGCCAGGCGAATTCGCCGCCGGTGATGGGTTCGAGTACGTTGATGTCAAATTTCAGGACGTACTGGTTCACATTGGTTCCAATGGTAGCGCCGGGGAAATTGTTTTGCCCATTGCGCCAGAAAAAGCCCGTCCAGCCGCTGCAAGCATGGTCGACGTAGTAGTAGGAAGAGCCATCGAGTGAGAGGGCCGGGTCGTTTTGCGGACTTCCAGTGTCGTTCCACCAGTAGGTAAGGTCGTCAAAATTGAAAAATACCAGCGAAGGGTCGACGACCGGATCGACGCCCGTGATGTTGATGACTGGTGTTTCGATGATTTCACCAGTAGCGGTGATGAGACGAATGACGCCGTTGCCGGTTTTGGCCGCTTGGGGCACCACCACCTGAATCAGTACGTCGGTTTTCAGACCAAACATGGTAGC
>JAEUUT010000084.1 GCA_016787415.1 Saprospiraceae bacterium | reverse complement strand
GCCCTTTTCATAACACTTACCCTTTCTCAAATGCAACGCAAAACCGTTTTCCGACTGCTGCTGCTCCTGCTTGTGACGGCAAATATCTGGTCGGCCTGCAAAAAATCCGATTTCGATAACCTGGAACTGGCAGACCACAATGCCGAGTTCGCTTTTCCGCTTTTTAGCACAACCCTGACGCTGGACGACCTGTTGTTCAAGGTACTGAACGATACCCTTTCGGGCGATACGCTGTTTATCAACCCCGACAACACCATGACGCTGTACTACTCAGGCGATGTGTCGGAAAAACCGGCAACGGACATTTTCGCCACTTTCCCCAACGGGCCAGCGCCCATTCCGGATACGGTGTATCAATATCCGTTTAACTCTCCCGACGGCGTGACTATTCGGAATGCCTTGTTTAAAACCGGCACCACCAACCTGGTTATTTTCAATAATACCGGGCAGACGCTGACGGGCAAGTTTTACGTCGATCAGATTACCCAAAATGGTCAGAAAATGACCATTCCGCTTACTGTACCCAACAATCCTACCTTCCCGTACTCGTCGCCATTGTTCGATTTGAGTGGCTGGCGTGCAGTATCCAATAGCAACGAACTGACTTTTCACTACGAACTGTACACGCCGAATGGCGATCGGGTAAAAATTCCGGAAGTGGCGCCTGGTATCGCCGGGGTGCTGGTCGTGTTCCAAAACCTTACCCTTTCTTACCTGGAAGGTTACTGGGGATACTCTACCTATCCGCTTACCCGCGACACCATCGAAATCGACATCAACCAAACCAGTCTCGACGGCGGCGTAACGGTCAAAAATCCGAAGGTCACCATGCTGGTTTCCAACTCCTGGGGCTTCCCGACGCGTGGCTACATCAAATACCTGAGTTTTATCGGCCAGAATGGACAGGAAATTCCGCTTGAAACCACGGCGTTCAACAACGACAGCATCGATTTTGACTACCCGACCTATCCCAATGAAATCGGACAAACCAAGGTTACAAAAGTAGTGCTGGATGAAAATAACTCCAACATTGCCAGCATCTTCAATGCACAACCTACCCGGCTGATCTACGAAGTAGAAGGCATCAGCAACGCCCAGCACGACCCCTCCATCATTGGTTTCCTGACAGATACCAGTACCATCAAACTGGGTGTACAGGTAGAACTGCTGCTCGAAGGAACGGCCAAAAATTTTGGCGCCGAACAGGAAATGGATCTTCAGTTTGGCGATTATGGTACACTGGATACGGCTAAAATCGAATCGGTAGAATTCAAATTAGTCACCGAAAACAGCACGCCGATTTCGGCAGATATGCAGATCGTTTTCCTGAATGAAGCCGGTCAGGCCATCGACTCGCTCTTTACCAACGGCGCCCGTACTATCATGCAGTCGGCGCCCGTCACCAACGGTATTGCTTCGGGTACTACGCGGCAGGAAAATTTCATAGAAATGGGCGCTACCCGTTTCGACCGCATCCGCCAGACCAAAAAAGCCATCCTGAAAACATCCTTTACAACTGCTGAAAATGGTACCGTTCCTGTAAAACTGCTCGCTACCAATGCCGCTGTCGTAAAAATGGGCATCAAAGTGAAAACGAGGTATTAATTCCCCATCCACCGCTCACAAAATAGAAAAACAATGAACCTGAAACATATTGCTGCCGCCCTGCTGCTCTCCATGCCGGCGGCGGCCACTTTTGCTCAACAGGAGATGATGCTGAATGCCGTACCCAATCTCTGGCACAGCAACACCGCCACGAATCCGGCCTTTTTCCCGGAGAAAAAACATACCGTGATCGGCCTGCCGGCATTTGGTATCGACGCTTCACATTCCGGCGACGTTACCTACAAGGATATTTTCCGAAAAGACGGCGACCGCAACATTGTAGATTTTGGCAACGCCATCAGCAAACTGGACCCTGAAAACGACCTGGAATTCGACCAGCGTATCGAAACAGTGTCGTTCGGCTTTCGCTCGCCCAATGAAAAATGGGGATTTCAGGTAGGCCACGCCATCGCTTTTTCCGGCGTCATCACCTACCCGAAAGCCCTGCCCGAACTGCTCTGGAATGGCAATGCTTCCTACATCGGCCAGACCGTGGAAATAGGCGTGCAAGCCGACGTGGCCGACTGGCATGAATGGAGTGTGGGCGTCATGCACGAGGTTGGCCCGCTCCAGTTGGGCGCGCGCGCCAAGTTGCTCACCGGCATCAGCGCCCTGCGCACCGACGACAACCGGCACAGCATGTCGATATATACCGATCCTGACATTTACCAGTTGACACTCAAAACGGATTACGCATTTTATTCGTCTTCCATCATTTCAGCCATCGATACTTCCGACCTGGGTTTCGATATTACGCTGGATGCCCTGGGCAATAAACTGCGCTCCAAAAACAACGGCCTCGCATTCGACCTGGGCGGCGTGCTCCAACTCGGCGATCGCCTTACACTGAATGCCAGCGTGATTAACCTGGGCGGCGCCATTCATTTCAAAAACAACGCCCGCTATTTCCAAAGCAAGGCAGAATACCAGTATACCGGCAGCGTGATTCCAGGTGAAGACATCATCAACGGTTCGGACGACATCGATTTTGATACCAAACTGGATACCCTGAACGATATTTTCCGTTTTACACAAACACCTTCGGAGGCGCTGGAAGCACAGACACCCTTGCGTATTTATGCCGGTGGAACGTTTGAACTGACCAAACACTGGTCGGTGGGCCTCACTGTTTTTCACCAGAAAAAAGACCGGAAAAGCAACTCTGCCGTGGGCGCCAATGTACGCTGGCTACCCCTGCGCTGGCTGTCGCTCGGGGCCATGTACAGCGTCAACGACCACTCGGCTGCCAACCTGGGCTTCCACCTGGCCGTTACGCCTGGGCCCGTGCAATTTTACTTCCTGTCGGATAACCTGCTGAACGCATTTACCCTGAAAAGTTCGTCGGCCGCTAATTTGCGGGCGGGGATGGCACTGGCGTTTTAAAAAGTCCTGAGTCCTAAGTCCTGAGTCCTAAGTCCTGAGTCCTAAGTCCGTAGCGTACACGTTATTAAGTTTGGCATTTGGTTAAAAGAAATAGCCAAGAGAAATCAGGCGTACTCTACGGACTCAGGACTCAGGACTTAGGACTCAGGACTTTATCAGGTGTACTCTACGGACTTAGGACTCAGGACTCACGACTTAGGACTCAAACAAGTATGCTCAACTTCTTCCTCACCGACTCCTCTTCTCCGACGCTGCTGGCGGTAAGCGGAGGCGTAGATTCCGTTGTGATGGCGCATCTGTTCCATCAGGCAGGCCACCCGTTTGCGGTGGCGCATTGCCAGTTCCAGTTGCGTGGGGCGGAGTCGGAAGAAGATGCAGCATTTGTAAAACAGTTGGCAGCGGAATATGGGGCGCCGTTTTTTATCAGGCATTTTGAAACGAAGGGATACGCTGCGCAAAAGGGCATCTCAACGCAGGTGGCTGCCCGGGAATTAAGGTATGAGTGGTTTGCCGAATTGTGCGCTACGCAGGGATTTGCACAGGTAGCCACGGCGCACCACCTCAACGACTCGGTAGAAACCCTGCTGCTGCACCTGGCGCGTGGCACGGGCATTCGCGGTTTGAGGGGCATTCCGGCGCAGAACGGCCAGGTGATTCGGCCGCTTATACATGCTACCCGTGCCGAAATACTGGCTTATGCACAGGAGCACGGCCTGCAATGGCGCGAAGACAGCAGCAATGCCGTAGATGTCTATACCCGCAATATGATTCGACACCGGCTGGTGCCTTTGCTGGAAGAAATCAACCCCCGATTTGTGCAATCTGCTGCGGAAACCATGGCGCGGCTGTCAGAAACCGAAGCCATCCAGCAGGCGCTGCTGCGCCATTGGTGGCAGGAAAAAAGCCGGACGGAACCCGATGGTGTGCAGCGAATCGGCAGAAACGAAGTGCTGAACATGCCCCATCCCGAGCACCTGCTGTATCTGATACTGGAAGAAAAAGGATTTTCGCCCGAGCAGTGCCGACAACTGGCAGCAGGACTGAACGGGGAAGCGGGGTTGGAACTAAAATCGGATACCCACTGCGTACTGATAGACCGCAACGACCTGATTATCAACCCCTTGGAGACTGCCTTGCCAGTCCTGCATATCCAGGTCGATGACCTGATGCTGCGCCTGCCCGATGGTCGCACGCTGATGCTCGTGCCCGCCGCGGCTGCCCCACCCTACCCGGACGGGCAAACGGCCGTGTTGGTAGACTCGGAAAAACTGGTATTTCCCTTGCAGTTGCGTACATGGAAACCGGGCGACAGTTTTCAGCCATTCGGGATGGGCGGCCAGGCGCAGAAGTTGCAGGATTTTTTTACCCATCAGAAACTGTCGCGCCTGGAAAAAGACCGCACCTGGCTCTTGTTCAACGGCGATGGCGCTATGATCTGGGTCGTTGGGTTGCGCTCGGACGAACGTTTCAGAGTAAGCCCCAAAACCGACAAAGCATTGAAAATTAGCATTTTGTAAGAAGATAACACTTTTATTTTTTTGAAGTCACTGATTACTTTTCCGTTGCGGCTGGGCATTTTCTGGCTGCTTTTTTTTGCCGTATTCCGGCTGTGGTTTGTGTTGTGGTTTCGGGCCGAATGGTCGCCACAAGACCCCTGGTCGGCCTGGTATTCCTTCTGGCACGCCCAGCCGCTTGATCTGAGCATGGCAGGGTATCTGCTGCTGATTCCGCTTATTTTGTGGTTTTTGGGGATATTGGTCGGGAGCGCCGGCTACAGGTATTTCAACGCCCTGATTTCTGGTTTCAATTTTCTGCTGATCGCCGTCTTGGTGTTCATTTTCGGCGCCAATATTTTCATTTATGAAGAATGGCACACCCTGCTCAACCACCGGGCAGTGGAGTACATTTCCACACCGCGTGCCTTGCTCGATTCCATGTCGGGCGGGTTTAAACTGCTGGCCATCGGCCTGTTTGTTTTTGGGGTGTGGTTGTTATGGAAAGGATATAAATGGCTGGTTGGCAAGGAATTGTATCCGGAAAAACTATCGCGCTGGGGCTTTCTGGCGCTGCCCGTTTGGGTGGCGCTGATCGGCCTGGCTATTCGCGGCGGACTGGGCGTGATGCCCATCAATGAAAGCGCAGTTTATTATTCGGTGCATCCATTCAACAACCACGCCGCCACCAATACCGCCTGGTACCTGGCGCACAGCCAACTGGAAACGCGCTCAACAGAGAACCATTACCGGTTTATGCCGAATGAAGAAGCCGTGAAGCACTGGCAGGTATTGTATCCCGATTCTTGCTTCAATGCACAATTCACACCCGTTACCCTCGCCTCTGACAGCACGCGCCTGAACATCGTTTTTATCATCATGGAAAGCATGACGGCACAGGTAGTGGAGGAATTGGGGGGTGAAAAAGGCGTGTGCCCGACCTTGAGCGGCCTCATCCACGACGGCATTCTGTTTGAAAATGTATACGGCAGCGGATACCGCACCGATCAGGGCATCGTATCAGTGCTGGGCGGCTACCCGGCGCAGCCCGACCAGTCGATCGTGTTGTTGTCGGACAAAGCGGAAAAGATCAATTCCTTGCCCAAAGTCCTGTACGAACAAGGCTATTCCACGGCGTTTTTCTACGGCGGCGAACTCACTTTTGCAAATATTGGCGTGTGGCTGCGCAACCAGAAATTTGAAGTCATCCGCTCCGAACCGGATTTTCCTGCTGCTGACAAAACACAGCGCTGGGGCGTCGACGACGAGCGCCTTTTACAACATAGCATTCAGGAAATCAACCAGTTGCGCCCACCTTTTCTGGCAACAGCCATGACGCTCAGCCTGCATCCGCCCTTCGATGTGCCCTACCACAGCCGCTGGGAAAACGGGCCGGAGGAGCGCGACAAATTCCTGCACAGCGCCGCTTTTGCCGATTATGCCATCGGCAGGTTTTTCGAGTCGGCCCGGCAGCAGCCCTGGTATAACAACACGCTGTTTGTGCTCGTAGCCGACCACGGCGCCTCACATCCGGGCGAGGTGGGTATGGACGACCCGACATCGCGGCGTATTCCGCTGATTTTATATGGTCATCCAATTGCCAAAGAATGGCAAGGGAAGCGCATCTCCGTGTTTGGCAACCACCATGATATTCCGGCCACCGTGCTGCCCTTGCTGACAAAAAAGGCTGCCGATGCTGATTTTACCTGGAGCCGCAATCTTTTTACGCAGGAAATGACTTCGCACAATCCGGCGCTTGGGAAACAATGCGCCTGCGATTTTGCCTACTACACCAACGAAAACGGCCTGGGCTGGGTCAATCGTCAGGGCGCCGGGTTCTACTATTTCAGCAACCAGGAATGGCGCTGGTGGCGAGCATCGCTCGACTCAACCAGTCAGACCCAGGCGAAAGCGTATTTGCAGGTGTTGTATGAGGACTTTTTGGGGAAATAACTTTTTGGGAGGGATGAGTTATGAGCGATGAGTTATGAGTGTTACGTACATTGTTTTTGACTTTTTCAAAAGAGTGGCCAAAAGCAAAGTACGAAACACTCATAACTCATCCCTCATAACTCATAACTCACTACATTTGCTTTTTTAACGCTCCACATTCATTACCTATTTACAATTTGATGAGACGAGAAATCCACAACTGGTACAGCCCCCGGCTGAACAAAAACATGGAAATCGCCATGTATGGCCATTACGGATTTGGCCTGTTGTTGCTGCCGACTGCCGCCGCCGACTACCTTGAATATGAGCGTTTTCACCTCATTTCTGCTATCGAGCCACTGATCGAGGCAGGCAAGGTTAAAGTGTTCAGTATCAACAGTATCAACTCCGAAGCCTGGCTGAACAACCGCATGGATCCGCGCCACAAGGCCATCCGCCACCAGCAATTCAACGGCTACGTAGAAAATGAGGTAGTACCTTTTATTAAAATGTACACCAGCGATACTACGCCCATTATCACCAGCGGCGCTTCGCTCGGCGCCTTGCATGCTGCCAACCTTTTCTTCCGTCGGCCCGATTTGTTTGGTGGTACCATCGCCATGTCGGGACTGTACGACCTGACCTCTTACACCAAGGGCTATTTCGACGAGGATGTGTACTTCAACTCTCCGTGCCACTACCTGCCGAATCTGACCGACCACAACACACTGGAACGCCTGCGCGCCAGTGGTCACATTCATATCCTGACCGGCTCGGGCGATTATGAAGACCCCGAAGGCTCGCGCCGACTGGCGGGCATTCTGGCCGGCAAAGGTGTTGGCTGCGACCTCGATGTGTGGGGGCCGGATATGCGGCACGACTGGCCTACCTGGCGGGCGATGTTGCCGTATGTGCTGGATCAGAAGTTTTGAAATAGGGGTTGATGAGGGGAGGATGAATCAGGATTTTGGGGATTTTTAAGGATTAGAAGGATTCCTTATATGATGCCCACAATTATGCAAATTGATTTAATGCGTTCTGCTTACAGGCATGTTCAGGCCAATTTAGTACATTTTATTCAATCTTGACACCACATCGGGAATCCTTCTAATCCTTAAAAATCCCCAAAATCCTGATTCATCCACCCTCTCATCCCCCTTTTCCCTTGAGCAAACTCTTCCTTCTCCTCCTCATGACCAGCGCCACGATCAGCGCCCATGCCGCTCAGGTAGATACCGTCGACATTTTCAGCGCCTCCATGCACAAGTCGATTCGCTGTATCGTGATTCGCCCCGACGACTATCGGTTTACCGGCGAACGCTACCCGGTTTTGTACCTGCTACACGGATGGAGCGGCAATTACGGCGGCTGGCTCACCGAAGCGCCGCAACTGCGCCGGCATGCCGATCGTTTTCAGATGCTGATCGTGTGTCCGGACGGCGGCTACGACAGTTGGTATGTCGACAGTCCTGTAGATTCTACGGTGCGCTACGAAACGCATATCAGCAAGGAAGTGGTACAATTCGTAGACTATTACTACTACACCCGACAGGAACCCAGCGGACGAGCGATTGCGGGCCTGAGCATGGGCGGCCACGGGGCCATGTCGCTGGCGATTCGTCACCCTGAGGTGTTTGGCGCAGCCGGAAGTATGGCTGGCGGGCTCGACCTGCGTGCCTGGAAAAAGAACAACTGGGATTTGAAAGGCGTGCTGGGCGACCCGGAACTGTTCTGGAGTAATTGGGAAGAATTTTCCGTAGTAAACCTGATTCCCAGGCTCAAAAGCCTGAAAATGCCGCTGATTATCGACTGCGGCACAGGCGATTTCTTTGTAGAAGGCAACCGCGAAATGCACCGCCGACTACTTGAAGCCGCTTATCCGCATGAGTACACCGAGCGTCCGGGCGAACACAATGGCGCGTATTGGGGCAATGCGGTGGATTATCAGGTGCTGTTTTTTGTAAAGTTTTTTGAAAGCAGCAAAAAGGCAGGTAAAGGTTAATTCAGCCCGACATTACTCCGCTATTCTACGCCAGAACGAACCCAGTTTGCCATACAAAGCCTGCGCTTCCCGCTGGTAGGAATGCCCCTGGTCATTCCGTATTGCATCGAGCAATTGGCGGAAATCGGCGTCGTCCGTTTCTCCGGCGGCTACATACGTCAGCAGCAGGTTCCACTGCGCTTTTTCACTGAATTTGACTTCGTTTTTCCGAATGCAGGATTGAAAAGCATCTTTCGCCAGGTCGTAATGCCCCAATTGCAGGGCTGCATGGCCGAGGTAATACTGCGCCTCGGCGTAGCGTTCC
This sequence comes from Saprospiraceae bacterium, assembly GCA_016787415.1. Lineage (GTDB taxonomy): Bacteria > Bacteroidota > Bacteroidia > Chitinophagales > Saprospiraceae > M3007. Next base: position 13,696 of record JAEUUT010000084.1, on the reverse strand, counting down.
TGATCTGGAGAGAACTTTTTAAAAAAATCCTCGGCGGCTTTCCATTGTTTGTCTTCCAGGGCTATAAATCCCGGTTCCAGCGGATTTTCCATAGCGGTACCCGAACGGAAGGTAGAGGCTTCTGGTGTGGCATATTGCCCTGCAAACAAGGCTTCATTGCTGTAGTTTCGGCTAGACCATTGCACGGAGAACCAGCCCAACACCAGCACCACGCTGGCCGCAGCGGCGAGCCGTATCCACATGGGTCGCAGGTTGACGCGGGAAACGGTCATAGGAGGAGCGGCCGTTTCCGCAGCGGCCCAGCCCTGCATTTTACTGCGCAGACTGGCTTCTACGCCCTGTTCGATCACTTCCTGACCAAGCCGATACAAGTCGAGGGTGTCGCGCAGTTCGGTATTGGTAGCCAGTTCGGCTTCAAAAGCCGCCCGTTCGGCGGGGGGCATGGTGCCCAGGGTGTATTGTTCCACCCGTTCCATGTAGCGTTCTACGTCCATAATGTTCAGCGAGATAGCAATTGTTCAACATGAGGATTGTTGCGGATGATTTCGAGCAGCGACACATGGCAGCGGTACTTGGCTTTGCGGGCCATATCGGGACTGGAAAAGCCGAGGGTTTCAGCAATTTCTTCCATCGAATACGACAGTTTCCACAATTCCAGAATCTGTTGGCATCGCTCGCCCAGTTCTTTCAGCAGTCGGTTCAGTACACCTTTACGCTCTTCCGTCATCAGTGCGATTTCGGGCGTCAGGTGGTCAGGTTCGTGCGCAATCGGTACTTCGGCCACGCTACTCGTATGTGCCTGTTTGCGGAGTTGATTCATCCACAAAAAGCGGCAAATCGAGTACAGATAACCTTTCACCGGTGCTTCTCCCCTGAATTTTCCTTCCCTGATATTGCGGTCGAGCACGATCATGCCTTCATGAAACATATCTTGTCCGTCGGTCGCATTGCCCTGGTGGTTGCGTACAAATGCCGCCACCATTCGTTTCAGGTCGCCGTCGTCGTAAATGGCCTTGAGCGCGGTTTCGCGTGCCTGGCCGCCTGCAGAAATGGCTGCTACGAGTTGTTCATCCGTAAAATCCGGTTTCTTCATGTCGATGTGTTTTGAATGGGAAATATGTACCCACGTGCGACATCTTTTGGGGTTCGGTTTGCCTTAACTTCTTGATTTTTAATCAGAAAAGAAAAATAAATCCGTATTTTGTTCCATAAAGGTATTGACTTCGATACACTTTCACATACCTGAGAAGCACTCGTGAACCGCATTCTGCTGCCAGCCATACTTTTTTTATCCTTACTGCTCTTGAGCGGTCAGCAACGCGACAGCCTGTCGAATGTGCGTTTGCTGCATGAGGCGCAGACCGCTTTTGATGCGGCCGAATACGAGCAGGCACTGGAAAAAGCACAGTTTGCACTCGGGCAAATGGATGAAAAAAATGCCGATTTTGGCAACTGTCTGCTCCTGATAGGGCATATTTTTCTGGAAAAAGGCGAATACGACGCAGCACAGCAACAATACGGACTGGCGCTGGAGGCATTTCAAAAACAAGGTAAACAACCAGAACAAACCGCGCTGGCGCTCAATGGACTCGGCGAATGCCTGTCAAAAAAGAGCGCTTGCGGGCAGGCCGAACCATATTATCGCCAGGCCCTGCGCATCCGACAGCGCCTGTTTGGGGAAATGCACCAGTCGGTGGCTGATTCCTACAACAATTTAGCCAACTGCCTGGTACAAAAAGGCCAATACGCCGCCGCGCTAACGCTTCATCAAAAAACGCTCGGCATACGCGAAAAGGTGCTGCCGCCCGAACACCCCGATCTGGCCACCAGTCACAACAACCTGGGGAATTGCTACTTGCTCGCCGGAAATTATCAGGAAGCCCTAAAGCATTTTGAACCAGCGCTCCGCATCCGCCAAAAGGTATTCGGCGCCGATCACCCAAAAACCGCTCAGGTGCTCAACAACCTGGGCAATTGCTACGCGGCGATGGGGCTACGCGGCGAGGCCATACGTTATTACCAGGCAGCGCTCGATGTGCGACGCAGCCGTTTCGGCCCCGGCCATCCGAGCGTAGCAGCAGCGCTGGAAAACATTGGTGACCTCCATTTCGACAACGGCGATTACATCGCGGCGCTCGATGCATTTCGAGAAGCATACAATATTCAGCAAAATGTGCATCCCGAAGGCAGCATTCCAGTAGCCACGATCCGACAAAAAATGGGGCTGTGCTTCCAATACGAAGGGAATTATGAAGAGGCGTTACGCTTGCAACTCGACGCCTTGCAGGTTTTTTCTGACGCCATGGGGCCCGCGCACCCTGATATGGCAGGCCTGCTCAACAACCTGGGCAATTGTTACAACGGACAGAAAGACTATGCCCGCGCCATCGAATACTACAAGCGGGCAGAAAAAGTGTACAGCGCAATCGGTCAGTCTCCCAACCCGGATTTGGCACTGCTCTACAACAACCTGGGCGCTGCCTGGCTCGAAATGGCAGATGCCGGGGCAGCGCTGGAATATTTTCGCAAGGCTGAAAAAACGCTGCGACACACAGCCCAGGATCATCCCGATCTGAGCCTAACCTTGAAAAACCAGGCCCTGGCCTTCGAACAAATGGGCCATGAGTCGGCCGCTATGGCAGCGTTCGAAGGGGCCTTGCGCGACCATGAAACCACCGACCCTGTCAATAAAATAGAAGTGCTGCGCGACTACGGCGCCATGCTTTGTCGGCGCGGCATGCGCGACCACGACGCTGCTACCCTCCAAAAAGCAGTGGAAATGCTCGAAAAAGCGCTCGGTTTTGCCGACAGTCTGCGCATCCAACTGACTGCCCCGGCGTCGCGGCAGCGCTGGCTCGAAAAACTGTATCCGGTGTACACCAGCGCCCTCGAAGCCAGTTTCAGGCTCTGGCAGCAAAATGACGACCCTGCCATGCTTGAAGCGGCGTTTCAACGAGCCGAGCAAAGCAGGAGCCTGCAACTGCTGGAAAGCCTCCACAAGGAAAAAGCCGAACGGATGGCTGGTGTGCCCGATTCGCTGCTGGAACAGGAACGCCTGCTGGGCGAACAACTCAACCTGCATGAAAAGAGCAGGCTCGCCTGGCTGAGTGCAGGTAATGCAGAAAAAGCCCGCGCCGAAGCAAGCGCCGTGGCCGAAACGCGCACCCGACTCAGCGGCCTGGTGCAAGCAATAGAGCACAATTACCCCGATTACTTCCGGCTGAAATACCGCATCCGGACGGCCGATGTGCCTGCCATTCGGCGGCAGTTGCTCGCGGATGGTCAGCAGGCCCTCGTAGAGTATTTCCTCACGGATAGCGTGCTGTTTGTGTTTATCCTCACAGCGGATACGTTTCAGGGTTTGCGCATTCCGTATGATTTCCCGCTGGACAACTGGGTGTCTGACTTCCGAAACAGTATCCAGGCATACCCAGGCGCTTCTGGCAAGGCTGCCGAAGGATTGTCGGCGGTGTACACCGATCGCGCATTCCGGATTTTTCAGACCATCATAGCGCCGGTTCAAAAAGCCGTACAATTACCTGAAAATCTGATCATTATACCGGACGGACCTCTTTCGTATCTGCCGTTTGAAGCATTGCTCTGCGAGGTGCCCGCCCAGCCACAACAGTTCAAAAGGCACCACTACCTGTTGCGCGATTACAGGATACAATACGGCTATTCGGCTACACAACTGCTGGATTTGCAGGCTACACCCGGTGTCACTGCTTCACAGTCTTTGCTGGCTGTAGCGCCCGATTTCAGCAAGAGTCCTTTTAAACTCAGGCACTTGCAGCACAATCGTAAAGAAGCCAAAGAAGTGTGCCAACTGCTGGACGGCGACCTGCTCGACCAGGACAAAGCCACGGTTGCTGCTTTTTTGGAAAAAGCCGGCAATTACCAGGTGCTGCTGCTTTCCACGCATGGGCAGGCCAGCAGTATGGCCGGTGATTATTCCTACCTGGCCTTTTCAGCATCGGCCGACAGCACGGCTGCATCGTTTTTATACGTCCGTGATTTGTATTTACAAAAACTCCCCGCCGAACTGGTGGTGTTGAGTGCCTGCGAAACAAGTGTGGGAGAGTATCGGCTGGGCGAAGGTGTGATCAGCCTGGCCAATGGCTTTTTTCATGCCGGTGCGCGCAGTATGATCGCTACGCTGTGGAGTGTGGACGACGCCAAAAATGCGCGCCTGATCACCTTGTTTTTTAATTGCCTGTATTCAGGCTTGCGCAAGGATGAAGCGCTGCGCCAGGCAAAATTGAAATTTTTGGACAGCGTGTCGCAGGATGAAGCCCATCCGGTTTTTTGGGCGGCAGCCATTGCCCATGGAGATATGAAAGCCATGGAGTTTCCCGCGAAATACAAGTGGTTGTGGTGGGTTGGGGCGATTATTGTGGTTTTGTTTTTTGGTGTTTTGGTATTTTGGTGTTTTAGTGTTTTTGGGGGGCGTTGCTCTTGGCGTTTTAGATTGATTTGAGGCTTTTACATTGATTATGTAGATGTTATCCTATTACCGGAAAACCCTAAATTTGCAAAGCACAACAACGGTCATTGACCAAAAACACCAAGAGCAACGCTCCTCAAAAACACAAAAACACTAAAACACAAAAACACAAAAACACTAAAACACTAAAACACTAAAACACTAAACCTCCTCAGTTTCTTCCTCGGCGACCGCCGCCACCGCCTTTACCGCCGCCGCCGCCTTTCACTTTGGTGGAGGTTTTTTCACGATGCACCTTGCCGCCTTTTGGGCCGTTCACTGTCGTGGATGTTTTTTCTCTTTTCACCTTGTTGCCGCGAGGCCCCTGCACAGTGGTGGTCGTTTTGGTACGGCTAGCCTTGCCGCGTGGCCCTACCGTTTTTACATGCGTGGTGGTACGTGTGCGTACTACTGTAGAGTGCGAACGATGCGGCGCGTACACTCGGTGTGCGCGCACCACGCGGTGGGTAGTTACGACGTGGTAGTGTGTATGAAACGGACGAGCGCGGTAGTAAAATGCGCGCCAGGGGCGTGGACGGAACGGATGCCACCAAGTGGGGTAATACCCCCAGCGCCAGGGCGATACGTACACCACATAGGCCGGGCGATAGATAAAACGAACGGGCGACCAGAGCCAGACATTGACCACAATGCCATCCGGAGCGAAGCGAACAGCAGGGCCGCCACGACCTTTGGGCTTGTCCATGCCATCTTCTTCGGAAGGTTCGGCGATAACTTGTTCGCCAAAAACGTCTTCATCGCCGACGATTTGCAGCACGGCAGATTCGTCGCCGGTCTTTTCGATCTCAATTACGGCTACATCCTGCGCTTCGGAAGCGCTGACCGGCACCTGCAACACAATGGCATGCACATCGCCGTCCATCTGGTCGACTACGCGAACATAATCCGTTTCGCCGTCTTTGTTCAGGTCGAGGTTATTGGCCGTGTTATCGGGTTCGTTGAGGCGTTTCTCGAAGTCTTCCAGCGAGGAAGATTGTTTAAACATATCCAGCGCCGCTTCGAGGCTAAAGTTGTCGCCATCGAGCCCGGTGCTGTCGGCGTCCATATCTGCGTCAGTATCCTGCGCCTGCAATGGCAATGAGAAAAAAGCGGCCGCCAATGCGATCAGTAGCCATAATTTCGGTTGCGTCTTCATGGTAAAATTTAAAATAAAGGTTGAAAATGGTTCTTCTGGTGTTACTGCCGGTATAAATAGCCGGTGTGTCAACAACCATTTCATTCGACCATGAAATAACGTACAAGTTTAACGGGGAATATGGAGAAAAAGAAAAATTGTTGAAAGTTTCATGGGAAATAGGGTTTTTATGTGAATGAAGTTTTCAGACGGTTTCTCATATTAATGGTAACTGCAAGCGCACTTCAGTACCGGCGCCCGGCGCAGTATGTACGTGCAGTTCTCCGCCAATGGCTGTGGCTCTGGCCGACATATTGCGCAACCCGTTGCCACCCAGCACCTGTGTTTCGGGCATTTTTCTTTGTAAATCGAATCCGACGCCATCATCTTTTATCAATAGCGACAGCAAATTGTTTTTCTTTTCTATACGAACTTCCACGTAGTTAGCATGTGCATATTTGGCACAATTATGAATCGCTTCTTTGAAGATCAAGTAAAATTCCTTGCGCTTTTCCATGGGTAACGACAGCATTTCCACCTCTGGCGACACTTTAAACCGAAGTTCGGCGCCCTGGTTTTCCAGCATTTCAGAAGCATAGGTACTCATACGGGCCAATGCTTTTTCCATGGTATCATTTTCAGGATTAACAGACCACACGATGTCGCTGATACTGTCGAGAGCGGCGCGCGCTTTATCGCCAATGTTATTGAGACGAGTAGCGTCTGCGTCTTTTTGGCGGGCCGATTCAGATAAAATACTAATGCTGCTCAGGGTACTGCCCACTTCGTCGTGCAGGTCGCGGGCAATACGTTGTCGGGTTTCGGCCACGCGCAATTGGGCGCGTACCTGTTGGCGGTTGCGCCACAAAAAGAACCCCAGCAGGCTGATTGCGAGCAGGCTGCTCAGCCCCATAATCCATTGGTTGCGCAGGGTGCGTTGTGCCTGCATTTCGGCAGCCGCCTGGCTGGCTAAATGTTCTTTTTCCAGGCGCTGCACATCGCGCTCCTTATCAAATTCGTAGTCCTTTTCTTGTGCAACCATTTTCCGGACATTGTCGGCATTAAAGATGCTGTCATTGATGCGTTGGCTATTACGGAGCGCTCCTACGGCGTTATCGGCTTCGTTCAGCGCTCTGTATGCTTCAGACAGTTGCTCCCAGGCCTGGGCAATTTCGAGCGGTTTCCCATTTCTTTGCGCCCATGCCAGCGCTGTTTTGGAGGCATCGAGGGCTACTTTGTGGTCTTGATCGATGGCATTCAGAATATGGCTGCGCACCACCATCGCAGCTGGCAGGGTGGAGCGATCATTTGTTTTTTTGGATAATGAAATAGAGGCATCGATGTCTTTCAGCGCTTCGGGCAAGCGATTGAGGTTGAGCAGGGTATTGGCCGATTGGTACAGGCATCCGATTTCCAGCGAAACATAGCCATTTTTTCTGGCATTCTGAGCGCCTTCGCGCGCCAGTTGAAGACCTGTTTCAAACTGTCGGTCGCCCGTGTATGCGGCGGCCATCGACTCATTCAGGATCGTTTTGTTGTAATCATTTTGTGCGTAAGCCAGGGCTTTGTTGTAATATTCCAGTTCCTCTTTGTATAATTTCTGAAATCCCTTCAGTCTTCCCATTCCCTTATAGATAGAAAAAAGGACAGACGTTTTCTCAGAATTATCCGGAAGATTTTCGGCCATTTTCAAAGTCTCCAGAAAGCGTTCCTGTGCATCCGGATATTGGGAGGAAGAGGCCAGAAAATAGGCGATATTAGTGTTTGCGGCACAAATATTGCGTTGATCGCCTAAATTCTTAAAAATGGCGAGGGCGCTTTCTGTTGTGCGCACGGCTGCCTCGGTGTGGCCGAGTTTTTCCTGAATATGGCCCAGCGAGAGTTGTGCGCCGGCTATGCCTGACTGGTTGCCGGTTTCTGTGTTGATCTGAATAGCGCCCTGAAAAAATTCCTCTGCTTCCTTGTAACGCCCCAGGGCCACATAGTTATTGCCCAGGTTGGTTTTTACTGTAGCTAGACCGGCGCGATCGCCCAGTGCTTCTTTCAACTTCAATGCCCGGAGGTAATACTTAGTGGATTTTTCATAATCGCTGATACCGGCATACAGCACGCCCAGGTTTTGAGTGGTAGATGAAAGACCGGCCTGGTCGTCGATTTGCTCACGAATTTGATAAGCCTTTTCATACAAATCGAGGGCTTGTTGTGTATTGCTTTGTCGTTGTGCCAGTTTGCCTTTGTTGTGCAATGCCCTGCCTTCCATTTCCTTATCTGCATATTGCCGGGCGAGCGTGAGCGCATCTTGGTAGGCTTTTGCAGTTTGTTCGAAGTCATTTTGCCGGATCGTCGCATCGCCGAGCAGGTTGAGTGACAGCATGGCTTCGCGTTTGTTGCCGCTTTCATTGGCGAATCGAGCGGCATCACGGGCATACTGTGCAGCCTTGGCAGGGTCTTTTTTTTGCCAGGCGAAACTCAGTTCATTACACAGACTAGCCTTTTCCGATGGGTTTTCCAGTGATTGCAGACGCTGTTCAAGTTCGGGAATCTGACTAGGGGTTGCCGTTTGAGCAAAAATAGAAGCACTTGTTGACCATATGAGCCACAATAGAAGGGGCAGATTTCTAAACAGCATCGGCATTATGTATTGAAAGAAATGAGCAGGAACAGTTTTTTTATTTAATTATGCGTCTCAAACCACGAAAATACCCGAATAACACTACTACCTGTACTTTCCCACATGAATAAAATTCCTGCACCTTTCATCCGTCAAATTCTGCTACTCCTGCTGATTGCGCTGATTTTCAGCGTGTTGTTCTGGAATCTGCAATTTTTCATACCCGCCGTGCTGGGCGCCTATACTTTGTACATTCTGACGCGAAGCCCTTTGTTTTACCTGATCGAGCGGCGCGGGTGGAACAAGACGCTGGCGACGGTGGTATTGATGGCGCTGTCGTTTTTAATCATCATGTTGCCCATGTTCTGGGTGTTCAAAATGCTGGAAGGGCACGTGCTGAACCTGCTGAACAATTCGGACAGCCTGTTTGCCAATGCACAACGGGTCATAGGCGCCATCGAAGCGAAATACGGCGTGGAAATTATGACCCCCGACAATGTGCGCAGCCTCACAGGGCAAGGCGTCCACCTGGCACAGAGCATCCTGAACGCCACGCTCAACGGCCTGTTGCTGGTCATCGCCACGTATTTCATCCTGTGGTTTATGATGCAGCAAGGCAAGGACATGGAACAGGCTTTTCTGGAACTACTGCCGCTGCGCGAGGAAAATGTGCGTTATGTGCGCCAGCACCTGCGCGATATGGTGTGGTCCAACGCCCTGGGTATACCGTTGATGGGAGTGGTGCAGGCATTTGTGGCTTTGCCAGTGTATTGGCTGGCCGGGGTGGACAATGTGTGGTTGTGGTTTGCCATCACATTTGTAGCCGGCATGATGCCTGTGGTAGGCGTGGCGATGGCGTACATTCCCTTGTCGCTGATGTTGCTGGCCAATGGGATGGAAAGCAAGGCGATGCTGATTTTTTTGTACGGACTGATCGTTGTGGGTTCTGTCGACAACATTGCGCGGATGTGGGTGTTAAAAAAAATAGGAAATGCGCATCCGCTGGTCACCTTGTTCGGTGTGGTGGTGGGCCTGAAACTGTTCGGTTTTATCGGTTTTATTTTCGGGCCAATCCTGATTTCCATGGCAATTTTGTTGTTTCGCATATATCACAAGGAATTCGGCAGCGTTTCGGGGCATCATAGTTCCGAATAAATTGCCTCATCCATTTATCGTTTACTTACCTGAATTTTCATGCTGGAAAACCTTACCGCCTACCAGGTGCTTTTTTGTATTTGCACCCTTATTATTGTTTCTTACCTTTTTTCCGTTTTAAATCGCCTGACCCGTATTCCTTCGGTACTCATGCTGCTGGGGCTGGGCATTTCACTGAAGCAACTTTCATTGTGGGCCGGCGTAGTCTTGCCTGTACCTGGCGCCCTGGTGGAATTTCTGGGCACAATCGGTCTGATCATGATTGTACTGGAAGCCGGCCTCGACCTTACAATTACCAAAAACCATCTAGGCCTGATTCGCAATTCGTTTTTTTCCGCGCTGGTTATTTTTGTACTGTCGGCGCTTTGTGTGTCGGGTATCCTGCACTACTGGTATCCGGGGCAGCCGTTTGTAAATTGTGTGGTGTATGCCATTCCGCTGAGTATCATCAGCAGCGCCATCGTGCTGCCGAGCGTACACCATTTGAGCGATGAAAAGAAAGAGTTTCTGATCTATGAAGCCTCCATTTCAGATATTCTGGGCATCATGATTTTTAATTTTTTCACCACCGACGAGGTCATCACCAATGAGTCGGCCGGGTGGTTTTTCAGTAGCCTGTTTCTCGCGTTGTTGATTTCAGCCTTGGTATGCTTCGGGCTAATGATGTTGCTCGTGAGGAGCCGCATCAAGGAGCGTTTTTTCTTGATGTTTTCGGTGCTGATTGTTATTTATGTGGGCGGGAAAATGCTGCACCTTCCTTCGCTCATCACGATTCTGATGTTCGGGCTGGTGGTAAACAACTGGGAATTGATCAATTTTTCCTTTGCCCGTCGTTTTTTTGATCTGGAAAAAGTGCAGGATACCAGCCGCTTTTTAAAAAGCATCACGGGCGAATCTTCCTTTTTGATTCGCACGTTTTTCTTCGTCATTTTCGGGTACAATATCGACCTGGGCTTTTTTCAAAACCAGATGGTGCTGCTCATCGGCGGCGCCATCGTGGCGGCTTTGCTGGCCATGCGCTTTATTTACCTGCGCATTTTGCACCGTTACCACTTATTGCCCGAACTGTTTTACATCCCGCGCGGGCTCATCACCATTCTGTTGTTTTACAAAATTCCGGAATTCCGCAAACTGCAAGGCTTCGATGAAGGCGTGCTGTTTTTTGTGATACTGGCTACGGCGCTGATTTTGATGATCGGATCATTGCTGTATCGAGACAGACCTAGGGGAATTGAACAGGATTTGTCGGATTAAAAAGGATTAGAAGGATTTCCGACTTAGAGTTGACAATTAGTAAAATTTGAAAAATTGTCAACTCTAAGTCGGAAATCCTTCTAATCCTTTTTAATCCCATCAATCCTGTTCAACCCCGACAAACCCTGTTCAATTCCCTAAAAACCCAATATAATACACCGTAAACCCTTTGTCCGGGTCCGATTGAACCGCTTCTTCATACATCAGTTGCACCTTATTGGGGCCGGGGCGCAGCCATTGTTTCTGCAAGGTAACCTGCTGGTTTTCAATACCTTTTCCCTGATTAGCAGGTAAATACACCGCATTGTCGTCGTTGAAAATAACCAGCGCTTCGCGGTTGCTGTTGACGCCCTGGTAACGTACATCCATTTTCACCTCGGGCGCGTTGTACACCTGGGGTGGGATATCCATGGTGAACACCCCGGAAACGATTTTATCGGCCGCTTTGCCCAGTTGAACCACCATATTCTGGTTGTTGGGTTTGGGTTTGTTGCGATCCCAGCCGAATACTTTCACGCTGCCGTCGGGCGATGCTTCGGGGTAATATTGCAGGTTTTGATACACAAACAGCCGCGAGGGTTCGTCGACGAACACATTGTCGAGGTAATAATCCGCCAGCAGCCAGCCGCGCGGCGTGGAGGCTACGGTGCGTTGCAGGTCTTCGAATGTAGCGGCGCTGTACCGGCCTGGTTCGGGGGCATTTTGCACATAGCGTTTCAGTTTGGTATCGTAGTGCATTTGCCTGAACCACAGGATGTTATCTTCCTTCATGTAATACGATGCGGCATTGGTGACGGTCGACATCAGCACATCGCCGGGTTGGCGGTTTTTGCTGACGAATTCACAGGCCTGCCGCCAGTTGGTGAAATTGCACTCCGCCACGTTTTCATTCACCACGTGGCCTTCTACCTGCTCGGCCAGTACCAATTTTTTCACCTCTTTCCAGCGCACACTGAACAACATGAAGAGTGCCGGAAACAACAGCACGGCATACAGCGTGTTGCGCGCACTTCCGGCAAAAGTATGCGCCGTCAGGTAGCGGAACAGCCAGTAAAAAAACACCGCCGCAGACACCAGAAACCACGGATATACAAAAATGAAATAACGCGGCATGGCAGGGTCGCGAAACAGAAAACTCATCAGCAAAAACGGCGTAACAATACTGCCCGTCAGCCAGGCTGCCGCGTGCCGATCGAGTCGATAGGCGACCACCAGGCCCGCCACGGCCGGGAAATAGAGCAAGGTGGGATCGTAGCGCAACACGCCGTGGTAGATGCGGAAGGCTTCCCAGGGCTGTTTGGCCCATAACTCGGACAGGCGCGCCGATTGTGGCAACACCCAGTCGACCTGCTGTGCCGACAACAAAGCAGACAGCGGCCCGCGCAGCAGGTCATTGACGCCCGGCAACACCAGCAGCAGCATGGGCAGCGACGCCAGCCCCAGCCAGAAATATTTGTTCTGAAATCGATCGGCTTCGCCGCGCAGGATGTTACCTATGGCAATAATCAGAGCGTAGGTGCCGACCGTAAAAGGAAAGAAAAACGTGAGTTGGTGCGACAACAGCGCGGCGGCCAGTACCGGAATCAGCAACAAGGTGTATTTCGGGGAAATGCCGTTTCTACGCCAGAAATCGGGCGCTTCTGGAACTTTTTTGTTTTCAAAAGCCTTCCAGAAAAGCAGTCCCAGCAGCAGGTAGAAAAATGCGAAAATGGCGTAATTGCGGCCCATGCGCGACCAGAAAATCAGGTACAGCGAAAAGGTGCCCGCAAAAGCACTCATCAGACCCACATAGCGGTTGTACAGGCGTTCGCCCAGCCGGTACAGCAGGTAAATCACCCCTACCCCGAACAACACGCTCGGAATCCTGGCCCAGAATGCCGTAGCGCCAAACACCTTGAACAGCGGAATCATCACAGCCGTCAGCAAAATACCATTGTTGTCGTTGGTGAGCAGCGGCCCGGTTCCGGCATTGACATCACGTGCCCGAAACACATGCACAAACTCGTCGATCCACAGCGACAGAAAATCGAGGTTCAGTATGCGCAGCACAAAACCTGTGAGCAACAAACCTCCCAATACCCGCAAGGCGTATCGGTCGGCCAGTGCCGACCAGTCGGGTGGCGGATCGGCAGGACGGGCTGTCGCCGGTCGGGTTGTCTTGGGTGCAGGCGCCGGTGTGCGACGCGGGGGCTTTTGTTTGGCCATGACAGATGGGTCTTCGTTATTTGCGGGCAAATATAAACTTCCACCTACAAAGTCCAACATGCACATCGAAACCACCCGCATCCAACTCCGCCCCGTAGAAGACCGCGATTTTCCCTTTGTGTTCCGCCTGATGTCCGACCCGGAAGTGATGAAACACATCCGCCCGGCCAGTGACGACCCCGAAGACACGCGCAAACGTATGGCCGACTGGGCGCGTTACACCGAAGCCCATCCAGGGCTGGGCGTGTTTATGGCCGAATGGAAAGCCGACGGCGCATATATCGGCTACGTGGTAGCGCGGCATGTCGATTTCGACTCCTCCAGCGGCGAATATGAAGTGGGCTACACCCTGGCGCCCGAGCAATGGGGCAAAGGAGCCGCCACGGAAATTACCCGCGCCTTGTGTGCCTATCTGTTCGAACACTTTGGCCCGGAATACGTGGTGGCATTCACGGCTCCCGAGAACGCGGCGTCGCAGCAGGTGCTGATAAAAGCCGGTTTTTCGCACATCGGGTTGCGGGATGTGTATGGTGGTAGCGAGGAATTCAGGCTATACTCTCGCTGAATTGTAGCATCTTTGCACCGGGGAAACCCGCAATTGTTATTTTAAACTACCTGTTTTGGATTTTAACGAACTCGACCTGCATCCCGATCTACTAGACGGTATCGATGCGCTCAACTATAAAACTGCCACCCCTATCCAGGAAAAAGCCATTCCGCTGATCCTGGAAGGCAAAGACCTGATCGGCGTCGCCCAGACGGGCACCGGCAAAACCGCCGCCTTCGTGCTGCCGATCCTCAATGAAATTCTGGAATCGGGCGAAAGCAACTACACCCAGGCTTTGGTCATCGT
>JAEUUT010000083.1 GCA_016787415.1 Saprospiraceae bacterium | reverse complement strand
TTGTTACGTCGGGGGAAAGCCTGCTCTTCATCGAGTTTTTCCCTGAATAAATTGTCAAAATCACTCATGCTTTCCTTGAAAATTCAAAATCGTTGGAAAAGAATGCTTTCAAATGTTGTCTCGCCCGGGCCAGATTTGATTTGGAGGCGCCTACAGATATGTGGAGAGAAGTGGATATTTCCTCATGGGAAAATCCGTCTACCACAAACATATTAAACACAGTTCGGTACGCGGGGGGCAAACGATCGAGCATGGCCATAATCTGTTCGCGTGTGAGCGATTCGATGATTCCCTGATCGCTTTCCGAATCATGCCAGGGCTGGATTTCGGTTGTTTGCAGCGTATGCAGATCAGACCGGAAATGATCGATAGCAGTATTAATGACTACTCTGCGCAACCAAAACCGGAAGGGCTGTACGCCGGTGTACAAATGGATTTTGCTGAACACCTTAAAAAAAGCGTCACTTACCACTTCTTCAGCCGATTCTACATGCCCGGTGTAACGGCGGGCAATGGTCATGGCATAGTTGTAAAACTGGGCAAACAGCCTTTGCTGGCTCGCCCGTTTGTTCTGACGGCAACCTTCAATAATTTCTTCTAACTGCACATCTTTTTCTTCCATGTACTAGACGGATGGAATGTTGCGCGGGTTGCGTGCAAGGTGAATTATTATGCATGCGCTACAGGAGCAGCAAGGCAAGTGTGCAAATAACGCAGGTGGTGCCGGGTAAAGGTATAAGTGGAATGTAATCTTTCGTCGATAGAAGACAAATGGAGTGATTGGCGTGGAAAATCTGCTTTGGTACCGATGAAATCAGGTGTTGAGGCTCATTTTGAGTTTTTTCTCCACTTCTTCTACGGTGTCCTTGAAAATCATGTCGGTATCCATCATATCCTGCACGGCTTTGCAGGAGTAGATTACCGTACTGTGGTCGCGGCCGCCAAATTGCTCGCCGATGGATTTCAGCGATTTATTGGTGAGTTTTTTGGCGAGGTACATGGACAGTTGGCGGGCAATCACAATGTTGCGTTTGCGCGTTTCATGGTGCAGTTTGTCCACCGGCACTTTGAAATGTTCGGCTACGAGTTGCTGGATAAATTCTACGGTGATTTCCTTGTTGATCGTCGTAACGAAGTTGCGAATCACCTCCTTGGCCAGTTCCATGTCTACATCACGGCGGATCAGCGTGCTCTGTGCCAGCAGCGACACCATTACGCCTTCCAGTTCGCGAATGTTGTTTTTAATATTGTAGCAGATGAATTCCAGTACGTCGCTTGGAATATCTACGCCTTCGCCCTCCATTTTTGCTTCCAGAATGGCCATGCGCGTTTCGAGGTCGGGCGCTTGCAAGTCGGCGCTGAGTCCCCATTTGAAACGGGAAATCAAGCGGTCTTCCATGCCTTCCAGGTCTTTCGGCGCACGGTCGGAGGTCAGGATGATCTGTTTGCCGTTCTGGTGTAACTGATTGAAAATGTGGAAGAAAATTTCCTGGGTTTTTTGTTTGCCGGAAATAAACTGGATATCGTCGATGATCAGTACATCTACCATCTGGTAGAAATTTACAAAATCATTGACCGAGTTGTTTTTGATGGCTTGAATGATCTGGTTGGTAAATTTTTCGGCCGACACGTACAGCACGGCTTTCGAATCCATCTTGCCAATAATGTCGTTGCCGATGGCTTGTGCCAGGTGGGTTTTACCGAGGCCCACATCGCCGAAGATAAACAGTGGGTTAAAGGCTGTGCCACCCGGTTTTTTGGCGATAGCCAGACCCGCATTCCGCGCCAGGCGGTTGCAGTCACCCTCAATAAAATTATCAAAAACATAATTCGGGTTGAGTTGCGGATCAACCTTGATACGTTTGATACCCGGAATGATAAACGGGTTTTTGATCATCTCCGCATCGAATACGCCCGGCACCGGCGCGTTGTCCTTGTCGGACGAAGGCTTGGTGTCCATTTTGGCTGCCCCGCCTTTTACGGGCTCCTGAACGCCCTGCTCGGGAATATGGTATAGCAAACGGCCGCGCTCGCCGAGTTCCTGGCGAATGCTTTTTTTAAGCAGTTGTACATAGTGCTCTTCCAGCCATTCAAAAAAGAACTTGTTGGGCACCTGTATAGTAAGTACATCATTGTCTAAATGAACCGGTTTGATCGGTTCAAACCAGGTCTTGAAACTCTGCGGGCTTACGTTTTTTTTGATAGTATGGAGACAATCGTCCCATACCATCCGGCTGTCTCTTGTCATACCTGATGGGACATTTGGAAATGGGCTAACCCAGACTTACATTTTGAATTTTTGTGCCTGCTTGGTCGAAACAGGGTGACAAAGATTGCTAAACTATTTGGAAGGCGACAGGATTTTTCGACTTTTTCGACAAAAAAAATTTGAAAGTTATTTTAAAATTTTTTGTGTTTGAAACAGGCGAAAAAATGGAGCGAAGGCGAAATGATATTTGTTTTTGGTTTTTGAGTCGTTTTGAAAAAAGTTAAAAAATGGGTATAATATTTTTGTGTTAATTCAATTTATGATATTTTTAATCGGTATAAATTGAAAAATTAAAATTTTACTTAATTCAACTCTAAAGGCAGACTACTATCTGTTCCGTCTTACCGATTTGCGTATGTCATTGTGGTTCAGGCAAAAGGGAGGCCGAAAATTTGTTTTAAAATTGGACGCGTCGGCTTTCGTCGTCTGCAATTCTACCTTGTGGATGGGCGGGGTAAGGCGCATGGTTTTTCCTCTTTTTTCTCGAAACTATATTGTTATCAGAAAGTGGAAAACTCCAATCTCAACGTTATCAACACGTTATCTATAGCGCAATTTGCAGGATTTAAAAGAGTTGTCCGGCTTCGGTGCGAATCGCCACGATGGCGCGTTGCAGCGGTGTTGCAGGCATCTGATCGATGGCTTGCAGGAGGCTGCTGACCAATTCGTCGGCGTTGCTGTCGGCAGGCAAGTCAGAAGCGGTCTGGCTGATGAATGCCAGCGTCTCGTTTTTGGCCAGTGTGATAATTTGCCACAGCGTTTCGGACACGTACAACTGCTGCGAAGTGTTGTGGTCGAATTCCTGGTTGATGCTCAGCATGAGTGCTCCGCGCAGATCGCCCGTAGTCATACCCGGCATACGAATACGCAACAGTGTGTTGGGTATGCCGACCCGGTCGCACAGCAGTGTAAGTCGTTCATAAGCCTGCAGGCGGAGCGGCAGCGTGGTTTTGAGCGATTCGGTGCGCTGAACGGCTTTTTCGTACCGAAGCCGGTCGTCGAGGTATAATTTAAGCAGAAAATATGCTGTGGCAAAAACCACTAAAGAAGGAATTGTGTATTTCAGCAGTTCCAGAAAAATTTCCATAATTCGGTTGTTGAGCGCCTTGTTTTTAGGCGGGCGGCAAAGGTAAGCGCTGCCGTAAACATTTTTGCGCTTCCATTGGTTTTAGTGGTCTATATTTGTGTTTTCTATGTGTTTTGGTGTTTGGGTGTTTTTGTGTTTTGGTGGGCTTCGCTCTTGGTATTTGGGAGATGTGGATATGACCATTTCAAATACCAAGAGCGAAGCCCACCAAAACACAAAAACACCCAAACACCAAAACACATAGAAAATACATAAAAAAAACACTCTCTACAAACATGGATATGGTGCTCGATCAACCGGTAGTAACAAGCCCTGTCACCCTGACAGATGGCGCTGTTGAACAACTCAATCAAATTCGTTCCAGCGAAAATATTCCCGACGACTACGGCTTGCGCATAGGCGTAAAGGGCGGCGGATGTTCCGGATTTTCCTATGTGCTCGGTTTCGATCAGCCGGAAGCACAGGACGATATTTTTGAGATAAAAGGCATTCGTGTCATTATGAACAAGGCGCATGCAATTTACCTGCTCGGTATGCAGATCGATTTTGTAAGCGGCCTCGAAAATCGCGGCTTTACATTCGATAATCCGAATGCTACCAGCACTTGCGGTTGCGGCACGTCTTTTTCGGCGTAAGTTCAGGGCACGGTGTTGAATGCCCTGGGGCTCAGCGACGCGTATTGTAGTTGTCAATAAGCGAGTTGTTCCTATTAAAACAGGTACACGCTACACCTTGTGTCCTTTGTGCCTTCCTTTGTGTTCTTCGTGTTTAAATTTTTTAACACGAAGAACACAAAGGAAGGCACAATGCACACAACGCGTAGCGTGTACAAAAAGACCTGCCACAACGGGCAAGCCTGACGCCGAACTAAATCTCGCTCAAATCCACCACAAAACTCTGTTTGTATCCTTTGCGGGCCACCGTTTTCTGTTGGGCTGTGGCTGTTTTTTCATCGGCAAATGGCCCAATGATCACGCGGTAGGCCGATAAGTCGTTGGCATTGTCGCGTTCTACATTGACCATCACCTTTCCCGGAAATTGTTTTTGCAGTTTGGTAATAATCGGCAGCACATTATCCGCATCGTACAAAGTACTTACCTGTACGCCGAATCCTGCTTTGGAAGAGCGTTCCATGGCCACCTTATACAGTTCGGTGTTTTTCCCGTTTTCTTTTATTTCCTCCTTCGTTTTAGCGCCTTTGGTGGCAGTAGTGGCGCCGGTCGTGCTGTACTGAGCCGGGCGCGAGGGATCGAAACTGCCACCTGATTTGGCTTTGGCAGCGGCTGTTTTGGAAGCAGTAGTTTTGCTGTCGGTATCGGGCACTACTTCTACGCGGACACTGGCAGTCTTGTCCTGGTCGAGATCAATTTCTTCGGCTGCACGGCGCGAGAGTTCGATGATGTAACCTTCCTTGAACGGGCCGCGGTCGT
Organism: Saprospiraceae bacterium; assembly: GCA_016787415.1. Taxonomy (GTDB): domain Bacteria; phylum Bacteroidota; class Bacteroidia; order Chitinophagales; family Saprospiraceae; genus M3007. Next base: position 15,140 of record JAEUUT010000083.1, on the reverse strand, counting down.
TGATACGCACCACAACCGATTTTTTATTGTCCAGTCGCGTTACCTTTACTTTTGTACCGAAAGGCAAACTTTTATGTGCGGCGGTAAGCTCTGTTTTGTCGTATTTTTCGCCACTGGAAGTTTTCCGACCGTGCAGTGAATCGGCATACAGATTGGCTTTTCCGAACTCTTCCGACCAGTTGGGTACATAGGCATTGACAAGAATCCAACTGAAACAAACAAGGAACAGACCGGAGGCGGTAATGAAGGTTCGGCGCATGGCTTTTAAATTTATTGATTGTGTTAATTGATTGGCGCAAACAACAAACATATGAGAATGCTTATTCATTTACAGGGGCAAAGTAATTTTGAAAACCATTGAAAATCAACCCAAAGTAAATTTTTTCAAATGAAAAAAGCAAATGCTCTTGATCGACAGCGTTCCGTGTATATCTCAGGTGCGGCAGGCCGGCGGCAATTAATTCCATTCGACCCTGAAGTGCTGGAACAAAAAGCAAAGGCTAAAATGGATCCGGCCGCCGCGGCTTATGTGATCGGCGGGGCCGGGCTGGAAAGCACCATGCATGCCAATCGCTCCGATTTCGATCGATACCGAATCGTGCCGCGCATGCTCAGGAACGTCGAGGAACGCGATATGTCGACCTCCTTGTTCGGGCAAACCATCCCTGCTCCTTTTTTCCTGGCGCCCATCGGTGTGCTGGAAATGGCACACCCCGACGCCGAAAACGCCGTAGCAGCAGCGGCAGCAGATTGGGGCATTCCCATGACTTTTTCCAACCAGGCTTCCGTGCCCATGGAACAATGTGCTGCAATCATGGGCAACAGCCCGCGTATGTTTCAGTTGTACTGGAGCCGTTCCAATGATCTGGTAATCAGTTTTTTACAACGCGCTGAAGCCTGTGGATGTTCGGCGCTGGTACTTACACTCGATACCACCATGCTGGGCTGGCGCATCCGCGACCTCGATCTGGGTTCGCTGCCATTTTTGAAAGGTATGGGCATTGCCCAGTACACATCCGACCCGGTGTTTCAGCAACTCATGGAAGTGCCCGACGATGAACTTGCACAACGGGCAGACGTCACCATCGACGCGATTCGTACATTGTTTTCTGCCGCGCGCCGCCATCCGGGCAGTTTCTGGCAAAATTTGCGCAGCGGCCGGGCACTAAAAGCCGTACGCACGTTTACGCGCTTGTATTCCCGGCCCAATATTACCTGGGCTGATCTGCCTTTTTTGCGCCAGAATACGCGCTTGCCGATTATTCTCAAGGGAATTCTGCACCCCGAAGATGCCCGAAAAGCGCTCGATTACGGCGTCGATGGTATCTACGTGTCCAATCACGGCGGCCGGCAAGTGGATGGCGCCATCAGCGCCATTTCGGCCTTGCCTGCCATTGTTGAAGCGGTGCGCGACAAAGCGCCGGTGCTGTTCGACAGCGGGGTGCGGGGCGCTGCCGACGCATTCAAGGCGCTTGCCCTCGGGGCTACCGCCGTGGGTATCGGCAGGCCATACTGCTATGCACTGACACTGGGCGGCCGGGCAGGCGTGTCGGAACTGCTGGAAAACTGGCTGGCAGATTTCGAACTCACGATGGGGCTGGCGGGTTGCAAAAATGTGGCTGAAATACGCAAAGCCACGCTTGCTCACGGCGCATAAATCAGCCTGCCCTTGCCGGTCGTTTTTCCAGTCTGTTTATCCGTAATTCGGTACAGGTAGGCGCCTGACGTCGGAAAGATTTCGGCAGACAGGAAGAACGGCGGCTTTCCCGACAAGTCTTCTTGAAATGTTGTTTTTCCCTGACTATCAACTATTTGTAGTTCAAAATGACTGGCAATCTGTTGTTTGAAAAACACCCAGCAACCTTCTTTTCCGAACGGATTGGGGGCAACAAAATCTGCCGCACGTTCCGGTTTGGATAGTAAAACCGGCTTATGCGAAATACCATTTTCCTGAAAAAAACAGGCTTGCGTTGGCATGTCTGAAAGGCGTATGGCCGCTGCCACTGATCCTTTTTTCAGGGCTTTGAAACGCAGTTCAAACAAGTCCTCCGGGCCTTCACCGAGCAAATTTCCACCCTGATCGAAACTGAAGGTGAGCAACCCCGACGCACTTCGGGAGGTAGACATATGTTCGGAAGCCAGGCCCTCTTCCAGCGGAACAACCTGTTCCAGACGCAGTACCTGTGGGTCGAACTGGAGTGTAAACTGCCAGCCCGCTATGTTTTTTACATCTGCCGAAAAAACACAGGAGATGTATTCCTGCGCTTCAAATGCGCGATTTTCGAACAACAACGGCTGTGGCGCACTTCTTTCTTCCAGGCCTGATTGAAAGCCGGGCGCAGCAGTTCCATTGACGTCGCCAACTTTGATGGCGGTAAAATCGAGCGCCGGAACAGGCACGCTGCCCGCCTGAATGCTCAGGTTTTCAGGGAAAACACTGGAAAAAGGATTCTGCGGATTAGCAAAGGCATAATCGGAAGGCACAAAGCGCCAGGAGGTATTTCCCGAAAAAACAGTGTCGATACCGAGAATGAGTTTCCGCAATTGCACAATATCGAAGGTAGTGACGGCCCCCGAGCGGTTGGCGTCGGCGGCAATGATTTTATAGGGCGTGTTCAGCGGTTCCAGTCCCAGGATATGTTTGGAAATCAGCACCAGGTCGAAAGTGGTCACGCCGTTGGTCGGGTTGTCGTTTCTGTAAGGTATCAGGGTGTATTCTCGGCAACCTTCTACCGGCGAAAACTGGAACGCGCCGGAGGCATCAGCCTGTACGGTCTGGGTAGCGGGCAGCGTCGTAATAGAACCTGCCGCACCCATATTTCCCGACAAACTGATTTGTGCGCCGGGCGCCGGTATCAGCAACGAATCGAGCGGGAAAGTCCATATTCCCCGGGCATAAGTGGCCGCTACCAGTTGTTTTCGAATGACGTTGTAGTCGAGGTCGAACACCGGCACGAACGGTATGTTGTTGCCCAGCCGGTTCCATTCGACGCCTGCATTTTTGGAAAAATACACTCCGGCGTCGGTGGCGGCAAAAAGCAGTGAATCGGCATTACCCGGCAAAACCAGCAGGTCGCTGACCGGCAAGGGCAGCAGGTCGCCGGAAATATCCACCCAGGTTTGCCCATTGTTGTCGGAACGGTGAATATGCGGGATGTAGTCATCGTCACGAAATCCGGACTGTGTTACAAAAATGCGCTGCGGAAGGGTAGGAGAGCCTTGCACCGAGGTAACATATCGATTGGGCAAACCGGCAGAGATATTAACCCATGCACCGGCAGGCTCGCGTTTCCACACATTGGCATCGCTGGTACCCGCAAACAATTTCCCGGCGCTCAGCGGCGATTCGTCGAGCGCAGAAATGGTGTGAAAGGCATCACCCAGAATATTGCCGTCGGTCAGGTCGCCGGAAGCCGCCGCCCAGAGCCCCTGGTTGTTCAAATAAACGCGATAGGTACCAGCGTACACCTGTTCCGGGTTGTGCTGACTGAGGAAATACGGCGTGTCCCAGTTGCAGCGGTCGCTGGTGCCAAGGCAGTTTTGTCCGACCTGCCAGTTGGCGCCGCCGTCTATGGTTTTGTGCAGCGCACCACCCTGCGAGGAAACCCAGAAAATATCCGGATCAGTCGGATGGAAAGACGCCCGGAAGCCATCGCTGCCAAAAACCTCCTGCCAGTTGTTGATGGCCTGGGCATTGCCCATACTGGTACCGTTGTCCTGCGCACCCCCGATATACATATCTGGATGATGCTTGTTGTAGTTGGTATGGTAAAACTGTGTCAACGGCAAGTTCAGGCAGCGCGTCCAGCCGGTGCTGCCTACATTTTGGTAATACACGCCGCCGTCGTTGGCCGTGTATCGCTTTCCGCTGGAAAGAAATGCCAGGTCGTGGATGTCGGAATGGCCCCCGCCAATATTCACCCAGTTGTTGGAGGCCGCTGTTTTGCGCCAGAGTTGTACGCCGGGCAGGTAAATTTCATTGTCGTTGTCGGGGTGCAAGATCAATTTACCAAAATACCAGCCGAAGTTGGCGTACGCGCTTTGCAAGCCGCTGATACTGAATGGGTTCCAGGTGTTTCCACCATCCAGTGTCTGATAAATAGCGCCGACCCGCGATGTCGAATCTACATACAGGACGTACAGTTTTTGTGGATTCTGCCGGGAAATAGCCAGCCCGGTACGCCCTAGATTGGTGTTGGGAAGTCCTCCGCCCAGCATGGCCCAAGTAGCGCCACCGTCGGTGGTTTTATACACCCGTGCATGCGGCCCGTACACGATAGATTCAGAATTGTTGCGGATGCGATCCCAGAACGACGCGTACAGCACTTGCGGGTTGGCGGGGTCGATCACCAGGTCGCTGGCGCCGGCCTGGTTGCTTACGAATAGCACCTGTTGCCAGGTATTGCCGCCGTCGGTGGTTTTGTACACGCCTCGGTCGTTGTTGCGGACATACGGATTGCCCATTGCGGCTACAAACAGTGTTTGTGGCTGGGTGGGATGCACCACGATTTTGGAAACAATACCTACCTGAGTTAGTCCGATCGCCTGCCAGGTTTCACCGGCATCGGCGCTTTTAAACACGCCTTCTCCGTTAAAAACATAAGACGGGATATTGGAGTCGCCGGTTCCGGCATACACGACATTGGGGTTGGAAGGATCAAAGGTAAGATGGCCGATAGACAGTTCTGAAAACTCATCGAATACCGGCTTCCAGTTGGCGCCGCCATCAGTGGTTTTAAAAATTCCGCCTGCCGAAAAACCGGCCAGCATGGTTTGTTGTTCATTCGCTTTCACGATGAGGCTGTTCACTCGGCCCGCAATGTTGGCCGGGCCTTGCAGCGTCCAGTCTGCTACAGTACCGGAGCAGGCGTTGTCGCGTTGTTGCACCTTGCGCAGTTCCCGGGCGCGGCGCATGGCCTTTTGCCAGCCCTGCCAGTCGAAACTGCGGTCGGGGTAACTCCGTTGCAAGGCAAACATCTCATGCGGAACAGTTTTTTCCGCCACTTCTTCGAGTGCTTCGTGGAATTGTCGGTGACAGGCGGTGCTGCCGACCACCACCATGAGCAGGAGGGCTGTGTAAAATTTCATGATAACCGGTTGGAATACTGGCATTTTTGTCTGCCAAAATCGGACCAAAGAAAGGCTGAAATACAATACTCGATTCAATTTAATACCTTACGTCATCAAACAACTATTTATCAGGAATGGACCCAAGCAAAGCGCCGCAACAGGATGAATTTATGTTTCACCCCAAAAATGTGCAATTGTTCGTGTTGCTGGCCGGACTCACCTTTCTATTTCTGGCACTTACTGTTTCGTATGTGTACATACGGGTCACCAATGGTATTGCGCCGGTTCGCCTGCCGGCGCTTTTTCTGTTGAATACCCTTATCCTGCTGGGCAGCAGTTATACGCTCATTCAGGCAAAAAAATCATACCTGAACGATGATACGCAGCGTTACCAGAATTTTCTGAAGTGGACGATCTGGCTCTCCATCCTGTTTATGATCATGCAGGGAGCCGCCTGGACCTGGCTGTTTTCGCAAGGTGTTTTTATGCAATCTTCCACCACCACCGGGTTTTTATACGTCATTTCTATCGTGCATTTTGCGCACGTGGTGGGCGGACTTCCTTTTCTGTATTTGTTTTACCGCACTGCCAAAAAGCGGATGGTCGACCCCGTGACCGTACTGGTGTATTTTTCGGATCCGGAAAAACGCCTCAAACTGCGCCTGCTAACGATTTACTGGCACTTCCTGGATATTTTATGGATATATCTGGTGGTGTTTTTTGGGGTAAATCAGGTGATGTGAGAGTCCTGCGGACAGTCGTAAGTCCTGAGTCGTAAGTCCTAAGTCCGTAGCGTACACCTTGATACCCTTGGGTCTTTCTGATTATGGATGCCAAGAGTATCAATGTGTAATCTACGGACTTAGGACTCAGGACTTACGACTCAGGACTCTCACTTCACCACTTCCACCTTCTTCGTCACCACGCCCTTGTCTGTTTGGGCAGAAACAAGGTACAGGCCGTTGGGCAGGAGGCTCACGTCGAGCGTCGCGCCGTATGGGTCGGGATTTTGTTCCTGCAACACAGTTCGGCCATGCATGTCGAGCAGAGAAACGGATTGCAGGGAAATGCCTGATTCGGGCGTTATTTGAACAATACTATTGGCAGGAGAAGGGAAAATCCGTAGGCCGCTTTCAGGATTGTTATCCATGCTGCGCGGGCGGCTTTGTCCGGATGGCAAGGGTATTTTCAAATCAATATTCGAGCCGTTGGTCAGCACCCCGTCGCCCCATTGAACCGAGGAATTCGACATGGAAAGGGAGTAGAATGTAAAGTCATCGGGGCGGCCTACGTCAATGATGTCTATAATGATAAAACTGAATTTTCCGATAGCGCCAAACCCACTTACCGGCTGTCCGTTGGTACGCGTGAAGGCACTTTCGAGGCGGCCGGGTTGCGACTCCACACCTAATGACAGGAACGGAGAATTGCGATTGATCCAGGAGTTGTTGTAGTATTCCATCTGGAAGGCGGAATCTACGATATTCGAACTCAGCAATGCCTCGAAAGTCATTCCATACAGGTTCAGGACGGGTTCTCCTGCATTGCCGAGCCATACTTCCACTTCCACGCGATCACCGATGGATGCGTTGGGCGTGAGCAAGTTGAAAAAGAATGGAAGGCCTTTTTTTGTCAATGGAACAGCGGGAATAACGTTGTCTGTTCGACCATAATGTTGAAGAATGGCATCCGCATCGGCCTTATTGATGGAGCCATTACCGTCTGCATCCGCGAATTTTAAATCTGTATGGAGCGATACATAAGGATTGGCCCAGTTGCTGGCTTGCTGCCCGTACCACGACGTACTTGCCTGCGAGCGAGGGGCGCCTTCCTGCCCCATGCAAAAGCCCATGGTAAGCAGGTCCTTGTTATTTACAATACCATCTTTATTGGCGTCGCCGGGCCAGACACAATCCTGACTACAGACAGCGCCTCCGTTTGCGATATTTACAGCCTGCATGTCAATCACAGTGCTACGGCAGGCGCCGTTGGCAGTAAGGCAATAGTTGATCGAAAATACATCATGCCCTGTATACCCGGCATTGGGGCGATATACCATTAAATTGTACCCCTCAATGTGTTGTCCAGCAATGGTTTGCGAACTATACCCCGGATAAAACTGGCAAGAGCCGTGTGCTGGCGCCTGTGTAACCTGAAAATTAAAAACATCGTAGGGAATCGGGTAATCCACTACGAAAGGTTGAGAACTGCGCGTAAGCAGGTGGAATGTGTCGAGGGCGGGTTCCATATCGCTTACCACGATGGTAACGGTTCCTGATTCCAGGTTGTCAGCCACGCCATTGCCGATGTAGTACGGAAATACAACTGTTCCCGAGAAGCCCGCAGCAGGTGTAAAAGTGGCAAATCCCTGTGCATTGGTATTGCTCAGGGCGCCACCCGAGCCGGGTGTACCCCATTCAGAAACGGTGAGATTGCCCAGGTCATTCTGGCGGACATTAAAGGTTACAGGTACGCCTGTTGGGGTGTATATGTAATCATTGACCGCCATGGTATTGCGCGGCGGCGAAGGCAATACCTTCATATCGACCGTTATGGTGGTGTTGCTGCCATTCATATTCCGGCGCAGTATGAACGGATCAGGGCCAGTATAATCTGTATTCGGGGTATACCGGAATGCGCGGTTGCTGATCATCTGAACGGCGCCGTGCGCGGGCGCCTGCCACAAGGTGTATCCGCCATATTGAAGAGATACCTGGGTAGAGGTGTTTTGAGCGGTTGCCAGTGGGAGGGTGCTGTTCGCAGGCTGACTTACCGGACGAACACCGACGCTCAACTGGCCTGTTTTGCAATTGCCCACGGGGTCGCAAGCAACATACCCGATCAGCGCAACGCCATTGAATCCTTGCTGCGGTGTAAACACCACTTGATTCTGTGCGTTGATGTAGGCCGTTCCGTGATTTGCTACGGCTACTTCCGAAAGGGTGAGCGCTCCGGCGCTGCTGTTGTCATTTCCGAGCACATTGACTACTACTGGCGTATTGGTGTAGGTAGTTGTAAAATCTTCCTTTACAGTGAGCATGGAAGGGTACACCATGACCCGATAAGCCAGGTAATGCAGGTGCGGATAAGTAAAAAACTGATTCAACTCCAGGGTAAAGGTATCTACCCCTTCAAAGGTAGGATGGGGTGTGTATCGTACCTGAAAGCGGTTGGGGGTGCCAGGGCCGCCTGCCGAAATCAGGTGAATGTACACATCGCCGTGATTAGCAGATGGCTCGATCGTAATGGCCTGCAAATCAATTCCTTCAATCGTATCGGTAAGCACCATTCCGGTGGCTGTGCTGAGTTCCCGATACGCACTTGTAGGGCCTTGCGACCACAAGATAACAGGAGTGCCCAGGGCACAAATCAGCCAGAAAATGAGGTTTAAATAAGGAGATTTATTCACATTCATGATTATCATTACGGCAAAGACAGATCAAAAATAACCTTTTTTTATATATTCGAAACCCTGCAACGGAAAAAGACTTGCCTTGCATACATTTGTGATTATGGCAACGAAAAATAAATCGGCTGCAACTGAACAACACCGCAACAAAATATATCAGGTGTTGGAGTGCCTGGATGAATCGGAACACAAAAGACTTTCCCGGTTCCTTCACTCGCCTTATTTTATTAAAACGAAAACCCTGGTCAATCTTTACGAAGTATTAGTAGCGAAAATCCGGAAAGGGGAGCCCGGATTCGATCGGCTGGCTGTGTGGGGGGAGTTACAACCAAATATGCCTTTCGACCCGATTGTGTTCCGCAAAAACTGTTCCGATCTGCTGAAATGGACAGAAATATTCATGGCACAGGAATTTCAATTGCAAAATGACAACTACCGGACAATTGGGCTGCTCGATTTCCTGGTACGGCGTAAAATAAAACCGCTCTACGACCGAACGATCCGCGAAGCGCGCGAACGGGTAGAGCAAAAATCGTTCAAGGCACTCGACGACTTTTATACAGCATATTCCATTGAACGGCATTATTATGCCATGATGGACTTCGATATGTCGGTCGATAAAAGAGCCAATATCGAAGCCATTTCCGAACACCTCGACGTATTCTACTGGATTGAAAAACTACGCCTGTTTAGTGCCAGCCTGAGCCAGCAACGCACCAGCCTTCACCAATATGATATGAAGGGTTTGCCTCAAATGCTGGATATCCTGTCGACTTACCCACTTGAAGAGGCTCCTGAACTGGCCATTTATTACTACTCTTTCCTGACCCTTTATGAAGAGGAAAATGTTGAGCATTACAACCGGCTGCTCGAATTGCTGGATCAATACCTGCCTCAAATGCCCCGGCTGGAGGCGATGGAAATCATTGATTCCGCCCTGCATTATTGTACGGGAAAAATCAATCGGGGGCAAAGTGAGTTTTACCAGAAATACTTTGATTTGTTCGTTTTTGCGCTTGAGAATACTATCTTTTCTCACGATGTCGAGTTTCCAGTATGGCGATTCAACAATATAGTTGCAGCAGCCTTGCGCCTCGACAAACTGGATTGGGCCGAACAATTTGTGAATGATTACAAACACCTGCTGCCTGAAATCAGTCGTGAAAACACCTACTCCTTCAACCTGGCCCGCGTATATCGTTTTCAGAAAAAATATTCCAGTGTTATCGACCTCCTGAAAAATGTGGAATACGAGGACATTGGCTACAACCTCATTAGTAAAATGATGCTGATGATTACCTACTACGAACTCGATGAATACGATGCGCTCAACAACCTGTTGGATACGTTCAAAATATTCCTCAAACGCAATGAAAAACATATCCCCGACCTGCGCCGTACTTCGTACCTCAACCTGATCAAATACACCCGCCAACTGATTCGACTCATTCCGGGCGACAAACTCGCCGTGAAAAAACTAAAAAACACCGTAGAACAGGAAAAATCCATGATCGTCAACCACGAATGGCTGCTGGAAAAATTGCAGCAACTTGGCTGATCCGCTTCCGCCCCGTTTACAATTTTCAGTCCACATGTGCGTTCTTCTCAACGCTGCTCCACTTTTCAAACTAAACGCGGAATGTCATTTCAAAAAACAGGGTTGTTTCTTGTATTATTCTTTATTGCCTACTGGAATGCCGACGCTCAAACCGGCGGAAAGCCGGCCGGCAAACTCTCGGCTCAAAACAGCGAACTGATACGCTTGGGTGAAGATACCCTCGCCATTCTCGCTTATGCAGTGGTGAACGACTCCATTGAACAGGAGCGCTTCGCAGCCTGCCGCGCGCTCATCACCTGTCTGGTTCGCACCCTGAAAGTGGAAAATTCCTTCAAATACCGCTTCGAGCGCCTGCGAAGTATTTCCATTATTGCGCCGCCCGACAGCAGTTTTCGCATGTTTACATGGCAATTGTTTGTCAATGACTCCACCTATCGCTACTACGGCGCTATTCAAACAAACCGCAAGGAACTGCAACTGTTCCCGCTGATTGACCGAAGTGCCGAAATGGACGTTTTCCCAGCCCTGGAACAACTCACCCCCGAACGCTGGTACGGTGTTCTCTACTACAACCTTCGGCAATTCGATACCAAAGAAGGACGCAAATACCTGCTCCTGGGCTACGATGCCTATGATTTTTATACCCGAAGAAAAGTGATAGATGTGCTCAGTTTTGATGCAAGTGGCAAACCTGTTTTCGGCGCCCCTGTTTTCGACCGCGAAGACCGAAAAGGCCCGCCCGAAAAACGTATTTTTTCCGAATACGCCGCAGAAGCATCCTTCCGCATGAACTGGGACGAACAATATCAAATGATCCTGATCGACCATGCCGTGCCCATGCCCAGCCCTTATGGTAGCGGTGTGGTTATGGTGCCCGATGGCAGTTACGACGGTCTGAAATTCGACAAAGGCCGCTGGAAATACGTCAGCAAGGTTTTCAATGACGTGATGGAAGAAACCCCACGCCCCGAACCCGTGCTGGACGATCGGAAGAAGAAGGATATTATGGGGAAAAAACAGTAGAAGTCCTGAGTCGTAAGAAGTCCTGAGTCCTGAGTCCTAAGTCCTGAGTCCGTATCGTACACCTAATTATGCCTGGCTTTTCTTATAACATAAGCCAAGGGTAATCAGGTGTACGCTACGGACTCAGGACTTAGGACTCAGGACTCAGGACTTAGTTCAACTTCCCAATTCCCTCGCCCTTCCCAGCGCGGCATTGGCCCCGGCAACAATATCTTCGTGCAGGGCGGTATCGCGGAAAACACGCAGGGCAGCCTCTGTTGTACCGCCTTTGGAGGCTACTTTTCCAATCCAGTTTTCGCAACTGAGGCCCGCCTGATTGTACAGGTCGAGCGCGCCAGTGAAAGTCTGGCTGACCAACAGTTCTGATTCCGATTCAGAAAAACCCATTTGCTGGGCGGCTTCCATCATGGCGTTCATGAAAAAATAAACATAAGCCGGCCCTGAGCCGGAAATCGCCGTCGATGCATCGATCATTTTTTCCTGTTCCACATACAGCGTTTTTCCGGTGGTGTTGAGCAGGTTTTGCACCATTACCAGTTCAATGCGCGTCACCTGATCCGTCGAAGTAAAAGCCGTGACGCCGGCGCCGATTTGTGCTGGCAGGTTGGGCATAGCCCGAATCACTTTGTCGACACCCAGCGCCCTCGAAATCGTATCCATACGCACCCCCGCCATGATGCTGATAAACACCTGACCTGGTTGTACCCAGGCGCGTATCTGTTCAAACATCGCAGCAGAATCCTGGGGTTTTACCGACAGGATCAGCAGGTCGGCCTGTGGCACACAGTCCTGTGGGTTGCTGAAAAAACGGCCATCATGCGTCTGACCAAGTTGCCGGGCTTTTTCTTCGGTACGACACAGAACACTCAGGTTTTCGGACGTAACGATGCGGCTGCGCAAAAAACTTTGTGCATAGGTGAGGCCCATGTTGCCTCCACCCAGGATGAGGATATTCATAAAAAAATTGCTTTTGTGTGGTTTTTTGAACGGGTAGCAAGTATAAAAATACAGGAACTGCGATACAAGTTCCGTTACCTCACCCCCTTCTATTACCTTTCCGCAAAATTTCCATTTTTCCCGATCAAATGCTAAAGATGAAAGAAATAAACTTTTTCCAGGGCGCCTGGCTGTGTTTGGCGCTGTGCCTGGCCTCCTGCCAAAAAAATGCGCCCTCATCTGACAACAAAGCAGCCATGCAGCAACGCCCTGCCTATGCAATCGCCATTCATGGTGGCGCAGGCACCCTCAGTCGAGCCAATATGACCCCTGAAAAAGAGGCCGCATACCTCAGTGCCCTCGATTCGGCGCTGCTCATCGGCGAAACCGTTCTGAAAAACGGAGGCGCCTCCCTCGATGCTGTTGAAAAAACCATTACTTACCTGGAAAACTGCCCGCTGTTTAACGCCGGCCGTGGAGCGGTATTTACGCATGAAGGCCACAACGAACTCGACGCCAGCATCATGGACGGCGCTACCCAAAAAGCGGGCGCCGTAGGCGGTGTGACCATTGTGAAAAACCCGATTCAACTGGCGCGTGCTGTTATGGACAAATCACCGCATGTATTCCTCACCGGGCGCGGCGCCGAACAGTTTGCTATCGAACATCAGATCGATACCATCGATCCCAAATGGTTTTTTACCCCCGAACGCTGGCAAACCTTGCAGGAAATGCTTGCAGAAGAAAAAAAGAATGGCCCAACCGGCCAACTTGACCCTGCCTTGCGCGACTATAAATTCGGTACCGTGGGTTGCGTTGCACTCGACGGGCAAGGGCACCTTGCAGCAGGCACCAGCACGGGCGGTATGACCAACAAACGCTGGAATCGCCTCGGCGATACGCCAGTGATCGGCGCAGGTACCTACGCTTCCGACGACGCTTGTGCCGTGTCGTGTACGGGGCATGGCGAGTTTTTTATTCGATATGCTGTAGCGCACGATGTATGGGCACTGATGTCCTACAAAAACCTGTCACTGGAAGAAGCCGCCGATTTTGTCGTTCGCAAAAAACTTGTTGAAAAAGGCGGCGAAGGTGGCCTGATTGCTGTCGATAAAGCCGGAAATATCGCCCTTCCTTTCAATTCGGAAGGCATGTATCGTGGATATGCGAAGCCCGGGGAACGAAAAGTGATGATTTTTTAGTTGAGGGGGGGGAATCAGGATTTAGAGGATTTTTAAAGGATTAGAAGGATTCCCGGTGTGGTGTCAAAATTGAATGAAATGAATTGAATTAACCTAAGGATACCTGCAATCAATACATATTAAATCCATTTGATCAATTTTGACACCACACCGGGAATCCTTCTAATCCTTTAAAAATCCCCTAAATCCTGATTCAAACCCTTTATCAACCTCATCAACCCTTACCATGCAGTCCACTCTTCCCATCACCAAACAAGTTTTCCTGGCCGCCTTTCAACCCGGCGACAAGGAAGCGCTCATTCAATACCTGAACGATCCGGTGTTGTATGCCAATACTTTGAAAATTCCGAGCCCGTACACGGCGCTGCATGCAGAAGAATGGCTACAATTTGTAGCAGGGGAAAAAGACGCGCCGGGCGGTATTTGCAACTGGAGCATCCGACATCAGGAGTATGGTTTGATAGGCGGTATCGGCTGCTTTTTGAAGACGGGCATGAACGGCCATGTCGACGAGATCGGCTACTGGCTCGCACAGCCATTTCGCGGGCAGGGCATTATGACTACCGTCGTACAACGATTTACCCAATGGATGTTCGAGCAGCGCCCTTCGCTGGTACGCATCGAAGCAAATGTTTTTGCCACAAATCCCGCTTCCATACGCATACTGGAGAAAGCGGGATTTCTTCAGGAAGGCTACCATCGGAAAGTACACCTGAAGGCAGGGGAGTATTTGGATGGGGTCATTATGGCAAAAGTCCTAAGTCCTGAGTCCTGAGTCCGTAGTGTCCACCTGATTACCCTTGGCTTTTACTTATAATATAAACCAAGGGTAATCAGGTGGACGCTACGGACTCAGGACTCAGGACTTACGACTCAGGACTCACTGCAGTACAATCCTGCGCTGCACTGCTCCTTTCTCCGTCGTCATTTCCAGCCAGTAAACACCTTTTGGATAGGCAGAAAGATCGGTTTGGAAGGAGGTTTGTCCTGCAGGCAGGTCGAGTCGGCGAGTTTGCAGGATACTTCCCTGTGTATTTTTCACGGAAACACTCATTTTTCCACCCAGGTAGCCATCAAGTTCAGCCTTCAGCAAGCCGGAGGTAGGATTCGGGAACAGGCGGAGGTTGTCGGCCCAGACAGGCGTGGAGGTATTCACAATGTTCGGATCGACAAATGCTGTTACAGGTATGCGGGCGCTGGTGCATTCGTAGCCATAAAAATCAACTTCCCAGTTGAAGAAGTAGTAGTAGCGTTCGAGGCCGAAACTGGAGTTTTTGATGCTCAGCACTTCATCGATCACATACGGGAACGAGATGCCCTGGTTACTGCGATACAGTTGTGGTCCGGCAGTACCGATAGATGCCTGGTTGACGGTTGGGTCCGTAGTCAACACATAATCGGTGCCCGGTTCGATGTCGAAGTCGATATCGATATTGGAAGTACCGACAGGGATATCCACCTGAGTTGACTGAAGTGTTTGGCCAGCGCTATTGAGCAAATCAATTTTACGAATACCAGCCTTGGTGGTATACACTTTTACCTTGTGCAATTTAAAAGGAGCAAAACAGTCAAATATCAGTGTGCCATTGTAACTGTTATCGCTCACGGTAGTACCCTGGTGGTCGACCATGCCGACAAACTCGTTGGGAGTATCAAATACGGTTGTGCTCGAAACCCAATAGGTAGTGGAAGCACTCAGAACAGGTGTTTCAAAAAAATCTCCTGTTTGAATGGGTGTATTGTCTGTCTGATTTTCATACCACTGCAGGTTGCTGCCACTGGCAAACAGGGTAGCGCTTTGGTCGATGGCAATAGTATCACCTTGCACCAATGGCGCCTCCGAACTCAATACATCCACAGATACGGAAGTCGAGGTAAATTCATTGCACAATCCTTGCGTTGTGACGAAATAAGTGCCCGATTCAGAAACGGTGATGCTTTG
>JAEUUT010000078.1 GCA_016787415.1 Saprospiraceae bacterium | reverse complement strand
ATAACTGATAACAAATACGTTAAAGCCTGGTTAAGCCCTGCAACCCCAGTCGGCTTTCCAGTACTTTTGAACCGAATAAATTTTTGATGCATAAAAACAATCATGAAAAAAACATTTCTCTTCGTGTTTGCTTGCCTGCTGGCAACATCCGTTTTCGCGCAAAAAAGCCTGCCTTCTGCCAACGTTAAAACCCTGCAAGGCCAGAGCCTGAATGTGCAGGATCTCGGCAAAAGCGGTAAAATCACCGTAATCAGTTTTTGGGCTACATGGTGCTCGCCCTGCAAAAAAGAACTCGATGCCATCAAAGACTACTACGGCGAATGGCAGGATAAATACGGTGTGGAACTGGTAGCCGTCAGTGTAGATGATGCCCGTACTGCCGCCAAAATACCGGCCATGATCGAAGAAAAAGGTTGGGAATATCGTGTGCTGCACGATGCCAACAAAGAATTTCAGATGGCAGCCAATGTAGCCTCCGTCCCGCATACCATCCTGCTTGATGCATCCGGTAATGTGGTATTCGAGCATGTGGGTTACAGCCCTGGCGACGAACTGGAACTGGAAGAGCAAATTAAGGCAATAAAAAAATAGTCCTGAGTCGTAAGTCCTGAGTCCTGAGTCTGTAGAGTACACCTATGTACCCCTGGCATTCATTATTCGTAACGCCAAGGAAACATTAGGTGTACTCTACAGACTCAGGACTCAGGACTTACGACTCAGGACTTCAAATTCTAATCCCTTGACTTTACACACCTCCCGCATTCTGGCAGTACCCGCCATGGCTGCCATTCTTTTTTTGTTGTGGCTCGGATGCCGCAATCAACCCGATCCGGTGTGGATCGAATCGGGCAGGCTCATGCGCATGCCATCTGTGTTGATTGCCGACGTGCCCGACTCCCTACAAAATCTGTATTGCCAGTTGCATCGCCGTTCGTTTCGGCCGGGCGATACTACGGCATTGCATTTGGTATCGCAGCCCAGCCTATCCAATATTGAATGGACGGCTTTTCAAAAAATGACACGCGCTATTGCCGGCGCCGACAAACGCCGCATTGTGGTATCGGGCGTAACGGGTACGGGCGCTACCAAACAGGCCAAACGCGCTTCCACACTGGTGGCTGGCGACCCGTCGCGTGTGTTGCAAATCGATTGCGCACCAGCATTCGACCTGGAATACCACAAAAAATACATTGGGCAAGACAATGAAAAAGGCCAGTTTGTGCCTGGCGAACTGCTTCAAATGTGGAAAAAATGCGAAGCCCAGCCGGATCTTCCCTTCATTGCCGTTATCGACAACTTTGATAAAATAAACCCCGAAACTTTTTGGGGGCCGGCACTCTGGGAAGCCCTGAGCAGCAAAAACCCGGAAGCCGAAATCGGCGATCAGACCTACCGTTTCCCCAAAAATTTCTACCTCGTATCCATCACCCACCTGGGGCCGGGGTCGCAGGTAGAGTTCAACGAAGAGCATTTCAAACGCCTCGGCAAACAGTACGTCCTCGACCCCAACCCACTCGAATTGCTGGCCGTGATGCGGCTCATGCAACAAAAAAACGACCTCACCCCTCAGCAGGCCAAAGCAGTGCGCGATGTGGCGGAAACGCGTCGTTTTTTGTATTATTTCCTGAAAATCAATCAGTTGCTTCGCACGCGTTATGGCGAAGGCTACCAAATGGGCCAGGGTACCGGGCTGCGCGAGTTATTCTGCGACAGCGACCGTACCGAACTCAAACAGATCGTACTGAATCACCTCAATGCCCTCAAGCCGGATAATCCGCTCGAACTGGATGATTTTGACGACATCGATCAGACCATTGAAGACGAAGGACTGCAACCTGGCACCAATTTCATGGCCCGACAAATTCAGTACCTGCACGATACCGGCTATTTCGTGGAAATTACCATGGTCGCCACGACCGCCTTGCTCACTGCCCTGGTAGGCTGGTGGGTATTCCGCCGCCGCGAACAACTCATCCGGTACTATGGCGAACAAGCGCGCGAAGTGTATGATCGGTTTGAAAAACAACTCGAAAGTGCCGAAGGCGCCGCCCGCCGACTCGAAGACATCAAAAATGAAGTGGATGCCCTAGTGCTGAAACGCAAACTCGGCTACACGGAAGGACTGTACTTCCTCGCCTTTATTGAGGACAAGGTAAAACGCATCGAATTTGCCAGAAATGTGAGCGAAAATTTCCTTGAATTGTTCAATGCCTTCATGGAAGACAATGTGCTGACGGAAGGAGAATACCTGAAACTGAAGCAGTTCCTGCAATCGATTCGGCACAAAATACCTGTGGAATCTTATGAGGCTTTCCATCGGAAAGTGGAAGATACCTACGCTTCACCGGATACGCTCAAGTCGTTTACATCGACGGAATAATTATAAGGTTCGCTGCTCCTGTTGACCTCCATCATCCCACTTGGTGACCACCGTCAATCGGGTCGGTTGGACGCCCCCATACTTTTGTGGTCAAATTCTATCCAACCATGATACCCTATGTTTCTGCTGAAGAGGCGCTTCAAACCATTCGTTCCGGACAACGTGTTTTTGTACACGGGAGCGCCTGCACCCCTCTTTTTCTGCTAAAAAAATTGGGCGAACAAGCCCACCGTCTTCGCGATGTCGAACTGGTTTCCATCAGTATGTATGGCGAGGTGGAGGTAGCCAAACCCCAGTATCATCCGAATTTCCATATCAATTCCCTGTTTGTTTCAGGAAGTATTCGTGAGGCCGTACGCGACGGCAGGGCCGACTACATACCTGTTTTTTTGAGCGAAATCCCCGATTTATTCCGGCGTAAAATCCTCCCGATCGATGTGGCGCTGGTACAGGTGTCGGAGCCCGATCGCCACGGATACTGCTCACTCGGCCCCTCAGTGGATATTGCCCGTTCGGCAGTCAACAACGCCCGCCACGTGATTGCGCAGGTAAATAAATTCATGCCCCGCACCCACGGCGACGGCTTGATGCACATTGATCGTTTTCATGCCATTCTTCGGCACGACGAGCCACTGCAAGAGGTACACTACGGCGATGGCGGCCGTCCGGAAGAACAGGAAATCGGCCGTTACATTGCCGAACTCATCGACGACCGCAGTACGCTCCAGATGGGTATCGGCACCATCCCCGATGCTGTGTTGCGCTGCCTGCACAACCACAAAGACCTGGGCGTACACACCGAAATGTTCTCCGATGGTATGATCGACCTCGTGGAAAAAGACGTGGTCACCAATCGCTACAAAACCATTCACCCGCATAAAAGCGTTACTGCTTTCGCCCTGGGAAGCCGCCGCCTGTACGACTATGTGGACGACAACCCGGCCTTTGCATTTCTCGACATCGATTATGTCAATGAAGCAGGCATCATTCGCCGCAACGACAACATAGTAGCCGTCAACAGCGCCATAGAAGTTGACCTGACCGGCCAGGTGTGCGCCGACTCCATTGGTACCTACCAATACTCCGGCGTAGGTGGCCAGATGGACTTCATGCGAGGCGCTGCGCTCTCTCGCGGCGGCAAACCCATCATTGCCCTCACTTCCCGCACGGCCAAAGGTGTACCGCGTATTGTGCCGGTACTCAAACCCGGCGCCGGTGTGGTGAGCACCCGCGCACACGTACACTATGTGGTAACCGAATACGGCGTAGCCTATCTGTTTGGCAGAAACCTGCGCCAGCGCGCACAGGCCCTGATCGCTATTGCACACCCCGACGACAGGGAAATGCTCGAACGGGCGTATCTGGAGCGCTTCCGGGAATGGGTGAGTTGATTTTTGATTTAAGATGTAAGATTACATGATTTAAGATTTAAGATTAGAGGGCATCTCGGAAAATCTTAAATCATGTAATCTTACATCTTAAATCAAAAGGCCGCCCCACCTGGAGCGGCCCACCAAAAAAAATGAAACTATTAAACTCCTTTTACTTTACGCTAATCTGTTGTACAGGTTTTTCTTCCCCGATCTAGAAAAGGTTGAGGAAACATCGGTATCCGAGTTCCATTGAACGAGTAGCATCATCGCCTCCTTTTTTAAATTGGTGGAAGAATTGTGTGATTGATTACACTACAAAAATCAGCCAAAATGAGGGCAGTTTGCTATGACGGGCGTCAGTGAAAGATATGATCTGCGGCCAGCGTTTCTGAAATAGCAAAAAAGGGAACCATGTGCTGTTCCGACCTAATTCGACCGCACCTCAACAATCTTCTCGTAGGCTTCGTTGATCTGTTGGAATTTTTCCTTGGCATGGCGCAGCGCTTCGGGCGAAGCGCCTTTGGCAGCCATTTTGTCGGGGTGCCACTGTACCGCAAGCGCGCGGTATTTTTTCTTGATTACCTCCAAGGTATCGGCGGGCTGAGCGCCTAAAATGGCATAGTGCGGGTCGAGTGGCGTCCAGCGTTGCTGCTGGGCCGTCGATTTGCTGTGGTAATACCTGCTTTTGATGCGGTCGTACTGCATGCGGCTGATATGGAAAATGCCGCCTGCACGAAGCAAGAGGGTTTCTTCGCGCGGATGCAGACCGCCATCGCAAGCAGCCATGGCAAACAACAAATCGATCATGTTGAGTACATGGTGGCGTTCGCGGCCAAAATCCTCGTAAAATTCCCGGGCATACTGATCAAACGAATCGGTAGAATCTTTAGCCGCTTTCCAGATTTTGATGGCCTGGGCACGCCCCCGTTCGTTCATGCGAAACTGGTTGCGCATGAGGTATTCCATATGCGACACTTCCTGGCGATTGATCGGAGCATCCGATTTGGCCATTTTGGCGCATAGCCTGAACACATGGAAGAAAAAAGCGCCCTGCCTGCGCTGATAGGCTTTAAATTCGCTTTCGGAAGCATCTTCTCTCGGCCGGTCAAACAGGTAATGCCCCAAAATGGAGCCAAGCAAAAAGCCGAACAACCCGCCGAAGGGTATCCCCAACAGGTCGAACACAAAAATACCGGCCAGGCCGGAAAGAAGTTTGCCTTTAAGTTCCAATGCGCAGCATAAAAAATCCGGACTTGTCACCCGGATCAATGAACGATGCAAAAATACTGCTTTCCAGAACAAGATGAACCGGGAAAAGATGTCGGCAGGTAGCGTAATTTTCTACGGACTATGCTTCCACCTCCACAAATCCGAATCGTTCGACGTCGAAAAGGCCCAGGTCTGTCATTTTCAATTTTGGAATAACAGGCAAAGCCAGAAACGACAGCACCATAAACGGCGCGCGCAATTTGCAGCCGAGTGCCGACTTGGTCCAGGCATCCAGTTCCGAATAATCCTGCGCCAGTTGATAGCCGTCGGCCTGGCTCATCAGCCCTGCAATAGGCAAAGCCAGTACGCGACTGTTGCCCTTGGCGTCGGACGCGCTGATGCCGCCTTTTGCTTCAATGACGGCATTAACGGCTGCGCAAATGGCCTCGTCGCTGGTACCCACGGCTACAATATTGTGCGAATCGTGCGCTACGCTGCTGGCCAGCGCGCCGCCTTTCAGTCCAAAACCGCGTACAAAACCCATGGCAGGGCGCGCATTGGGTGTGTAACGATTGACCACCGTAATTTTAAGAATATCGCGCTCGGGGTCAGACCATACCTGGCCGTCGGCTACTTTAAGCGGTTCTACGGAAGCGCCGGTAACAATCTGGCCATCCAGCGCTTCGATGATCCTGAATTCAGTCGCCTGGCCGCTGGCCGAAACAACAAAGTCGGCCGCCTTTTTCGGGTGTGCCGTAAACTGATTGGGCGCTTCCGAAGTCAGGCGGGGCAGCAGGCTTTTTGCTCCTTCCGACACCTGTACGCCGTCGATCCAGGTTTCCAGCACCTTGAAATCTTTCAGGTCAGACACCCGGATAAAGTCGGCCGGATCGCCTTCGCGCAGCAGTCCGACCCGCAGGCGATAGTGCAGCACAGGATTGATGCAAGCGGCACGTAAGGTATCATACACATCGCAGCCGTGTGCGACGGCCCGCGCAGCGAGTTCGTTGATGTGGCCCCGCACCAGGTCGTCGGGGTGCTTGTCGTCGCTACAAAACATAACCTGTTCGGGAAATTCGTTCAGCAGCGGCCACAAGGCTTCAAAGTTGCGCGCGGCACTTCCTTCCCGAATCAGAATTTTCACCCCCAACTGTGCTTTTTCACGCCCTTCTTCATAGGTAAAACACTCATGGTCGGTGCTGATACCGACTGCAAAATACCGCCGCGCATCGTCGCCACGGAGTCCGGGGGCATGGCCGTCGACAGGTTTTTCGAGCCGTTGGGCGGCGGCAATTTTGGCCATCACTTCTGCGTCATTGAACAACACACCCGGGAAATTCATCATTTCCGACAAATAGCCAATGCTCGGGTTTTTCAGCAACTCCTCTACCGCTACCGCATCCATGGCTGCGCCTGCTGTTTCAAATGTGGTAGCAGGCACACAGGACGGCGCGCCGAAACAGTATTTCAGGGGCACCCGGGCAGCGTCTGCCAGCATATACATCACGCCTTCAGCGCCCAGTACATTGGCAATTTCATGCGGGTCGGATACCGTGGCGACCGATCCATGCACCACCGCCATGCGGGCAAATTCGGCAGGTGGCAACATGCTGCTTTCGATATGGACGTGCGCATCCACAAAACCCGGCAACACATAGCCTGTGTTTTCAGGCGCGTGTTCAACTTCCTGGATTTGCTTGATTTTACCGGCTTCTATGGTGATTTCGGCTGGATATATGCGACGTTGATGGAGATCGACGAGATGAACGAGCATAGACGGAGGTGAGAAGTGAGAGGTGAGAGGTGAGAGGTGAGAGGGCCACGAAGTTATGGTTTTTTGTATGTTAGCGCAGCCAAAATCAACAACAACAAATGACTACACCACTGATTCTGCTACATGGAGCGCTGGGGAGTGCCGAACAAATGTCGGGTGTTCAATCCTTTTATGAAAAACAAAGAACAGCCTGGTGTTTAAACTTGCCCGGACATGGCGGCATTGCTGCTCCCGGGCCATTCTCCATGGAATTGTTTGAAGACGCCTTGCTCCGTTTTTTGGAAGAAAAAAAGATAGACAAAGTCGGTTTTTTCGGCTATTCCATGGGCGGTTATGCGGCCTTGTGGTTTGCCTGGAAACACCCGGAGCGTGTGCAGGAGGTGACGACGCTGGGCACGAAACTCGCCTGGACGCCCGAAACATCCGCCGGTATGCAACGTATGTTCGACGCTGAAAAAATTGCCCTGAAAGCCCCTCAATTGGCCGAACACCTGGCGCGCGTACATGCTCCGCTCGACTGGAAACTACTTTGCCAACAAACGGCAGATTTTTTACACGACCTGGGCGCTGGCAAAGGTATTCCCGAACATGCCTACGCTGAAATCCGCTGCCCAGTCGTCATTCATCGCGGCACCGCCGATCATGTCGTGACGCTGGAAGAATGCACGCATGTCGCCCACCTGATACCGAATGGCCGGGTGGTGGAATTGGAGGGTGTGCCGCATGCGATTGAACAAGTAGTAAGTCTAAAGACAGTCCTGAGTCCTGAGTCCTAAGTCCTAAGTCCGTAGAGTACACCTTCGTACCCTTGGTATTTGTTTATTGGAATATTAAGGTTCATATTCAACATCAAAATCAGAGAACGAAAGGGTCTTCGTACCCTTGGTATTTGTTTATTGGAATATAAAGGGTAAAAAGGTGTACTCTACGGACTTAGGACTCAGGACTTAGGACTCAGGACTTCAACCTGTAACCTTTTTCCCAAAACCCGTGTCTCGTGCATGGTCTCTCCAAAAAACCACGTACTTCGGCCCGGCATATCCTAAAAGGCAGGCGTACACACAAACAAAATGGCAGCCACCCTTTCTGACGAGATATTAATAGAACAGGCCCGCAACGGGCGACAGACGGCCTTTGCCATGCTGGTAAAACGGTATGAGCAGTATGCCTATACCCTGGCATTCCGATTTGTAAAAAACAGGGAAGACGCACACGAGGTAGCACAAGATGCTTTTTTGAGGGCCTTCCGGTATTTGCCCGATTTCCGGGGAGACGCCAAGTTCAGCACCTGGTTGTACAAGATTGTGTATTCCACGGCACTGAATTTTTTGCGCAAACAACACCCCGATATACTTTCGACCGACGATGAAAGCCGCCCGGTAAGATTGCCCGATGAAGGCACGCCCGATCCTTCGCATGTCATGGAGCGCCACGACCGGAATGCGGCTTTGCAACGCGCCATTCAGATGTTGTCGGCCGATGATGCCGGTATTATCACCCTCTTTTACCTGTATGAACACAGCCTGGAAGAGATTTGTCAGATCATGGATATGACCATGACCAATGCCAAGACAAAACTTTGCAGGGCCCGTCAACGTTTAAAAAACATAGTGGAAGATCGCTTCTCCGCTGAAATCGCTAATTGATTATGGAACAATCATTTGTATTGACTGAAGACATGCTGTGGGACTATGCCGACGGCTTTCTTTCCCCGGTAGAAAAAGCACAGGTGGATGACTACCTGCGCCAACACCCGGAGCAACATGCCAGACTCGATGCGATTATGGCGGAGAAACGTAACTTTTCCGCGTTGGCGCTCGAACACCCCGATGCAGGTTTTGCTGATCGGGTGCTGGCAGCCTGGGCTACGGAACAGGGCGGAAAGGCCGATTTATCAGCAGAGAAAAGCCGCGACTGGATCGCCTACGGGATCGGTGGGTTGCTGGCAGGATTCCTTTTCCTGCTGATCGTTCTGATTTTCGCATCGGCGCCCGAGGCTACTCCGATGGGGATTGAACCCACCGATTATATCCCTTCCATTCCCTGGGCCAAAATATTTTCCAGCCCGATCGCACGTTTCGGTATGCCGTTTGCTTTGCTGTTTGTTGGTTTCAGGTTTTTAGACCAATATTTGCAGCAGAAAAAAGTGCTTGCTCAATGGCAAGCGTAAGTGCATGGAAAAAGACAAGAAAAAGACGAAGTTCATCTACCAGCCCGAATATCCGGGTGGGCCGAAGGAACTGACTAAATTTATTTATGCGCAACTGAAATACCCGCAGTCTGCGCTGGAATCGGGTGTTGAAGGCACCGTAATGGTGGAATATGATATTGACTATCAGGGCGTTGTGATTGCAACACGGGTACTGCACAGCCTTGGAAAAGTATTTGATGAAGAAGCCGCCCGGGTGGTTCGGCTGTTGAAATTCGACGTTCCCAGGAACAGGGGCGTCCATGTTGTTTTCCACCAGAAGGCACGGATTAAGTTTACCAAACCGCAGCCACAACCGGCTCAACCTGCGCCAATGCAGGTGTCGTACACGACTGTGAGCAAGACGCCGGAGCCGGCACAGAAAGAGCAGGAGAAGGAAGGAAAAACGTATACGTATACGATACGGATTGGTTGAAGAGGGGTTTTGAATCAGGATTAAGGGGATTTTTTAAGGGATTAGAAGGATTCCCGATCTGATGCCAAAATTGTATAAAATGGATTAAATTAGCCTAAGCATACTTGCAAAAGAAACATATTAAATCCACTTGACTAATTTTTGGCATCAGATCGGGAATCCTTCTAATCCTTTAAAAAGCCCCTTAATCCTGATTCAAACCCCTACTTCGGTACCTTGATTTTATACGTCTTCCCAGCCTTATTCGTGAGTTTGTTGTCGATCAGCCAGGGGTTGTACAGTTTCAGCATGCGGTAGTTGGTGCCATGCTCACGGGCGAAATCGCCCCAGTTGGGTACTGCGCCGTTCACTTCCACGATTTTGAAATTATCCTGCACGGGGTACAGGTGGTCTTTTTCCACCGTGTATTCATACAGATCGGGGTGCTCCATCACTTCTTTTATGGCAACGATGCGGAACGGGTAGCGCATGGTTTCGTCGGCAGCCAGGTTGAGTTCGTAAAAGGATTTGGCGCGTTGAGTTGCCATTTCTTCGGCAATACGGCCCGGGCCACCATTGTAGGCAGCAGCAGCGAGCGTCCAACTGCCGAGGCGTTCTTTTTCTTTTTTCAGGTATTTGCACGCGGCATGCGTGGCTTTTTCGAGGTGGTAACGCTCGTCTACTTCGGTATTGACTTCCAGGTTGTAGCCATCGGCAGCGCTTTTCATAAATTGCCATACCCCGCGCGCACCCGCCGGAGAGTTGGCATTTGACAGGGCGCTTTCCGCCACTGCCAGGTATTTGAGGTCTTCCGGCACACCTTCTTCCTTTATAATGGGCACAATGGTCGGGAAAATCGCATTGGCGCGTTTGATGGCCAGAATGGTTTGCGAATGGAAATACACATTGCGCAACAATTCAGCGTCGAGGCGCTGGCGCACATCCCAGTTGTCCATCGGAAGCGCTTCTCCACAAAAGTCAAAATCCTTGTCGAGGTTGATGGATCGAACATGCTGATCGGGGCCTGTGAAACCACCGCCTTGGCCACCTTTAAAAGAGGAAAAAAACAGCGCTCCCAGGCCAAACAGCAGCAACACATTGAATACCAGAAGAATACGGGCACTTTTCGTCCATTCCATAGTCAAAAACATTTAAACAGTGTGATTATACAAAGGTAACGCAAAAGCGGGGAGTTTTGTATGCGCCGCGGCTATGCAGGCAATACGCCATGCTTTTTTATGAAAAAACGGGCGCACTCTACGCGTTGTGTCCTTGGTGAAACCTTGGTGATCTCGTGTTTAATTTTTAATGACTATCCGGCTATTGTACCCCAGCCAGGAGCAGCGTGTCATCCTGAACGCAGTGAAGGATCCCTGTAACC
>JAEUUT010000075.1 GCA_016787415.1 Saprospiraceae bacterium | reverse complement strand
CATGCCAGCGCCAGTCGGTAGCGGCGCAGTTGGCAGTCGCCCTGAAATTCAGGCGTATTTTCGTTTTCCGGCTGCGCCGTATTATGGGATTGAGTGCCACAACTAAACTCAGGCGCATTTTTGCCTTTGGTCAGCAGATCCTTTTTGTAATAGGAAATGTAGTAATCCCGGTTGCCTTGTGCGTAAGGGTCGATGAATACGGTACTTTGTTGTTTGGAGCGCACCATGGCATGAAATCCCCAGGGCGTCAGGTCGCATTTAATACTTGCCGAAGGGTCGTCGATGCCCACGCCCGTGTAGGAGCGTGTTTCTAGATACCGCGCCTGCAATTCCGGCGCCATCAGTGGTGTTTCATAAATCAGAAAGCGTTTGCTGCCGCCATCAGGCATGGGTAGCGCGAGCGTTACAGGCGTTACGCCCGTCGCTTGCTCGGAAACAGTAGACAGCAAGGCCTGCATACCATCTACTTCCAGGTGCAAGGTTCGGTATTGTTGAGGAATAATGTATCGTTTTCCTGAAATGGCAGGGGTGTGACCGCCCAGATCAGTCCATAGCGATTGCGCATGGAGCACGCCGAAGCAGCCCCACAAACACAGTAATAAGGTCAGTCTTGTTGACATGAAAGATGGAAAAAGTTGAATTGGTTACTTTAAGTACCAAGTCGATATTAGTTTGAATGATGGACTTCGCCTTTTGCACTGTAACTGCGTTTGTTTTTCGTTACAATACCCGCGCATTGCGCCTCAAAACAGTCTTGTTACAGCACAAAATCCTTCGCCCATCATTCAAACTAATATCGACTTGATACTTAACAAAGAATAAGTTTCCCAATGGGAGTGCGAAAGTAACCGATTCCCCTATGTGCGGGAGCGGGTTTGTCGGGTTTGGACAATAAAAGTCCTGAGTCGACAGTCCTGAGTCCTAAGTCCGTAGAGTACACATGTTACTCTTAGTATTCCTTTTAATGAAGGCCAAGGGTAATCATGTGTACTCTACGGACTTAGGACTCAGGACTGTCGACTCAGGACTCATATCAGTCCCACAATTTCCCGCACCTCCCGCAGTGTTTGCTGGGCGCGCTGGCGGATGGCGCTGCTGCTGGCGCGCACTTGCTCCTGAATCGCCTTTTCATTGGCCTGCAAATCGGCCAGGCGTTCGCGGAGGGGATTGATAAGCGCTACCAGTGTATCGGCGGCCGCTTCTTTCAGGGCGCTGTAACGCAGGGCGCCGGCCTGGTAGTCGGCCATCAGGCTGTTGTGGGCATCCATATTGCCGCAGGCGCGCAGGAGTTCGAACAGGTTTTTCACGCCTGCGCTCATTTCTCCGGCAGGTGTATCGCCGGTATCCGTTACGGCCGATTTGATTTGTTTACGCACGCGGTCTTCGTCGGCAAAAAGGTTGATATAGTGTTTTTCGCCCAGGCTTTTACTCATTTTCCGGTTTGGATCGGCCGGGGAAAGAATTTTCGGCGTTTCGGTAAACAAAGGCTCCGGATGCACGAAATATTCCTTGCCAAACTGGTTGTTGAAACGCTGAGCAATATTGCGCGACAGTTCGAGGTGCTGCTCCTGGTCTTTCCCTACCGGCACATAATCGGCGCGGTAAATCAGGATGTCGGCCGCCTGTAGTACGGGATAGGCAAACAGGCCGAGGCTGACGAAAGCGTCCTTGTCTTTTTCCCGCAACTGGTCGCTTTTGTCCTTAAACTGCGTCATACGCGTCAGTTCGCCGTATGAAGTTACGCATCCCAGAATCCAGTTGAGTTCCACATGCTCGGGTACAAGTCCCTGAATAAACAGGTTTTCCGGTTTGATACCGCATGCCAGCAGGTAGAACACCATTTTCCAGGTGTTTTCCCGCAGTTGCGCCGGGTCGTATGGCATGGTCATCGAGTGATAATCGACTACGCCATAGGTGCATTTGTACGAATCTTGCAGGCGAACCCAGTTTTGTACGGCGCCAAAATAGTTGCCAAGGTGGAGGTCGCCGGTGGGCTGGATAGCGGAAAGGACGTTTTTCATACGTTTTACAGACTAAATACTTGCAATGACTGAAATCTCAACATTCACGTAT
Source organism: Saprospiraceae bacterium (assembly GCA_016787415.1). GTDB lineage: Bacteria > Bacteroidota > Bacteroidia > Chitinophagales > Saprospiraceae > M3007. The sequence continues at coordinate 1,411 of JAEUUT010000075.1, read as the reverse complement.
TTGGGCAGGGCAGATACCTCAACGGTTTCTCTGGCCGGCGCAAATTCCGGTTTGAAATACTCCCCATAAACAGCATTGATACGGCCAAAAAGTTCCATGTCTTTTACAAACACGGTTGCTTTCAGCACCTTTTCGAGGCTACTGCCGGCAGCGGTCAGGATCGCCTGCAGGTTTTGCAGCACACGATGCGTTTCGGCTTCGATGTTGTCGAGCACGAGTTGGCCGGTGGCTGGGTCGATGGCAATTTGTCCCGACACATACAGCATACCATTAAAAGACACGGCCTGGTTGTAAGGGCCGATGGGCATGGGGGCATTGGGAGTGTTGATGATTTGTTTCATCGTGAAGGGAATAGTTTTGTACTAAGCACAAATAGAAAAAGCCCCATAGCATCCTGCATGCAGGATTGGAGCCTCCTCAATAAAAACCGGCACAAAGAGCGACTATGCTTCTGCGGTCGCGCTGCCTTTACCCGGAATTAATACCTGTCCGCGGTAGTACAGGTCACCTTCAAACGTATAGGCGTGGTGCAGCAGGTGCTTTTCGCCTGTGTTTTTGCAGGTGGCTACTTGCGGGGCTTCCGTTTTGTAGTGCGTGCGGCGAGCGCGCTTCCGGCGCTTGGAGTGCCGCCATTTAGGATTTGGCATGACTTATCCAGATTTTGTCGAGATGGCCCTTGTGGAACACCACAACTTTTAGTGTATTGAATTTCAATGTGTTCGGATGATTTCGAAAAAATACCCGAGCACGCTAGTTGTCTTTGTTCAAATCTTTGAGCGCATCCCAGATTCCGCCGGGTTTGCGCGCATCCGATTCTTCTTTGCTCAAAAAATCCAGCACCTCGAAATTGCAGGGCGGATTCGGAGCCGACTGGCAATCGTACGTATTTCTGATCGGCAGCGACAATACTGAAAACTCGTACAGGTATTGCGCCAGGTTGAAATCGGAAGCCTCCCGGCTGATGAAAACAACTTCGTCTTCTTCTTCACCTTCCGCTTTTCCGTATTTCACAATCAGTTGCCGCTGATCTTTCAAAGGTAGATCGATCATGGCCGTACAACGATCGCACTCAGCCGCTACACTGCCTTCGAAAGTAAAGTCGATGAGCAGCATATCAGGCCTTTTGTCAAAATCAACCCCGAATTTTACCGTGCCTTCTTCAATAGGCGAACCTTCGAACAAAGCAAAAAAATCGCGGTCAATCAAAAACTGAAAATGATGAACGCCCACTTTCAGCCCCTGAATCGGGATGGAATACGGAGCAAGCGTGTTCATGAGCAATTCAGTTTTTCAAATCGGGCGGCAAAAGTAAGGCGATTCTTCAAACTATCCAATAGCCGGGAAAAGTTTTTCAGGAACTTGATTCTTCTTCCATCGCTCCGCCCGTGAGGCGCTGCACCACTTTGAATTG
>JAEUUT010000069.1 GCA_016787415.1 Saprospiraceae bacterium | reverse complement strand
CCCTTATTTTTTTCTTTGATCCATTTCGGACTCATGGTAACGGCCATTGTGCTCATTACGATCGGTTCGGCACTTGTAAAACGCAAGATGGAAGACCAGAAAAAATTTACTGCCATACTCCAATATTACGGTCTTGCTCTTCTGATTATTCTGATAGCCATACCCTGGCCGTTTTCGCCTTTGGCACATCGGCCCTGGTTGCGTTTTTGACACTTTTTAATTCCTTTTGCATGTTGCACTTTTTTACTTCCGCCCTCGGCCGACTCCGTCTTATTGCCTTTGTAGAGGGCGTTTCTTTTCTTGTTCTCCTGTTTATTGCCATGCCTATGAAATACATGTACGGCCAGCCACAGGCAGTCCGGGCCGTAGGTGCCGTACACGGTCTGTTGTTTGTAACGTATGTTCTGTTTGTTTTTCAGGCAAAAATTGAACGCGATTGGGACAGCCGGAAAACCTGGAAACTCCTGCTGATTTCCTTGATTCCGTTTGGCAACTTCTACGCAGATCAAAAATGGCTGGCGCCGGAGGAGAAGTAGGGGGGGGCAAGAGGCAAGGTGCAATCCAAGAGGCAAAAGGCAAGAGGCAATTTTTGCAATTTTGCCCTTTGTTTTTTGCCTCTTAATTTTTGCTTTCCCCTTTCCTCTTGCCTCTTGCCTTTTCCAATTATTCTACGTTGCTTTGACACTTGCAAACATGGAACTTTCGGAAGCCATCACATTGATACAACCTGCGCATCCGGGCAAATCAGGTACAGCGCATTGGGCCGACCTCGGCTGTGGCGCCGGCTTGTTTTCGTTTGCGTTGGCGCATTTGCTTCCGGTTGGCAGCAAGGTATATGCTTCAGACCGCGATCCCGTACGGCTTCTGTCATTGCCATGCCCGCAAGGTGTTGATATTCAGCCTGTTCAACTGGATTTTGTGGCGCAGCCATTGCCCTGGCAAGCGCTGGATGGTATTTTGATGGCGAATTCTTTGCACTACGTTTCCAATAAAAAAACCTTACTTGTAGGCCTGATAGCAGCATTAAAACCGGAAGGTCAGTTGATTATTGTGGAATACGATACTGACAAGCCGGTGCCGCAATGGGTACCTTACCCGGTCAGTTTTCGCAGCCTGCAAAAGTTGTTTGCCGACACCTCCTTTTCAAAAGTGGAGAAAGTGGGCGAAAGAGCGTCCTTGTACGGCCGGGCAGCGATGTATGCCGCAAGCGTAAGTCAATAAAATTTATACGCATTCACCAATTGAACATGTTGATATGAAATGTTTTACCTCGTTACTCCTGTTTACAGCCTTGTTTGCCTGCCACCAACCCGCTGAAAAACAACTGCCACTCGTGGGTACCTGGCAACTTATTTCCGCTACCTCCACGGAAAAGGACAGCACTTATTCCACCTTCGAGGCGCGGAATAAAATGATCAAAATTATTACCCCTACGCATTTTGCCTTTTTCAACCACGATCTGAACATGGGCAAAGACAGCACGACGGCAGCCTATTCGGGCGGCGGCGGCACCTATACGTTGCAGGGCGATCAATACACCGAGCACCTCGAATATTTCAACTACCGCGAATGGGAAGGGCACACATTTGATTTTACCGTCACCATCAAAAATGACACCCTCACGCAGCGCGGTGTGGAAAAACTGGAAAAACTGGGTATCGACCGCATCATCGAGGAGCGTTACAAACGGCTGTAATTACTCTTTCGCGCCGATCGATTGCAAATATTTCAGCACCTTTTCAGCCGGTTCGCCGCCTGCTTTGGCGTGCCGAACCAGTGAAATGTTGTGCGGGCCAACGGCGTCCTTCATGTGCGGAAACGCTTTGATATAGGTTTTTACCAATTTGAGTTCGCCGAGCATGGCTGCCACACAAATGGTAGGTCGCGCACCTTTTTGGAGCAGAAAGAGAGCCATTTCCCGATCGCCCACATGCCCGGCAGCGCCAATGGCATCTTCCCAGTCCCAGCCGCCAAGGTTGTGCACGGCATTCAGCAGGTCGGGCGTTTCCGTCAGCATGGTTTTGAGTTGGTCAAAATTGTTGTGGGCTACTTTGACAAATTCTTTGACCAGTGTTTTGTCGAGCGGATCGCCTTTCGGAGACTTTGCCGGAGCCGTTTGAGCATGCAGCAAGCCTGGAATAAACAATGCGCCTGTTGTGCCGGCGATGGCAGTCTGAATAAACTGTTTCCTTGTAATCATAGCGATTGGACTGGTTTGAAATCGACTTTTTGTTAGAAATCGAGGCAAACCTACCTGCTACCGACATCGCTGCCAAACCGCACGTATCCGTTTTCAACGAATCAGGAGATGTGCCGCCGCCGCCATTCAGCGGGTGAAATACCCTTTACTTTTTTAAAGACCTTGTAAAATGCCGAAACAGATTGAAATCCGCTTTCCGAAGCGATACCTTCTATACTGAGGTGGCTGAAGGCAGGGTCGAGCAGTCGGCGGCTTGCTTCGGCGATGCGGTAATCGTGCAACATGCCAGTAAAGGTTTTTTGAAAATGGCTGTTGATTACCTTGCTAATGAGGTAGGCGGGCGCATTCAGTTGCGCTGCGAGGCTATGTACAGTAAGGTGTATGTCGGTAAAGACTTTACCTTCTTCCATCAGCCGGGTAATTCGGCTGGCCAGATCGGCCTGGTTTTCATGGATGACCACAGTTTTGGCTACGCCAATTTTTGAAAATGCCCGCATGTGCGTCATTCCCCAAAAACTCAGCAGGTACAAAATGACGGCTGCTGTGGCGGTAATCAGGATATACGTCTGGCTGGAATCTACCAGCAATTGCACATAGTAAGTGCCCAAAATCACGAAAACACTGGAACAGAGGCCCCAAAGCCATTGCCGGGTGTTTTTTTCAAATACCATCTGCACCGATTCCTTCCACAACCCGACCATGCTGGCGGCGGTATATATCGTCATATGCAAAACGGCAGATTGATAGAAGAAAGGCGTCCTGCTCCGATCCAGAAACAGAAATGTAGATACAAACAGTGCAGGCACCATAAAATGCAGGTATTCCCGGCGAGGCAACGCTGCCCACTTACGTCGCAAACTTTTAATATACAGCCATAGAAATGGGCCGATCAACACCATACCTGCCACGCCGAATACCGGCGCGATTTTACCCGTCCCGGGAATGACAATGCCAATAACCGATTTGGTAATGCGAATAGCCAGAGCGAGTAGCAAAAGCGCAAGCAATTGGTTCGACAAGCCGTTGCCCTCCTGCCTGCGCCAGAAAAAAGCCGCCAGAAACAAGGCGTGACAAAATGCAAGTGTGCCGAAAATTGCGATGAAATTGACCATTTGAATGCAATAATCCTGAATTGCTCCAAATTTCGGACTAAAATAATACAAACCACTCCAGCCCGGGTGCAATAGGCAAATTGAAAGCCCCCCAAACCCCCATCGCCTTCATTTGCACCCAAGCCCCCCTGTAAGTTCATAAAAAGGGAAGGGGTCATAAAATGTTCTACAAGAACATTTTATGACCCCTTCCCTTTTTATGAACTCCCCTGTTCTTCTTACTTAAAATTCAGGTGCTTAATAGAGTAGTAGCAAATAGTGCCAAAACCCATAGCCAGCATGGAGTGGAACAGTACGAATGCGGTGTTGTCGGTTACCAGGCCAATAACGACAGCCGAAGCAAATACGAGGGCCATAAAGCCTTCCGCATACGTTACCCAGGAAATTTTCTTGGCTACGTAACTTGCCTTCTGGAAGGACTTCTGTTCGCCGTTGATACCGAATTTGGGCGTACGAACGAAAGAAGAAGCCTTGCCGCGATAACCTTCAATCACTGCAATGGAGTTGTACAGCGACAGGCCCATCGAAATCGGCATGAAGGAAATGAACAGTCCGAAGAAGCGCACTTTTTCCCAGAAAGTAGCCGGGTTGGTGCGGTGCAGGGCTGCCGTGATATTGGCCGTGTAGGAAATACCTGCTACGGAGAACAGGCCCAGTACGGAGAATGACAGGAAGTGCGTGGAAATGCCCAGTTCGCGGAAAGCGAAGGCGAGCGGAATACTGCTGACGGCTGCGATGAACACCCACAGGAACACGCCATAGGCCAGCAACTGACTGGTAGCGTGCAGTTTTTGCATCATATTGAGTTTGTTGCCACTTTCTTTCCAGATCAGGTGCAGCAGTTTGCGGGCGTTTTGTGCGCCGCCTTTGTTCCAGCGGAATTGCTGGCCTTTGAGGCCATTCATTTCTACGGGCAGTTCGGCAGGGCTTTCGAGTTTCTCCAGGTACTGGATTTTGTAGCCCAGGATTTGAGCGCGGAAACTCAGGTCGAGGTCTTCTGTGAGGGTATCGCTCTGCCAGCCACCGGCTTCGTTGATTACTTTTTTGCGCCATACACCGGCGGTGCCGTTGAACTGGAGCAGCAGGTTGCCATAAGAACGACCGGCTTGTTCTACCGTGAAGTGTACGTTCAGTTGCAGGGCCTGGAGTTTGGTCAGCAGGCTGTAGTCGGCGTTGATGTGTTCCCAGCGCGTTTGAACGATGCCCACTTTGTCATTTTCAAAATATGGGATAGTAGTGCGGAGGAAATCGGGACGCGGCGTAAAGTCGGCGTCGAAAATAGCGATGTATTCGCCTTTGGCGAGTGGCATGGCTTCCTGCAAGGCGCCTGCTTTGTAGCCCTGGCGGTTGACGCGGTGTACATGCTCAATATTAAAACCTTCGGCTTTGAGTGCGGCTACTTTGGCCGCCACGATGCCGACTGTTTCGTCGGTAGAATCGTCGAGCACATGGATTTCGTACCGATCTTTCGGGTATTCCTGTGCCGCTACGTAGTCGATGATGCGCTCTGCTACATACATTTCATTGTACATAGGCAGTTGCACGGTTACAAAAGGAACCGTCTCGTCGTCGCTGTTGTATTGCAGGTACTGGATGGACGGGTTCTCTTTGTGGAATTTTTTGTACAGATATAGCAAATGGAATTGCAGGAGGCAGTAAAGAGTTACTGCGCTCATGGCAACAAAGTAAATCAGGAGCATCAGGTAGCCGAAGTCTACAAAGGCTTGATACTCAAATGCTTCTAAAAGAGAATGGAGACCGTACATACTGGCTTAATGATTGATTTTGATTCCTTTCAGTGGTTATGACGATGGTTGTGTTGTCTGTTTTGACACAGAACTGATTTTTGACGATGCAAAACTAACACAGGGCGTTAAGAAAAGGTTAAAAAGTATGGTAAACTATGCGTTAAAGTTTTGTAAACAGGCCGGAAGCATTTCATTTTGGCCATAAAAAACCATTTCGACCCTTAAAAATGCCAAACATCATTCGGAATGTCAGGAGAAATTTCAGGCGATACAGAACGATGCTTGTTTTACAACAGGTGAAAAGCAGGCGTATTCGTAAATTGTTTGTTGAAAACCTGCTGACCTTGAAGCGTTAATTTTTTAACATTCTCTTTTGTCACTTCCCTTTTTTCTCCCGCTGCAACAGGCCGTCTATTTTCCGTTCCAGGTCGATCAGCATTTCCAGTTGTTTTTGCTGGATGTCGCACAAATGCTCGTATTGCTCTACGAGAGAGAGGTCTATTTTGCGGTGCAGGTGCCGGATTTCAATTTCTGCTTTCAGGTTGATGAGGTAATCATCCTCGGCGCGCTCCCGGTCTTTGGCTTCCTTACGGTTCTGGCTCATCATGATGACGGGCGCCTGAAGGGCCGCCAGGCACGACAGCATGAGGTTGAGCAGGATATACGGGTATGGGTCGAAGGCCTTGGTGAGGATAACGGTGTTGACGATAATCCACACCACCAGAACGCCGGTAAAACTCAGGATAAACGTCCAACTCCCGCCGAACTGTGCCACTTTGTCGGCCACGCGTTCTCCAAAAGTGGATTTGGTATCGGTATCTTCTTCCTTCAACTGGCGGGTGAGCAGCGATTCTTCCGCCAGCGACTCTTTTACGATGTCGTTCAGTTTTTGAACGTACTGGTTTTCGGTGGCCATGAGTTGGTGGACGTAATCGAGGGTGTGTTTTTTCATGGATGTTTTATTGAAAAGAGGGTATTGGGGATAAAAGTAATATTGTACTAGATAGAGGCCAAATCTTGCTTGAAGAATCCTGTTCATCTGTAGTGACAAATATCTATTTTTGCCCCTTATGTGTGCTAAAACAACAGATATTCAAGTCTTTATTGCTTACTCCCAGAAAGACAATGTTTTTCTGGATGGATTACGTACGCATATTAAACCGCTAGAGCGAACTAGAAACTTGCAAGTATGGTTTGACGGAGAAATTCGACCGGGCGAACCATGGGATGAAGTAATAAAATCGCGACTTGAAAAAGCAGATATTGTATTGGCACTGATAAGCCCCAATTCTCTCGCATCTGATTATTTCTATGAAAAAGAAATGAAAGATGCATTGGAGCGCCATCATGAAGGGAAAACGCGAGTGGTTCCTATTTTGCTTTTACCATGTTTATGGAAGGAAACGCCCATGGCTGATTTACAAGGGCTTCCTAATGGTATGAAACCAGTTGGAAACTGGCGCACCCTGGATGATGGATGGCATAATGTGATGCTGGGGCTTCTTGATATTCTAAATGAAATCAGCAACAGGCCTGAATCAGCATCAACAGATGGTAACGCGTCACCTTACCGTTCACAAAAGGCAACTTCAGAATCGGAAGCATGGGAGTTTGTTATTGACGCTCCATCTCGTTCAACGTACGAACAATTTCTGGAAATTTTCCCGAATGGTACTTATGCATCGCAGGCTCGTTTAGCATTGGATTCATTTGTGGCAGATGACATCGCCTGGAAGTTTGCGCAAAACAATGGATCAGACCAGGCAATTCAAAAATACCTAAAAAAATATCCTAAAGGCCTTCATGCAAACGAGGCCAGACAGATTATCGACCCTTTTCATGATCTCATGGTATTGGTGAAAGGTGGAGTTTTTGAAATGGGGGATGTATTCAATGATGGATTTAAGATGGAAAGTCCTGTACACAAGGTATCTCTTGAGGATTTTTGGATATGTAAATATCCGGTAACTCAGGGACTGTGGAAGTCTGTAATGGGGAGAGACAATAATCCTTCTGAATTTGGAGGAGGAGAGGATAAACCAGTAGAAAACGTTAGTTGGATGCAGGTAAACGAGTTCATCTCCGCATTAAATAAAAAATCAGGTAACAGTTATCGCCTTCCTACAGAAGCAGAGTGGGAGTATGCTGCTAGAGAAAGAGGACTCAAACGACGATTTGGAAATGGAAAAGACTTGGCCAATCCAGAAGAAATAAATTTCTGTGGATTGAAGAGTCATAAACATTCATATTCTGTATTAGGCATTTTTCGGGAAAAGACAACGCCGGTAAATATGTTTAGACCCAATGCACTTGGTCTATTTGATATGAGTGGTAATGTATGGGAATGGTGTTCCGACTGGTATTCAGAAGATTATTACAAAGAATTAGCAAAGAATGAAATCACTCAAAACCCTCAGGGGCCTGAAACCGGCTCTGGCAAAGTTATAAGAGGAGGGAGTTGGCATGTCAACGCAGCAGGATGTCGTACAATGTTTAGAGATGCGAGTACGCCCGATGACCGTGGTGCTGATATGGGATTTCGTTTAGCCTTGTCTAACTTTTGAAGGTATTTGAAATAATCCTATTTGAACACAGTGGTAGCTTACTTAAAATACAATGCACATAAGGTGCTGATACCTCCTATATCTGTGCTAATGGCGTATACCAGTAAATTGGTATCAATAAAACACCTATCTTTCATTGGCCTCGTCGCGATTAAACCGATAGTCAGCAGGCAAATTTATTCTATAACGGCGCAATCGTTTTAAAAAAGCGTCAGGTCCGATTTTGCCGGTTTCCACTTGTTGGATCACGATTTTTCGCTGAGCCAGCCACGCACTGATTTCTTCCAGTTCGCTCATGGCTTCAATTTGAAAAATAACTGTCATAACTTGTTGAAGATGGTATTTTTATTTCAACAAAAGTAAACACTTTTCACCAAAATGCCAATTCCCTCTACCCCGCGTACAACCATCTTGCCTACTTTTGCCGTCCTGTCCAAAAACACTCTACCAGCACATGCGCCTCCTGTTTCGCCTCGCCCCAGCCCTGTTTTTGTTGCCCCTGCTACTCACCTTTTGCCAAAAGGAGCGCTTTACCACCGACCCCGTTGACAAACTCGAATTTTCAACGGATACGCTGCGTTTCGATACCACTTTTACTGAAATTGGTTCCGCAACGCGTATCCTCAAAGTGTACAACCGCCACAACAAAAGCATCCGGATCAGCAAGATTTACCTGGCTAATGGCGCTGCCTCGCGTTTCAACCTCAACATCGACGGCATTGCGGGCGACAGCCAGACGGATATTGAAATTGCGCCCAACGACAGCCTGTACGTGTTTGCCGAAGTGACTATCAATCCCGATCAGCCAGTAAGCGCCAGCCCTTTTGTGGTTTCGGAAGACGTGGTGTTTGAAACCAATGGCAATGTGCAAAAAGTAGTGGTGGAAGCCTGGGGACAAAACGCCGTGTACCTGCCCTCACGCTATGGCGCGGGCGGACAAGTGGGCTACGGCTGCGACGGCGGCGAATGGGTGTGGGACGACCCGCGCCCTTATGTTATTTACGGTATTCTGGTCATCGATCAATGTACCGTGCGTATTCCAGCGGGAAAACACGTGTACGTACACGGCGGACTGGGGAAAATTGTCACCGACACCGCCATTCTGCGCTACAACGACGGCTTTATGGCTTTTCAGGGCAGCGGAAAACTCATTGTGGAGGGCACGCAAGACAACCCTGTCATTTTTGAGAGCGACCGACTGGAATCGGAATTCGATGAAGAAGCCGGGCAGTGGACGGGTATCTGGCTGCAATCGGGCTCCTCGGGCCACCGCATCGATCACTGCATCATCCGGAATTCCGTGATCGGGGTGCGGGCAGATTCAGCCGTTGATCTAACCCTGCGCAATACACAGATTTACAACACCGCCGGTCCGGCGCTGATCGGCGTACATGCCAAAATAGATGCAGAAAACTGCCTGTTTTATTCCAATGCGGGCTACTGCATTCAACTGGAATATGGCGGTGAGTACAATTTTACCTACTGTACGGCCGCCAATTACGGTATCGACGGCGAAGCGATCAAAATGGGCAATGCCATTTGCCTCGACCCGGCCTGCGAATCCTACGTGGCCAACCGCTTGCAGGCGCGTTTTCAAAACTGTATCCTGTTTGGCAGCCGTGCCGACCAGGTGACGCTTTTCGACCGCGTCGACGACCCGGCCATGTTCGATTATCAGTTGAAAAACTGCATCGTGCGGGTGAAAGACCTGCTAAAAGACAATGCCTATCCCGATTTTCTGGATCATTGCCAGCCTTGTATCAATGCGGACAGCCAGGACACGATTTTCCTCGACCCGAATCGATATGAGTTCCGGCTTGATACCCTGCATTCTATTGCGAACCGATACGCACTGCCAGTGCCGGGTGTCGACAAAGACTTGGACGGAAAAGCGCGTGATGCGAACATGCCGGATGCGGGATGTTTTGAGATCGAGTTTTGAGCGAGAACCATGCGCACACTTTTATTCCACCCGAAGCGATAGCCCGGCAATCGTTCTTGGCGTCGGCTCCTGTCCGCACTGCACCCGTATTTCGTCGAACAACAGTCTGTCGCCCGGCATCGCCGTTTCCAATAATTGACGGGTTTCCTTGCTAAATGTATTTCCTTGATTCTCCATTTCTTCCGGGTCTTCTCGTTGCCGAAAACGGGTGACGTGGAAATCCAGAATGGTGCAAGGGGCATCAAAGTCAAAATCTTCGGAGAAACGAGTGCTTAAGGAAGTTTGTGCAGCCAGTTCGCCCGGGGAAATGGTGGAAAATGAGACGCCCAGGGATGCGATGGGGTCGGGGAGGGGGCGTACGAGATACTGAAAAGTGGCAAACCTGCCTGCCTTTAGCGTAACTGGCTTGTATGATTGTGGGATAATCGTAAAACTGTTATTCCCGAGTTTTTTCAACATCGCCCCCCCTTTGATAATCTCCACATTATCAATATTATAGTTATCCCAGGAAACAACAGTGACCGGGTTTTCGGAAAAAGCATACATGAAGTGTTTTGCTTCAGTTTGCCGGACTTGTACATGAGCCGAACCAACGTAATATATAAACCTTCCAGAAGCCAGAATGGTATCCATGTAATAATGCCCTGTATCCGTTTTACGGAAAATTTCCCCGTTATATTGGACGTCAAGAATGTGCTTTCCAGGTTGCTTGTTTATCACTTCATAGTGCGCAATTCCATTGTTCTCTTGTATCTGTTTCCCATTTATCCAGAACTGCTGATTAATGACTTTTTCATCAAAAAAGTCAGAAAGAAAAACATCTGCATGATAGGGATCACCTTCGAGAACATATGTAGCATTCATGGATGCAAAAGGCGAAAAGCCCCGGCAAATGATTCGTGTACCTTTATTTTTTAGATAGTTTATTAGCCCAAACATGCTGGCATAGGAAAGTTGTTGTAGATTGGAAATTAGAGCCAGACTACCTGATAAAGGCAGATCACAAACATTCCCTTTGAAATTCAAAATTTCATAGGCTCCATACTCATCAGCGTTAAACAGGAGCGGCAGCGACTGCATCAGAACCGCATCATAATCACTCAATTGCAACATTTTTGCTTTCAAGCGAGCCGCTTTTTCAGAAATTTGAGATAAACGATTGGGCTGCCCTGTAAGCAAGACATTTTTTGTTACATCCAGACGTGCTTGAGAAAAGGTAAGAGGAATGGGTTGGTCGAGAGGTAACCCCGCAGCATTCATCAATTGTGCCCGAATACTGTCTAAAAACGAATGAAATGCTTTGTGTTCTGTGATTAGAGAAGCGAATTGTGCCAGGTTCTGTTGATGCTTCGGTGTTTGATAATGTTCCAAATAAAATGACAAGTTGAGAGCCTCGTCTTCTATCAGTTTATCATACATTGAAAAATTACTGCGAATTCCTGGATCAACCGCCGCAAACGCTTCAGAAACACGTCCATCATCACATTGCCGAAAAACAAACCAACAAACCAGGCTCAACACAACAATGGAAAGGAAGGAAGGAATGCACAAAAATTGTATCAAAATGATGGGCTTTATCCTACAAAACGCACCCCTTATATCTTTGTTATGCCTCTCACCTCTCACCTCTCACCTCTCACTTCTCACCTCTCTCACTCTCACCTCTCTCACTCTCACCTCTCTCACTCTCTTATTCTCCGCCCCACTTCCTTCCCAATCAACTCAATCGCCCGCATAAACTGCTCATGCGACAGCCCGGCATTGTCCATTTGAAAAGTCAGGCGAGAAATGCCGCCCAGCGCTTCGCTGTGGCGCAGAATTTTTTGGGCCACTTCTTCTGGGCTGCCCACGATGAGCGCGCCGGTATCGCCCGTTTGGGCGTCGAAGCGGGCGCGGGTAACCGGCGGCCAGCCGCGCTCCCGGCCGATGCGGGTAAAGGTGTCGGCGTATCCCGGGAAATAGTCGTTCACGGCTTCTTCGGTAGATGGAGCCACGTAGCCCAGCGAGTGCAGGCCGACGGTAAGTTTTTCCGGCGCATGTCCGGCACGGCGTCCGGCTTCCCGGTACAGGTCAATGAGTGGGCGGAAACGATGCGTTTCACCCCCAATCACCGCCACCATGAGCGGCAGTCCCAGCACACCGGCACGTATGAACGACTCTGGCGTGCCGCCCACGCCCAGCCAGATGGGCAAAACAGGCTGCAAGGGCCGAGGGTAAATGGTTTGTTCGTGCAGGGGGGCGCGGAACTTTCCCGACCAGGTGATGGTCTCGTTTTCCCGGATTTTCAGCAGCAAATCGAGTTTTTCAGAAAACAGTTCGTCGTAGTCGTTGAGGTCGTAGCCAAACAGCGGGAAGGCTTCGATAAACGAGCCGCGACCAACCACCATCTCCGCGCGTCCCTGGGAAATCAGGTCGAGCGTAGCAAAATTTTGAAACACCCGAACCGGGTCGGCCGCGCTCAGCACCGTCACGGCGCTGCTCAGGCGAATCCGGCTGGTACGCGCGGCGGCAGCGGCCAGGATCAGCGTGGGCGCCGAATCTAGAAATTCGCGCCGATGGTGCTCGCCAATGCCAAATATGTCGAGTCCGGAGCGGTCGGCATGTTCCATGCGCTCCAGCAACTGGGCGAGGGCGATACTTGGGTTGCCATGCTCGGGCATGGCGGCAAAACTGTCAATTCCGATTTGCATGAAAAGATGTTTATTAGGGGTTTGAACAGGATTGGGTTGGTTTGAACAGGATTTTTAGGATTAAAAAAGGATTAGAAGGATTCCCGCCGTGATATCAAAATTAAATGAATTGAAAAAATTTTTGACATCACGGCGGGAATCCTTCTAATCCTTTTTCAATCCCAAAAATCCTGTTCTAACCACCAAAAATCCTATTCAAATTCTTCATTTTTTTCTTCGTTCTCGTTGCATCTTCTCTATTACCCATTCTGGTAAATAATGCCTTGATTCAAACAGATCATCGTTGCCTTCACCGACCATTTCGGCAGTAACATCCTGAAAATCACTTTCTGGTCTGATATGGTTATTTAGCAGGCGTTTATATTGCAGGCTATCTGCTCCAAAATTAATCAGTAATCCTACCTGCACATTGAGTTGTTCCAGCGTATTAATCGTTTGGACAATATCCGCATTCGAATAATCAGTTTTGGCTTTTACTTCTACCATTACCTGTTCTTCGCAATAAAAGTCGCAACGCCGTGATGCAATGCGCAAATTATCGTAGTGAATAGGCAGCCAAACCTCTCTTTCAAATGAAATGCCCGCTTTTTTAAACTCAATGGCCAATGCCCTACAGTAGACATATTCCATAAAGCCGCGTTTGAGTTTGCGATGTACCGTCATAGCACAACCGATAATGCGATAGGTGAGGTCTCCGTTTTCCATAAAGTAGCGTGTATTAAAGGTGAAAAAAATGTTTGAAGTGGCTAAAGTACTTAAAAGTTTTTGGGGAGGGAGGTTGAGCAGGATTTTTAGGATATGGTTTGAACAGGATTTTTAGGATTAGAAAAGGATTAGAAGGATTCCCGTCGTGATATCAAAATTAAATGAATTGAAAAAATTTTTGACATCACGGCGGGAATCCTTCTAATCCTTTTCTAATCCTAAAAATCCTGTTCAAACCAACCCAATCCTGTTCAAACGCTTATTCCAAACACTTCCCGATCGCGCAAAAACGCCGAAATCCATACCAGCACCATAGGAATCAGCGCATTAAATGGCTGCGCGTTCGCCAGTTCCACTGCCAGGGCTCCGGCAAAATAACACGACAACAACACAAATCCGATGCGCATGGTTTTGGGCCAGACAAACAGAAGTGCAAAGGTTATTTCCATCAGCCCCAGCATGGGCAGGTAAGCACCGATACCCAGATGAGTCATTTTTTCAGCCATTTCAGGCGGGGCGACAAATTTCATGATGCCACTCATGATGACCATGCCAACGGCAAGTACGGTGAATACGGTAGCGGCAATTTTTGTAAATTTCATAATGCATTGTTTTTAAATCCGCTGCAAACCTATGTACATTTGCTTACTAAAGGTTAGTAGTTACTTTAAGGTTAGTAGTAACCTTTGTGTAAGCGATCATTAAAAATATCATGAAAAATCCTGACAATCAAGTACATACGCAAGCCACCTGCAATGCCCGCCTGGCCGCTGTCGGCGACGCACTCTATGCCATTGGTGGGAAATGGAAACTGCGCATCATCATTGCTCTCATGGAAGGGCCACGGCGTTTCAACGATATGCAGCGCACCGTAGCAGGCATTTCAGCCCGCGTATTGTCCAACGAACTGAAAGAAATGGAACTCAACGGTTTCATCAAACGACATGTGTACGTGCAAACACCTGTGATCGTAGAGTACGAACTCACGGAATACAGCCAGACCGTCATGCCTGTCGTGCAGGCATTGAGCGAATGGGGCGCACAGCATCGGCTGTATGTGCAGAACAAAGGCCGGGAAAACGGGAAGGCTTCCGCAGAATGACCCTAGAAAAACAAAAAACTCGTCAGGAAACTCAGCAGGATCGCCAGGAAGAACATTAATGCATACAAAATGCAGAAAATCAGGAACTTCAG
>JAEUUT010000046.1 GCA_016787415.1 Saprospiraceae bacterium | reverse complement strand
TGCTGCACCACATGCGTCAGTTCGTGCGCCAGCAAGCGCTGTCCTTCCAAGCCCTGTGGATCAAATTTACCGGCATTAAAATACACATCCTGTCCGTGCGTAAAAGCCTGTGCGCGCAGGTCTTTATTCATGTCCACCGATTCGCTGTCGCGGTGAATACGTACATCACTGAAATCGGCGCCGATGCCTTGCTCCATCTGTGAGCGTACGGGCGCAGGAAGGGGTTCGCCTCGGCCGCGCGACTGCGACAAGCGGCTGCTGAGGGGCGATTTGCCCGCCGACTGGCCGGATTCTGATTTTTGCTGCACCGCAGTGTCTGGTTCCTCTTCCAGTTCGGCGGCTTTTTGAATGGTTTTGTCTTCCTCTTTCGGCGCTTCCATTTTCTGGACGGGCATTTCCTCTTCTTTTCTCTCTGGTTCTGGCTTTTCCTGAATATCCCGGTCTTCTTTCATACGTGCATCGTTGGTGCCGGGCATTTTTTCCTCATTGGGCGTGGCGAGCCGCTGTATGGTGGAGATGGGTTTGGGCTGTACGGCAGGAGTGGCTTTGTTGCTGCCCGACACCACCTGATCGGCCACCGCGTCGGCCTCGCGTTCGTACGGGTCGTCCGGCTGCCCAACGGTAAGTTTTGCCTGGAAGAAAGGGCTGGAATGGGCTTGCGGGTGGGCCGATTCTGGAAAAAATGCCGATGTTTTTTCCTCTGTATCCGGAGCGGGCGCCTGTCGGTTCCGGCGCGATCGTGGCGTACTGCGAAAGATAGATTTCATATCGAGGCTTTGGATGATACAGCGTAAATCAACTGGTTTCAAAAATAAGCATTTTAGAGGGGTAAAACAAGGGGCTTTATGGTTTGTGGAGGTGAATTTTTCCTGTTTTTATCCTGCCTTCCACTTCGTATGCCAGTGACATATAATTGAGGGCGCCGTTGGAGGATTCGTCGTGCAGGAAAATATCCAGTCCGCGTTCCTGTGCCTTGGCGAGGGCGATATTGGTTTTGATTTTATTGATAAAAACCTGGTCGCCGTATTCTTCTTCCAATTGTCGCAGGATGTTCTGGTTCATGCTCAGGCGGTTATCGAAGCGAGTGAGCAGAACGCCCAGCAATTGCAGGTTTTTGTTGAGTTTGAGGATGCCTTGAAACGCCCGCATAAAACTCCGTAAACCTTTGAGCGGCAGATATTCGGCCTGCAGGGGCATGAGGATATAATCGCTGACAACCAATGCGTTCACGGTGAGCATGCCGATAGACGGCGGGCAATCGATGATGATATAATCGTAGGCGTTTTTTAGCGGGTGAAGAATACTTTTCAGCAGATTTTCCCGCCCATACACGCTTACCAGTTCCATTTCTGCCGCCGACAGTTCGAGGTTGGCGGGTATGAGGTCGATGCCATTGGCGCGGTAAATGGCGCTGCGCGCATCCGTTTCCATACCAGCCGCTTCGGATTTAAGTAACTGATACACATTGGGCTCCGGCTCTTCGACGAACCCCATCGACTGGGTCAGGTTGCTTTGTGGGTCGAGGTCGACGAGCAGCACCTTACGGCCCATTTCGCGAAATGCAGCGGCGAGGTTGAGGGCGGTGGTGGTTTTGCCGGAACCGCCTTTTTGGATGGCGATGGAGAGGATGGGCATGGGTG
>JAEUUT010000040.1 GCA_016787415.1 Saprospiraceae bacterium | reverse complement strand
TGTTGGTGCCTTTAGCGATGGGGTCCCACCTCTTCCCATTCCGAACAGAGTCGTTAAGCCCATCAGCGCTGATGGTACTGAGGTTGATGCCTCGGGAGAGTAAGTCGGTGCCAACTCAAACTACTAGAGCCTTGTTCCTCACGGAACAGGGCTCTTTTTGTTTTGAAATACTCCTACTTCGAGAACAAATCTTTCACTTTCTGGAAATCCGGGTGCAGAATGCCCATACCCTCCAGTGCGCGGATGTCTTTTAAAAACACCGCATCAGCCAGTTCCTGGTCGTCGGCTTCAAATTTTTTGCCTTTCCATTTCAAAAAAATCGATAGCGCAAGGTTATACTGATTTTTCAACAGATAGCCCAGCTGATTCCTGAACGCCAGACTGCCTGGGTACTACATTCGTATCGTTTTTCGAATATGCTCTAAACGTACCTTCAGTATTTTTTCAGACTTTTGGGCCAACAATGCCACCATTTGCATATGAAACATATTTTGCTGTTCCTTGGAGCGCTCCTGCTCGCTTCGCATCTCCTGGCACAAGACGACGCCAGTGCTGCTTTCATTCGCGACCATTTTACCAAACGCGAAGTGATGATTCCCATGCGCGACGGCGCCCGGCTTTTTACAGCCATTTATACGCCCAAAGACGCAAGTATGAAGTACCCGGTACTCATCACCAGAACGCCGTATTCCTGCTCCCCTTATGGCGCGGAGGCATTTCCAGAGTCTTTTAAAAACATGAACCTGGCCCAGGCCGGCTATATTTTCGTTTTTCAGGACGTGCGCGGCGCCTACATGAGTGAAGGCGATTTCGAGGATGTGCGCCCGTACAATCCCGCTGCCGCTGCCAAGCCGAAAGCAGGCGCAAAAGCCTCTACCGACGAATCCACCGACACCTACGATACCGTCGACTGGCTGCTGAAAAACGCCAATGGCAACAACGGAAATGTCGGAGTTGTGGGCACTTCTTACCCGGGCTTTTACGCTACTATGGCTATCCTGGCAGGGCACCCTGCTATCAAGGCAGTTTCGCCGCAAGCGCCCGTGACCGACTGGTTTGTCGGCGACGACTTCCACCACAACGGCGCATTTATGCTCATGGATGCATTTTCCTTTTATTCCGGCTTCGGCAAACCGCGCCCCAAACCTACCATGCAGGATGCCGAAGGTTTTGGGAATTGGAACACGCCGGATAACTACGATTTTTTCCTCCGTGCAGGCGCCTTGCCCAACTACGCGAAGAAATACGGCATGAAAAACATTCCCTTCTGGAACGACCTGATGAGTCACCCCGACTACGATGCCTGGTGGAAAGCGCGTACGCCGCGCCCTTACCTGAAAAATACGATACCTGCCGTACTCACCGTTGGCGGATTGTTTGACGCTGAAGATTGCTGGGGCGCCTGGAATACGTATAAATCTATTGAAAATCAAAATGTTGCATCGTATTCAAATCGTATTGTAATGGGCCCCTGGGTACACGGCGGCTGGCACCGCACCACCGGCGAGCGACTGGGCAATGTGACATTCGGAGTCCCGACAAGCGCCTGGTTTCAGCAGGAAATCGAACAGAAGTTTTTCGATTACTACCTGAAAGGAACAGGCGCTATGAATCTTTCGGAAGCCACCATCTTTGAAACGGGCAGCAACCGCTGGAAGACATACAACACCTGGCCTCCACAAGGCGCCGCCCCACAAAAGTGGTATTTACAGGGAAATGGCGCCCTCTCCACACAACTGTCCAACCGCGAAAGCGACATGCCTGCCCGCACGTACACCAGCGATCCTGCGCATCCGGTACCCTACACCGAGGATGTGCACCTGCACAGAACCAGGGAATACATGACCGACGACCAACGTTTTGCCGCCCGTCGAACGGATGTACTTACCTATGAAACCCCGTCGCTCGGCAAGTCCGTTACGGTAGCCGGAACCGTAGTGGCCGACCTCTGGATTTCCGTAGACGACGAGGGCGCCGCGCCGGCCAATGCCCTGCTCGATGTGGATATGGTAGTGAAAATCATCGACGTATTTCCGGATACGCTCGGCACCGTTTCCGGGAATGTGCCCCTGGGCGGATACCAGATGCTTGTGCGCGGCGAAATATTCCGCGGGCGTTATCGCAATAGTTTCGAGCAACCAGAAGGTTTTGAACGCAACGACGTAAGCCATGTGCGATTTGAATTGCCCGATATTTCACATACTTTTTTGCCGGGCCACAAAATGATGGTGCAGGTGCAAAGCAGTTGGTTCCCGCTGGCCGACCGCAATCCGCAGCAGTTTGTCAACATTTATGAAGCCGCTGATGAGGATTTCATCCCGCTAAAAGTCACCGTGTATCAACAAGGGAATACTGCTTCGGGGGTAGTGTTGCCGGTTTTGAATGATGAGTAATTCATCATTCATCATTCATCATTCAAAAAATGTATTCTCACGACACACAAATTCGCGTTCGCTACGGCGAAACTGACCAGATGGGTTACCTGTATTATGGCAACTATGCCGAATACTATGAGGTGGGGCGCGTGGAAACGATTCGCTCGCTGGGCCTGTCGTACAAGGAACTGGAAGAAGTGCATGGCATCTGGTTGCCGGTAGTGAGCCTGGACATGCGATTTGTACGCCCAGCCTATTACGACGACCTGCTGACGGTTCATTCGGAAATTCGCAAACTGCCCGATGAGCACATTACGTTTCACGTCGAGATTTTTAATGAGAAAAGGAAATTGGTGAACGCCGGTACAGTCAGGCTTTGTTTCTTTGACGCCAAAACGCGCAAAGTTGTGCATGCCCCAGAGTACCTGCTTGAAAAACTGAGGCCATTCTACGTTTAAATGAAAGCCTTTGTACGCACCTTAGTATCATGAGAAGAACTGATTACATCGCCCGCATTATCCGCTTTTTCAGGTATCACCCGCTGTGGTTGCGGCTGCTGGCTTGGTCGAAAGCACATTCCTTGCCGGGACTGAGTCGCATACCCATCTACAACCTGCTCACTTTTATAGACAAGGAAACCCGGGAAGATGCCATCGTGACGCGCGCCAACAGTATGGCTTTCAGTTTTTTTATGGCCATTTTCCCAGCCATTATCGTGTTGTTTACATTGCTTGCCTATACGCCGCTGTATGAAAACTTTGACGATGTGCTACGCGATTCTATCCATGAAGTAATGCCGGGCAGTGCGGGCAAACTGATCTTTAAAACCATTGAAGATATTGCTACCATACCACGCAGTGGACTCTTGTCGTTCGGTTTTTTTCTGGCCATCTGGTTCGCTTCCAATGGTATGCTCTCCATGATGCGGGGACTGGAAAAGGACTATTCTGCAACGTTCAAACGCCGCACCGGATTCGAAAAACGCATGATTGCCATCCAGTTGACCTTTCTGGTGGCTTTTGTACTGGTGGCATCCGTGTTGCTGGTAATTATGGGTAATACCATCCTTCGTTTTATATTTCAATACATCAAGGCAGATGCCCTCACCCGTTGGAGCGTGTTTGCTTTCCGATGGGTAGTAGTCCTGCTGCTGTTTTATACCACATTTTCCACTATTTATCGCTACGGTTCTTCCACGCGCCGCCTGATTCCATTTTTTAACCCGGGGGCCATGCTGGCTACCTTGTTGTCTATTCTCATTTCCTGGGGTTTCTCTTTTTATGTCGATAATTTCGGCAACTACAACAAAGTGTACGGCTCCATCGGTACCCTGATCGTACTGATGATCTGGATACAACTCAATTGTATGATTCTGTTGATAGGTTTTGAACTCAATGCCGGAATCGCTGTGCTGCATGATTTACGGCAGTTGGAAACGGCAAAAACGCACGTGAAATAATGCAACACGGATAACGCGGATATTTTTTACGGATTTACACGGATATTACCACTCGGGATAAGGGTGTGCCTTTATCCCGAGTGGTAATATCCGTGTAAATCCGTAAAAAATATCCGCGTTATCCGTGTTCCCCCGTTATCCGCGTTTCCGAGTCCAGTAAAAATAAAACGGCAGGCCCGACAACATCAGCACCGTACCAATAGAAGCCTCGCGCGGGTGATTGATGCAGGTAATAATAATCAACGCCGCACAAAACAATACAAACAGCGCAGGCACCACCGGATACCCCCATACTTTATAGGGCCGCTCCGCATTGGGTTCGCGCAGGCGCAGTACAAACACGCCGAATGCAGTAGCACCGTAAAAGAAGAACGCTGCAAAAATCAGCATGTCTGTCAACTGGTCGAAACTACCCGACAACACCAGCAAACAAGCCCAGATGCCCTGCATCCACAGCGCCGGATTGGGCGTGTTGTAAGTCGGATGAATTTCAGCGGCACGCGGGAAAAACAACCCATCCTTGGCCATTGCATAGTACACCCGTGGCGGCATCAGAATCGTGCTGTTCGTACAGCCCAGCGTTGTAATAAGAATAATAACTGAAATCAGCAGCGCTCCAAAGTCGCCCGCAAAATGCCGCACCACAGCCACCGCAGCAATGTCGTTGTGCGCCTTGTGTACATCGATAAGGCTGTCGATAGGCAGTACGTACAAATAGGTGAAATTTACCAGCAAGTACGCCCCCATGATAATCAGCATGCCGCTAAAAAGCGCCAGGGGCAGGTTGCGGTTTGGATTCTTGATTTCACCGCCGATGAACCCCACCGTATTCCAGCCTTCATACCCCCAGAAAGCAGCCAACAGGGCCGCAAACATGGCTTTGATGAGCGAAAAATCCGTCCAGTCGCGCGGCACATAATTCACCGATGGCGTGTTGAAATTGGAAAAACTGCCGCCTCCCCAAAGCAGTCCCGATACAACAATTCCCAGCAAACCGACAATTACCAGCCGGGTAATCCAGGTGCTGAGCGCTGCCGCATTTTTCAGACCCCGCGTATTCAAAAAGGTAAGCACCAGAATCAGCAGGATGGTAAGCCCTTTCACCCCGGCACTTTCAAAAGGTTTGAACACCCCGATTTCAATACTTTCAATCGATTCCGGCAGGTGCGGTAAAGGGAAAATAGAATTGAACGACTGAGAAAAAACGTAGGCGATAGACGACACTGCTGCTGTTTTAATCACTGCAAAGGTGCTCCAACCCCACAGGAAGGCCATGAAACGGCCGTAAATGCGACGAAAATATACAAATTCACCACCTGAGTCGGCCATCATACCTGCTATTTCGGCATTGCTCAATGCGCCAAAAAGACTGATAATGCCCGCCAGAAACCAGGCCCAGAGCACCAGCGAAGGTGAAAGCAATTCGGCCGACATCGGCGCTACTTTTTTGTACACGCCCGATCCGATCACAGAACTGACGACCAGCATGACGGCGGCGGCCAGTGTGATACTGCGCACCAATTGTCCTTGTTGTTTTTCCATGTAGGCAAACGTAGGAAGAATTTCGGGTTTTGATGCTACGATTTATTTTTGCCGCTCAAAAACGAAACCCATGCTTCGAACTGCTCTTTTCCTGGTAGCCACCCTGATTGCCCTTACCGTCGCCATATTTTACACCGATCAGTCGCTGGCCCCCGAACACTGGGCTGCGCTGGCTACCCTATTCAAGTCAATGGTTGTAGTAGCACTCACCTGCTTTGCTGTGAGCGAAATAACCCGCAACTACAGCCAGGTCGACAAACTCTGGAGCCTGCTGCCCATCGCTTACACCTGGTATGTGGCCTCCCAAGCCGGTTTTGACGATCGTACGGTGCTCATGGCCAGCCTTACCACCGTATGGGGACTGCGCCTGACCTACAACTTCAGTCGGCGCGGCGGCTACCACTGGATTCCCTGGCGCGGTGAAGAAGACTATCGCTGGGCGGAATTGCGTCGGCAGCAGCCTGCGCTCAACAGCCGTCCGGTGTGGATGGCATTCAACCTGTTTTTTATTTCCCTGTACCAAAATACGCTTATCCTGCTTTTTACCTTGCCTGCCGTGGTAGCCTGGCAAGGCCAGAACCGCCCCTTGAACGTACTCGACGCGTTGGCTGCCTTGATGATGCTGGGCTTCATCGTGCTGGAAACGATTGCCGATCAGCAGCAGTGGAATTTTCAGCAGGAAAAACATCGTCGTATCCAGGCCAGGGAGCCACTCGACGGCGACTATGCCCGCGGATTTTGCGCCACAGGTCTTTGGTCACGCGTTCGGCATCCCAACTACGCTTCCGAACAAGCCATCTGGCTTAGTTTTTACCTCTTCGGCGTGGCCGCTACGGGGCGCTGGCTCAACTGGTCGCTCGCAGGCGCTATCCTGCTGATGCTGCTGTTTCTGGGCAGTTCTGATTTCAGTGAAAAAATATCTGCCGGGAAATACCCGGGCTATGCGGAATATCAGCGGAGGGTAAGGCGGTTCATTTAGTTATTGGTTATCCGTTATTTGTTATCAGGGGTGGTAGAGGTTGAATCAGGATTTATCGGATTTTAAGGATTAGAAGGATGCTCCACTGGATATCGAAATTCAACAGATTAATTTAAATTGATCTGTGGCATGTTTACACTCCAATTTAATTAATTTCGACATCCAGTGGAGCATCCTTCTAATCCTTAAAATCCGATAAATCCTGATTCAACCCCCTTCACCCCGATAACCAATAACAGATATCTACCCGCCCATAGCCACCGACAGCCCATTAAAATACTGCGCAGTTGTTTCTTTCAGGTAAATACCCAAGCGAAGGGCTAATTTATCGATGGCATTCAGGTCGAAAAATGAGTAGTCGAACTGATGAATTTTGCCACTGGTGAGTTCGGTGCGGTTTTGCTGAAGCAGGTGGAATTCGGCGCCGGAAAGATTGTTGATACTGCCTGCATCGATCCAGTTTTTCAGTCTACGTTCGGTGGCTTGCAGGGCGCCTTCCAGGATGTTCAGGTCGCGAGTGGCTTCTCCGAGAATGCGGCGTTGCATGTTGATCTGGTCTACCACGAATTCGACTTCTTTTTTTACCTGAAAATCCGTTTTTTCTAGGGAGTAGTATTGTTTGCCGATGTCGTTGTTAAAATGCCGCACGATATCGAGGTGAAGTTGGGCCAGTGCTTTCATCTGGTCCATGATGTTGCGGAATTTCTGTTGTAACAAATTGTAGTGCGCCTTTTCGGCAGCCAGGCTGCTTTTCTCATGGGCGTCATCGGCTACCAAAAACAGGGAAAGCAGGGCGTTGGCTGTATGCGCTTCATCGCGGTGGTCGATGGCGCGTGTTTTGCTCAAAAAAACAGAAAATGCCTCCCCTTCGAGCCTGAAAGCATCAGTTTTCTGTAAAATACGATCCAGCGGCTCCACAAGGTCTTCCGGAGCAGGGGGCTGCACGTTGAACAGATCATCGGCTGGTACGGCTGGTTTTTTCGATTCCGGCCGTTCATCGTCGTCAAAAATATCCGTGTAGGGATTGGGCATCATATGAGTTGAACAGGAAGCAAAAATAACATTTTCCAACTGATATGCACCCAACAAAACGCCCCGGCGGCATTGCTGCTCACCGGGACGACCCAATCAAAATGTGCTCGGGCAACCGGAGTCGAACCGGCTTGAAAAATGTGGCCTGCCTAATGGCCCACCCGACGAATGTTTGCGTATTTGACGCTCTTGGTGTTTAACTTATATCGGTCAATTCAAGTTCCCAAACAGGCTTTATTTTTCTATGCGTCATTTTGAACACTTCATCCTCTCAAAATGGCAATTCAGCATATTTCATGCAAGGGCATCAGGGTAAGTGGGGCACTTTTGTGTCACTAAATAAAAATGAAACGCCATGTACGCACGCCCGGGCTCCGCCTATGCACAGTTGACCGATGAAAAACTGATTACGCTGGTTACCATGAATCAACAACCGGCATTTACAACCCTCATGCATCGATACGAACGACTGGTCGCTTCCGTCATTCAACGGTACCTGAGCGATCCGGAAGCCGTAAAAGAGGTGGTGCAAGACACATTTCTGCGCGCCTACCGTGCCCTGCCCGATTTTCAGGGAAAAAGCAAATTCAGCACCTGGTTGTATAAAATTGCTGTTTCGGCTGCTGTCAGCCGCCTGCGTACCCGCCGCTATGCTGCCTGGCAACCCATTGAGGATACCTGGGAGACCTTTCAATACGACCAGACCGACCATGCCCAGCATTACGAAAAGCAGGATACCTATTTCCACTTGAAAAACGCCATGCGCCGGCTCGACCAACACGACGCCATCGCCCTGGAGTTGTTTTACCTGCGAGAACAAAGCCTGGAAGAAATCGTACAACTCACCGGCTGGAGCGCCAGTAAAACCAAAAGCCGGCTCTGCCGCGCACGGACAAAACTGAAAGAAGTCTTATGTCTGGAGTCCTGAGTCGTAAGTCCTGAGTCCTGAGTCCGTAGCGTACACCTTATTCGCTCGGCATTCTATATTAGCGTTGCCAAAAGTATCCGGTCAACTCTACGGACTCAGGACTTACGACTCAGGACTTATACGACTCAGGACTCTAACAATGATTCAATACTTAAATGCCCGTGTCTATTCCGGCCAGGAAGTGCTGGAACGGGCTCATGTAACGGTCGAAAACGGCCGCATCAGTGCTGTTACCACTGGCGCAGCGCCTGTTTCAGGTAAAAAAATTGATCTTTCGGGCCGTTCTCTGGCGCCTGCTCTCATCGACTTGCAGGTATATGGTGGGCTGGGCAAACTGTTCAACAACGAACCCGACGTCGATACTATTCATGCCACCCGCACTGCCACGCTGGCCGGCGGTGCGGTGTATTTTCAGATTACCCTGTCGTGTTCGCCGCTGGAAACCATGTGGAAAGCCATTGATGCCTGTCGGGAATACCGGCAGTCTGGCGGACAGGGGTTACTGGGTCTGCACCTCGAAGGGCCCTATTTCAACCCCGAAAAAAGAGGCGCGCACCCGCTGCAACACATCAGAACACCACATCCAGATGAAGTAGCCGAACTTATTGAACGTGGCCGGGGCATCTTGCGCTACATGACCCTTGCCCCCGAACGCATAGACGATGCTTCGCTCGATCTCCTGCTGAAAAGCGGCATTTGCCTGTCGGCAGGGCATTCCAACGCCACGTTTGAAGAGGCCATGCACGGTTTTCAAAAAGGTATCGGCCGTACTACCCACCTGTTCAATGCCATGAGCCAGATGCAAAGCCGGGCGCCAGGACTGGTAGGCGCTACCTACCTGCACAAACCCTGGACAAGTATCATTGCAGATGGCATTCATTGCGATTACAACTGCCTGAATATCAGCAAACAATTACTTGGGGAGCGCCTGTTTCTCATTTCCGATGCCGTCACGGACAGCCAAACCGGCGATTACCGTTTTCATTTTGCCGGCGACCGTTACACGGATGACGCGGGCGTGCTAGCGGGTTCGTCGCTGACCATGTGGCAGGCTGTGCAAAATGCTGTACAATACGCGGGAATCCCGCTCGACGAAGCCTTGCGCATGGCTTCCACCTATCCGGCGCAGGTGGTGGGGGAAGGCGACCGGCTGGGGAAAATTGCGCCGGGATATGAGGCCTGCATGATCATTTGGAGAGAAAATGAAATACCCGAAGTTATTTTGTAAACCAGTGTTTGGCCATCTCAATGTTCAACCTGACACTTCAAAACGCGGCGCTACCCACACCATCCGTGTAAATCCGTCCCTTCCGCGCAATCCGTGTTGCACCTTCCGCGTAATCCGTGTTGCAATCAGATCAACTCGTGCACATGCGCCTCAATAGAACGCGTCATACGGCTGAGCGGCAGGTCGTTCTCATCGGCGCCAAACGGCTCCTCAATTTCTTCCGCAATAACTTCAAGGCTTGCCAGCACATAAAAGATAAACCCGACAATTGGCACCACCCAGTAGCCAAGAGTAAAAACGAACCCGAAGGGCAGGGTAGCCACATAAATCAGCAGGAATTTTTTGATAAAAACGCTGTATGAATACGGAATCGGCGTGTTTTTGATGCGCTCACAGGCGCCGCAGATGTCGGTAAACGACTGAATTTCCTGGTTGATAAACAGCATCTGGTAACCGTCGAGCACCTGCTCGTTGCGCATGTCCTGCACATGCCGGATCATAAATGCCGCGATCTGGTTGGGAACATGTTTTTCGAGATCCAGTTTTTGTACGATGGGCTCCGGAAGGTTGTCGAACAACTCAATACGCGTTTCCTCGCTGCGCAGGTGGCTTTTGAGGGCATTGGCGTACAGGGGAATGATTTTTCGGAAAAAAGTACGGTGCCTGCTATCTTCTGGCAAGGCAGCCGCCAGTTTCATGGCGAGGTTGCGACTGGTGTTGACCAACTGACCCCACAGTTTGCGGCCTTCCCACCAGCGTTCGTAGGCGGTGTTGGTGCGGAAAACGAGTAAAAAAGAGATCACAAATCCCAGCAGTGTGTGCATCACCGTGATGTTGCGCAGGTGGCTGTCGGGGCCGATATTCCAATACTCCGTTTCCAGCCAGGCCACCACCGCAGCGTAGCAACATACTACAACAATCCACGGGAATAAACGCCGTAGCGTATCCGAACGATGAAAATGAAACGGTGGCGTGAGCCAGGATTTAGGATCGTGGGCAATCATGGATTGGGTGCGTTTTTGTTGTAGTGCGCAAAAGTACGACCTGCCGCTATTTGCTGCGTGCGTCCCTTGTCCTACTTTTGTTGTATGCAGCAGACTTCTTCTTCCGATTGGGCGCACCTGCAAACGACTGTGCGCCAGTTTGCCCTCCTGACTGATACTGAATGGGCAGATTTTGCCGATATCTGGCAACCTTTCGAGGCGCCGCGCAAGGCCGTGCTGACATCCGAAGGAGACGTGGAAAAGTACATTTATTTCGTACTGGATGGCGTGCAGAGGGCCTATGCTGTGGGCGAAGACGGGCGCGAATCGACCCTCGTCTTTACCTATCCCTATTCTTTTTCTGGTGTAGCCGATTCCCTGTTGCTGCAACAGCCATCGAGGTATTTTTTTGAAACGCTGACCCCCAGCCTTTTTTTGCGCAGCACTTTTCGCCAACTCGATGCCTTGATGTTGCGCCACCACGGCGTCGAGCGCATGATTCGCCTGGCCGTAAGCCATACCCTGGCGGGGGTGCTGGTTCGGCAAATTGAATTGCAGTCGCTGAGCGCCGAACAACGTTTTCGGAAATTACTCGCCCGCAGCCCGCACCTGCTTCAGTTGGTGCCGCACAAATACCTGGCGAATTACCTGGGGATGGATCCTACCAATTTCAGCAAGTTGATGGGCACGGTGCGCATTTGAAGAGAATCTTGGTTTTTACCAAGATTTACCTCCCGACATGCCCGCATTTTTGTGCCATAAAATCAACCACAAGATGCAACTACTCGATCAACTGCACGAACGTACCGAAAACATCCTGCAAAAAGCCGTTAGCGAATGGCAAATGCTGCCTTCCGAACAATGGACTTTCCAACCCGGGCCCGACGCATGGAGCGCGGCCCAGTGCCTCGAACACCTGAATATTTACGGGCGACACTATTTGCCTGCCATTGAAAAGGCGATCCAAACGGGCATATCGCAGGGGCACGCTCCGGCGAACATATTTCGCTCCGGCTGGTTGGGGGCTTATTTTACCCGACTGATGCAACCGCGTCCGGATGGTTCTTTGCCCGGGAAAATGAAGGCTCCAAAAAATGCCATCCCTTCGCCACAACCCGACGCACGGGCGATGCTGGCCGAATTTATCGATCAGCAGGAAACCATGCTGCGCCTCTTGCGCGCGGCAGAGGCGGTCAATCTGAACTCCCTGCGCGTTCCAATTTCGCTCACGCCCTGGATAAGGCTGAAACTCGGAGATACGTTCGGATTCGTCATTGCGCATATCGAGCGGCATATCGCACAAGCCGAACGCGCCATGCAGCAATGGACAGCCGGAGGAGTGCAGGCCAGGATTTGACGCTGCGAGTCCGCGGCTTTGCATACTTTTGCAGGTAAAAAGCAAGCCCTTGAATTTCTCCTTTTATATAGCCCGCCGCTATCTCTTTGCCCGGCGCAGCGCCAACGCCATCAATATTATCACCGGTATTTCTGTGCTGGGGGTGGCTATCGGCACAGCCGCACTGATTCTGGTGCTATCTGTTTTTAACGGTTTTGAAGATTTGCTGTCGGGTTTGTTCGGCCATTTCAACCCACAGGTAAAAGTGACGCCTGCCAAGGGCAAAACTTTTGAGGCCGACAGCCTGCTGCTCACCAAAGTGCGCGCCTTGCCCGGCGTGCTGTATGCCAGCGAAACGCTGGAAGAAATCGCCTTTTTTGAATACGAAGGCTCGCAGAATTTCGGGGTGCTGAAAGGTGTCGATAGCCTTTTTGCGCGGGTCAACAACATCGACTCCACCATCCAGGAAGGGGAGTATCAACTAAAAATAATGGAGCGCAACTGCGCTGTGGCAGGCGCCGGCATGCGCAACAAACTCGGCATCGACGTGCGCAATCCGCTTGCTACGCTTACGATTTATATGCCCGAACAACAAAGCGGCCTGATGGATCAGCCGTTTAAAACCCGCAATGTGTATCCGGTAGGCACCTTTGCCATACAGCAGGATTTCGACAACCAGTATGTGCTGACCAACCTGGATTTTATGCGCGAAATACTGGAAGTCTCCCCTGCGACTGTTTCTGCCTTGGAAATCAAGGGCAGGCCCGGAACCCGATTATCGGAACTCAAAAGCCAGGTAGCGCAGGTGTTTGGCAGCGACTTTTCCATTCGCGACGAATACGAGCAAAACGAGGCTTTTTTCAAGGTCATGCGCCTAGAAAAATGGATGGGTTTTGCCATTACCAGCCTGATGCTGATTTTGATGGCCTTCAATACCGTCGGCGCTTTGTGGATGATCGTGCTGGACAAACAAAAGGACATCAGCATCCTGAAAAGCATGGGCGCTACTGATCGCCTGATTCATCGCATTTTCCTGCTGGAAGGCCTTTTGCTTACCCTCCTGGGAATGGTGATTGGCATTGTCCTGGCTTGTGTGCTCTACCTGATTCAAAAAACGTACGGAATCATTTCCATTCCACAAGGCTTTCTCGTAGAAAGTTACCCTATTTCCATGCGCGCCAGCGATTTTATCCCGGTGGTTCTGACCGTTATCGGTATCGGTTTGCTGGCTTCGCTTGCGCCTGCTAGAAGAGCGGTGCAGGTGCCGACTTATTTGAGGGAAGAATGAGAAAGTCCTGAGTCGTAAGTCCTGAGTCCTGAGTCCTGAGTCCTAAGTCCTGAGTCGTAAGTCCTAAGTCCGTAGAATACACCTATGTTCTCTCGGCATTTGTCTGTTGCAATACCAAGGGTACATAGGTGTACTCTACGGACTTAGGACTCAGGACTTAGGACTCAGGACTTTTTTTTACTTGTAAAAAAAAGAATACCCCCTGAACAGTGGCCCAAACACGGTGTGTTGTGTCAGCATAAATGATTCGCCGTTGTTGTAGTCGGTCAGGTAGCGGTGTACGTATTCTGCATTGTTGAGGGTGGTGTAGCCTGTTTCGATAGGCCAGAAACGCACAAGTTTTTCCGACCCGTCTGTTTTTTTGAGGTTGATGATGGCGAAAGGCACCAGGCGGGTAATAGAATCGCGCATGGGATTGTCGGTTTCGAATGCTTCTGCGCCTTTTCTTTCGAACTGGAGCAGGTAGGATTCTACGCTACCTTTTCTGATTTCAGTGTTAAATCGAGTGGTCGTGCTGTAAAAAGGCACAACGGTGTAGGCGCCTTCTCCCTGTTTTTCCAGCCGGAACGACTCGCTTTTGGCCCGGGGATATTCGACCGTGATAGCCTGAATATCTTCCGGTTTTTCCTCAAAAACAATTCGGTCGCGCCAGGCGTCGTCGCCCAGCATATAGCGCACACGCACAGTGCCCACAAACCCGGGGATATGGCAGATATAAGGCTTTTCGGCGCCGTCCATGATAAAAATGGTACCTTGTTCATCGTTGGTCACGCCACCGATGTAGTAAGATTTCATGCGTCCGCCTTTTTTATCGTAAATCTCCACTTTGATTCCGTTGGAGGCAATTTCGCGCACCAGGGAAGGTTCGGAAAGTTTGGTGGGAATATTCAGCACGTTGATGCGCTGAATCGTTTCCAGCAAAATTTGCATGGCGGAAGGGCGCGCCTTGTATTTGCCATTGTATTCCCAGTAACCGTTTTTGCGTACCAGCGTAGCGCTTTGGCCGGTGCGGTCGGCGATGAATATTTTACCAATATCATCGGTATTCTGCACTGCAAAATCCATATCGGGGGTATTGTGGGTACCCGACTGGCTTTTTTTAACAGACCAGGCATACCAGGCGCCTGCTCCGAGAACGAGAAACAAGGCGGCTAAAAGCAACGTACGACGATTCATAACTGTATAGTGCTTATTCGTTTGAAGTGAGCAAAATTAAGCGGATAAGCCGACAAGTAGTGCGTCGGAGGGAGTCCCAACGATTGAATGCCCGGATTTGAAGGGTGAAACGAGCGTTACACTTCCCTTACAGTACTTCGACGTAAAAGATCAGTTCCGAATCTTTTGGTATTTCTGGCGGCGAGTCGGCGCCATACCCGAGTGCAGGAGGAAGAAAAAGGTATGCTTTGCTGCCATGGCGCAATTGCAGAATACCTTCGTCGAAGCCGGGAAGCATTTGGCCCACACCGACGGGATATGCCAGTGGTTCGCGCCGTTCGAAAGAATTGTCAAAAGTGCTGCCGTCGGTCAGAAATGCAAAGTAGTGTACCTGCACCGCTTCCTGGGCTACGATGCGCGGGCCATTACCAGGTTCTACTATCAGTATTTTTAGTCCGGACGCCGTGGTGCTGAGGCGATTGTCGAGGCGGCCCAGGGTATAATCCTGTACCACCGTTTCTACCTTGCTGCGCACCTGAATGGCGTGTTCACGCGCCCGCTGCGCCATGCGTTGTTTTTCTTCTGCGCTTTGAATGCCGACGAGGACAATTCGAAAAGTAATCTCCTTTTCATTGCGCTTTTCCTCCGGGATAAACTGCCGCATGTAGTCGTCGATCTTCTGATGTATCGTAGCGCTATCGCCTACGCTCATCATCAGGGCTGCTTCGATGACAGGCGTTACATGGTTGGTGGTGGTATCAGGAAGTTCATACTGATAAAGTCCCGAGCCAGATTTGCGCGAACTGCTAAGCATTTGGTCGCCTACCCATACATCGACGTAAGCGGATACCGTTTCGCCAATCTGGGGCTTTTTACTGCGCTTGTTGGTGTGGTTGATAAAACGGTAGCCATGTGGGGTGAGGGTACCGGTTGTCTGCGCCGGAAGGAGACTTGGCAGCAGAAAAAGTAGCATCAGGAGGAGTAATGCCGGGTGATTCAACTTGAAGATGCGTACCATGACGTTTGCGATTATTTGGAAACAAATGCCAGAGAGACTTAAGATTGCTGATTACATGATTTTCGATGTAATCAGCAATCTTAAATCATAAATCTTACAGCACTTCTACATAGAAAATAAGTTCCGAATTCGCCGGAATCGGGCCATTTTCCTGTTCGCCATAGCCAAGTGCAGGCGGAATAAAGAAGTAGGCTTTGCCACCGTGGTTGAGCAGCATGGCGCCTTCGTCGAAGCCAGGAATCATCTGACCTACACCGACCGGGAATCCAAGCGGTTCGCCACGCTCGTAGGAGTTGTCGAACATGGCGCCAGTTTTCAGTGCGCCGTAGTAGTTTGTTTTGATGGCTTCGCCTGTTTTCAGGGCGGCGCCGTTGCCTTTATCTGCGATGAGCACTTTCAGGCCGGAAGCGGTTGTTGTCAGTTTGGAATTCAGCGCACCGGAGTTGTAGTCGTTGATAATGCCTTTAACAGCACTTTCTACGGTAGAGAATTGTGCTTTAGCGGCATCTTCTGCTTTTTTCTTCTCGTCGGCGGTGATGATGTCGACAATCACCACTTCATAACGCACTTCTTTGGCGTCTTTGAGGGCCGGTGGGATAAATTTCTGGAGGAAAGAGTCGATTACTTCCACTACCGTGGCGCTGTCGCCTTCGCCCATCAGCAGGCAGGCGTCGTAGATAGCGGGGACACGTTTGGGCAGTTTATCTTTTTCAAACAGAGCGAACTCGCGCGGGCCGCCGTAGTTTTTCTGTGTGCTGGCCATCAGCGAGTCGCCGATGTAGGTATACGTTTGCAGCAAAACGGTTTCACCAGGCTGCGGCTTGGTACCGCCTTTATCCGTGTGGTTGGTGAATTTGTAACCGTGCTCTGTAGTGATCGTGTTCTTTTTGCAGGCAATCTGGGTGGCCAGGATGGCGATCATTGCCAGGAAAAATAATTGGCGCATTGCGTTAGAAATGAATGAGCGAAATGTGTGAATTGTTGAAATTATGGTGTTTTGAGGTTCTTAGTGTTTTTGTTTTTTAGTGTTTTTGTTTTTTTGGGGTGCTTCGCCTTTGGTATTTGGAACTAAATTCTAAGAGCGAAGCACCCCCAAAACACCCAAACACCCAAACACAAAAACACTTTTATCTATTATCCTTTAGCATTCAATTGTTCCTTGTATTCAGGCAGCAGGCTTTTAAACTTGTCGATCGTCGCTTTCAGGCTGTCGTGCGAATAAGCGCCGGAAGCATTGCGGTGTCCGCCGCCGTTGAAGTGTTTTTTACAAATTTCCTGCACGTCGAGGTTGCCTTTGGAGCGCAGGCTGAGTTTGACCACCGTAGGCTGGTTGTGGATGAACGCTGCCAGTTTCACATCCTTGATGCTGAGCAGGTAATTGACAATGCCTTCGGTATCGCCGCGCTGGATATTGAAAATCTCGTAGTCTTTTTTGGAAAGCCAGATCAGGGCGGTATGATACTCCGGCAAGTATTCCATGCGGTGCGTGAGGCAATGCCCTAGCAGCCGGAGGTGTTTTTCCTTCTGGGAGTTAAAAATCATATCCTGAACAGCCGTATCGTCGAGTCCGCGTTCCACCAGATCGGCGGCAATACGGAACACCATCGGATTGGTGGCATGTCGGAACGAACCAGTGTCGGTGATGAGTCCGGTGTATATGCACTTTCCAATCATGGGGTTGATCTTCATCGTGTCGCCCAATCCGTGAATAAAACGATACACCAGTTCGCAGGTACTGCTGGCTTCCGGCTCCGAATACGTGTAATCGGCAATCGGATCGGGGTACAAGTGATGGTCGATCATGATGCGGGTACCCGGCAGGTCTTTGATAAAATCGCCCATTTTGTCGATCCGACCGTATCCGTTGAAGTCCAGGAAAAAGAAGACGTTTTTCCGGGTCAGTACGTTTTTGCACTCCTCGGTATGAATATCCCACAGCAGAATATCTTCAGACCCCGGCAAGGCATCAAACTCTTCCGGAAATTCCGAAGGAAACAACACGTGTACGGTATGGCCGTATTGTTCCAGGTAATGTCGCATCGCCAGCGAACTGCCAATTGCATCGCCATCGGGGTTGCGGTGCGACAGAATAGCGACGTTCTGTGGTATGCGAAGCAGTTGTTTGAGCGCGGAAGGGAATTCCATCGTGTGCAGAAAATTTGTGCGCAGTGCCTGTTTTAAAAAACAATTTTGCAAGGGTAATGCAGGCATCTGTGCCTTTGCTGGTGCAAAAGACCGGCAAAAGTACGGTGTTCGACCCGAATTGAACGGTGCGCCACAGATTATTTTTCAGAAAACCTTTTTAAGTCGCTTATTTGGAATAAAATCTTGCTCTACCTTTGCGCCCTCAAAATTCAAAAACCACATTATTCATTTTATACAGCACTCACATGGCAGGCAATCGCACATTTACCATGATTAAGCCCGACGCCGTACGCGCCGGTAACATTGGCAACATTCTGCAAATGATCAACGCAGCGGGTTTCCGCATCGTTGCTATGAAACTGACTCAACTCAGCCCTGCCAAAGCAGGTGAATTTTATGCCGTACACAAAGAACGCCCTTTCTATGGCGAACTCTGCGAATTCATGAGCAGCGGCCCTATCGTAGCAGCCATTCTTGAAAAAGAAAATGCAGTGGAAGATTTCCGTACGCTGATCGGCGCTACTAACCCGGCCCAGGCAGCGCCCGGCACCATCCGCGCCAAATATGCAACCAGTATCGGAGAAAACGCTGTTCACGGTTCTGACAGCGACGAAAATGCGGCTATCGAAGGCGCATTTCACTTCGGTGGGGTGGATATGTTTTAAACAGTCCGGAGTCGTCAGTCCTGAGTCCTGAGTCCGTAGCGTACACCTGTTTACCCCTGGCATTTCTAAAGACAGATACAAAGGGTAAACAGGTGTACGCTACGGACTTAGGACTCAGGACTGTCGACTCCGGACTCTCATTAGTACATCATTACTTTCCTCGTAGCCGTTCCAAACGGCGTTTCGAGCCGGCAGGTGTAGATACCTGCCTCGCGCAAGTCGGCGCGGTGCAACACCATGTGTTGTTCACCCGCTTCAAAATACCCCGACTTGACATGGATTTCGCAACCAACCGCGTCGAAAATACGGATGACCACTTTAGAGGCTGCCGGCATCCGAAACCACAACAGCGTCATTTCAATAAACGGATTCGGTGAATTACGGTACAATTCCACTCCGCCCTCGGCCGGAGCATGGCTCACCGGGGCATGTACTTGTGTTGCGATCATAAAAACTTTTCATGAGACCATCGGAAAAAGGGACACTTTCTCTCATAGTATGTCCCGCAGAAAACCGCTGGCGTGATTAAAGGATGATTTGAAAATGAATACGGTAGGAAGGGAACCAAACACTATGCCAAAAATAGAGGTGAGAGGTGGGAGGTGAGAAGTGAGAGAACGTAGCGTGTACCGCTTGTCTTTGATATGAAGGGTTGTAAGGAGGGCAATACCTTTGTACCTTTGACATTATTTATTTGATTTGAGCAAAGCGGTGTACTCTACGCCCTCTCACTTCTCACTTCTCACCTCTCACCTCTAAAAAATGGAAGATTTTCTCAAAAACATCCAGGACAATGCAAAAGAGGCTGCCGAAAAGGCTGCTGAAAAACTGGGCGAATTCAAAGACGTCGCTTCAGAAAAAATAGGCGAATTGAAAGACGCGGCCTCCGAAAAACTCTCCGAATGGAGCGAAAAAGCCGAAGCCATGGCTGCCGAGGCGGAAGCCGAAGCCGCTAAAAAACTGGCCGAAGCACAGGCTGCTAAAGAAAAAATTGCTGCCCACGAAGGGGGCGCACTCGGGTTTTTGGCCGATAAAGCGAAGGAACTGCTGGGGGAAGACAAAGATAGTCCTAAGTCCTGAGTCGTAAGTCCTAAGTCCGTAGAGTACACCTGTACGCCCTTGGTATCTATTGTAACTTATATGAAGGGTATGCAGGTGTACTCTACAGACTCAGGACTTAGGACTCAGGACTTTCAAGAAAGTTGGCTTTTCTTGTGGTCCGCCAAAAACTTCTCCAGCCCAATATCCGTCAGTGGGTGGTAGAACAGGCCTTTGATGGCCGAAAGTGGGCAGGTTACCACATCGGCGCCGGCTTTAGCGCACTGTACAATGTGCAGTGGCGAGCGAATGCTGGCAGCCAGAATGGCTGTTTCATAACCCTGTGTGGTATAAATTTCCACGATTTCTTTGATCAGGTCGATACCTTCCCACGACATATCGTCGATGCGGCCGATAAAAGGGCTGAGGTAGGTAGCGCCGGCTTTAGCGGCCAGGATGGCTTGTCCGGCGGAGAATACCAGCGTGCAGTTGGTTTTGATCCCGATTTCCGAAAAATGGGCAATGGCTTTTATGCCATCTACCGTCATGGGCACTTTTACCACGATATTCTCGTGTAATTCGGCGAGTTGTTTGCCTTCTTTGACCATGCCGACAAAATCGGTGGAAATAACTTCAGCGCTTACGTCGTGGCCGGGGCCGACGATTTCACAAATTTTGCGGTAGTGTTGCAGCACAGCAGCATCGCCAGAGATGCCTTCCTTGGCCATGAGCGAAGGGTTGGTGGTCACGCCATCGAGGATGCCCAGTTCGCTTGCTTCTTTAATATGGTCGAGGTTGGCAGTATCTACAAAAAATAACATGGGTAGTGCAGGTATGTGAACGGTTGAGTTGTTGCAAAAGCAGACGGGCGAATAAGTCGTGTTGAAATAAAGCGAAAAAAATCGCTCCTTCCTACAATCGCTTATTCGCCCGTCGAAAAAAAAAGTGCCGAACACACCGCTACGACCACATATCCTTGCTGCATTTCTGCCCTGGGGAGGTTTTGCAGGAGCTGGTCGCCCGGCACGCCGCAAAGGTAGCGCGTTTCACCTGAAAATCCAGCGCATTTATCAGAGCAAAATTTTCTGACATTCATTTTCGGCCTCACTTCCACCAAAATGCGTTCTTTTGCGTTGTTAGTACCAATTCAATATGAGTGTAGCCTACAGGCTCATCCATGATTGAATGGGTACTTAAGTACACGTGATAAGAAAAGCCTTATGTCTGAAACCAATACTCCTGCCTCCGTTGCCACTACTTCTGCCGCATACAGCGGCGCCGCACTCGAATGGCTCAATGCCCGGCCTCAGCCGCCGGTGCGCAGCGACCTGTGCGCGCTGAACGACAGTTTTGCGATCCAGTGCATACACGAACTGATCGACAACCGTTCGTTCGATCTGGTCATTCAGGCCAACCACCCGGCGGGCGACTGGCTTAGCCACCTGTATTTTGAAGCCCGCAACCGAGAAAAAGTATTCGGAACCAAAAACCTCGGTATCGGCTACCCATTTGTGCTGGCACGGGTAGGCGGACAGGAAGTGGCGGCGCCGCTGTTTATCTGGCAAATTTCGCTGGAACCCGATCAGCAACAGGCTGATTTCTGGCACATGCTGCGCAATACTTCGCTTGGCGTCATGCCCAATTACCCGCTGTTCCACTTACTGGATGCCTTGTACGGCACCGAACTATCCGCTAAAGTGCAGCACCTGGCAGATTCCAAAACCCTGACAGCCAATACATTCGGAGAACTGTCGGACAGTATTCGCCTGCTGCTCAACCTCACAGAAGACGGGCTTCCACTCAGCATTCAGCCGTTTCCGCTGGCCGAAGAAACCCAAACTTTTATAGAAGAGGGCCGCATGTGCTGGTCGGCTGTAGCAGGTATTTTCCCTGCCTTGCCCCGCACCACGGTAACACAGCCGCCTGTTGTAGCGCCCGATTTGCCTGCCGACAGCAAGGCCTGGGGCCATTCGTTTTCGCTGCTTCCACTCGACCCTTCTCAACGCTCAGTACTCAGCGCCGTACACCGCAATGCACTCACCGTGGTGGAAGGCGCTTCCGGATCGGGAAAAACCTACCTGATTTCAGCCATTGTGATGAATGCCTTGTCCAATGGCAAAAAATGCCTCGTCGTATCCAAAAGTATCGGCGCACTGCGCCGCGCCCAGAAATTCCTGCTGGAAAAAGGGGTAGGGGAATGCTCCTTTGTGCTGCGCGACCTGGAAAATGACAAACTCATGCTGGCGGATATGCTGCGCATGTCGGCCGAATCGAAAAACAAGGCTTCCTACGACCCGGAAATGTTCAAAACCGTGCTGAACAAAACACAGCGCGAACAACAGAAACTGGACGCGGCCTGGGAAGAACTGCATACGCCGCTGTTTGGCAACCTGAGTTTTACAGAGGCCGTGGGCCGATACCTGCGCGCCAACCGAACGGAGGGTAAAGAACTGTTACTCAGCCAGTTGAATACGCAGGATTTTGTTTTCAAAAAAGAAGAATACGATGCCATCGTGGAGGCTATTTACGCTTCCGAACCCTTGTTCCGTCGGTTCCCAACCCTGCACCACCCCTTGAACAAACTCAGCCACCACATTTTTACGGAATACTCCAATGAGCGTGGCCGGGCCTGGACCGAAGAGCAGGTAAGCATGCTGATGGCAAAAGCAACGGGCTTGCACCACCGCTTTATTTCCAAAACCAACGACTACTCGGAAAGCCTGCTCGACCACTATGAACAGTATTTCTCCGACCTGTCTGCTTACGTAAAACGTATCCGCAACGGACTTGAAGACGGCGTGACCCGATTTGGTCCCGACTTTGAAAAGGCCATTTCCAATGTAGAAAAACTGTACGGCGTGTTCAGTGAGCGCTACAAGGAAATCGTGGCGGCCAAGGAACGCCTGGGGGTTATTTTTGAGGAAATGCGGCGCATGTACAGCCTGCGGAAATACTTTGAGTTTGATTTTCCGCCAAATTTCGACAACCGCAACATTCGGAAAATCAGCGAATTTACCAAAGACTTCGACGCTGCGCTGCGCATGTGGCGCAAACGTATTCCGGCCATTGTACGCGAAGACGTACGCCGGCTCAATGCCAAAAGTATCCATTCGGAACTCGATTTCAAGGAACAGATCAAAGACCTGGAGTATTCGCTCGATATTTTCCTCGACGAATTCAACAATGCCGGACTCTATCAGGAAGCCCTGAAACACGAGATGCTGACCGTTCCGAAGCGGCAGGAGTTTTTGGAAGACCTGATTGCACGGCTGGAAGACACGCAGTTTTACCTGCGCGATTTCGACGATTTTTATATCTGGCAAAAACACTGGCTTTCGCTGCCGGCGCCGGCGCAAAAAGCCGTGCGTGCCCTGTGCAAAATAAAACCGCAGAACTGGCAGGCTGCTTTTGAAAGTTGGTACCTGCATTACCTGTTGCAAAACGAATTCCACCCCGGCCTGCAATGGGATACCCAAACGCTGGAAGACCTCGCCGACTACAGCCGCGAACTGAAGCGCCTGCTACCCGGACAAATCAGCACACAATGGCAGGAACGCAAAAATAAAGCCCTCAAAACCCTGAAATCTGCCAATTCGAAGGCCTACAAAAACTGGTTTGGCAAGGATAACCGCAAACTCTCGGCCAGCCTCAAAGCCGAAGAACTGTTTCACAACCACATAGAAGCGCTCACCGAAACCTTGCCAGTGCTGCTCACCACTCCGGAAGTAGCGCTGGATGTGGTGCAGTTGTCCAATATGGTGTTCGACCTCGTGCTGGTCGACGAAGCGCACAACATTCCCAAACAGGAGTGCTATCACTTGTTCGACCTGGCCCGGCACCTGGTGGTGTTCGGCGATGCCAAACAGGATATGACGCCGTTTGCAGAAGACGATATTCTGGAATTTTGCAAAGGCATCGGCGCTAAAACGCAGCAGTTGCAATACCACCACCAGGACACGCCTGAAGGTTGGGTGCGGTTCAATAAAATTGCTTTCGATACGCCATTCAAACGCATCCCTTCTGGCCGCAGCGCACTCGACTCTACGGTAGTGACCAATGTAGAAGGCCGATACGACGAAGTAACTGGTACCAATGAAGCCGAAGCCCGTCAGATCATCGACTGGCTTAACCTCATAGAACCCACGCCTGCCAATACCTATCCGGTAGTCGGAATCGCCTGTGCTACCGTGGAACAACGCGACCTCATAGCCGGGCAATTGCTGAAAATCAGGCAGCGAAAAATGGCCGGCTGGGAAAAAATTCAGCAACTCTATCTCAACGGACTGGGCGTGTACCAGTTCTCGGAATTGCAAGGGCAGCACGTCGACATCATGCTACTGTCACTAACGCATGGCGTCATCGATGCGCAAGGCACGCTCACCCGCCACCTGTATTTCTGGAATAGTCAATTGGGTTTCAATCAGTTGCACGTAGTGCTCACCCGCGCCACGCAGAAGTTTTACATCGCACACTCGATACCCGAAGGCCTGCACTCTGTACTGGCGGCCGACAAAAACTTCCTGGGCACCTGCATCCTGTCGCACCTGGTCACCTTCGCCGATTTCATCCAGCGAGGCGAACGCGAAGCGGCGGAAGAGCAACTCAACAAGATGAAAGCCCTGCTGCAATACACCGACTCGTACTTCGAACCAACGCTGTTCAGCGAGGAAGTGGAACTGGCCCTGCGCCCCTACTTCGAGCAAAACCAGATGAAGCGCTCGGCGATGGCTGCCGGCGTACGGGTGCCGCTGTTTATAGAAGGGAAAGGCCCGGAAGAGCAAAGCAGCGTACTAGCCTTCGACGGGGTGCTGGCGCCCACACTGTTGCCCAGTTATGAATGGGAAGAAAAACTGGGGCATTACTTCCGGAAACAGGGCATTGCTTATGTGCCGGTATTGTCGGCACACTGGTGGAAAAGCCCAAAACAGGAAGCCAGGAAGTTGGCAAGCAAGTTGTTGCAGCAGCA
Organism: Saprospiraceae bacterium; assembly: GCA_016787415.1. Lineage (GTDB taxonomy): Bacteria > Bacteroidota > Bacteroidia > Chitinophagales > Saprospiraceae > M3007. The sequence continues at coordinate 3,735 of JAEUUT010000040.1, read as the reverse complement.
ATAGATATAAAAAACTGGAATTATGCAGATCGATGAGATAACATTCAAAATCACGCCTACTTTAAAAAAGCATCACATCAAACGTGCAGGCCTATTTGGGTCTGTGGCAACGGGCCGTGCCCGAAGAGGAAGTGATATTGATTTATTGGTAGAGTTTGGAACTGCAATAAGTCTCCTTGATTTTGTTGGTATCAAGTTCGAACTCGAAGAAATCCTTGGCACCAAGGTGGATTTGGTTGAATATGAGGCTATAAAACCTAGGTTACGTCGAAGGATTCTTTCAGAGGAAATCAGGATTTATGGCTAAGAGGGATGAAATATTGTTTTTGGAAGAGGTTTATGAGTCGATAGACCTCATAGAAAAGTATGTGTCAGGTTTAACTGAAAAAGAGTTTGAGGAAAATACAGAAAAGCAGGATGCAGTACTTCGAAGAATTGAAATAATAGGTGAGGCAGTAAAAAACCTGTCTCAAAAAACACGGTCTCAATACCCTGACTTACCATGGAAAGAGATGGCTGGAATGAGAGATGTGGTCATACATCAATATTTCGGTGTTACGATTGGAATGGTATGGAGAGTAGCCACCTCTGATTTAATATTACTGAGAGACAGAATAAAGGACATTATTGATGATCTGAAGTGATGTGATCAGTTCAATATCGTATCATTCATTGCTTACAAGCATTAGAAAATACCATGACGAAAACAACCCTCACCCTTTTCTGGGGTTTATGGCTCCTCAATGTGCTGGCTGCGCTATATGGCTGGCGTGAATTTCTGCAAGGTGTGTTCGGACAGTATGCTGCTCCCACCTCGCGTTACATATTGCTTTGGACGATGCTCATGGCTATTATGCTGGTGGTGCTTGCCGGCAGTATTTACCTTAAAAACCACGGCTGGGCAACTGCGGCTATCTCCCTCGTATCGGGGCCACTGGTAGTAGCGCTCCCATATCTGTTTTGGCTGGCTGTCATGCTGGTGGCTGGCAGAAATGCTCGCTGGAACTAACCCGCATTGTCTCACTGCAAAGCCAGGATTTATGTATTTCTTCTACTACATGTGCCTCTACATCGGCACGTACCTATATTATCAGTGGGTGGAGCAAGCCATGCCAGCATTTCTACCCTTGCTCAACAAAGGTATATCGGCGTTTTTCCTGTTGTGGGGCGCCTATGGCGCCGGGCGCATCATTATCGATTGCCTTAAATCTAATGCAAAGGGCGAAATGACCAGCGAGCATATGCGCAGCGGCATTTTAATGTCGGTGCTGTATTTCCTGCCTACCTTGCTGATGACGGTTTTTATGTTGAGAGAGGGGTTCATAGGAAAGTAAAACCCCTTTCTTCTATTCGAGCCTGAGAGGGAAAACACCTTGCCCTTTGTCATGGACAATGGAAATGAAATACAGACCTTTCGAGAGGAAAGACAAGTCGAGGCGGTTGGCATCGGCTACAGAAAACACCATTTGTCCCAGCCGGTCGTACACTTTTGCCGACACGGGTAGCCCTTCCGGATGATCGACCAAAACCTCCCCGCTGGAAGGATTGGGATAAACATTGATCTCGCTTGCGCCTGTTTTCACTGCCACAGCATCGGAATACTGGAAACGGTCATCAGCATCTATCAGTTTCAGCCGGTAATAAAGCACCCCTGCTCCGGGCTGCCGATCCGTGTAGACGTACTGCCCGGAACCTTTCCCTGCAACACGTCCTATACAGGTAAAAACGGCTGCATTCGGGCTGCGTTCTACTTCAAATCGATCGCAATTTGATTCCTGCGCCGTTTCCCACTCCAATACTACATCGTTTTGTACCGCAGCGGCCCGAAAAAAAGTCAGTTCTGCTGGGAGCACAGAACAGGCTGTTTCTACCTCCACTTGGCTGTTACAACCCGTAGAATTGTTGCCGATGAATGCCTGGCCAGTTCCATCCAGAAATGCGCAGATATTGGGGAAAGCGCAGGTGCTGAGGCTTCCGGCATTGTCCATGAGCGTCAGGTACTGGAAACTGGTCGGCGAAATGTTGTTCAGCCCATACAGGCTGGAGAGGGCTGTATTTCCGGAAATATTTATTTCAAAGTCTACAGAAGTGAGATTCAGAAAACCACTCAAATCCGCCAGCGAAGCATTGTTTTGAAGTATAATACTGATGATGTTTATGATACCGTCCAAATCATCCACATTGGTGAGCAAAGCATTTTCTGACAAATTCAGGTATCCATTGATTTGAGTAAGGTTCTGAAAGCCTTGCAGGTCGATCAATGCGTCATTGTCATTAATATCTATCGATCCGGTGGATGTAAGTTGGCTTAATGCGTGCATGTTGGTGAGCACGGGGTTGCCATATATCGTCAGATTGCCGGTGATTGTTGTAAGGTTTTCCAGCCCATGCAGATTGGGCAGGACATTGTTTGATGCAATACCCAGGAATCCGGCGGTTTGTAGATGACTCAACTTGTCTAGGGAGAGCAACGATTCATTTTGTGAAATGCCCATGCTGATGGAAACACTTTGGAGGTTGTTTAATCCTTCAAGGCTTGTCAGTGAGGCATTATTCAGAACAGATAATTCCTGCAAAGTGGTTATGTTATTCAAGCCATGCAGAGTGGTCAGCAAGTCATTATCAATAATAGATATTCCTATCCCTATTTGATTGACACTGAGCAAATTGTCAATACTGGTAAGTAGCGGGTTGGCCTGAATACCTAAATAGGCGCCTACATTGTGCAGTTGGTTTAGCCCGGCAAGCGTAGTTAAACCGTCATTCGAGCCAATTCCCAATGACCCCACAGATGTCAAGTTGGCAAGCCCTTGCAGGTTGGTCAGGAGCGGATTGTGGTTAATGCCAAGGTTGCCCCCTACGCTATGCAGGTTGCTGAGAGCGCCCAGAGTGACCAGAGAGGCATTGTTCTCAATCCAACAATCACTGGAAACTGTGCTCAGGTTTTGAAGGCCATCCAGATCCGTTATTGCATTATAATTCACAGCCAGGGCGTTGAGTGCTGTGATATGGGAAAATGGATCGAGGCCTTGCAATACCGGGTTTTCCTGTATGCTAAGCGCCCCTGCTGAAACAACATTATCCAACCCACTCAGGGTGGTCATGGACGTGTTACCATAAATCGTAATCCCGTTGTTGACAGTTGTAAGATTGGAAAGACCATTCAGGTCATTGAGGTTGGGGTTGCTCACGATGGACAGCCCACCCATGTGGGTGATTTGTGCCAGGCCGTTCACATTGGTAATGTTATTGCCAGATATGGTTACTGCTCCCACTATATAGGTACACCCGGAGTAACTGCCCGGAAAGGCATCGATCTGACTTTGATTGCTAAAAGTGATACCACCGCTCAGGCAATTTTGGGCGGACAAATGAGAAACAACCAAAAGGAAGAGGAACAGAGACGGGTAGAGTTTCATGTGTGGGGTTGATGAAAAGGGTTGATGAGGTTGATAAAGTTGATAAGGTTGATGCAAATCTACTCAAAAATGAATTATCAACCTCATCAACCCTTATCAACCCTTATCAACCCTTATCAACCCTCTAAAAAATCACCTCCTCCCGCAAATACCGCTGCACATAATCTTCGATACCTTCTTCCAGTCCGTAAAATGGCTGGTGGTAGCCTGCTTGCCGCAGTTTGTTCATATCGGCTTCCGTAAAATACTGATAGGTATCGCGGATGTCGGCCGGCGTATCGATAAAGGAAATGTTCGGTTCGAGGTTCATGGCATG
>JAEUUT010000280.1 GCA_016787415.1 Saprospiraceae bacterium | reverse complement strand
ACCGGCACCTATGGCGACGGCGGCCTGTTTTCCAGCAGCCACGACATGTGGTTGTGGGAACAGGGGCTCGAAGCGGGTCGGCTGGTAAAAAAAGAAACGCTGGAGGCTGCGTTCACCAGCGGCTTGCTCAATAACGGGCAGCCTGCCGGGTACGGATTCGGGTGGTTTGTGTCGACCGACCCCGAAGGACGCAGACTGGTGCAGCACACCGGCGGCTGGCCAGGGCATCGTAATGCATTTATCCGATTCCGCGACTCAGATGTATCGCTGCTAGTGCTGCGCAACAATGAAATCGACTTTATGGGCATCCAACCCGCTGTCATCCGCATCCTGGAAGGCAAATCATACAATATGCCCAAAACATCGCTGGCACAAGCGCTGTGCATGGCTGCTATCAATGGAAATCCTTCCGACATACCAGCATCTTATGACGCGGTAAAAAACAGTTGCACCATACGGGAAGAAGACATCAACAACATCGGATACGGGTTGCTGAATTCCGACCGCCCCCAACATGCCGTGGAAGTGTTCAAACTGAATACAACGCTTTTCCCAGAGTCTGCCAATGCCTTCGACAGCCTGGGCGAAGCGTATCTGACATTGGGCGATCGGACGCATGCAAAGGATAATTATTCGAAATCGCTGGCGCTGAACCCCGATAATGAGGGCGCCAAAAAGGCATTGGATAAAATCGGGAATTGATTTGAGATGCTTATTTTTGGATACCTGTTCGGCTTCGCCGAACGAGGTATCTGGATTGAGCGGATGAAGCGGATTAAATAGATATTAATGCCCAATCCAGATGCCTCGTGAGGCGAAGCCGAACAAGCATCCAAAAACAATTTTTCATCTTTGCAGGTTCCAATTTTAGTTCACAAAGACTCCATTCAGAAAAGATGCGACTTTTTTTCAATATCTTGATTTTCACGCTGTTATCTATTACCACCAACGCACAAACGCCCCTGGAATCGCTGGTAAATGCAGAAAAAGCCTTTGCCCGTAAATCGGCAGAAACAAGCACAAAAGCAGCCTTTTTGTCTTTTCTTGCCGACAGCAGCATCATTTTCCGCCCCGGGCCGGTCGAGGGAAAGCCCTTCTGGGAAGCGGCTCAGGACGACAAGGATATGCTGACCTGGGAGCCCACTTTTGCGGATGTGTCGGCAGCAGGCGACCTCGGATACACCACCGGGCCATTTGAATACCGCGCAGGTCGTGAAGATGAAAAACCCGCTGGCACCGGGCATTTTGTATCCGTTTGGGAAAAACAACCCGACGGCTCCTGGAAAGTAATGCTTGATTTGGGAATTGGTCACCTAGCCGTTGAAAAACCGGCATTTTCTACCTCGGCCATTCCTGCCGTTTCGGCCTCCAAAGGGGCCGTTTCCAATGCCACTCCCGACCAGGAGGCCGAATTGTTCAACCTGGAAATGGAATTTGCAAAGGCCCAAAACAAACAGGGCCTGTCTGCCTACAAGGATTGGCTGTCGGAAGAAGCGCGTCTGTACCGACCCGGGCATGCGCCGTATATTGACAAAAATGAAATTTCCGAATTGCTAAAAGCCACCGACAAACAACTTCAGTTTTCGCCCTATCGGTCTTTTCTGTCCGATTCAGGCGACCTGGGGTATGTGTACGGTGGCGGTGTCGTCACCATACTGGAAAATTCCAGAAGTAAAAGCCTGAATTACCTGCGTATTTGGAAAAAAGAAAACGGGCGCGACTGGAAAATTGTGCTGGATCTGGTGGCGCCCAGGCGGTAGCGTATTTTTCACTCAACTATGATAGGCTATGAAAAACATTCTTTGCGTGCTATTGCTCCTTGGCTGCTGCAGCCTGCATTGCCAGACAAAACAACAATCGAGCGACATAAAGACGCTCGGTGAAAAACTGAAAAGCGGTGAACTATCCGTCAGCCAGGTGCTCAGCGACCCGCAATGGATGTCGTTGCACTCCATCACTCTTTTCAGGAAAATTATTGAAAAAAATGCCCGTGCTGAAAAACTGGTTATTGTCACGCCCGACGAACCCGGCCTGCGAACAACCATTCAGGGAAAAATCACAGATTTAGACAGCAAGCCCTACGCCAATGCCCTCGTGTATATGTATCAAACTTCCGACAAAGGTTGGTACGCCGATACTGCCGCACATATTCTGAGCAGCGGGAGCGACATGGGCCATGCGCGCCTGTTCGGCTATGTGCGTACCAACAACGCCGGGGAGTTTGAAATGGAAACGATCCGGCCGCGCGGTTATCCACGTTCCGATCTTCCTGCCCATATCCACATCCACGCCTGGACGGCAAAAGGCGACGAGTTGGAAGGGCTGCCCGGTGAACTGCTGTTTGAAGAAGATGACCGGCTTACGCCTGCCCGTAAAAGAGAAGCCCTGAACTCGGGGTTTCTGGTGGCAAATAATACCGGGACTGCGGAAAAAGCGGTGTACAGGTATACTCTGGTGGTAAGAGAATAAATAGAGGTGAGAGAGTGAGAGAGTGAGAGAGTGAGAGGTGAGAAGTGAGAGAGATGAGCGGGTCAAAAAGAAATGGAACACTCAACGGTCTGATGGGGGGCACAATACACAGAATCTGTATTGATAGGTTGATTGGGAGAAACAGGGCTGGCAACGTTCCATCGGTATTTGATATATCGACCGGAAGTAAACCAGACGTTTTTAACAAGGGTTTCTCCGGCAGGAGGTTTTGTATAAAAATAAACATGAGTAATTCCGAGTTTTTCGGCCCGAAACAGATTGATTAGGTTGATTTCAGTAGCGTTATTTCCCGTAGAGTTATTTCCCGTAGAGTTATTTCCCGTAGAGTTATTTCCCGCAGATCGCGCAGAATACACGCAGATTTACGCAGAACGTAGAGTCCACAATAATTCAGTAATGGTGTGCTCTACGTTCTGCGTAAATCTGCGTGTATTCTGCGCGATCTGCGGGAAATTACTCTACGGGAAAATCTGCGGGAAATACTCTCTGCGGGAAATAGCCACAAAAAAATCCCGAATCCTGGCCTTTACCAAAATTCGGGATGAGTCACATTGACTTAAACAGGCATAAATCGGGAATATCAATGTCCCGATGCCCTTACTTCATATACTGCTTATCCAAAAAGCGGTACCGCCCGTCCATCACCGCTTTTTCGGCTTTCGATTCCGTGTTCAGGATCATCACTGGCGGCGCATCATCTTTGGGCTGTGCTGCCGGCCATTCAGGCAGTCCATCGCCGTTGGGGTTGCCATTTTTGATGAAATTGGCGAAGAAGCGCAGCATGGTATCCGACACTTTGTGGTCGTCTTCCGTCCATGCGTAGTCTTTCACCAAGCGCAGGTTGCCCATGCAGTATTCGATTTCGCAGGCATGCGGCGCTCCGACTGCTTCCGGCGGTTTGGGTGCGTTGGGATCTTTTTTGGTAGTGCCACCAGCCATCCCCGAAGCCAGCGAATTGTCTACCAGTGGCGGGCGCAGTTTGCTGTACAGGTAGCGATACACCGGCTGAATGCTGTTTTTTCGATGCAGGTCGAACCATTTCCAGGTGCTGTATGAAATAAAGCGATCGGAAGCCAGTTGGGTAGCCGACACTTCCACTTCCCGAGCCGAGCCATGCGGATAGAGTTTCAGCACCTCTTCGTAGTCGGCAGGATATTCTTTTTTTACTTTTTCCATAAACGCCTTTTCTTCCATAGGCGCGCCCTGCATGAAAGCGACGCCGGGAATTTCTGCGGAGTTCCACCCCAGCAACAGCGGCACCTGCGCCTGCTGTCCGGCATTGAATATTTCAGGCAACGTTTTCGTCAGGAAATAGCCATCGATCACCACCGGGAATCCAAATCTTTTCGATTCGTTGTAGATTTCATAGATGTCGCGGGCAGGCAATGCGCGCAGTTCCTTGATGCTGGAATAGCCAGCATTTTTGACAAACTCTGCGCCTGTTTTTTCCGCATCGGCTAATGGAACAGGCGACAACGTCGGGTTGATACCCGCGCCGCTTTCGCCGATAGCGCCAGCGATCAGTCGGCGCGACAAAGGCGATGCCATCTGGTAACTCACGCCAATGGAGCCTGCCGATTCGCCCGCGATGGTCACCTTGGCCGGGTTGCCGCCGAAAGCAGCGATATTTTTCTGTACCCATTGCAGGGCAGCCAGTTGGTCGAGCATACCGTAGTTGCCCGACGCCTTGTAGGGCGCTTCGGCGCTCAGTTCGGCGTGGGCGAGGAAGCCGAATACATTGAGTCGGTAATTGCAGGTAACCACGACGATGCCCTGTTTGGCCATGCTTTCGCCGTCATAACGCGGTTCGGAAGCATCGCCTGCCACATTGCCACCGCCGTAGAAATAGACCAGCACTGGCAGGTCTTTGGTATTGCGTTTGGCGGGCGTCCACACGTTCAGGTAGAGACAGTCTTCGCTCACGCCGTCGGAGCGCGAGTTCATATCGCCCCAAACGATGGTCTGCATCGGGCGCGGGCCGAATTTTTTGGTTTCTTTTACGCCTTTCCAGTTCGATACGGGCTGCGGGGCTTTCCAGCGCAGGTTGCCTACGGGCGGCTGGGCAAATGGAATACCGAAGTAGGTTTGAATACCGGTATGGGTATTGTACAGGCCTTCAATCGTGCCGTTGGCAATGGTGGCTTGCACAGGGAAAGCGTTGGTTTGCTGGCTGTAAGCGCTGATTTGTAAACCAAGGCAGAGTATCAAGAGTATTTTTTTCATGTGTAAAAGATGTAAAGTTTGGGCGAAAGATATTTCGCAGGGGGGCGGAATGGGTAATATTTGGGGGGATTTTTCGGGAGAGAGCAGAGTGACGGGGTGACTGGAGTCACCATATCCCCCAAAAACAAAGAAGGACGCCCGACATCTCTGCCTGCGCCCTTCCTGAAAAACCAAATGAATGGTTGGAACCCCGTAATCCC
>JAEUUT010000270.1 GCA_016787415.1 Saprospiraceae bacterium | reverse complement strand
AAATCCTGTTCTTACCTCTCATAACTCCAAAAAACCAATATTCCGCCGCAGCCCTTCCCACTTTACCCTTTTAACCGCCGATTTCTTAAACACCTTGCCAAAAACCTCGGCGGTGAGTTCTTGCCAGTCGCGGCGCGTCATGGGCAATAAGTCGGGATGTGGCTCAAAGGCGGGTTCGTCGTGCCGCTGCGCGAATCGGTTCCAGGGGCACACATCCTGACAGATGTCGCAACCGAACATCCAGTTGTCCATTTGATCGCGAAATTCGCCGGGAATCTGATCGCGCAGTTCGATCGTGAGGTAGGAAATGCATTTGGACGCATCCAGAAAATAGCCTTCAGGTGCAATGGCCTGTGTAGGGCAGGCATCGATACAGCGCCGACAGGTGCCGCAGTGGTCGCGCATCGGATCGTCGTATACCAGTGGCAGATCGCAGATAATTTCTGCGAGGAAGAAAAAAGACCCCTTTTTGGGGTGAATGGTGAGGGTGTTGCGCCCATTCCAGCCAAGCCCAGCGCGCTGGGCCCACTCACGCTCCATAACAGGCGCGGAGTCGACAAAACAGCGACCGTCTACCTGCCCGATTTCGGTCTGCATCCAGGCCAGCAGCGCTTTCAGTTTGTCTTTTACCACATGGTGATAATCTTCACCGTATGCATAGGAGGCGATTTTCGGGGCTTCCGGATCGTCTTGTTTTTCCGGATTGAAATAATTGAATGTCAGGCAAATAACCGTTTTGGCGCCGGGTACCAGCAGGGTAGGGTCTACCCGCATGTCGAAATGGTTTTCCATGTACGCCATACGCCCGTGCGCGCCTTGTTGCAGCCATTGCTCCAGCCGCCGCGCTTCCTCATCCAGCCGTTCAGCCCGCGCAAAACCCACAAATTCGAAGCCCAGTCGATGGGCTTCGGCGCGGATAAGATCAGTGTGGCGTTGAGTAGACAAGGGAATCATTCATCATTCAAACCTGCGTTTGTAGAACCAGGAGTTATCGTTCAAAGTAAAGCCGAGCGAAATGCGGAAATACGTTTCCTCGATAGCGGAGCCACCGCCGAGTTTGCCGAATTCAAAAGCGGAATTCACAAAAGACGTTTGCTGGCGGGGCAGTACGATGGGCAGTCCAAAACCGAAAGAAACGCCTATGTCATTGATGTCGTTACCGTTGATCACACGCGGATCCTGTCGATAGTAGCCGCCGAGGCGATACCGGATACGTTTCAAATACTTGTTGTAAGAAGCGTAGTCGGGTATATATTCTAAGCCGGCCGACAGGGAAATCGTATTGCGGAATGTTTCCGGCCGGGCCTCGTTTTCGTAATTTGACCAGGATTCGTACCCAATTTGAGCGCCGAGTTTCCATTTATCCACATCCACATATTGAATCCCGAAGGTGATGCCTCCCGGCAATGTCAGGTGGCGTTGTACGTCGGTTTCCTGTAGCAGGGTATCGGCGTTGGAGTAGTTGCCGTTGGAGAGCCTGCCTTCGCTGCGGATAAAAAATTCGTCGTAAATGGTGCGAAGCCGGTGGTTGCTTTCGGCTGTAAGTCCCAGGGTAACCCAGCGCGTCATAATATCCTTGTTGTTGGGGGAATAGGCCAGCGGGATATTGTGTTGTACGCCCACATTCCATACAAACCCGCTAATGCCGAGATCCTGTCGGATGTTATTTTGGAAGGTCGGCAGCAGCGAATCCGAAAAAGTCGTCGTGTTTTCATACGTCGATTTGCCAAACATCCAGCCCAGCGTAGCGCCTGCTGCGGTGTTTTTGTAGCGGACGGCGTTCGACCACTGCACCCGGTAAGTGCCACCGCTGCCCTGAAACTTGGTGGCTACATCGCCCAGATCCGGCACTGTTTCCGACGATTCAATATTATACCCGACGATGGAATACGGTGTGAGGGAAAAACCCATGCCGTATTTCCACGGATTTTTTTCCCGGTCGAGTACCTCGTTGATCGGGCTTTTGAGCGGGAAGCCGAGGGCCAGGTAAGAAAGGTTGCCCGACCAGTTGTCTTTCGTGGCCGTGCTCGATTTCAGGTGGCTGTATTTTGCAAAAAGACCTGTTTCAAATGACGTGGAGCGCAAAAAAGCGTAGGAAGCAGGGTTTTGAATATTTAAGTGAAAAGGATCATTGAAAGCGGCAAACTGGCTGCCCATAGCAGTCTGGTGTACCAGCGATTGGCTCAGTAAATCACCTATTCCATAGCGCGAATACGGAGAATTCTGTTTCGGCTGCGCCCAGGCAGCAACGGAGATCAGGCAAAAAAGGGCAAAGGCTAAAAAGCGCATAGTTTGTTGAAAATGAAAAACTTGTATCGTTTCTCCTATTGAAAATGATGTCTTAAAATGTGGTTCAGTCCAAAAAGCGTCAGGTCGGGTTGGTATAAAATACCGGGATTATTTGCAGACAAAAAAGGCAACAAAAATGCAGCATCGCCGCCGGTCAGGATAATTTGCAGGGGCGATAATTGCTGCCCGAACAAACGCACAAAACCTTCTATTTCCAACACCGCACCTCGTACAGCGCCGTTTTGCAAGGCGGTTTGTGTGCTGTCGCCTACGGCTTGCTCCGGCATTTCCATCGGCACTTCCGGCAGCCGCGCCGTGAAATGGTGCATGGCTTGAATGCGCATCCGAACGCCGGGGGCAATGTTTCCTCCCAGGTATGCTGCATCCGCCGTGAGCAGTTCGTACTTGATACAAGTGCCGCAGTCCACCACCACACAATGCCGGTTTGGGTATAAAGCCTGGGCACCGGCTACCCCTGCCAGCCTATCTTTGCCCAACGTTTGCGGGGTTTGGTACAGGTTTCGAAATGGCAACGGTGTCTCGTGCGTCAGTTCCAATACATTAAAATGATCTTCCAGTCCTTCTTTAAGGGCTGAGTTTGGTGCAGCCACGCTGCTGAACAAGACGTTGTTCGCGCCGTTATGGTTGCCGTACCGAAGTAGTTCTGCTAACGTCCAGTCCGTCCAAATCGCTTGCTCGACCAGTGTATTTTCCTGAAACAGGCCAATTTTACTGCGCGTA
>JAEUUT010000253.1 GCA_016787415.1 Saprospiraceae bacterium | reverse complement strand
ACCATCAATGTAGCTGGAACAGCGCTTCCACTCGAACTGGGTTCGTTCAAGGGGGCTGTTGAACAGAATTGCAACCGGCTGCAATGGGAAACTATCACTGAAAAAAATGTGCAGTGGCATATCGTGGAGCGTTCGCAGGATGGAATCAACTGGCAGGAAGTCGGGCGAACAGAAGGACAACGACACTCCCAAAACCTCCAGAAATATAAACTGGAAGATCGAAATCCATTATCCAAAGCCTATTATCGCCTCCGTTCAGTGGACTATGACGGCACCGAACAAAGGTCGAACAGCATCCTGCTGGTACGCAGTATCGAACAACTGAACATCATAACCGTCTATCCTTCCCCTGCACATGACAAAGTAAATATAAAATTCGATGCGCCTGCGGAAGAAAACCTGGCGGTTCATATCCTCGATGCAATGGGCCGAGTCGTATTGCAACAGTCTTACGAAGCAGCAAAAGGCGAAAATGAAATGTCGCTACTACTGTCCAATTTGCCAACAGGTGTGTATCAGTTGATCTTGTTTGGTACGCGTGAAAAGACGATTCCGGTGCGCATTGTCAAAGAATAATAAATAGAATAAATTTATATGAATTGTGCAGGCCTGAAAGCGTTCCGCTTCCGGGCTGTGTGCGTTTAACCCAAATAAAATTTTTTCTTCATCATTACTTTACATTCGGCGCTTTTACCGTTCCTTTGTGCTGTGTAAGAGCATCTTACGCGTATTCCCTTTAATTGACGCCCCATCAATTCATCGAAAACAATCTTCCGCTTTTTTCAAGAATGGCAAATGCTGTTTGGGGATTCGTCCTATAGCAGCCATATAGCAGATTGTCATCGCGTCCAGGTTCTCCTTCTGGATGTAGTTTCCTCTTGTATTTAATCATGCGTGTTGTTCACAGGGGCTTTGCACCCTGTGGGTTGTCTTCTTTCTTTTTCACTTTTAACTCTGAAACCTGTTTTTACTATGAAGAATTTTACGCGAACGCTTAAACTAATTCCATTGTTGCTACTCCTGTTTGTTCAAGGGGTTTATGGACAACTTGTAAACGAAGGCTTCGATGGTACCTTTCCTCCTAGTGGATGGACCATCATCAATGCCGGTTCAGGCAATAACTGGGCAAAAACGACCGACGTGAGTTATGTAATATCCGGTACAGGATCGGCTTATTACGCTTACAACTCTACTTTTGCAGCAAATGCCTGGTTATTTACACCGGGTGTTTCACTTACTGCAGGCCAGATTGTGGATTTCTCCTTCAAGCAAAGTGTCGCGAGCGCCTCATTTCCTGAAAATTTGAAATTTACGGTCGGTACCAGCGCGACGGTAGCTGCACAAACTACCACATTGCTCACTCTGGCAGGTCTCACCAACATAACGGCGGTTACTAGAAGCGGATCTTTTACGGCGCCCTCTACTGCGACCTATTATTTCGCTTTCAACTGCTATTCGGCAGCGGATGAGTTTTATCTAATGGTGGACGATGCATTAATTGCTCTTCAGGCGGCCTGCCCAGCACCTTTAGCCTCTTCGGCAACCTTGATTACTACAACTACAGCTCAGGCAAACTGGAACCTGACCACCGGAAATTTCATCGTTGAATATGGTCCCACATCCACTTTTGGTACTCCGGGAACGGGCGCTACGGCAGGTAACGTCAACAATACGGTGGTGACAGTATCCAATTCCAACCTTGCCTCCCTTTCTGGCCTTACCCCTAGTACGGGCTATTCCTATGTAATACGGCAGGACTGTACAGGAGGCGGAAACGGATACAGTAACAACTCGAGTACGATTACGTTTACAACGGCTTCCCCTCCTCCATCCAACGATGATTGCGCAAATGCCAGTTCTATGCCTGCCCTTACAGTTGGAGGTGGGGCTTCGACTATTACAGGTACTACGGTTGCTGCCACTCAATCGGTAGCCGGCTGTACAGGTACTGCCGATGATGATGTTTGGTACACTTTTTCAACCCCTGTTGGTTGTACCAGTATTGATATTAGTTTGACTGGCATTTCTGCCGTTTCTGGAACTTCTACAGACATGGTATTTCAGGTGTATTCTGCCTGTGGCGGCACCTCTTTGCTTTGTAGTGATCCGAATACGGCAACATTGACTGTTACGCCAAGTACAACATACTTTATTCGTGTTTTCACGTACTTAACTACCAGCCGGGTAAATTTTACGTTGAATGTAAATGCTCCGGCTATGACCTGGAGTAGCGATGCTTCTACACAACCCGCAAGTACGGCATCTGCCGGTGCAACTGACGTTCAAATCTTTAGGCTTCAAGTAACTACAGCGGGCACCAACAGCCCTCTGCAGATGCAAACTATCAATGTGGACATGGCAACAGGCACAGCATCCAATGTAACTGCTGCTCGGGTTTATTATACGACGTCAACGACATTTAGTACAACAACATTATTTGGTACAGCATCCAGTATCACTTCTACTTTCTCAGTAAATGGTACACAAACGCTGGCATCCGGTAGCGGTAATTACTTCTGGCTTGTTTATGATGTTGCATGTACCACTACAGGCACGATTGATGCCGCAGTAACGAGTTATGTATATTCCTCTACCTCTAAAACTCCTGGCACTACCAATCCAGGAACAGCAATAACACCAGCCGCGCTTACTTCCTACTCTACGGTAGCGAATGGCAATTGGAACACTCCTGCGACATGGTCCTGCGGTGTGCCACCTTCCGGCACTACTGCTACCATTACCATTAATCACAACGTGACACTTGATGTAGATGCTACTATCAATGCATCTGTGACAATCGCTAGTGGCAAAACTTTAACGGTAAACACTAATACATTGAATATTGGTACAGCAGGTACTGGTACACAAAGTTTGACGGTAAATGGTACACTTTTGATTGGAGGAGGAACATTAAATGTTGGAACGGCTACGGGCGTAACAACCTCAAACTTTACAGTAGCAAGTGGCGCTACTTTTACCTTAAGTAGCGGGACTGTAAATTATGGCCCCAGCGGTGGTTATAGTCGGTCACTTGCCTCGTCAGGATCCTTTACTATCTCTGGCGGTACCTTCACGGTTAATGGTAGTGCTTCTTTTAGCGCTGGGTCTTTTGCTATGAGTGCAGGCAACTTCAATATTGATGGTAATTCGGGGATTAGTGGTACAACAAGTGTTGGTAGCTCTACGTCTTTATTGGCAATAAGTATAAGTACAGTTACTATTTCGGGCGGAACGATTTTATTAGTAGACCCCAATATTAATAATTCATCAACAACTTCTGCTTTCAATTACTCTGCCAGTGCCCCGGTTGTGTGCTCAGGCGGCCTTTTTAGGTTGGGTGATGGTGTTTCTACTGCCGCAGGAAATTCAACTACTCCTGGATTTTACTTAACCCCGGGTGGATCAACTTTAGCCAATCGGTTTTCATTTTATGACTTGGAAATAAATGGTGGAAGTACCTCAACCAGATTAACCAGGAACCAATGGGATTTGGTTGTAAGAAATACACTTACAATCACCTCTGGCTCTACTTTAAGTACAAATGATGATGTTTGGTTGGCCAAGGATTTGGTGAATAATGGCACATTCATAAATGCCGGTTACTATATTATTTTCGGTGCCTTAAATTCTACAGGCGTTTCTACTACTAGCCCCACATCTAATGTCAATACTATTACTGGGAATGGGGTTTACAACAATGCGACATCTGGTTCAACTGCAAATACTTACGCACTTAAAATTGACAATAGTAGTGGTACGCCAGTTTCTCTTCCGAGTAGTTTACTCTCTGGTGTTGGAACTGGTTCTATATCAAATACCCTACAATTGTCAACTGGAAAATTAAATATAGGGTCAACTCCTTTAACTCTTGGTATAAGTACAAGCACATTAGGTACGCTTACTGGTGGTAGTTCAACAGCATATATCATCGGTGAGTTCCGCCGCTGGAATGGAGCCACCAGCGGTACGACTGCACGCATTTTCCCAATTGGATCAAGTAGCTCTTACCAGCCTTGCACCATTAATTTTACTACTGCTCAAGCAGGTGCAGGTGTTATCAGCGCCCTCTTTACAACTGGAAGCCCGGGCACTAGCGGTTTGCCTCTTGTAGATGGTGGTGTTACTTGTGAGGCTGTTTCTCCTACCGGATATTGGACAGTAGAAAGACTCTCTGGTTCGGGGGGAACTTACACCATTGATGTAAATGCTTCCGGCTTTACAGGTGCAGACGGCGGACCAATTACCCAGTTTGCGAATATCCGATTACTTAAAGCAACTACGGCAGGGCCCTGGATCAATACTGATGGTACGCCTGCTGGACCAATTGGTCTTAGTTCGCTCACCAGGGCTGGCTGTATCACATTTTCAAAATTTGCCGTAGGAGGACTTGCAACAGCACTTCCTTTGGAACTCGCTTCCTTCACCGGCGCCTCCACCTCCACCTCCAACATCCTCCACTGGGAAACCCTCTCCGAGAAAAACGTACAGTGGCACATCGTAGAGCGCTCTGTTGACGGAACACACTGGAGCGAAATCGGTCGCAAAGCCGGACAGGAAGACTCCCACACATCGTTGAAATACGAACTGGAAGACCGCACGCCGCCAGCCAAAGCATACTATCGCTTGCGTTCTGTGGATACCGATGGCCAGGAAAACCTGTCAAATACCATTGTGCTGACGCGCAAAGGCGAGCATTTCGGCATCACTGCAGCATTTCCATCGCCTGCAAATGACCAGGTGACAGTGCAGTTTGCTTCGCTGATAGAAGAAAACGTACTCATCCGATTCACCGACCTCCACGGCCGCCTCGTACTCGAACAACGCTTTGACGCCCAAAACGGCATCAACGAAGTGCCCGTACAAATCGGCAGCCTGCAAGCGGGCGTGTACCTCGTCAGCATTTCCAATGCAACGACAGCCGCCGCGCCAGTGCGGATTGTGAAAGAGTAAGACAGAAGGATAAGGGGCAAGGGGCAAGAGGCAAAAAAGCAAGAGGCAAAAGGCAAGAAACAACACTTGTCCTTTTGCCTTTTTGCTTTTCAGACAGTTGAAAAAAGACGTTTCAGAAATTTGTTAAAAAATGTCGTACGAATTGCGATTTTTACAAGACGAAATCATGCGATATTTGTCCTGCCAACGTTTTGGGCGGCGATATAATCCCCTTCGATTCCGGTTCACTTAATCTCTTCGTATCATGAAACTATCCATACAACTGATTGGTCTCCTGTTTGGAGTACTGTTTTTCAACCCTCTTGAAGCAAAAAACAATCTTCCTGAAAACACACCGGATAATACTTGTGAGCCACCCGGTTTGCCGGTTGTATCCAATGTTACCTCCATTTCAGCCCGTATTACCTGGACAAAACCCGCAGGCGGCGTTGGTATTACCTACGAATATGAAATCGGGCCCGCAGGATTTACGCCTGGAAACGGTGTGATCGTTTCATTAAGCGATACCACGGTGCTTTTGACCAACCTGGCAGCCAATACAGCCCTGGATGTATATGTAAGAAGTATATGCGGAGAACCTATGCCCAGCGCGAGCGACTGGATCGGGCCGGTCAATTTTCATACCGCTGCGGGTTGTGGCGATCAGATAACAGACCCAGGCGGCGCTTCTGGCGACTATGGTAATGGAGAAAAAACGACGGAGGTGATTTGCCCCGATATTCCGGGCACGGTTGTAACCCTCGATATCACAGATTTTAACCTGGCAGACGGCGATTCCTTGTATGTATTCAATGGAACGTCGCTGGGCGTGACTATACTGGCCACCTATTTTGATATCTCTATACCTCCTTTGAGTGTAACATCCTCCGACCCGAGTGGCTGCCTGACAGTGCAGTTTGTCTCGGATGGCGAAAAAATCGCAGAAGGTTATATAGCCGATATTGTATGCGAGGTGCCGGAGGTTTGTTTCCCGGTAGAAGAAGTAAACGTTTTTAACCTGACCTCCACCAGCGCCAATTTCTCCTGGCCTGCTGTGTTTGGCGCCATCGGGTATGAATGGGAACTGGTTAATGGATTTACAGGTGTAACAGTAGGCACAAATATCGTTTTGGGCACGTCTGTGCAAATTCCCAACTTGCTCGAAGCAAACCTGTACACTTTCCGGGTTCGCACCATTTGTGACCTGCCTACTGAAAGCAACTGGTTCAGCGCCCCTTTTTATACGCCGATCAATTGTAGCAATAAACCCTTGCTTGCTTGCGGACCTACAACCACTTCAGGACCTATTTCCGCCACTGGGCCGGGCATCTGGCAAACCAATGCTTGTGGCAATACGACCCCAACGCCCGGCAAAGAGCGTATTTTCCGCTTTATTGCACCGCATACGCGGATGTACACGTTCCAGGCGATCAATGGGAACAGCCCTGGAAACTCTTACGTCACTTATGCCTACAAGGAAGCCAGTCAGGGCTGCGGGCCCTTCGACTGGAATTGTATTGGCAGTTTTCTGGTCTCGGTGAGCGGGATTTCAACCACTTTCGGCCCACTGGTAGCCGGAAAGGAATACCTGATTCTATTTGATGCCGAAACGACCACTTTTGTACAACATTCTTTCCGGATCAAGGATTGTGACCCACCCAATGATGAGGCTCGAAATGCGGTAACGCTTGAACTGGATCACCCTTGCACCGGCAATATTTATTCCAACGCACAGGCTACCTTCAATTTTATTGATTCGCTTGGACAGGAGCCCAATCCGGATGTAATGGTGGATGATATGGATGAGTTGTCGGGCAGGTGGCTCACTGCAGCCGATCAGACGGTTTGGTTCAAATTCGTATCCCCGCTTTCCGGTTCGGTTATTATTTCAACAGAAAGCCTCCCACAGGGTCAAAATTTTGATACACAGTTGGCATTGTACGAAACTACCGACTCTTCTAAATACAAGATTTTCAGGCTGATAGCAAGCGACGATGACAATGGACAACAGGGTCTGGGCTATAATTCGGAATTTTGCTATTCCGGCCTGACGCCTGGCCAAACATACTATATACAGGTGGATGGTTACGGAAGTATTATCAGCGGTACTTTTTGTATTGAAGTCAAAGAAGGTGTCATCCGCTTGAATGAGGCTGAATGCACACCAGGCTATTTTGTGGAAAATGTAGACGGCACCGCTCCGGATGGCGATCATTGGTATGATGTCTATTCGCGTCCGGATGACCTGGATCTGGGCGACCTCCTGATAGCAGTCAAGCCAGGGCTGCAAAACCTGGATACTGTTTTTTGCCGGGCATCGGTAGCCGACACCATTCCGGTGGCTACCAACCACGTACCCTATATGCCGGTGTATTACCGAATCAGTTCGAGTAACCCGCCTTCCGAACCGTATACTGTTCGTTTGTTTTATCATCGGTCGGAATTTGATTCACTCGTAGTAAAAAGCGGTTTGGAGCCGGGTGAGGCAATTCCTTCCAATTTGGTCGCCACACATTATTCCGGCCCGAATGAAGACTGCTTTCAACAGAATAATTCTTATGAGGATCCCGGCCCGGGAACAGGTACTCCAACCCTCATCACGGATATAAAAGCCGTTAGTATGGGAAGTTCCAATATGTTTTATGTGGAATTTCAGATTCCTGGCGACGGAGAGATTGGTGTTCACTTGCAACAAACAGTACTCCCTCTGGAACTCGGATCATTTACAGGTGAAATTGCAGATGCCCATAACCGTATCAAATGGGTTACTGAAACCGAGAAAAATGTAGCCAGTCATATATTGGAGCGCTCTGCCGATGGCGTTCATTGGTCTGAAATTTACCGCGTAGCCGGCCAGGTCAACTCGACTGCCCCCACCCATTATGCTTATGACGACCGGCAGCCCTTACCCAAATCATTCTACCGCCTGCGATCGGTCGATTTTGACGGCCAAATGGTGTTATCCTCCATTGTTGTATTGACGCGCCAATTGTTTCTGGAACTTGACAAAGTGTTTCCATCACCCACATCCGATCGTATCCACCTGAATTTCAGCACGCCAGAAGAGACGGATTTATTGATTCGTGTGACGGATGTGACCGGGCAACAAGTGATTGAACAACAAATTTCCGCGCAAAAAGGTCGTCAAAGCACTACCTTGTCGCTACAAACCCTGCCAGCAGGTGTTTATTTGCTGACCATGAGCGACGGCAATAACGCATTGGCTCCTGTGCGGATCGTGAAACAATAGCAACCCATACAACAAAAAAACAATGGAAGAAACTCAAGGGGCCCTGGCTGTCCTGCTGCAAACTGCAGAAAAAATGATTCAACGCAATGAAATTCAAGGAGTTATTGAATTTCTGGAGCGCCTCGACGAACAGCAAAAGATAGGGATAAGCCAGGAACTGATCATGCAATCGGGTAACTTTTACCAGGTGTATGATTTTTACAAGCAGGGTATGCTTGATGAAGAGAAATACTTCCGGCAAACCGCCCGTATCCGCCTGGCACTGACTGACATTGTAAAAGATATACCCAGAAAACTGGAATTAAATGCCCGGATAAAAGGGCTGGGTGCCTATCAGTTTGACATTCCGGCTAATCCGGCCGAACTGGAGAAGATTATTGGCAGCAAAGACAACCTGCTGACTATTTCCTGGCTGGAAAAAGCGCTCACAGCCTCCAAGGCCGTTTGCCGTATTGTGATGGCAAATGGAGCCAAAGGCACCGGTTTTCTTACCAAAGACGGCTACCTTTTTACCAACAACCACGTAATCGGTTCGCCGGAAGCCGTAAAGGGCGCGCGCGCAGAATTCAACTACGAAGTAGGCCCTGATGGCAATGTTCGTCCGCTCAGCACCTACGAACTGGATGCCACCGGGTTTATTACGAGCCCCGTACCTGAATTGGATTTTGCCAGGGTTCGACTCGTGGACAACCCGGGCAATTCCTATAAACAATGGGGCGGACTCGATATTGCACCCAATGCATTGCCCACTGTAGGCGATCCAGTCACTATTATTCAGCATCCGGGCGGTATGGACAAACGCATCGCTTTGCGTGCCAATGAAGTGCTGCAGGTCAGCAATCAATATGTCCATTACACTACGGATACGGAAGGCGGTAGTAGCGGCTCTCCGGTGTTCAACAATTTCTGGCAGGTAATTGCCCTGCACCATGCTGGAAAGGCCGTCAATGTAAATGGACAACAACGAGATGCCAATGAAGGAATTCTCTTCCGCGATATTTTTAATTTTATTTCCAAAAAAGGAGGATAAGTCCAGGCTCCTGGATTAACCACAATACTAATTTGCCGCACACACATGGCTGATCTACAAAATACCAAAAATACCCTGGGCGATCAATGCGTAACGGATCTTTCAGGTGCGTTAAAAAACCTGCAATCCCTTCTCCCCGGCGCTGCGCCCAAAAAGAAAGATATTCTTGCCTTGCAGGGCCGACTCGAAAGTGTCAATACGGAAAAGCGCAACAACCTGATTGATTTCGACGACTACGACATAAAAATGAGCCGTATTCGCTATGATTTTCTTGGGCTCGTCGAATCCCTGAGCGAACAGGATTTTGATGAGGTAGCCACGCCGGCAGAACGGCAGGTAGGCGCTGTGCCCAAATTTATGTTCGTATATGATGTGGAAGAAGAACCATTTGCCACCAAACTCAACAAACACCTGTTTTTGCAAAAGCGGAGCGGCAAACTTCGCATCTATAACGTGTACGCCGATTTAAAGGCTGGCGACCCTGTAGAAGAGGCCAAAAAGGAACTTGCGGATACGGACTACATCATTTGTCTTTTTACCCTCAACCTCATTACTGGCGTCTGGCTGGACTTCATATGGGAATGCCTGAGCGCCGGAAAAAGGGTAATTCCTGTTCGTATTGCGGACATTCCACTGGACGGAAGCGGCCTGGAAAAGTACAAATCGCTGCCTTCGCAGAACAGAACGATCTCCGCATTTAAAAGTGAGGATGCTGCTTATGCAGATATTGCGACTGAAATAGGCAGATTGCTCCCACGTTAGATTTCCGTTTTCAGAAAAATATTTGGCGTGAAACAGCATTCCTGTTCAATTATTTTTTGAAAAAACACCATCGCATACATTCTACTCGAATTTCAAAGGGGTGTTAAATAGGTATTTTACTATTTGATTGTTCTGTAAAATTTAGTATAACTTTACACCCGACATTAACAACTAATATTTGTTAACCTGAAATTTTGATAGTAACTGCTATGGTGAAGAATTTTACTCCCCGTGAGGCGTATGCCGCCTATATACTCGGTAGCGTGATGGTGGATGTTCGTGATAATATCGGTCCGGATTCCAAAACGCCCGGTGTAAACAGGATTTTCAAGTTGCCTTTCAGCGAATTAGACAAGCGCTATGGCGAACTGCCTCCCAACAAACCCGTTATCCTGGTTTCCCGCGTGGGGAACAAAGGCAAGGAGGCTGCCACTTTCCTGCTCCAGCACGGATACAAGGATGTAGCCATTGTTGACGGAGGTCTAGATGCGTGGGTCGATGAAGGATTGCCGGTGAAATAGTCCTGAGTCCCGAGTCCTGAGTCCTAAGTCGACTCGGGACTCAGGACTCAGGACTTTATCATTTGCCAATTTGATAGGTTTATACGGTAAGCCACCCTTCCAGTAATGGAAAGGGTGGCTTTTTGCATTAAAACACGGGTATTTCAGTAATTTCCATAATCCAGCAAATTCCCTGTTGTCCTTGAGAAAAACACCTATTTTTGCTGCAAAGAACCACGTATTTCAATGGCTAAGAAAGACGATTTTATTTCCGTTGTTCAAAACGGATACCAGTTTGCCGGCACTTCCATCGTGCTGGGCGGCGCCATGCTTGATGGCGAAGCAATTCCGGGTCTTCAGGTAAAAGTCCCACTACGCACCATGAACCGCCACGGCCTGATTGCCGGAGCAACCGGTACGGGTAAAACCAAAAGCCTGCAGGTCATCGCTGAGCAGTTGGCTGCCAATGGGGTGCCCAGTATGCTGATGGACATAAAAGGCGACCTGTCGGGCATTGCGATGCCTGGTACCGACAACCCCAAAATCACCGAACGCGCCGGCAAAATCGGCGTCAGTTGGCATGCAACAGGTTCATCCGTGGAGTTCCTGACCCTTTCAGGCGAAAAAGGCGCCCGCCTTCGTGCTACGGTTATAGAGTTTGGCCCGGTGCTGTTTTCCCGCATCCTAGGTCTTAATGACACGCAGGGTGGGGTAGTAGCCGTTGTTTTCAAATATTGTGACGACCGCCAGTTGCCCCTGCTCGATTTGAAAGACTTTAAAAAAGTACTGCAATATCTGGGCAATGAAGGCAAGGCTGACATCGAAGCGGAGTATGGACAATTCAGTGCTGCCACCGCCGCCACCATCCTGCGCAAAGTGGTGGAACTGGAACAACAGGGCGGCGACCTGTTTTTCGGAGAAGTATCTTTCGATGTGAAAGACCTGGTGCGCATGGATGAAAATGGCCGAGGCGTCATCAGCATCGTGCGCCTGACCGATATTCAGGATCGACCCAAACTGTTTAGCACCTTCATGCTGCAAATGCTGGCAGAAATTTATGCTACCTTTCCGGAAGAAGGCGACATGGATCAACCCAAACTTTGCATTTTCGTGGATGAAGCGCACCTGGTGTTTCAGGAAGCCACTCCTGCGCTGATGCAACAACTGGAAGCGATCATCAAACTGGTGCGCTCCAAAGGCGTGGGCATTTACTTTATTACACAAAACCCTGCGGATATTCCGGAAAGCATCCTCGCGCAATTGGGCCTGAAAGTGCAGCACTCCCTGCGTGCATTCACGGCAAAAGACCGTAAAGCGATCAAAATGGCCGCTGAAAACTATCCGATCACAGACTTTTATCAAACCGAAGATTTGCTGACCAGCCTCGGTATTGGTGAAGCGATTGTGAGCGTGCTGAATGAAAAAGGTATCCCGACACCGCTGGCCCACACGCTCATGCGCGCGCCGGAAAGCCGTATGGATGTGCTTACGCCGCTTGAAATAGATCAGATTCTGCAACGCTCTTCCCTTGTTCGTAAATACAACCAGGAGATAGACCGCGAAAGCGCCTATGAAATTCTGTCGGGCAAAATTGCCGAGGCGCAGGAAATGCAGGCTGCCCAGGAACAACAACAACAGACTGCTCAGGACACTGCACGGCAGCGCCCGCAAAAAGAAGAGCCGGGCATGATTGAAACGATTGCCAAAGACCCGCTTGCACGACAAATTGGGCGTACTGTAGCCCGCGAACTGACGCGCGGCTTGTTGGGGGTACTGGGCCTGGGCGGGAGAACAACGAAGAAAAAGACAAGCTGGTTCTGACGTTTTCGTTATCAGTTATCAGTTATCAGTTATTAGGGGTGGTAAAGAGACCATTAGTACATATGCTTGGCATTTCTTTTTGTGAGGCCAAAATACATGTACTAATGGTCTCTTTACCACCCCTAATAACGGATAACAGATAACTGATAACCAAACACAGATGGTCTCCTTACCACCCCTGATAACTAATAACGGATAACCGATAACAAGTCTATACGTCGTAATTCAGCACCGGCGCCAGCCATCTTTCTGCCTCCACCACCGGCATGTTTTTTCGGTTGGCATAATTCTGAACCTGGTCTTTTCCGATTTGGCCGAGCCCGAAATATCTGGATTCCGGGTGGCTGAAATACCAGCCGCTAACGGCGGCAGTAGGATACATGGCGCAACTCTCGGTGAGCGTGATGCCCGCTTGTTGCTCAGGTTGCAGCAATTCCCATAAAGTGCGTTTTTCCGTATGTTCGGGGCAGGCAGGATATCCAGGGGCAGGTCTGATGCCTGCATAGGATTCGTCGATCAAAGCCTGATTGTCCAGGTTTTCCTGGGCAGCGTACCCCCAGAATTCCTTGCGTACACGTTCATGCATGCGTTCGGCGAAGGCTTCTGCAAGGCGGTCGGCCAGTGCTTTGAGCAAAATGGCGGAATAATCGTCGTGGACCGCTTCAAAACGTTCAATATGCGCTTCGATCCCGATTCCGGCTGTTACAGCAAATGCGCCGATATGATCCTGCACGGTGGATATGCCCTTGGGTTGGATAAAATCGCTTAGACAGAAGTTCGGCTGCCCGGCTACCTTTCGGTTTTGCTGGCGAAGATGATGCAGCACAGCAATCGGTGTTTTCTGATCGGGTTGAGCCGGATCATACACTTCAATACTGTCGTTTTCAGTAGCATTTGCAGGGAAAATGCCAATAACTGCACGTGCAGATAGCCATTTCTCGTCGATAATCTGACGCAACATCACCTGTGCGTCGTGGTATAGTTTTTTGGCTTCCGTACCGACAATTTCGTCGTCGAGAATAGCCGGAAATTTTCCAGCCAGTTGCCAACTCTGGAAAAAGGGTGTCCAGTCAATATATTCCGACAATTCTTCCAGATCGTATTGATCGAATGCCCGAATGCCGGTAAAAGCAGGCTGGGGCGGTGCGTAGGAAGCCCAGTCGAAAGTCCATTTGTTGGTGCGGGCTTCTTCCAATGTCAGGTATTGTTTGGCCGACTGGCGGCCGGCACGCTGTATGCGTATTTGTTCGTATTCCTGCTTGACACCGGATACAAATACCTCATTATCAGCAGTATTGTCAGTCAACAGCGAACTGACAACAGCCACGCTACGGCTGGCATCCAGCACATGAACTACTGGAGCGTTGGAATATTGCGGTTCAACTTTGACAGCCGTATGTGTTTTGGAAGTCGTAGCGCCGCCGATAAGCAAGGGAATCTGGAATCCCTGGCGCTGCATTTCTTTGGCGACATGTACCATTTCATCCAGGGAAGGCGTGATAAGCCCCGACAAGCCAATGACGTCTACTTTTTCCTCCTGGGCAGTACGCAGGATCTTTTCGGCGGGCACCATCACACCAAGATCAATAATATCGTAGTTGTTGCAGGCCAGTACCACGCCGACAATATTTTTCCCGATGTCGTGTACATCACCTTTTACGGTAGCCAGCAGAATCTTGCCTTTCGATTTTATGATGCTGCCTTTTTCGGCCTGGATAAATGGTTCCAGGTAAGCGACGGCCCTTTTCATGACACGGGCTGATTTGACAACCTGCGGCAAAAACATTTTACCCGAGCCAAACAGGTCGCCCACTACATTCATGCCATCCATCAGTGGGCCTTCGATCACCTGAATCGGGGCAGGGTAGAGTAGCCGGGCGGCTTCGGTATCCTCTTCAATGAATTTGTCGATGCCGCGTACCAGTGCATGTATCATGCGTTGTTGAACAGGTTCCTTGCGCCAGGCGAGGTCTTCCTCTATCGTTTTTCCGCCCGTATCCTTGAATGATTCGGCCAGTTTAACGAGCTCTTCTGTGGCATCGGGACTGCGGTTAAACAGCACATCCTCAATGCGTTGTAACAATTCTTTAGGAATTTCCTCGTATATTTCCAACATGCCTGCATTCACAATACCCATATCCATACCGGCGCGGGTGGCATGGTACAGAAAAGCAGAATGCATGGCTTCTCTTACGGCATTGTTGCCACGAAAAGAAAAAGAAAGGTTGCTTACGCCGCCGCTCACTTTGGCGCCGGGGCAAGAGGCTTTGATCTGGCGCGTGGCTTCTATAAAATTGATGGCGTATTCGTTGTGCTCCTCGATACCAGTGGCTACGGCAAAGATATTGGGGTCAAAAATGATGTCGGTGGGGTCGTAACCCACCTGTTCAGTCAATATTTTATAGGCTCGCCGGCAAATATCTACTTTCCGTTGGATAGTGTCGGCCTGTCCCTGTTCGTCGAATGCCATGACCACCACGGCTGCGCCAAAACGACGGCAGGTTTTTGCCTGACGAATAAATTCATCCACTCCTTCTTTCATGGAAATGGAATTCACAATGCTTTTACCCTGCAAGCATTTCAAACCTGCTTCAATCACGTGAAATTTGGAAGAATCGACCATGATGGGTAGTCGCGCGATATCAGGCTCGGCAGAAAGCATGTTAAGGAAATCTACCATAGCCTTTTGCGAATCCAGCAGGCCTTCATCCATGTTCACATCGATGATCTGTGCGCCACCTTCTACCTGTTGGCGCGCCACGCTGAGTGCTTCCTGGTAATTGCCTTCCTTGATCAATTTAGCGAATTTGGCAGACCCTGTAACATTGGTACGCTCACCGATATTGACAAAATTCATGTCCTTCCGAAGAATGAGCGGCTCCAGGCCGCTGTACATGCTCAAAGGCTCTTCTGCCTGGCGAGGTTGTCGTGGAATAATATTCTTGACGTGCCGTGCTATGTGCTCAATGTGCGGGGGCGTAGTACCGCAGCAGCCACCCACAATATTGACAAAACCCGATCGGGCAAAGTCTTCGATGAATTCGCACATCTGGTGTGGGGTCTGGTCGTATTCGCCAAATTCATTCGGCAAGCCTGCATTCGGATAAGCACTGATGTAGCAATCCGCAATATTGGACAGCACTTCGATATATGGGCGCATTTCGGCGGCTCCCAAAGCGCAATTCAACCCAACCGACCAGGGCCTGGCGTGTTTTACAGCAATCCAGAAAGCCTCTACCGTTTGGCCGCTCAGCGTACGCCCCGATGCATCGGTGATGGTGCCTGAAATCATGATCGGCAGGCGAATGCCTTTCTCCTCGAATACTTCATCGATGGCATAAAGTGCTGATTTGCAATTCAATGTATCGAAAATGGTTTCCACCAGCAATACATCTGCACCGCCATCAATCAGGCCGCGCACCTGTTCGGCATAGGCATTTTTTGCTTCGTCGAAAGTGAGTGCCCGAAACCCGGGATTGTTTACATCCGGAGAAAGACTCAGTGTCTTGTTGAGCGGCCCAATGGCGCCCGCCACGAATTTGTCGCCGGCATTCGGGTACTCTTTTTGAAATGCATCCACTGCCTTGCGCGCGCATTGGGCGGCGGCGACATTGATTTCGTAAGCCACAGCCTGCAAATCGTAATCAGCCTGCGCAATGCTGGTGCCGCTGAAGGTATTGGTTTCAATAATATCCGCGCCTGCATCAAGATACTGACGGTGGATTTCCTCAATCACATCCGGTCTGGTGATGCACAACAGGTCGTTGTTGCCTTTCAGGTCTTTGTGGAAAGATTGAAACCTGTCGCCCCGAAAGTCTTTTTCTTCCAGTTGGTAGCGCTGGATCATGGTGCCCATAGCCCCATCGATGACGAGAATACGGGATTGCGCGGCCTTGTTCAGGCTGTCAAGAATGTTTTTCGTCACGGGTAGTGAAATTTAGGAACGCAAAGGTACGACGATGTTTGGTTATCAGTTATCAGTTATCGGTTATTCGTTATCAGGGGTGGTAAAGAGACCATCTGTAGAGATGCCTGGCATTCCTTTTAGCGTGGCCAAAATACATGTACAGATGGTCTCCCTATCACTCCTGATAACTGATAACGAATAACCGATAACTAATCTTTACCACCCCTGATAACTAATAACCGATAACTGATAACAAAACACCGATAACTAAATGCGAAGTTTTGTTTTCTCCAGAAACGCCGCGTCCACTGTAATCAACAGGCTATGAAACAGGTGGTTGAGTTCTACCTGGAATTTATTTTTTCCGGCGCTTTTAATGATGGTGCCTTTCATGCCCATCAGGGTGCCAGCCGATATTTCAACAGGATCACCTTCTTCCAAATGACCTTGAACAACTTCCACATCGAGGCCGTCTTCCAGGGTAATACGGCGCATGATGTCAATTTCGTACTCCGGAATAGCGATCATGTTTCGATTGAACTTGACAAATCCGGTTACGTTTTCCGTTTCCAGTACAGGCACATACTGGGGTTTGGTGATTTGAACAAAAACGTAGCAATTGATGAGCGGCTTTTCCACCATACGTGTACTGCGCGTGTATCGGCGCATGAGTCTTTGAAGGGGCAGGTAGGTGTGGATGCCTTTTTTGCCCAGCATGCGTTGTACGAATTTTTCGCTTTTAGAGCGCGTAGACACCGCAAACCAGCGCGGCTCCATTTCATCCAAATGATTGATTACCTTATCCATACCACTACTTGCTCCGTTTTCTTGTAGGTCTCTCTACTTTCTGGGCAGGTTGCTTGCCCTTCGGCGTCAAAATGAAGCCGGTGCCCAAAACGGCTCACCCATCCTGTCAATCGGGCAGGATTGCCCACTACCAGACCAAAATCAGGTACATCTTTGGTGACTACCGCTCCGGCGCCTACCATCGAATAAGCGCCCAGTGTGACGCCGCAAATAATGGTAGCATTGGCGCCTATACTGGCCCCTTTTTTTACCAATGTGGTGCGAAACTCGTTTTTTCGTTCAATAAAACTCCGGGGGTTGATCACGTTGGTGAACACAACACTGGGGCCAAGAAAGGTGTCGTCTTCACAAATGACACCTGTATAGATAGACACGTTGTTTTGCACTTTTACGTTGTTGCCCAAAGTTACGTTAGGGGAAACTACCACGTTTTGCCCCAGGATGCAACGTTCTCCAATCGTTGATTGGGGCATTACATGACAGAAATGCCAGATTTTGCTGCCCTCGCCGATTTGGCAGCCTTCATCAATCACAGCGGTAGGGTGTGCGTAGTATGCCATAATTCAAAAGTCATATTCCTTGTTCCACATGTTCATGCGTATGCCCAGCGACAGGACGCGCGTGTTCAGGTCGAGTGCATTGTCATCGCTATCCTTGTGGCGAAGCATTAGTTTCCCTTCAATAAAGAGGTTGTGGTGCAACATCCATGCGGCGTCAAAACCGATGATCCGAAGTCGGGCGCGAATGCCCTGACCAATTTCATTCCCATATTCCTGCGCCCTGCTCGCATTACTGAGCAGGGGATTATTGCCCCAGTTCTCGCCTGCCGGATCATCTGCAATGGTAGCCTGTAAAAGCCTTGCCTGCAATGTAAGGCGGGGTAAAGGCTGATAGCGTACAAGGGCTACCATTTCCCTGAAATTAGACCACAGCGGATGTGCCAGGGGCTGGCTGTAATGGGTAAAACTGTTGAGCGAATCGAAATGCGAATACGTATAGGGTCGTACGCTGTTGTATTCAAGTTGCACATCCAGGTTGTTGATTCCCAGCGCATTGTAATATTTAATGCCGGTTTGAAAAGCAAACTTGTTGCCCCACCAGCCATCTTGAGCAGGATTTACAACTTGTGAAAAGATAAACTCATCCAGCAGAAACTGCCCGTACAACTGCACGCGATTGAACAGGTTCCAGTGGCCGTCAACACCAATTTGAACGTTGTCGGGGCTGCCGATCATACCCTCCACAGTGCGGTACAAAATGACTGGATTGAGGTATTGAAATTCAAAATCCCGGCTTCTGTTAAAAATAGTGGCTTCAAAAAATCCGAATGCCAGCCGCGGCGTCACCTTATAATTCAGGTAATGCACGGCGGCGTATTTTCGGGGAATCCGCTCACTGGTATTCAAGGTATTCGCAGTGCCAGGGCTCAATTCCATAAACAGGTTCTGATACTGGAAACGCCACACCCTTGTGTTGATTTTCAGAAAGAAATAAGGGTTACCGACGTCAGATAAAAAAAGCGATCGATAGCCGTTTCCAATAGCATTTCTGCCATGACCGAGTTGAATGCCTACATGCCGGGTGACGTGAAAGCCGACCACTGCATTTGCCACATTAAAATCGTATGCATTGGTGACTTTAGGGAAACGGGGGCGATAGTTTTTGTAAAATCCTGCGCCTGGTACAGCAGAAAACTGCATGATTCGCCTTGTCACGTAATCCGGAAAACGCATTTGCGACTCTACCAGGTTGGTATAAAAATAGACCTTGTCGTCTACAGTGCCCCGGACTTCCAACCCGCGCTGGTTTTGGAACAACAGTTCCTGATCGCCATTTTGATCGCCTGCCTGAAAATTGAACATTGGATTGGCGCGCAGGGTAAAATCGGGCGTGTTGACTTCAAAAAAATTGGCGGGCGTGCGATAAAAATATTTCAGCAGCGATTTGCGGCTTTTCCGACACATTGAGTCTGGCAGGCACTCGTTGTTGTCGTCATAGATGTATTGCAAATTGGCTCGATCAACTTTTCCCTCAAAAATGGCCAACGTATCGATGCTGCGTGCATAATTTGCTGCATCACGCCGACTGATTTCCCCTATTTCCGGATGAATAACACTTGGAATGCCGCTCAATACTTCCATCCGTCCGAGCAAATGAATCGTCGGCGCCTGCAAAGGCAATCCGCTGTCCTGTGCGTGTGCAAGATTGGTCAAAAAGAGCAGAAAAAGAAGATATAAGTGCTTGAGCATAAAGGAGTCAGGTTGCAATAATCTGGTGAAAAACAGTTTTCCACGGCTCCCAAAAGTAGGTGTTCCAGGAAGAGTTGTGCCACAAAAGAACAAATTCTCCCTGATGGCGCATGGTTTCTTGTCGGAGTGCCATCAGGCTTTGCAGTGCTGTTTCGGGCTTTAATTTTCGGTATTGCGCCAGGGTTACATCCATCGCAATCAGGGGTTTTTCTCTCAGGCGCAGCATTTTACGCTGCTGCACATCGAAAACCGGGAAATCGTGGCAAATGCCGCAGCGGAATCCTTCCATTTCCGAATATCCCATCGTGCTGTCCCATTCCATACCTGCTGATTCCCATACCTGCCATGTTTCGGGTACGGCGAACCGAAGGTAGTGCTGTCTGCCGGTATTGACCGGGGTAGGGGACAAGCGGCGAACAGATTCCAGTTCCGATTGAAATAGTTCGGGCTGATCAAATGCTTCATAGGAAGGATGAAATCCGATTCGGTGTCCAGCGCCGCTCAGTTTTCGGATGGTATGCTGCACAAATGGATGATGTACAGGATAGTAGCAGTCGCTATCTGGCAGGCGTTGGCCCAGGAAGTTAAAACTTGCCTGAATACTGTGTTCTCTGAAAAGCAGTAGCCATTCATCGAACACATCGTATGGGTCTTGCTGTTGTGTTATTTTTCCTCGGAGCCAGTACCGAGTTTCCCGAAGGTTGCGCCTGCTCAACAAACTACCGCCAAGGGTTTTGATGCGGTCGGCGGCATTCCACCAAAGCCGGGGGTGATCCACATCGCAGGAAATGGATAGTTGGTAGGTTCGTTTGGGGCGGGCATCTTTCCAGCCCAGTTTTTTTAACAAACCATATAGCAAATCAGCCCATTCATTTACCACTGGCTTATCCAGAAAACCTGTCTGCACGGCTGTACTCGCGGACGCGGGAAACCGCCCGTGCGCGTCTCTGGAATCTTTTACTGATTCTTCCCAGCGGGTCAGCATAAAAAAAGTGGATGCAAATATGTCGACACCGCAATGCCATTCGGGTAAAATACCTGCTGAAATGGATTGAATAACATTTCTGCCGTACAGGAGTATCAGGCGCTGCGCTTCAAACTGAATAAATGACGGAGTGACTGGCAAATATTGCTGCGACAAAAAGGAATCACCTTCGATTTTTCCGAAAAAGTGATCTTCTAC
>JAEUUT010000250.1 GCA_016787415.1 Saprospiraceae bacterium | reverse complement strand
GAAAGTGCAAACAGTTGATCAACAACTATTTGCACTTATCAGGGAGGATGAGGGGTCTCGAACCCCCGACCTTCGGAACCACAATCCGACGCTCTAACCAACTGAGCTACAACCTCCATTTTTGCCGAAGCGGCTGCAAAGATAACATGTGTTCTTGCAAACTGGCAAAGACATAAGCGTCAAAATTTGAAAAAAAGTTTCATCGGCTGTGAACACGCACTTTAGGAGTGCCTTCCGGTTTCCATACCCGCATCTTTTTCAACAACTTACACAATTTCAGATTCAGGCTCGGATTAGCTGTAAAAAAGTGCCCGTTGATGGTTATCCACTCCTTTTCGCGGCGAATTTCGCGCAGTTCTTCATAAGAAACCTTGCGGGCCTTGTCAAACGGGGCTTTCCAGTAAATGGCTTTGTCGGTCATGGCAAATCCTTCCTTACAATTTCCTTTCAGGGAAAGATCACAGATAAAATAGACTTTTTCCTTGCGCTCCGCACAGAGATAATTCTTGCATGCATTGGCAAGCAACTCTGAAGGCATGCTGATAAAATCGATATAAAAGACTTCTTCCTCCCGTTCAAAATCAAGAAAGTCGGACAGTACTGCCCACAAGTCCACCTGTCCCAACTGAATCTTTTCGTATTTCAAAATAGCCGGTGGTAGCAAAACGCCATTCAGATCGGGACAAAACTGGATGATAAAATAGTCCATCAGCCCCTCAAACGCCGTTTCGATACGTCTGTCAACCTCCTCCAGGCCCTGGGTGCCAAATCGTTCCCACTGCATCATGACGTCATCTGCAATTTGCTCGGCACGCAGGCTGTAAATCTCCCGAAACCGGGAGTCATAAAAACGATGCACGTAGTCGCTGTATTTATTTACGTCGTGCTCCTCTTCGATACGGCGCTTCAGGCTTTTAAAAAACAATGCTTTTACCTGATCGGTTAAGGTATCCGGGTTAAAATCGAGCGTATACACTGGCTGATAACCATGATCGCTGCGGTGTCGCCCTTCGAAATGAAAGCCGCAATGATGGCAAAATACAGACGCCAACGGGCTCTGCTCATGGCAAGACGGGCAGTCTTTCATGCGCTCGGCGACCTTGTCGCCACAACGATGGCAAAACTTGGAGCCGGGAATAATCTCGGCCGCACAATTGGGACAAAGTTTCATGACGTTTGTGTTTTTGCTGTTGATGTTCAGCGCACAAATGTAAAACTATTTGTTTTTAAAAACACAAATTCAATACAGAAAATTTTAACTGAATAGATTTTTATTTGCTTTCTCCCCCACCCTTCACGAACTTCTCCCACAGGTCAGGGCGTCGGGTTTTCGTTCGTTCGAGGCTCTGATCATGCCGCCATTCGTCAATCATTTTTTCATGCCCGGAAAGCAGCACATCCGGCACTTTCATGCCTTCCCATTCGGCAGGGCGGGTGTACACCGGCGGTGCAAGCAGGTCGTCCTGAAAACTGTCGAACAGCGCGGAAGTCTCGTCGTTGAGTACACCGGGTATCAGTCGGCCCACAGCATCTACGATAATGGCAGCGGCCAGTTCACCGCCCGACAACACATAGTCGCCTATACTGATTTCAAGGGTTACATATTTCTGCCGGATACGATCGTCGATTCCTTTATAGTGCCCGCAAATGATAAGCACATTTTCCTGCATACTCAGGCGGTTGCAACGCTGTTGTTCGAGACGTTCCCCATCCGGAGTGGTATAAATTACTTCGTCATAGGATCGTTCCGACATCAGTTTTTCAATGCAAGCCGCAAGCGGTTCGGGCTTCATCACCATGCCTGCGCCACCTCCAAACTGGTAATCATCCACTTGTTTGTGTTTGCCCGTGGCATAGTCGCGCAAATGATGCAGGTACACTTCCAGCAGCACTTTTTCCTTTGCCCTCTTCATGATAGAATGATTCAGAGGACTTTCCAGCAATTCCGGCAAAACGGATATAATATCAAACCGCATTTTTCAGTTATTTTCACCGCAAAATTAGCAGAGTTCTTCAAACCTGTCACCTCCAGATCATATGCTTCCTATTACCAAGGATTTACTGACCAACAAACGCAACCGCCCTTTTCTGCGCGATGAAAAGGAATATTCCATCCGAAAACTAAAAGGGGTGATTGCGCACTGGACTGCCAATACTGGCAAAGGCGCCAATGCAAAAGCCAACAGGAATTATTTCAACAACACCGACCGCTACGCCTCTGCCCACTACATCGTGGATGATAAAACCATCGTTCAATGCCTGTATGACAACGAAGTGGGTTATCACGTTGGCGCTAATTTGTACAAAGCCGATGGCAACAGAATCAAGGAAGGCAGCCTCACGCCCAACTACTTCGTCATCGGGTTTGAAATGTGCGTCAACAAAGACGGCGACTGGAATAAAACATACAAAAACTCGGTCGACCTCGCTGCATTTCTGCTGCGTAAATACGATTTTACGGTCAATGACCTCTATCGCCACCACGATATTACCGGCAAAGACTGCCCCAAAATGATGCTTGATGAAAAGGCCTGGCAGGCTTTCAAGACGGATATTGAAAAAGCAATGGCCGATGATGCCCAACCGCCTGTTTCAAGCGGCAAGGTAAATACCAGGGAACTGAACGTCAGAAGCGGCCCTGCCACCACTTTTAATATTGTTACCAAACTGGCGCAAAACGCGATTGTCTCCATTTTTGAGGAAAAAAACGGCTGGTTTCGCATCGGTTCTGGCCGATGGGTGTCCAAAAACTATATTGATTTGGTGTTCAATACCTGGCTGGGTGAAATCAATTCGCCTACAGGCGCCAATGTCCGTTCAGGCGCCGGCGCCAACTTCGCCATTGTAGATGCCCGCCCGAATAAAACCGTCGTTCATGTCATCGGCCAATCGGGTAACTGGCTGCAAATCGGCGACCAGCAATACATCGCGCAGTCGCTCGTCTTTCCATTAAATCCCAAAAAAGGCGTTGTGGATGGCACCAACGAACTCAACACCCGCCAGGGCCCTGGTACCGAATACAGAATCCTGCGCAAACTCAGCAAAGGCGATACCGTTCAGATTTTTGAAGAACAGGATGGCTGGCTGAGAATCGGACACAGCGAATGGGTGTTTGAGCGGTTTATTAAGTCCTGAGTCGTAAGTCCTTAGTCCTGAGTCCGTAGAGTTGACCACTTACTTTTGGCCGTTCTAATAAAAAATGCCAAAAGTAAGCGGTCAACTCTACGGACTCAGGACTAAGGACTTACGACTCAGGACTATTATACTGCTTTTTCCCTGAACATATTCAGCACCGAAAGAAATGCCATCACATCCTCGCCATCTGCATAATCGTCGAGCGTGGGCGACTGACTTTGTCCGAACGGAATGACGGGAAAGTGCGGCAGGGCAGATTTGCCCACAACACATTGAATATCATCCTGTTGCGCGATCAACTTCTCATCCAGTTCTGCCATGTGATCGTAGTATTCATAATGCAACGATGCGATGCGAGCCTGAAGGGCTGTGTTTTCTGTTAACAGGAGACAGCCATTGTTTTTGAATGGCGTATTGTTCAGGATAAACAGGGTGAAATTGTAGTCAAAATTGTTTTTGTACTTGTTGTGCAACGCCATATCCCGATATTCGTGCAGGGCTTCCAGCAGGACATCAAAATTGTAGCCATGTGGCACATACAATTTGCTGACATTGCGACAACCCAGCCCGAAATAGGAAAAAATATCGCGTCCAAGCGCATACAATTCGGGCATGGTTTCCGACCCGTCCAGGAAAGCGACGCTGTTGCGGTTCTTCCGAATGATGTGGGGGTATTTCCCAAAATATTGCTCGAAATAACGCGCCGTGTTGTTGCTTCCGGTAGCAATCACAGCATCAAATCCTTTCAGCAGGTCGTTTTCGCCTAAAAATTCAGTGTAGGCCCAGGAGTCTTTCCGCCATTCGCCCATTTTTTTTACCAGCAAAGGCAGCAGGCGTTTGTCTTTGTCTGACAGTTTTACTTTGGCTTGCTGGCCTGCTGCAAACACGCATAGCCAGTCCTGAAAACCTACCAGCGGAATATTTCCGGCCATAATAATGGCAACAATTTTTTCAGGATAGCCAGGATCAGCCATCGGGTATTTTTCAAGCCATGTTTCGAGTTTGTCCCGATCGAGGAATTCAGCAGCAATCGCCTGTAAGGAACTTCGAATATTTTCTTCTGTAAACCATTGATTTTCAATAGAAGATTGGCGGATAGCCGCATCCAGTTCGGTATCGCCGCCGCTGCGTAGGTAATGGCCCAGTTCGGCCAATAAGTCAAGTCGTTCGGAACGTTTCAAAGGATAATTTTTTGATGCAAAGATAGTGTGCTGGAGCAATCAGGACTCAAATTCAGGTAGCAAGTCTTAAACAACAAAGGCCAAATATCGTTTGGAGGTAACCTGATGAAAAGCAAAGACGCTCATCACCTAACCATGATTACTTTAAACCCATGGCAACTGACACCACACATACAACTCTTACCCCCTTGCGACGGCTGTTTCGTCTGCTATCGCAGTATAGAAGTGAAATTCGTTACATCCTGCTGTACGCAGTAGTAACAGGGATGATCAACCTGTCCTTACCGCTTGGTATTCAGGCCATTATCAATCAGATTGCAGGGGGCGCCATGAACGCTTCCTGGGTCGTGATGGTCTTGTTTGTACTCATCGGCGCCTTGGCTGTGGGCATTATCCGCATCATGCAACTATCGGTTGTGGAATATATGCAACGCCGCATTTTTGCGTATTCGTCCATCGATTTTGCGCTTCGCATCCCCCGATTGAACCTCGAAGTGCTGCGAGGCGATTATATTCCCGAACTCGTCAATCGTTTTTTTGATACGCTGACTATACAAAAGGGCTTGCCCAAAATCCTGATAGACGGCAGTACGGCATTACTGCAAATCGGTTTCAGCCTGTTGCTACTTTCGTTTTATCACCCTTCCTTCGTTTTGTTTTCGCTGCTACTAATCGGTGTTTTGGCAATTCTTTTCTACTGGACAGCGCCGCTGGGCGTGCAAACCAGTTTGAAAGAATCCAAATTCAAGTACAAAATCGCTTACTGGCTCGAGGAAGTCGGGCGCGTTGCCAACACGTTCAAACTCGCCGGTGAGAACAATTTTCCGCTCCGCCGGACTGATGATCTGACCGTACACTACCTTGATGCAAGGGCCAAACACTGGCGCATTATGTTGATACAAATGATCAGCAGCGTCGTATTTCGGGTACTGGTACTGGCAGGTTTCCTCATCCTGGGTAGCGCCCTGGTCATGTCGAACGAACTGAATATTGGTCAGTTTGTAGCATCGGAAATCCTGATCCTGTTTGTCATAGAATCGATGGAAAAACTCATCCTGCTACATGAAACCGGGTATGATGTTTTAACAGCAGTAGAAAAAATGGGGCAAGTAGCCGATTTGCCGCTGGAACGTGAAGACGGCGTTGCCGTAGAAGAGTTTTGCCCGGTCGATCAGCCAATGGAAGTGGAAATGCGCAACCTGAGTTATCAATACAGCGATGCACAGGAGCCGGTTTTACAAAACATTTCTCTTCGGATAAAACCTGGCGAACGGGTGCTGATTGCAGGCTACACCGGTTCGGGAAAAAGCACGTTGCTCCAGATCCTGACCGTACTGAAAAGAGATTTCACAGGCCACTTGCTTTTCAACGGATTGCCCAAAAAGAACCTGAACCTGCGCAGCCTGCGCGAACACATCGGCGACTTGTCTTCACAAGAAGATATTTTCAAAGGCAGTATTTTGGAAAATATCACCCTGGGCAATCCAGATATTCCGCTCAAACGGGTACTGGAATTGATTGATGTGATAGGCCTCAGCGACTTTATTCGGGAAGCCCAGCAAGGAATTGAAACGGAAATATTACCTGGCGGACAGAATATTTCGAGAAGTACTGTTTCAAAAATTCTGGTGGCCCGCGCCGTAGCCGGCCAGCCGAATTTTCTGGCTATGGAGCAGCCCCTGGGGCATCTCAACTTCCGCGACAGGCTTCGTATCGCCCAGTTTCTTACCGACCCCAAACACTCCTGGACCTTTGTTGCCTCCAGTGCAGATCCTATACTGGCAGCCTTGTGCGACCGTGTAGTTATATTGAAAAAAGGGCAAATTGTGTTTGAAGGTACTTTTGAAGAAGTGGAAAATACGGAACACTACCTGCGGGTATTCAGAACCTCACCAAGTACGCAAAATGATCAGGACTAATGTTGTAGACGTGCCCGGGCAATGCGGCGTATGATTCAAACCCATAATTTACTATCCAATGCTCAATATATCTGAAAACAAACTACCCCATACGGAAGAACTGGAACATCTGGGTTCATTACAAAAACTGGCGCTCCCCAAATGGCACCTTTCTTTCAAAAAACTGCTGCTGATCGCACTGGCTCTTTTCATATTTTTTATGCTGCTCCCCTGGACACAAAATGTGCGGGCAGATGGCAAAGTCACCACCTTGCGGCCGGAGCAGCGGCCACAAACCATCCATGCAACCATTGCTGGGCGCATCGAAAACTGGTATGTCACTGAAGGAGAACGCGTTAACAAAGGCGATACCATCGTGTATTTGTCCGAGGTAAAAACCGAATATATGGATCCTGCCCTGGTAGAGCGCATGGGTAACCAGTTGAAAGCCAAGGAAGGCGCCATTTCCGCCTATCAGGGCAAAGCAGGCGCCCTCGACGAGCAGATACTAGCCATGCAACGCGAACTGGAGAGCAAAACCCGCCAGATCCGCAACAAAATCGAGCAGGCGCGCCTGAAAATCGAGAGCGACAGCCTGAAAACCATTCAGGCAGGTATCGATGTCCAGGTAGCCGAACGCCAATACAATGCGACCAATGCACTCTACCAAAAAGGCCTGAAATCGCTCACAGACCTGGAAGAAAAACGACTCAAAAGGCAAGAGGTGCAAACCAAACTTGTTGCCGCCGACAATCAGTTGGCTTCCAGCCGCAACGACCTGTCCATTTATGAAAACGAACTGCGGCTCGTGGCCAACGAAACGAGCAACAAAATTGCCAAGGCCCGCAGCGATCGTTTCAGCACCCTTAGCGAACAATACGATGCCAGCGCTACTGCCAGCAAACTCAGTATCGAGCGTGAAAACTATGCGCGCAGGCAGGCTTTTTACTATATCACCGCCCCGCAGGACGGATATATCGTACGTGCCATCAAACCTGGTATCGGCGAAATTATCAAGGAAGGCGACCCGATCGTGAGCATACAACCTGCTGATTACCAACTGGCTGTGGAAATGTACGTAAAGCCGCTCGATTTGTCCTTGCTACAAGTCGGACAGAAAGTACGCTTCATTTTCGATGGCTGGCCTGCTTTCTTCTTCAGCGGCTGGCCAGGAGCCTCGCTGGGCACTTTTGGAGGTAAAATTGTTGCCATGGATCGCAATATCAGCGCCAACGGCAAATTCCGCATCCTGGTAGCACCCGATGAATCAGAACTCCCATGGCCCGAGGCATTGCAGCCTGGCGGCGGCGCCAAAGGTATTGCCCTGTTGAAAGATGTGCCCGTGTGGTACGAACTCTGGCGTGTCATGAACGGGTTCCCGCCCGATTTGTACCAGGCAATCGACAATTCCTACGGTAACGAGAAACAACCTGCAAAAAAATGAACCTCCTCATCAAACTCGGCACAGTGCTCGCACTCGCCGGCCTGCTGCCGTTCATCCTGCCTGCTCAAGCCTTGGTGTGGGAAAATGTGCGAAGCCAGGTACTGGCCAACCACCCTGCTTCAAAACAGGCAGACTTGTACCTCCAGCAGGCAGATTATGCCGTACTCAGAGCGAAAGGTGGCTTCGACCCCAAGGCATATGTCGATTACTACACCAAAAATTTCAAGGATAAAACCTATTTCCAGTACACAGAGTCGGGCGTAAAACTGCCGTCTTTTGCAGGTTTTGAATTCAAGGCAGCGTACAACCTCGCTTCCGGATACTACCTCAACAGCGAGTCTACACTCCCGGAAAACGGCCAGGCCAGCCTCGGATTTACCTGGTCGCTGGGCCAGGGACTATTCACCGACGAACGCCGAACGGGTCTCCGTCAGGCTCAAATCGGCATACAAACTGCCAACGCCGAACGCGATCTCCTGCGCAACGACTTACTACTGGAGGCGGCCAAAGCATACTGGACCTGGGTTGTTGCCGATAATCAATACAACATTTTCAACTCGGCATTGCAACAGGCTCGTATCCGCCACGATGCACTACGCGAAAGTTTCCGCCAGGGCGACAAACCGGCAGTGGATACTATTGAAACCCATATTCAGGTGCAAAATCGCCAGTTGGACGTCAACTTTGCCGCAGTCGACCTGCAAAATGCCGCTTTGGGTTTACAAAACTTTCTCTGGGAAGAAAACCAGGCCACGCCCCGTGCTGTGCCTGCGGGCAGCGCCGTCGATCTGGAAAATGTGGCAACAATGGTTGCCCTGGTCGATCGCGAAAGCCTGCTGAACACTGCCTTGTCGCGCCATCCGGAATTGCGCCTGTATCAGGCCAAACTTCAAAACCTCGGCGCTGAACGGCGTTTGAAAAATGAAAAAAGAAAACCCGTGCTGGATGTAAACTACAACATCCTGGGCGCTGGCTGGGAGTTTTTTCCCACTGCTACTACCAACGGCGTGGGTGTATTGGGCCAGGATATAAAATGGGGTCTCAATTTCAGTTATCCTATTCTGAACAGGAAAGCACGTGGCGACTGGCAAATCACACAGGTGAAAATTGCGCAAACAGAACTCGACCTGGATCAGAAACGGCAGTCGATCCGCAACAAGGTGCAACAATATGCCAATGATCTGGATGTATTGCGCACACAAATCGTGCTGTACCGCGACATCACCGAACAATACCGGCGTTTGCTGGATGCCGAAACGGAGAAGTTCGGCCAGGGAGAAAGTTCCATTTTTCTCATCAACACCCGCGAGCAGCGCTGGCTGGATGCACGCATCAAGTACCTGAAACTACTGGGAGAATTTCAAAAAACAGAAGCAGGACTTCGCTGGGCATCGGGCGAATACTAGGAACATCTTTGGCGCCTTGTCTAACCTGTAACAACAAGATCAGACAAGCCTCAAAAAATCCGCGCAATCCGTGTTCCAAATCCGTGCAATCCGTGTTGCACATCCGCGAAATCCGTGTTGCAACCTTATTTCACCTTGTCGTTTTCAATCATCCACTGCGACACCTGTAAATTGGCACAACCAAAATGCCGCATACTATCCACCAGTGCCGGATACAAGTGGCTGATATCCTCGAGCGAACCGCTGCGGTAATCGATCAGGGTTTCCTTGCCCGATTTGCGGGCAACGTACAGGAAACGTTCGTTCAGCACACCCATTTTATGATCCTGGGAGAAAAAGGCGAAAGGACGTTGTTCCCTGAAAAGGTCGAATCCGAGGGTGTTCTGCACATAATCTTCTCCGATCAGGCCCATAACAGTGGGGAAAATATCCGTTTGATTGGCCAGTTGATGGCGAATTTCCGGTTTGGCAAACAGACCCGGCGCATGAATAATCAGGGGCACGTGGTTGTACGACAGCGGCACATCATAAGGGCCGGGGATATTGACGCCATGATCGCCGACAAAGACAAATACCGTGTTTTCATACCAGGATTTCTGTGCGCAGGCATCCATGAAGTTGCGGATGGCCCAGTCGGTGTATTCGTACGTAATTTCGATCGGATCGGTGCTGCGCGGTTTAAACTTCGTAAATGCAGGCAGAATAAACGGAGGGTGTGTTGTAATGGTCAGCAGCGTTGAGAAAAACGGTTTTGCATCGGGCGCAGTAGCCAGGCTATCCATCGTTTCCAGCGCATGTTCAAACAGCGTTTCATCGCCTACCCCCCATGAATTGGCAATTTTGTCGGCCGGGTAATCTGCCAGGTCGCTGATACGATCGTAACCGTTTTTCTGGAGGAATACGTCCAGGTTATCGAAAGTTTTTGGGTGGGTGCAGAAAAACTCGGTGGTATATCCTTTTTCTTTAAGCGTCACGGGCAGGCCCGTAAAATCCAGGTATTCGGATCGCCCGTTGTTCATCGGGTGCTGCATCATAATGATGGGCATTCCGTAAATGGAACTATACAAACCGGCATTGGTATGAATGCCATTGGAGAAACAGTTGTCGAAAAAAATGCTGTTTCTGGCAAGGCTATCCAGGTTCGGGGTCAGGTTTTTCGGGTTGCCAAAAATGCCCATCCGGTTGGCGCTCATACTTTCCATCAATACCAGCACCACATTCATCCGACGGGCAGGTTGTTTGAAATCATGTTCGCGGGCAATCGGCGAGCGGTCTTCCAACACCGTGGTAATACCCAGACTTTCCTGCACTTCCGAAACGGCTTTTTCAATACCTGTCAGGTGTATGTCAAAAGCAAAATAGGAGTCGAACCAGGTATGTACCGGATTGAGTGTCAACTGATTAATAAATCCATCGTTGCTGAAAGTAGCCCTTTTCAGGTCTGGGGTTTTGGGTGTGGCGCCGCCCCACAGTCCGCCCAGCATAAGCACGGAAGCAATGGCAGTCGGCACCAGCCGGTTGTGGGGAGTTGGCGTTGCATGTTTCCAGGAGCCGTGCCAGATTTTACGAATCAGGCGGCCTGTTCCCCAAATGCAAAAAGCGCAAATGAGTATAAAAGGGTAGTATTTAACTTCGGAAAGGATGTATTTGGCTACCTGAACATTGTTTTTCCAGTGTACCGCAGCAGTTGTCAGGCGGGAATTAAAAAAATTGAAATACGGCACGTCTGCCGCACAGATGATCAGGGAAACCAGAATGATGGCGCCACAGTAAAAACGTGTAAACGCAAACAAACGCCGGTGCTCGCGCGGCCAGATGTAGGCAATAGACAGCAGCAAATACGGCAGCAGCAATGCGTAACTGGCCACGGTAATATCGAACCATAACCCGATCTTGAACGCCTGGCGTACAGTCAGGGTGCGATCCATTTGAAAGAAATAGGAAGGCCGGTTGTAGATCAGCGTCACATAGCGAAAGAGGCTGTACATGACGAGCAGAATCAGATGAACAACCAACAAAAAGCGGAGGTGTGAAGGCACCCAGCGGCGATACAGATCTTTCATGATATTATTTGAGTCAGGCAATTCCGGATGCAAAACTACGACACAAACAGGTAAGGCCGCCCGATTTTACCGCCGAAACACCGTATTCTTTCGTTAAACGAATGTTATTCTCTGAAATAAAGCCTGTTGACCGTGTAGGCAAAGAGGCAAGCCGTCCAAAAAGAGTACAGGGAATACACCAGCGCCGGTTTCACCATTTCCTGATTTCCGAGCATATTGCTGGCTATTAAAAAGGCCAGTGTTGTATTCTGCACCCCGCTTTCCATGGCGGCCGTTAGCCGCGAAGGATGTGGCAAACCCATCCATTTCATAAAGAAATAGCCGAATAACAAACAAGATGCGTTTTGCAACAGCGCAAACGGCGTGATGACCATAAAATCATGAACGCTCAACCCGGCGCCACCGTGGCGTTCGCCTGCAAACAGTTTGATGGTAAATACCACACCCAGCAAAAAAAGCATCACGTATTTGGCAGGCTTGCTGATGCGTTCAGCAAAAGCAGGATAATGGCGCCGCAACATCAGACCTATGGTGGCAGGAATAATCGTGATGAAAAAAATATGGCTCACCGTTTCCCAAAAAGGCAGATGCAGATCCGTTTCCCGCCCCATAAACACCTGTAAACCAATGTTTACCAAAACAGGAATGGAAAACAGGGTGAGAAAACTGTTCACAGAAGTAAGAGAAAGCGACAATGCTACATTTCCCCGCCATAAATAAGTCAGAAAACCGGAAGTAGCGCCACCCGGACTCACAGACAGGATAATCAGCCCGACCTTCAGTTCGGCAGGCAGCGGCGCCAACAGGCATATCAAAAAGGCAATCAGCGGCAAACCCAGCATCTGGGCGCCCAAAGCAGAAAAAAAGGCCCGCGGATGTCTAATAATGTGGATAAAGTCGGTCAATGTAAGCGACAAGCCCACGCCGAACATAACCAATCCCAGCACGCCGCCTACAGCGACATCAACGATAGTGGTAGCAGTCAAAGGAGTAAATAGTTTTTACAATGGCAAAAGTAAGAGATATTTGTACGCGATTGCATTCAAACTTACGATCGTACAAAGTGTTCAAAAGAAGTGCCTGTCACTCAGGTAATTTAACTCCCAGCCCGAATTGAATGTATGAAAATTGTAGCCTTTTATATTGCCGAACAACTTCACCTCAAACGCCTGAAAGAAACGTTTGCCGGCACCTTGCTCCTGGAAACACCTTCCGAACTGTTTTATCAGGTAGATCAGGAGGGCTATTTTTATGCTTTCGACTATGGCGCAGTGGTTTTTGCCAGCATGAGCGATATGGAAATGAGCCAACACCTGGCTTTTTTGCAAGGCTTTGTCGATCACCCTTTGCCTGAAAAAATCCGCGACGACTTTGAAATCAAGGTAAGCCCCGGACAGGAACTGCATTTCGGCTTCGACACCATCGAAGTGCCTGCTATCTCGGAAGATGTGGTAAAAATTGCCATGCTCAATGTGGCGCACTCCGTCGCGCTCGATTTTTATTCTCAGCGCGCCCACGAA
This sequence comes from Saprospiraceae bacterium, assembly GCA_016787415.1. GTDB lineage: Bacteria > Bacteroidota > Bacteroidia > Chitinophagales > Saprospiraceae > M3007. The sequence goes on along the minus strand of JAEUUT010000250.1, from coordinate 7,735 downwards.
CTCCTCAGTGAAATGCAGCATTTCACCGGACAGATGGAAGTACATGGCAGGGTCAGTATCAGCCGGAAAAATATGCTCCGTTTTATCGGCCGCGCCCTGAATACCAAAAACCGCATCGTGGAGAACCTGTTCATTTTCGACAGCCCCGATCTGACCTGGGAAGACGAATACCTCGACCGCGTACATCGGGGTTTGGCACGTACTTTGGAAACACAAACCCGGTTTCGTGAAATCGAATACACCTTTAAAGTGGTGGAAGACAATCTTTCCGTGTTCCGCGAACTGTACCTCCACCGCGAAAGCAGCAAACTGGAATGGATTATTATTATCCTGATCTGTATCGAGGTAGCCAACCTGTTTATCGGTAAATTGACGGGAAACGAATAGTGGAGTTATGAGTTATTAGTTATGAGTTATGAGTGTTTGTGCTGTTCACCTGGATTCTCAATTGAACAAGCCGGAAGTACAGCACCAACACTCATAACTCATCCCTCATAACTCATAACTCCCTTTGTTTTTTTACTTTTGCGAAAATCAACTCATACACTGCAACCATGATTCGTTCTCTCATCAAACTGGGCTTACTCCTGATCGCCGCCATCCTGGTGTACAATTACTTTTTTGGCACAGACCAGGAACAGGATAATTCGCGCAAGATTTTCGGACAAATGCGCGACGTAGTCGTTTCCGTAGGCCAACTGGTAAAAACCGAAAAAAGTAACTTTGATGCAGGCAAATACGACGGCGTGCTGGAACAACTGGGTGGCGCCTACAAAGCCGTGCGCGACCGCGCCCAATACGTAGATGAAAAGGTCTTGCGCCGCCTCGACGAACTGGAAGAACGCAAGGCACACCTGCAGTCGGAACTCGACACCATCGAAAAAAATGATCAGGCCGTAGAAACCCCGACAAAAAAAGGCGTCAAAAAAGACCCAAAGACAGAACAACAAAAAGCAGCCAAAGTAGCCGACCAGAATCGCCGCAAGGAAGCCTTGCAGCAGGAACTGAAGGCTTTGCTGCGCGACTCGGATGCCTTGCTGAAAGAGGCCGCAGAAAAACAGTGACACCCTCAACCATTTGCACAATTACCTGTTAGAGTGGACACCATCCTTTTGGCAAACACACTAAGATTTTGATTTTCAATTACTTGTACAACACTTTGCTTCTTTTCTTCAATTGATTAATCCATGACGGACTTTTTACAGCAAATCCTGGGCAATGACTGGGAAAATGCGCTGATTATCATATTCAACCTAATCCTCATTGAAAGCCTGCTGTCTGTAGACAACGCTGCCGTGCTGGCTACCATGGTGCTCGACTTGCCGCCCGACAAACGCAAACTGGCATTGCGCTATGGTATTCTGGGCGCTTATTTTTTTCGTGGTCTTTGCCTCATTTTCGCAGCCTGGCTGATCAAGATATGGTGGCTCAAACCATTGGGAGGACTCTACCTACTGTATCTGGCATACGACTACTTCAGTAAAAAAGCCACGCCTTCGCCCGAAGACGACACACTCGTAAAGGAGGAAAAGTGGTTCTACAAAATGACGTATGGGCTGGTAGGACAATTCTGGGCTACCGTCATTGCAGTGGAAATCATGGACCTGGCGTTTTCACTCGACAACGTGTTTGCAGCAGTTGCCTTTACCGATAATATCTGGCTGATTTGTATCGGGGTTTTTATCGGTATTCTGGCCATGCGATTTGTAGCCCAGTGGTTTGTCAAATTGCTCGAACGGTATCCTTTTCTGGAAACCAGCGCATTTATTGTCATTGGCATTCTCGGCTTGAAACTGTTCCTGGCGCTCCCTTGCCATTTTCTGGAAGAACATGCCTGGGCCCGATGGATTGAAGGCGAAACGGCCGACCTGATCGTTTCGGTGCTCACAGCCGGTTTTTTCTTTGTTCCGATTCTGACGTCCCGTATTTTCGGATGGCCTAAAAAACAGGAGCCCGTTCCAGAAGAACGTCCGCTTGAAGACCATCTGGAACAGTTTTCAGATAAATAACCCCCTCTTGTATGGTTCACTTTACCCGTAGTGTTCTTCCCAATGGCCTCCGCGTGCTGGTGCATGAAGACCGTTCGACTCCACTCGCTGCGGTGAACATTACATACTATGTTGGTTCGCGCGATGAAAATGCTGACAAAACCGGCTTCGCTCATCTTTTTGAGCACCTGATGTTCTCAGGCAGCAAAAACATACCCGATTTCGACGATCCGCTGCAACGCGCCGGTGGCGAAAACAACGCCTATACGACCAACGACTATACAACTTTTTACGAAATTGTGCCCTCTGGCAACCTGGAAGTGGCCTTGTGGCTGGAAAGCGACCGTATGCTGGCCCTGAATATTTCCAAAAAATCGCTCGATGTACAGCGCAAAGTGGTGGTGGAAGAATTCAAGGAAACCTGCCTCAACGAGCCGTACGGCGATTGCTGGCACCACCTGTCAGAGATGATGTACCAGGCCCACCCCTACCGCTGGCCGGTGATCGGACTCACACCCGAACACATCGAGCGTGCTACGGTAGAAGATGTGCGCTCGTTTTATCAGCGCTGGTACACGCCTTCCAATGCAGTTTTGAGCATTGCCGGCAATGTCGACACCGCAGAGGCATTGCAATTGGCTCAAAAATGGTTTGCAGACATTCCGGCCGGCCCCTCTGATCGCCATCCGATTCAACCGGAGCCTGTTCAGACATCGGCCGTGCGCAAAGAGGTCAAATGCAATGTACCCGTTCCGGCTATTTTTCTGGCCTTCAAAACACCCGCACGACTCGAAGCGGATTTTTATGCTGTCGACTTGCTCAGCGATGTGCTGGCGCAGGGGCATTCTTCCCGTTTGTACAGGCGTTTGCTGAAAGAGAAACAACTGTTTTCACAGATCGACGCGTATATCACGGCCAATATCGACCCGGGCTTGCTGGTGATTGAAGGACGCCCGGCCGATGGCGTTTCTGTCGACGATGCGCTGGCCGCCGTTTGGGAGGAGTTGAACCTGCTGAAAAACGAGGCAGTAGATCAACGGGAATTGAAAAAAATCCAGCACCGCTTTGAAAGCACCATCGTTTTTTCGGAAACAAGTATCCTGAACAAAGCCCAGAACCTGGGTTTTTATGAAATTCTGGACCGCGCCGAACTCATGAATGAGGAAGTGGATACTTATCTGGCTGTTACACCGGAAGATATGCAGCGCGTAGCGAAGGAGATTTTCAGGGAAGAAGGTTCGGCGATACTAGTGTATTTGCCGGAATGAGAGCATGTTTTCTTCCTTTGATACCGCTTGCACATCCCCAGAAAAATTCGAGGTATTCCACATCAAAATTGTGTTGCGCGAAAATGGCCTCCACCTTCCGTGCATTGCCAAATGCCTCCGTGTATATCCCCAACATGCGATAGGTTTCCGGATTGCCAAGAAAAATGCTGCCCAGCACCGGTATAACACGTTTCAGGTAAAACATATATAGAAGTTGTAAAACACGGTTTTTCGGAACGGATACGTCTATCATGGAAAATGTGCCGCCGGGACGGAGTATGCGATTTATTTCGGCAGCGAGACTGGAAAGTTGTGCTTTGTCAAAGGTCTTGAGTCCGAAACCCGAAATAATATGATCTGCCGAGCCATCGGGAATAGAATTTTGGAAAACATTTTCCTTCAGAATGCGGATGGAAGCAGAAGGGAATTTTGCCTTTTGAGCCGTGGCTCGTCGAACCATTTCGGTAGAAAAATCAAGCGCAATCAGTTGAGCAGGCAGGCATTTTTTGCGCAAAATATAAGGCCAGCACTCCCCCATTCCTGTCATCAAATCCACCACCACAGTCCCGGGGCGAAGTTCGAGATGCTGCACACACTGCCTCCGCCAGATTTTACTGAATCCAAAAGAAGTGATGTAGTTCATTCGGTTGTACGACGCCGACATATCGTCAAAAAGCCGCTCTACGAATTCGGGGTTGTATAAGGTTTTCATTGATACATGCGTTTACTGAGTACTCTACACTTTGTGTTCCTTGTGCCATCCTTTGTGTCCTCCGTGTTAAAAATTTAAACACTACGAACACAAAGGTTGTCACAAGGGGCACAAAGCGTAGAGTGTTTTAATCCTTCTACAGCAGGCGTAACGGAACAATTACTTTGCCAAAGCCCACAGCCCGCTCTATTTCATACACCCTTCCAGCAACTTCGCCAGTTGAACGATGCCTTCCGGATTGCGCTTGAACCCGTCCTTATCGAGCACTTCTTCCACCGCTTTGCAATCTCCATACTCCTTTCGGATACCTTTGTTCAGGTTGATGGCAAATTTCAGGCTGTTCAGCGAAGTCAGCGTGTTATCGCCAATGTTATGAATTACGTATTCCGCCGGGTTATTCAGACCGCGGTTGTCGCCAGTATAAGCCAGATAGGCTGCAATTTTGGGCGATTCGTATAGCACTTCCATAATTTCCGGGGAGGCTTTTCCGCCCAGGTTGGCCGTATTGGCCGACTTGAACGGAACCATACGGAACAAGCGATCACCGATCGTGAAGCGGCTTATTTTCCTGAAATCAGGTACGGAAACGTAGGCATTTTGCGCCGTTTCTACCGAAAAACGAGTATTGGATTTATCTGCAAAAGCACGTTGGGGGCCGTCCATCACAAAAGTGCCGGACGATTCAGTGCCATCCGTGTAATAAATCACGCCCGGCATTTCTACGGTGTTGGCGCCGATGCTCTTTTTTTCGTCTTTGTAGGCTTCTTCGCGAAGTGTTTTGTCGCTGTCGTACACCACGGTTTCTGTGGCGGCCGTCATTGCCACCGTATCGAGTTCCACTTTGAAATGGCGGGTATTGTGGCCGCATTTTTCCATGGAGGTTTTCAGGTCGGTAATATCTTCCAGGAGGCGTTTGCCACTCTTGGGTTCGTAGTCGTTCTCCACCACGGCATTGGCGTACTGAGTTGCCTTATCGAAGTCCTCCAGCCAGAAATGCATCAGCGCGAGGTCGTACAGACAGGCATATTTGAGTTTTTTGCCACTTTTTTCACTGACGTCATACTTGTCCTTTTGCTGATCGAAATAAGCGATAGCAGGTTGAACGCCTTTTTTGACGGCATCCAGCGGCTCGTCGGGGCGCATGGCTTCAAAGGCTTTTTTGGCTGTTTGGTAAGCCTCCTGAAAACCGGCGTAGTCGGGGTGTTTGTCCGAGTCCAGAATTTCCAGTTTAATCTGGCCTTTGATAGCCGGATAGCCATATTGTTCGGAAAGCAGGCTCTGGATTTGTCCCATTGCGGCTAGAATTTCAGCCTGGTTTTTTTTGGCTACCGCCTGCCGCAATTGATCGTTCTGGAAAGTTTGCGCTTCTTTGTAGGTAGCATACTGGGAGGATTTGTACTCGCGCGGTGTTTCCAGCCAACTGCGATCCAGCAAGGTTTTGTTGTCTTCATTGCGCACCCGCAGCGTTAGCGGCTGCGAATACCGGACAGTAGAGAAATAGGTCGTGGTTTTTACTTCCTTGCCACTTTTGTCCTTTGAAGTGCTGGTTTCACTTTTCACTTCCGCACTTCCGTCGTACTTGAAATCGGCAAGGCTGACTTCCAGGTTGAAATTTCCTCCCTGCGGCACTTTTTTGTAGCCAGGCACATTGGTGTACCGAAGCAGGGAATTCTCGCTCATACCAAAAGCCGCCAGGTCGCCGGGACGGGTTGATATGATAACGCTGTACGACTGATAGGAAACAGGAAACGGACGATCGGGCAAACGCAGGTAATGTACTGGCACAGGCTCTCCATCGAGGTCAACTTTTTGAGCATACAGAGCGCTACCCAGCCAAAGCAGGGTCATCAGGGTGATCAGGTTTTTCATGAAATGATAAAGGTTTAGTATGAAAATTTGATTTGGAAATACGGTACGAAAATGGATAAAAGCACTGCTTCACATGATGCTCATTTGAGCATATATGAATTGGTGAAGCGGCAAAAAAATCGGTATCTGCTACATGAATTAATTTCCCACAAGATACAAAAAGCATTGGTGAAAAACAATTGGTTGGAGAGGTTTTTTTTATAATTATTTTCAATATCAATATAAAATTAAATTATATGTTTTTAAAACATAATCAATTTATTGAAACAAAATAAAATGACTATCCGGCTATTGTACCCCAGCCAGGAGCAGCGTGTCATCCTGAACGCAGTGAAGGATCCCTGTAACCATTGGCGGCTCCCGATTATAGGGATCCTTCACTGCGTTCAGGATGACACGCTGCTCCTGGCTGGGGTACAATAGCCGGATAGTCATTTAAAATAAATTCCCATTTTCATATTACACCTTGCCATTTTTTTGCTGTGCCTTAGCCATGAGGCGACACCTAGATGGCCAAGGGTTGTTCAGGCGGTACCGCGCGCTTTAGCGCTTCGGGATGGCGCCTTTTAAGGCGCAAAAAGTATTGTTTTTTTGTGAGCGCCATAAATGGCGCTCTCCCGAAGCGCTAAAGCGCGTGGTACCGCCTGAATAACCCTTGGCAAACCTCGTATTTTGGGTGCAATATGCGGATAGTCATTTCGAATAATCAATAACCCTGCCTTCCACTTCCACATTTCTTTGTCCTCTTCTCGGCGCAAAAGAAAGGCCCACCGCCGTCAGTACGATGACTAATAAAACGCGAACGGAATTGCTCAGGGAAACGCCCAGTTTTTGAGAGAGAAACTGGTAGGCAGGCGGCATACACACCAACGCGGCCACGAGTGTAAACACAAAAGGAATGATATTGTGCTGAATCAGCGAGCCCAGGCTTACCATCATCACAAAAACGGATGCCACCCAGAACAGGCCATTGCCCAGACCTGCCGAAATACTGATTTGACGGGTAGCGCCGGGCGGGTTGTTTTCGGCCTGTATGGCTTGTGCAAAGAAGGAATCGGGCAGTTCGTTGAGCAGTTCCAGGATGGAAAAATTGACCCTGCTGAGTTCCATGTTGTACTCTTCAGCGCTGGTCATGCCCAGTTGGTGGCTTTCCTGCGCGGCATTTAATTTGCCGGAAAGCAGTACCAGCGCGTCGTTTTTTTCACTCACGACGCGGTCTTTGAACCGCATTTTATGGAAGGAAAAAAGGGTGAACAACTCGTCGAACAAGGTATCCTGCGCATTGTCGGCGAGCAGGTCTTTGAAGTATTCACGGTTTCGTTCCATATCGTCGTGGGCGGTGTGTTGTATGTTGGGAAGGCTTTATTTGTGCAACAAAGATAGTTTTCCCAACACACAACACGAAACACCTCGGCAAATCAAACGCCTTTTTCCACGAGGTACCGTTCGGCATCAAGCGCAGCCATACAGCCTGTACCAGCAGCAGTAACGGCCTGGCGATAAATTTTATCCTGCGCGTCGCCGCACACGAATACACCCGGCACTTTGGTAAAAGTGCGACCCGGCGTAGCAATCAGGTAGCCGCTGTCGTCGCGGTCGAGCCAGCCATCGAAAACATCCGTATTGGGCTGGTGGCCGATAGCAACAAAAAAGCCCGTTACCGGCAGTTCGCTGCTTTCTCCGGTCTTGTTGTTTTTAATGCGCACACCTGTCACACCGTCGTCGCCCAGCACTTCTTCCGGAGAGGTGTTCCAGTGTACGATCAGGTTGGGCGTATTGAGCACGCGTTCCTGCATGATTTTGGAGGCGCGCATTTCGTCGCGGCGCACCAGCAGGTGTACTTTATTACAAATTTTGGCCAGATAGGTACTTTCCTCGGCAGCGGTGTCGCCACCGCC
>JAEUUT010000218.1 GCA_016787415.1 Saprospiraceae bacterium | reverse complement strand
CTATCAAAACCGATTTCGGCCCTACCGAAAGTGTTTGGTATTCCAGCGTTGCCTGCTGGCTGTTGCGCACTTGCACTTCCGACACCAGCGCCTTTCGGCCGGTATCGTCCTTCAGCAGCCAGTGGAGCAGTTGGCCCGATGAAGCAGGCGGCTGTTTCTCCAGTACTGCATGATACACTTTTTGCACGCTGCGTTGCTCGAACTGTAGCATAAGCGCCTGCAATGCCTGTTTGGTTTTGGCAAAAAGCAATACGCCACTCGAAACGCGATCCAGCCGATGTACCGCGCGCAGGTAGGGTGTTTCCTTGAGCCGTTTGGAGGTCGAGTTCTGTTGCAATGTCTTTGTAAAATAGAGCAATGCTTCCTGCTCGGCCGACGGGTGTCGTTCCTTGCCGCTTTCGGAGGAGAGGCCGGCCGGTTTGTTGATGGCCAGCAGGTAATAGTCTTCAAAAATAATATCCATAATAATTTGGTGTCTATTTGTCGTCGGGGCACGGCCACACGTAGTCTGACAAAGGATATGTGCGTTTTTGATAAGAAAAATGCCACCATTCGGTACGAATTCCTTTAAAACCAACCGATTCCAGCGTGGTACGCAGCAGGTCGCGGTTGGCCTGCACCTTGGCTGGCAAGCCTTTATAGTCGGTGTGCGCCTCCTTGCCGAAGAAATCATACGGCGTACCCATTTCCAGTTCCCGACCTTGCGCATCTACAATAGTCAGGTCGACGGCCGCGCCCCGGCTGTGCATGGAGCCTTTTGTTGGCGGTGTCACATAATCGGGGTTGGGGACTTTATCCCAAAGACGCTGCTGGTAAGGCCGCGGGCGGTAGCAGTCGAACATTTTCAGCGAATAGCCTTTCGCTTTAAGCGCGGCATTGGCTTTTACAATAGCCGCTGCCGCATCCGGGCGCAGGAGGCAGCGCGGGCAGTCGTATATTTTCGATTTAGTAAAATTATTGGCTGTGGCATATCTGATATCCAACCGGATGCTTGGGTCGAGTGCGGCCACATCTGAAAAGCCGCCCTGCACAAGGCCCGAGGCCGCACTGCTGGCAGATTTGTATCCGGCATTGTCATCTTTTTGTCCGTCCTCCGTTTGTGGCATGGCTTCCGGATTGGGCGCCGGCTTGGGCGGAGCGATGGTATCTATTGTTGTCACTTCCTCTTGAGGCGCCGGTTCGGGATGGGCCGGCTGCTTGGGCAGTTCCGACTGGCAGGCGAACAAAGGCATGGACAGCAATAAAAGTACGGGCAGTATTTTCATGGTAAGACATTGTGTTTCATGGCAGGCTGGCAAAACGCGCAGAAGTGGTTCTTATTTCGGGCGTCGGGCAAAGATACGTCCTTCCTTTCCGGGCTTTTATCGATTTCTTGTAAACGAAAGAGGTATTTTGAGCGTTTAAACGTCTCTTTAATTATCATGATGAGCACAGGTCAACTTACGCTTGAACGCCCACCAAAACGGGGCCTTCGTTTCAGACAATTTTGGAGAACGGTATTTCCGATGTCTCCACTACTCTTGCGGGGCATATTTGCAGCCGCACAATCCACTCCCTATCCCGGTCAACCTGCTTTTGGCCCTGGTGGCGCAGAGTACACGCACCAGTCGGTAGCCTTTTTTGACAACGCCACGGCTGCCGATGGGTACTGGCTGTTCGAGCCCCGCGACCCGCAACCCGATTCGGCCGAAGTGGTGGTATTTATGCACGGTTATGGCGCTTACAATCCCATGGCCTATGGCAAATGGATCAAACACCTCGTTGCCAAGGGCAATATTGTCATTTACCCTCGCTATCAGAAAAACCTGGTGTGGCCTCGCCCCGACGGATTCCCTCAAAATGCCGCCAAAGGCATCCGCGATGCGCTGAAAGCGCTGGAAAAAGATGGTCATGTAAAGCCGCGTACCGACAAAGTGGCCTATATCGCGCACTCCTACGGCGGCGTTATCATCAGCAACCTGGCTTGCAACTGGGAGAAATACCGTATCCCCAAACCGGCTTCCATGTTGCTTTGCGAACCCGGAAGCGGCCCTTTCAAAGGCGCGCGCCTGAGCGATTATTGCCATATGCCCTCCGATATGGCGATGGTAGTGGTCGTAGGTGAAGACGACTACGTAGTAGGCCAGGAGTTTGGCCGCCTTGTTTTTGAAACGGCCGTCAACACCCCGCAGCGCAACCTGGTGGTGCAACGCCGCGACCGCGACACCACCGGCCACCGCTGGGTGCTGGCCTCACACTCCGAGCCCTATTGCTACGACCTCGATTTTGATACCGGGGTGCGCAACTATACGGCCAAACGGGTGCTTATGACCTCCCGACTCAACGAAGTGGACTTTAACTGCTACTGGAAATTCGGCGATGCGCTCATGGATTTTACCCGCAATGGTTGCAACGAACACATCGCATTTGGCAATACCCCGGAGCAATGCTACCTGGGCTGCTGGCCAAATGGGAAACACATACGCCCCATGCAGGTGTTTCTGCCCACCGAAAAACAGGAGCCAATACTGGTTCCGGCGTCAAATGCTGTGCAGACGGCAGCAAAAAAATGAGCAACACGGATTGCACGGAAGGGACGGATTTACACGGATTGGTTGCAACGCGGATTGCACGGAAGGGACGGATTTACACGGATTGTATTGGTGAGAATGAGGCATTTGTCCTCTAAAACCACCAATACAATCCGCGTAAATCCGTCAACCTTCCGCGCAATCCGTGTTCAACTTTTGAACCCCAGCATAAAAGACTTCACCGCTTCCTGAAATTTTGCCTCATCGTCGTCGCAAAAAGTAACCTCTACCGGTAATACATACACCGGCAAGCGGTGTTCCCGGAAAAAATCGTGGTGCAGTTCCAGCCGTGCGGCGTCTTTTTCCGTGGTAACAATGATCTTGTTTTTTGAGTCGATGCGTTCAAAACGACGCTTCAATTCAGTCAGGTCCTCCTCCTTGAAATAATGGTGATCTACAAACTCAAGGGTTTGTACAGATTTGGCCTGTTCGCTCAGGTATGCCAGCAGGTAGTCGGTATTGGCAATAGCGCTGAGCAGCAGCATGTCGGTTTGTAGCTCGAAAGGGTGTTTTTCTTCCTGATTCAGCAAATGATACGGTTGTCCGTATTCATAGCGGGAAAAGAACACTTTCTGATGCAAATAAGGGTCTATTTCTGCCAGCATTTCACGGCGTTGCCGGGTGCTGAGTTCAGGTGGGCATTTCGTTACGACAATAATATCGGCGCGGCGGTACCCGTAGCGCCATTCGCGGAGCCTGCCTGCGGGCAGGAGCCAGTCGCGGGTAAACGGTCGGCTGTATTCCGTCAGCATGATATTGAGTCCGGGCGTCACGGCTAAGTGCTGAAAAGCGTCGTCGAGCAGCACACATTGCAGGCCGGGGTTGTATTTCACCAATTCAGGCACGCCCAGGGCCCGGCTTTCGCTCACACTGATGGCCGCGTCCGGAAATTTCCGTTTGAATTGCAATGGTTCGTCACCTGCCTGTTCGGCCGTGTCAATAACACTAACAGCCCGGTAGCCCATCGTTTTTCGGCCATAGCCGCGGCTTAGCACGGCCACGTCGATGTATTGGCCCAGCCAACGCAGCAGGTATTCTATGTGGGGCGATTTCCCAGCCCCGCCAACCGACAGGTTGCCGACCGAAATGACGGGAATATCAAATCGGACGCTGCGCAGCACCCCGACGCGGTACAGCAGATCGCGAAGCCCGATGCCTATGCCGTATAGCAGCGAAAAAGGCAGTAGCAAAACCCGAATAACAATATCTTCTGACATGAATGTTGGTACAGTAAAGGTAACAGGTCTTTCACGAGGGTTCAAAAGGCTCTTTAACCCCTGATTTGACTAAATGTTTAAGAAGTTGCCTCTTGCCCCTTGCACTTTGCCCCTTGCCCCTTGCCCCTTTATCATCTTGTCCTTTGCAATATTCCCAACTCCAGTCCGCGCAACTCTGCCAGTCCACGCAAGCGCCCGATGGCTGAATAGCCCGGATACGTTTTTTTGTTCAGGTCGTCGAGCATCTGGTGGCCGTGGTCGGGACGCATAGGCAGTGAAACACCGGTTTTTTGCATGAGAAGCACGATTTCCTGCACCACAGCAGCCATATCGGTGTCGCCATCCAGGTGATCGGCTTCATAAAAATTACCCTCAGCATCGCGGCGGGTGTTGCGCAGGTGCAGGAAATGAATGCGGTTGCCGAAACGCCGAATCAGGTGCGGAATCAGGTTGTCGGGCCGCGCACCCAGCGAGCCGGTGCAGAAACAAAGACCATTTGCTTCGGAAGGCACGGCCTCCAGCAAATAGGCCAGATCGTGCTCGGTACTGACAATGCGGGGCAGCCCCAGCACAGGATATGGCGGGTCGTCGGGGTGAATAGCCAGTTTCAGACCGCAGGCCTCCGCCACGGGCGCCACTTCCAGGAGAAAATCGATGAGGTGTCTGCGAAGTTGACTGGCGTCGATGTGCCGGTATTTTTCGAGTTCGGCCAGTACAAGTTCGGGGGTGAAGGCATCGTCGCTGCCTGGCAGGCCCAGCAGCAGGTTTCGAAAAACACGTTCCTTTTCTGCCTCGGTCATGGCAGCCAGTTTCCTGCGGGCTGTGTCGATTTCAGCAGCGGAGTAGTCCTTTTCCGCATTCGGGCGTTTCAGCAAAAAAAGGTCGAACGCTGCAAAGGCCGCTTTTTCAAAATACAGCGCGCGGCTTCCATCCGGCATTTCGTATTCAATATCGGTACGAAGCCAGTCGAGCACGGGCATAAAATTGTAGGTAACCACCTGAAGTCCGCAGGCTGCGACATGGCGCAAACTGGTTTTGTAATTTTCAATGTACTGTTTCCAGTGGCCTGTCTGGCGCTTGATGTCGTCGTGTACGGGCAGGCTTTCAATCACTGTCCAGGTCATACCTGCCGCCTCGATCTCCTGTTTGCGTTTTTCAATCTCCGCAACGGGCCACACTTCGCCATACGGAATATGGTGCAACGCTGTCACCACGCCCGCACAGCCTGCCTGCCGGATATCGCGCAGGCTGACCGGGTCGTGGGGGCCGTACCAGCGCATGGTCTGGTGCATTTTTATCATAGGGCGTTCTGTTATTTTTTAAACGGCTTCCACGCCTTTCCGCCGGCCATTATTTCCTGTTTTTGTTCGTCGAAGGTAATTTTCAGGCCGGTTCGATACGCAGCATTGGCCATCATATTGGCTACGGAATGTTGATAGCCCGCTTCTATGGGCGCATGGGGCTGTTGGCGGCTGCGCACACATTCCATCCAGTTTTTCACGTGGTTGAACGTGTGCGAATCGGAGCCGGTATTGGCGTCGTACACCACGCTGGGGCCTTCAATTTTTCGCGGAATGAGCAGGTTGGGTTTCATGCCCATAGCGGCGGCTTCTCTTTCCTGCAATCCACCGTTGGCGCTGATCTCGTTGGTATCGAGGTTGATCATGCCGCCGTTGGAGTAATATAATTCCTTGGTATCGCCCGCCGAATTGGAGAAACGCGAGGTAAACTGCACCTGAAAACCCGAAGTCGGGTCGTTTTGAGGGCCGTAATCGAACACAACGGTGAGCGTATCTGCATTGCGACGACCGTCTTTCCACTGGTAAATGCCGCCGTTGGCGACGACGCTGCGCGGGTGTTGCAGCCCCGAAAACCAGTGTACCGTATCGATCTGGTGACTCATCCACTGACCGGGAATGCCCGACGAATAGGGCCAGAAAAGGCGGTATTCGATGTATTTGCGCGGATCGAAATCTTCGTAAGGCCTATTGATCAAAAATCGCTTCCAGTCGACATCCGATTCTTTTAGTCCGGCCACCAGTTGGGGCCGCCGCCAGCGCCCGGGCTGGTTGACGTTCCAGATGAGTTCGACCATGACAATAGGCCCAAACTGACCCGATTGGATGTATTCAGCGGCGGCGCGGTAGTTTTCGCCGCTGCGCCGCTGGGAACCGATTTGTACGATGCGGCCCGTTTCTTTCACGGCTTTCAGAACGGCCCTGGCATCGGCCATGGTTTCAGCCAGCGGTTTTTCGGTGTAGGTGTCGCAACCGGCCCGAACGGCTTCGATGGTATGCACTGCGTGCTGAAAATCGGCGGTGCTGATAAAAACGGCATCCACGCTTTTGGAATCGTACAGCGCTTCATTGTTGGGAAAAACGGCAATGTCGTGCCCGAGTTTTTCCCGCAGGTACTGGCGTCCTTCGTCGCGGCGGCGGTTCCAGATGTCTGACAGGGCGACGATGTCGAAATTCAGTTCTTTTTGCAGGCTGAGAAAAGGCGGCAGCAGTGAACTTTTAAAACGATCGGAAAAACCGACCACGCCTACCCGCACCCGATCGTTGGCGCCGATAATGCGGGCGTACGACTGTGCGCTAAATGCCATGGCGGCAGAAGCCAGCGCTGTGTTTTTGATAAATTTTCTTCTTTTCATATCGGATTTGTTGTTGAAATGGGGCGGTGAATCATTCATTACAAGAAACGGGCGACTCCGTCAGTACCCGGATTTTCAGGCTTCGAAACCGTACGGCATCGCCATGATCCTGTAGAAGGATAGGGCCCGCGTCGTTCATGCCAAAGCCATCAAACTTTTCGTACTTGCTACGGGCTACCAAAGCCTTGAAAATATTGGATTTGCGTTCGTATTCCAGCACCTTGAATCCGTTGAGCCAGTACTGAATCGTGTTGTTTGGGTAGGCGATGATGCGGCCCTGGTTCCAGTCGCCAATTTTCCGCTGAAACCGTGGTTCGAGTTTCTCCGAAGGAATGAGGTCGTACAAACTGGCCAGGGTTCTGTTGCCTACCACGCCCATTTTGGCGTCGGGGTGGCGTTCGTCGTCGAGGAGTTGGTATTCGAGCCCAATGCCAGATTTGCCGCCGGTTTCAAATTGTTCGTTG
>JAEUUT010000095.1 GCA_016787415.1 Saprospiraceae bacterium | reverse complement strand
TTGCCGAGGGTTTTTCAGGCGGTAGCACCGACTTTAGCCGGTCTGGAAAAGGCCCTTTAGGGCCGTAATGTTACACGCTTCTTGGTCGGCCCTAAAGGGCGTCCTCCCGACCGACTAAAGTCGGTGCTACCGCCTGAAAAGCCCTCGGCAATACTCGTAGCATAAAGTTTGATTTATCATCTATCTCAAATGCCTTGGTTTTCATTTACCTCCAAAATGTACTTGCAAACCTCATATTGGTCGGCCCTGAAAAGGCGGGCACCCACGTCGTTGAAATTTTCTTTCAAAAATTATTTTCACGCATACCTTATGCTACAAGTATTGCCGAGTGTTTTTCAGGCGGTAGCACCGACTTTGGTCGGTCGGGAAAAGGCCCTTTAGGGCCGTAATGTTACACGCTTCTTGGTCGGCCCTGAAGGGCCTCCTCCCGACCGACTAAAGTCGGTGCTACCGCCTGAAAATCTCTCGGCAATACTCGCAAAATAAAGCATGCTTTGTCATTTATCTCAAATGCTATGGTTTTCATTTACCTCCAAAATGTACTTGCAAACCTCATATTGGTCTGCCCTGAAGATGCGGGCACCCACGTCGTTGAAATTTTCTTTCAAAAATTATTTTCACGCATACCTTATGCTACAAGTATTGCCGAGGGTTTTTCAGGCGGTAGCACCGACTTTAGTCGGTCAGGAAAAGGCCCTTTAGGGCCGTAATGTTACACGCTTCTTGGTCGGCCCTGAAGGGCCTCCTCCCGACCGACTAAAGTCGGTGCTACCGCCTGAAAAGCCCTCGGCAATACTCGTAGCATAAAGTTTGATTTATCATCTATCTCAAATGCTATGGTTTTCATTTACCTCCAAAATGTACTTGCAAACCTCATATTGGTCGGCCTTGAAGATGCGGGCACCCACGTCGTTGAAATTTTCTTTCAAAAATTATTTTCACGCATACCTTATGCTACAAGTATTGCCGAGTGTTTTTCAGGCGGTAGCACCGACTTTAGTCGGTCGGGAAAAGGCCCTTTAGGGCCGTAATGTTACACGCTTCTTGGTCGGCCCTGAAGGGCCTCCTTCCGACCGACTAAAGTCGGTGCTACCGCCTGAAAAGCCCTCGGCAATACTCGCAAAATAAAGCATGCTTTGTCATCTATCTCAAATGCTATGGTTTTCATTTACCTCCAAAAGGTACTTGCAAACACCTATTTCTTCTGCAAGGCCGCCTTGAAATACTTCCCCTGCCTGGTCGGCGTAAAATTCCAGTCGGAAAACAAACTCGGCGCCCACTCCGGATCGAACACCCACACCACATACGAAATGCCTTTTTGTTTGCAGTACGCCGTAATCGCGTCTCCATACGATTCGTCGCTGATGACTGGGATATGCGCACCGGGGTCATCGGCGCCACAAAAACCTATTTCAGTCAGTATCACCGGGAATTTTTCGGCTACAAAACCCCAGTCCTGTGTCCATTGCGCTTCCCAGGGTTTGGAGCGTTTCATCGGATAAGGGTGGCTCACGTATGCGATACCTTCGGCGCGAATGGGGTCGGTAGCAACCGGAGTGAGGTCGTAAGCCCAGTTGAAACCCGCTACCAGCGGCACCGCCTGGCAGCCATGCGCCCGGATGATGGTGATACATTCTTCCATCAATTCGCGCCACTGCGGCCAGGAGCACACGCCGAGTTGGCCGTTGAACACTGTTGGTTCGTTGTACAGTTCGAAAAACGCCACAGTGGGCTCGTCTTTGTAGTGCTGCGCCAGGGTGCGCCAGAATTCAAAAGTCTCTTTTCTGGTGGTTTCATACCTCGGGTGCTGGAACAATTCGGAGCGCAGGTTGCCGATGCTGTGCCAGTCGATGATGACATACAGGCCGCGTTCGCGGGCCCATTGTACGCCCTGGTCGAGTAATTTCAGGTATTCCTCCTGTCCGCGTTTGCGCCAGGCGGTGGGGTGTACGGGCAGGCGGACAATATTGGCGCCCCATTTCTTTATTTCATCGAAGTAGGCAGCATTCCAGTGGCCGATGCTGGCGAGCCGGTCGGGGTCGCTGGCGTTCAGACCGCGAAAAACAAAGGTGTCCTGATCGATTGTAACCAGTTGATTCCCTTTTACTTGTATTCTTTTTAATGAGTTGGCCGGAGCAGCCGACTGTGCAGAAAGCACCAGGCAGACAAATTGAAAGATGAGCCAAAGGCCCGCTTTTTTTTGCATAACAGGGTAGGGTGAAGGTGGAAAGATATGAGTTGTTGCAGAAAATGTCGGCTGCAAAAAAATCAAAAGATGGCGGGGCAGAGTGGGGGTGTTCTGGACACAATGGCGGGTGCATTGTACCTTTGTCCTATTATGCTTCAAAAACTTGTCCTTCCACTGCTCTTGATCGCTCAATTGGCCGCCGGTCAATCGATTCCCATCCGAATCGAACTGCTCGAAAACAACAAAACGCCCATCGTTGGCGCTACGGTCAAACTCACTGATCGTTCCGATACAACACAGTTCCGAAACGCCATTTCCGATACCAAAGGGTTGGTGGATTTTTCGGTACCCGCCGACCGGCAATATATCCTGGAAGCCGCTTATACCGGCTTTGAGCCACTGCAAAAAGGTATCACGGTAAATGCCAGTACCAGGAATTTTCGCTTTAGCATGAACGAAAGTGCTACGTCTTTGCAAACCGTCACCGTGAAAGCCACGCGCCCCCTCATGCGGCAGGAAGACGACAAAACCATAGTCGACCCCGAGCCTCTTGCCAATTCCAGCACCAGCGTGTACGAAGTATTGGAAAAAACGCCGGGCCTTTTCCTCGATCAGGACGGCAATGTGTACCTCAGCAGCGCCACACCCGCTACGATATACATCAATGGTCGAGAACAAAAAATGAGCGCTGCCGACATCGCTTCCATGCTCAAAAGCCTGCCGCCGAACAGCATCGAAAAAATAGAAATTCTGCGCACCCCCTCTGCCCGCTACGATGCCAGCGGCAGCGGCGGCATTGTCAATGTCGTGCTGAAAAAAGGCGTCAAAATCGGGCGTACTGGCAGCGCCAATGCCGGTATGAACCAGGGCCACTATGGCAACCAAAATATCGGTTTTTCGCTCAACAACAGCGATGGCGGCCGCACTTCCAGCCTCCACCTCAACTACTCCCTGCGCAACGGCTACGACCAGTTGCTCACCCTCCGACAACTCACCCCCGATTCGCTGCTGACACAAGATGCCTATACCACTACACCCGGACAAAACCTCTTTGTCGGTTACAGCCTCGGTTTTGAACCCTCTGAAAAATGGCATTTCGACTTCGACGGCCGCGCCAGTTTTGGTTTCAACAACTCTGGCACCCGCACGGCGAATCAAATACTTGGCGCTGGTCAGTTGTTGGCCGACAACCTGAACGACCTGCACAACGACGGCCGGTCCCTTTTCTTCAACCAGGGCGCTGCGGCCAAGTACAAACTCGATACCCTGGGCTCGGAATGGACTACCGACGTTTCCTACAATTTTCAGCGGGGTAAAAACGGTCAGGATTTCACCCTGTTTTCTATCTTGCCGGTTTCGCCTACCAACCTGGGCGGACTGGGAGACATCGACAACAACCGGCACTTTTTTGCGGCGCAGGTCGATTTGAAATACAAACTCCCGCATACCATCACCGTCGAAACCGGCGCTAAATCGTCTCTGCAACGTTTTGAAAATGCCACTGTTTACAGCATTGTCATCAATGGTTCGGAAAGCCCCGACCCATTTCGTACCAACAGTTTTACTTTCAAGGACAACATCAACGCCGCCTATGCGCAGGCATCCAAGGGCTGGGGCGCGTTTATCCTGAAAGCTGGTGTGCGCCTCGAAAATACGCAAATGACCGGCCGCCAGTCGGTGCCTTCCGATACGTCGTTCCGCATTCGACGAACCGATCTGTTTCCTTATGTGTACCTGAGCCGACGGGTAGCCACCATTGCCGGTTATGATCTGCGCGCTTTTCTCGTGTATCGTCGTTCCATCACGCGGCCGGCATACAGTTATCTCAACCCGTTTCCGCGTTTCCTCGACCAGTACCTGTATGAAGCAGGCAACCCCTCGTTGCGTCCGCAGTTTACCGAAAACTATGAGGCAAATATCAGTTTTAACGAGATGCCTATTTTCGCCATCGGGCGCAACTATACGCAGGACATTTTTACCAACGTCATTTATGCTGATCCCAGTCTGCCGGGCGTGGCTTACCGCACCTACGATAACCTGGGTAAAAACGAGGAGACATATTTTAAAGTCGTGGGCGCGCTACCGCCGGGCGGCGCCTACTTTTTCGTAGCAGGCGCGCAATATAACTACAACAAATACAACGGGTTGTATGAGAGCCGCCCCCTGACTTTCGAGCGTGGCAGTTGGTCGTTTTTTACCTATCATCAACTCCGGCTCGGTAGCCGATCCATGGTAACACTACACGGGTTTTACCGCTTGAAAGGGCAGCTGCAGTTTTATGAACTCAGTGATTTTGGCGCCTTGAGTATGAGTATTAACCGGCAATTTTTCAATAAAAAACTCACGATCACCCTTTCGGCAAACGACATTTTTTTCACCAATAACAACTGCTTTTCTATCAATCAGGGCAGCATCACAGCCACCGGCGAACGCTACTCCGATACGCGTCGTTTTGGACTGAATGTGCGTTATAGTTTTGGGCTGAAACGGAAAGAAGAAAGTACCAACATGTTCAACCTGGATGGGATGGATAAAAACTAAAATGCACGATGCCTTCTCTTTGCCTCTGACCGCCGTAATTTCGCCCCTCTCAACCACCACCGAATAAAATCCTCGCCATGCCTATCTACCACAAACTGGGAAAAATACCCCGCACCCGCCACACCGTTTTTGAAAAACCCGACGGCCATGGTATCTACTACGAACAACTCTTCGGCACCATCGGCTTCGATGGCATGTCGTCGCTGCTGTACGAAATACACCGCCCGACCATGGTGCGCGAAATCCTTAAAACGGAAGACGTGAGTCCGAAAATTGCTGTGGAAAAAAATATGACCGCGCGCCTGCTCCAGGGCTTTCAGGTGCCTGCGCAGGACGATTTCCTCGACAGCCGTACACCGCTGCTGGTCAACAAGGACATCTACATCGGCCTGGCGGCGCCCCGGCAGTCGATGCGCTCGTATTTTTACAAAAATGCCGATGCCGACGAACTACTGTTTATCCACCGGGGCTCGGGCAAATTGCGCACATTTGTAGGAAATATCGACTTCGAATACGGCGATTACCTCGTCATTCCGCGTGGTATGATTTACCAGATCGACTTCGATACGACCGACAACCGCATCTTGTATGCCGAGTCGTTTCATCCGATTTATACGCCGAAACGCTACCGAAACTGGTTCGGACAATTGCTCGAACACTCGCCGTTTTGCGAGCGCGATTACAAACTCCCGACCGAACTGGAAACCTACGACGAGCACGGCGACTTCATCATTAAGGTGAAAAAACAAGGGCAGTTGCACCACCTGCTGTATCCTACGCACCCCTTCGATGTGGTGGGCTGGGATGGATTCAACTACCCCTACGGCTTTTCCATCCATCATTTCGAGCCTATTACAGGGCGTGTACACCAGCCGCCGCCGGTACACCAGAATTTTGAAACGAAGGCGTTTGTGGTGTGCTCCTTCTGCCCACGCCTCTATGACTACCATCCGAAGGCTATTCCGGCGCCGTATAACCACTCCAATATCGACTCCGACGAGATGTTGTACTATGTGGATGGCGATTTTATGAGCCGCAACAACATCGAACAAGGGCATATTACCCTGCACCCCGGCGGTATTCCGCACGGCCCGGCGCCCGGCG
The DNA here is from genome assembly GCA_016787415.1 of Saprospiraceae bacterium. Taxonomy (GTDB): domain Bacteria; phylum Bacteroidota; class Bacteroidia; order Chitinophagales; family Saprospiraceae; genus M3007. The sequence goes on along the minus strand of JAEUUT010000095.1, from coordinate 12,092 downwards.
CTTACGAACGCAGCATCGGAAAAACGCAAACGGAGGAACTGGCGGTGATGATCGATACGTTCGCACCGCTTAGCCTGACTACGGCCGCTATGCAGATTGACGATGGGAAGTACTACAAATCGTGGCTGGAACCGGGCATGTAGGCACGGTCATGCCGACATCCGTTGCCCGTTGTAAAGCGGCACAGGTTCTCTGCTGCTGCTTGCCGAGGGCTGCGATTGAAGGGACTCCAGTACCAGCAGCCACAGGTTTTCGTACGGGATCACTTCCACTTCGCGGTGCTGATTGACCACATGCCAGGGCGTGTTGAGCAGTTGCGTGTAGTACTTTTCCGTTTTGAGCCGGATTTGTTTCAGGTTGAAATCAGATTGAGGAATTTGAATCAGCATTTTGAAAAAATACTGGCTGCGCAATGAGTTGGAATCGCTGAGGTAGCGTGTGCAGTACTTATTCATGGCATCGATGCGGCTTTCGCATTCATCGGCTTTTCTTTGTGCCACAAAAAACAGAAACTGGATAATCAGCACACTCACATTCATGCCGCCCTTGTCTTTGGAAAGCAACGGCACGTCGTTTACAAACCGACTGATTCTGAACTTGTTCTGTTGTTTTTCGGCCTCCGAAATGTTTACTTTTTGTATTGATACCAGGTACCATAGATAGGCCTCAAAAATTTTCCAGAGTTCGTTGATCTGCGGCGGTTGTGCTGCCAGATGCGGGTTGTTTTGCACCGTTTGCAGTATTTCAAGGGCTTCATCGTATTGTTCGGTATGTAGGGTAGCAATCAGCAGAATTTCCTGGATACGGAACCAGTTGAAGGAATTGGGTTCCAGCAGCACCAGCATATGTGTGGCATAGGCTTCCAGTTTTTCAAACTGACGAGAGTACAAACAGCAGGTAATCAGGTTGTAACAGAATGCCTGTTGTACCATTTCACTTCTGTATTTTTTGCCGGCAAAAAACTCCATGGCTTCAGAGCACACTTTCTCCATACCGGTATAATCATTTCGGCAATCGTACATCAATGCCTCGATCATGCGCCCGAAAAACTGTACCTTGAAAGCGGGAAAACGTTTCATATCGGGTTCGATGGACTGAAAGTATTCCCTTGCTTTTTCTGCGGATGATTCCTTGTCGGAGCGCACATTTACATGTTGCATCATCAGGTCGCTGTACAGTTTCTCTGCCTTGCGCTCTGCATGCCAGGTGGCTTCCAGTTCATGGTACGTTTCATCCAGTTTCTCATACTTTTTCGCATCGATATTGGATGTGCCATAGTAGAGTTGGAGGGTGCGCACGATATTCATGCTGAGTTCGGTAAACTCAAAATCCTGGGTATGCCGAAGCAGGTTTTCTATTTGTTTGATGCCCACCGAGCGAATATTCTTGCTGATGAGAATCATCGCGGAACTCCATTTGGTCGTACAATCGATAAAAGCCGTTTGGCGATCGGGGTTTTTCTCTTCCCGAAAATCAAGCAAAAAAACCATCTCGCACAATCGATTTTTCAAGCGCGATTTGAGCGTCATGAGTGCAGATTCGCCCAAAATATCGGGGAAAGCCGCCAGGATTTCCTCGTCGGTTTTGACCTGACTAGTTGCTATGGAACGATAAATTTTGCCCATTTGAGAATGCGGCTGAATAACTGCATCCAGCAGGCTGTTGGATCTGAATTTGGTCTTCTCGATAAAATCGACCAACTCTTTGAGTTCATTCATAATTATGAGGTTTTACGTATAAATGATGTGTGGATTAATGTCAGCAAAATGCTCACAATACAGTCGGGAGGGAAAAAACCAGGGGATATATTAAAAAAAAGTATGGCACTATTTGTGTGGATGGAAAATGTGGAAAAGGTCTGGGAGACCCAATGTGCCTGTCTTCTGTTTGGGAAACAATTCTGTGGTAAAGATAATGCATTAGTGTGCTGATTCAGACCATTTTATCGAATATACATGTGTGCTACATGAGTATGTAGGAAAAAGTAGGATGGGCGATATTTTGGCAGCAGTCGTCTCAGGAGTCATCTTTGACGGTGGTGAAAACATATCGGCCTGTTGTATATGTGTTTGCAGGTTGAGATATTTGTATACGCTTTTATAATAATTATCCCCTTGAACAATAGAAAACATTGGCGAGTCACATTTGGCCTATTGCTGTGCATCCTGGGTGCAAGAGGGCCGTGTACGGGCCAACAGGTTTTGTTGCAGGATTATGATATGCGTCGCATCAGCCTGCGCGATGGACTTGTCAACCAGGCTGTTACTGCTGCCTGTAAAGACGACAGGGGGATATTATGGCTGGGCACTTCTAACGGGCTTTTCACATACGACGGTTTTCGAATAACCCGGTACGACATACCGGGCATGTATAGCCGGCAATTACCGGACTATCACATCACCGATCTTGAGTTAATACAGGGTGCAAATATGATCCTTGTGTGCACCCTTCGTGGCGCTTGTGCCATTGATCCACAGGAGCGCAGAAATATCCCCGAATGGGACCTGGGTATCCGCGACGGGCGCTTGTCGCGCTGCATACAATTCGAAAAGAGTGCTGCAGGGTACTATTTTGCTTATTACCCGGGTATGGTGTGTCAGTTGAGTTGGCAAAAACCACGCGAAATACACATTGAACCGTGGTTTGCCGTAGCAGCAGGCCCCGAACTGAAAATGGTAGCCGATCCTTCCAGGAGTGATGCGGTCTGGCTGTTGCCAAAAACTTCCGAGACGTGGTATGCGACACCTGGCGAAATACAAAAATGCAGGATAGAACCCGTTCCAAACAATTCTCCGATAACAAAAGGCCTGGTTAGTGTTGCGTATGACAAAACTTCGCTATACGGTTGGGATGGCGCCTGGAATTTGTATGCCTTTAAACCTGATGGCAAAAGATGGATCAAAAGTGATAATGGACTGGATGATTTATTCCCCGCTTTGAAATCCATAGAAGCAGGATTTAACCACAAGGTGATGGTAAATGCCACCTTGTCATTAGGGACTGAGCAAACCGGCCTCTGCACCAATGCGGGCATGTATATTCTCCGCAAAAAAGTGAGCGCTTTTCACGCTGTACCCGAACTTGGAAATCAGGAAATCCGGGGTGTTTATACCGATTCTTCTGGACGATGGTGGGCAAGCACGTATAAGGGTACTTATATGGGAGGTATAGGGAAAAGCGAATCCCGTTTTTTCCCATCTCTGGCAGGAGTATGGAGTTTTTTACTGCTTGGGAAAAATACCTGTCTGCTTGCATTTGAAGCAAACAAAGGTGTTGGGAAATGGGATTTTAAATCGGATCGTTTGCAGAAAATCACCATTGTTGCGCCAGATATGAGTGGTACGGGGGAATTTCAGGCCCTGTCCCTGTGCCAGGATTTTCAGGGTGGTTTGTGGGCCGGCGGGCTACAGGGAGTGTTACACAACAGTGCTGCATCACCCGATACTTTTCGAACTTTCGTAGATGCTTCCACCGGCAATGTATTTCACCAGTCCCTTGTGCGTTCCATACTATCGGACAGAGATTCGAGCCTGTGGATTGGTACTGAATACGGCCTTTTTCATCTGATTTACAACAACAGCAAGGCTCGATTTGAAGAAGATACTTCATCGCCTTATGCCCGCGGAGTTGTTATCAGCGACTTGTATCAGGATCGGTTCAACAACCTCTGGGTAGCCACCAAAGGCAATGGTATAGCCTGCAGGTACAAAAAAGGACACTGGCGCTGGCTTACCACTGACAATGGTAACCTGTCGCATCGAAGGAAGCAACCAGGATCTGGTTATGTGGATAAGCACACGACAGGGTTTGTCGCGGTTTGACATTGCCAGTGGAACCTTCTGCAATTATTTTGAAGAAAACGGGTTGCCTTTCGATGTATTCAATACCGGCTCGAGCGCAAAGGAGTCAGACGGAACCCTTTTCTTCGGGGGCCCCAACGGTTTGATGTTTTTCAAGCCGGATTCGGTACCTGTATTAGGTTTTCACCACCAGACCATCATACCGGCAGTGATGGCATACAGTTCGCGGCATGACACCTTGATCACCTTTTCCATGCTGGACAAACCCTTGTCGCTGTGGCCATACCCAGAATATGTGGAAATTCTGCTGGGAGCAGATGAATACCTTCAGCGCGACAAAATCCGATTCAGGTACCGGATGCATGGAATTTCAGACAATTGGAATTTTACCAATGGCGAACGGGAAATCAAATATTTCAAACTTCCTCCCGGAAATTACAAATTTGAGGTGCAGGTGTGGCTCCCGGGCGGGCGTTATGGCGAGCCTGCTTCTTTGTCTATCACTGTCTACAAACCTTTCTACGAATCGTACTGGTTTATTGCTTTTTTGATATTCAAGAGTTTGCTGCTGGCGCATTTGATTTACTTGCTTCGCGTAAGAAGAGTGTTGAAAGAACAACAAATACGTCGACAGATCGCCGACGACTTGCACGACGATATTGGCAACAAATTGAATATTGTGAGTATCCTGGCTCAAAAAATTGCCCGAACCGCAGATGCAGGCAGCGATACGCCTCAACAAACGTCGTTGCAAAAACTTGTTGGCGTCACAAAAGAAGCACTCATGTCGCTGCATACCATGATATGGACGGTAGACCCTACCAAAGACAAGGTGGAAAACCTGCTGAATCGCATGGAGGATTTTGCCGACGACTTCCTTCGGCCGCTCAATATTGCTTTCTCTTTCCGCTTCCCAAGCCATATTCCCGAACGAGAGGTCAGCCTCAATATGCGGCATCACCTGATCCTGATATACCAGGAACTGCTGACAAATATGATCAAGTATTCGCCCCCTGTTCACATAAACTTCTTGATTGATCTGCAGGATTCCGGCAAATTTGAACTTGAAATCCTGAATGAGCACCGGCCCAACATTGGTGAATACGAATTGCTTTCAGGGCGCAGAGGTTTGGAAAGCCTGAAAAGACGCCTCGAACAAGTGGGGGGAGAACTGGCACAATCAGAAAGCAGTGATCTGATTCAGAAAACGAATCTTGTTATTTACAATATATATAAAAAATAATCTTATGTTTAATATCGCCATCATCGAGGATGAACCCATGCTTCGGGAAGAATTGACTGATTTTTTTAAAAAAAGCAATCAAATTTACTGCGCATTGGTGGTAGATACGATCGCGAAGTTTCAGCATTTCTATCGCCCCTTTATGCAGATCGATATTGTTTTGCTGGATATCAACCTGCCCGGCATGTCGGGGCTCGACGGAATTGGTATTGTGCGCAACCTGCTACCCGATGCGGAAATTATCATGCACACAGTGGTAAACGACCATGATACGATTTTCAAATGTATTTGTGCCGGCGCAACGGGCTATCTGCTTAAAAACGGCGATTTGCCAGAACTGGAATCGACCCTCGTGTCCATAAAAGAAAACGATGGCTGCGCGCTTACACCTTCTGTGGCGCGTCGTATTATTTCCTACTTCCAGCCCAAATCCAGGCAGAAAAATGACATGCTGCTTTCCGAACAGGAATTGAAAGTAATACGTTTTCTGGTCGATGGGTTGTCTTATCAAGAAGTATCGGATGCGCTCAATATCTCCATTAATGGGGTGCGGTATCACATCAAAAACATTTACAAGAAACTGCATGTCAAATCCAAAAGCGCCCTGCTTCGCCGTTATTGGGAAGGCGGACTGGATTTGTAGATTTCCTTAAAATTTCATAAAAAAACACCCATGCATTGGATACTTGCATGGGTGTTTTGTTTTTTAATTAATTGTTTATGAGTATTATTTGAATATCATAAAAGTATAATACGTAAGAAAATAGGTTTTTTGTCCTTTTTTGAGAATTTCCTCTGCGCATAAATTTGGATCAAATACCACCACATTTTATTTTTTAAATCATCCGCTCATGGTAAATGTTACTCTTCCATTTATGTCGCTGTCAGGCAAAACTACCCTAACCGTTTTGCCTGACCTGAAATTCAAAGGGATCAACAACGTAGATGTTCTTGGTCATTGATGAATTGATCCTCTTGCAACTGTTTCGAAAATGAAGGGGGAAGTTTCACCACCTTGAACTTCTTCCTTTTTTTTCGAACGACATTCCTCGATTTGATCCGGTTTTTTTAAACGGCTTTCAGGTAGCGCTGCTACAGGCAAGCGGGCCATCTTCATGACTATCACGAATGCTAATCCTTGTTCCTGGAAACAAGCATACATAATCTCCCCCCATTTTAATCCCCTTGTGCTTTCACACAGATAATCCTGCCGGTATGCTTACTGCCTATGCCGTGCATCGCTGTTTCGCCTAAATAATCTCTGTATTGATGACAATCTCTACTTTTCTGACCCGGCAATTCCTGCAATTCCGTTCAGGCTGCCGAATAATTGAACCAAGTCAGCCATCTACTTCCTCTTCCCGATATCCGGATTGGAGGAGGCACTGTTACTATATTGTATTATTGTTTGTTTTCTGCGCCGGCGCTGACCCTGTCCCTCTGGTCGCTGGCGCAGTTCATTTTCCTACAACCTGGCCCGACAGTCTTCCGGGCCTGTCGAGCGAATATTTCCTGCAACCTGATGCGCTTTTTCTGGAGCCACCCATTACCGACGCCGGATATTTATTAGCGCCGGAGGGCGGAGGAATGATAACGCCTTCGGTTTGCAATGACCCGCTTACGGGCAAAAACGTGGTTATCGACGACCTGCTTGGGGGTACGGCCTGTGTTTTATGTGGGAATGCAGATGTGAAAAATCTCCTTGATGGCGACCTGAGCAATTACACATCCTTCAACCCGACTGCTACCGTGCTGGGGGCTTCCATCGTATCCATCAAAGACATTGCGCAGGTGTACGATGCAGGCACCCGCGGCGGCTTCGTAGTTGAACCGCAAGGCGGACTGCTAGGAAGCGGACTGCTCGGCAGTTTTCAGATTCGTACCTACCTTAATAATGTGTTGCAGGAAACCTTTACAGGTGGTGTCACCCTGCAAATCAATGTGCTGGGCGGATCAGGCGGTAAACAGCGTTTTTCATTTCTTTCCACGCAATCTTTTGACGAGATAGAATTTGTGCAAAGCGGCCTGGTAACTGCCTTGTCGTCTATTCGGGTTTACTATGCTTTCGTGGAACATACCGGTTGCGATTACAATTGTACAACGAAAGTGATCACCGGCTCTACGTACACACCGGCCATCGAAAACAGCCACTCTGGAACCCTCAGCGGGATATGTATTGGTTGTGTGACCAATACCAGCCGGGTGGTTGACGCCGATACTACCAACTTTGGACGACTTGCCATGGGTTTGGGCATAGGAGCCGTACTGGGTGTATCCGTCAAGGCAAGTACAAGTATCCCCATCCCTGCCGGTTATGATGCAGGGTTTGTGGTACGAGACAATGGCATACTGGGTTTGCTCAGCGCACAGGTACTCGGTGGAATGTCCATCAGAACGTACTTGTCGGGCTCGCCACAGGAAACGAAATCATTTTCCAGTCTGGCCGATCTCAGCGTTTTGGGCGGCGATTTGCAGGCTTTGAGTTTTAAAACCACCCTTCCTTTTGATGAAATCCAGTTGCGCATCGACGGCGGCCTGATCGCCGTAGGCGTGGATGTGCGCGCTTATTATGCCTTTGTACGGCCTGACAGCGATAATGACGGTTTTGTAGACTGTGTTGACAAATGTGCCGGACAAAATGATAACCTCGACGCCGATGGCGACGGCATTCCCAATGGCTGCGACGCGGCTGTTTGTACGGTCAATGCCGGAACCGATCTTACTGCCTGCCCCTCCACCACGACGGCGCAATTGCCCGTAGCAGGGGTAGGACAAACATGGTCGGCGTTGCCTTCTAATCCATCGGCTGCTTCTGTCAGTTCCGGCGGTGCTGTAACCGGCCTCACTGCGGATGGCATTTACGGGTTTGTACTTACGGAAGGCACGTGTAAAGACACCGTTTTTATCAACCATCAGGAGCAGGGACTTGATTACGCCTGTAACAATCCAATAACGGGTTTCGGCGTCACAATCGATCAGACGGGCCTTACCGGTGGAATTTGTATTCTCTGCGGGGGCGGCACCCAGGCGATAGATGGCGATTTGAGCAATTATTCGACCTATACCATTGGTGTGGGGGTACTTACTGCCACCTCCATCATTTCTGTAAAAGACAACTCGCAGGTATATCCGGCGGGCAGAAGAACAGGTTTTCTGGTGGAAGCCGTAGGCGGTCTGCTGGATGCAACGGCCTTGAGTTCGCTGCAAATACGCACTTATCTGAACAACGTACTGCGGGAAACGGCGACAGTCGGCAATGGCCTTTTGGGCGCTTCGGCGCTTACCGGAGATGGCAACAAGGAACGCCTGGGTTTTGTCACCACACTTTCATTTGATGAAGTGGAACTGGTGACTACTTCGGTAGTGGGCGCCCTGACTTCCCTGCGGGTGTATTATGCTTTTGAAGAACCGACTTCGGGCTGCCCAAACCTGAGCGACGCCGATCTGTGTTCACAGGATCTGATTGCAAGCGACGCCACGTATTGCGGGCAAATTTCCTATGACAGAAGTGGTATCACCGGAGGCGCCTGCGTCGGATGTTCAGTGAGCCGTGTGGGCAATCTGATCGATGCAAGTCCTTCCAATTACACGATAATTGATATTTCGGCGGGTGTGTTGGCTGCACGTGGCAGTGTTTCCGTCAAAACGCGGCAAACAATTCCTGCCGGATACGTCACGGGCTTTACCATTTCCTCTTCTTTTAATATCGCCGATGTAACGGTATTGTCCGGCATTCGAATTACCACCTACCTCAATGGCGTGCAGCGCGATCAGTTCAGCGGAAGTGGCCTGCTCCAGGCCAAAGTGCTGAATCCCGCTTCCGGTCTGAGTCAGATTACCATGAAAACCACACTTTCGTTTGACGAGGTACAATTGAGTATGGGCGGGCTCGCTTCTGTGCTCACTGTAACGAATGTATATGGCGCTTTTGTGTACTCGGATTCTGATAATGACGGCGCTCCGGATTGTATAGATAAATGCTGCGGTAGTTCAGACAACCTCGACTCCAACGGCGACGGTCAGCCCGATGGATGCGATCCGCTTCCGGTGGCCAACGACGATATGGTTACCCTCGATTCGAATGAGCCGGTCACAATCAATGTATTGACAAATGACAGTTTCGGGGATGACGGCCCGTCCACTTCGGCCATTACCATCGTCACCCCTCCTGCTCATGGCACTGCTACGGTAAACGACAATGGTACCCCCAATGACCCTACCGACGATACCATCGTGTACACGTCGGTGAACAACTATTCAGGAACAGATCAATTGGTATATAGGATTTGTGAACGAACCGGTGATTGCGATAACGCAACGGTATTTATCAACGTGGTTCCGGAAAACGACCCTCCTGTCGCCAATCCGGACCCTTACACTCTGAACGAAGACACGCCACTGTCGGGCAACGTCGTATCGAATGATACCGATCCCGACGGGCCGGCAGTGGTGGTGTCTGTATTGTCGGGCCCGACGCATGGAATGCTTATGCTGAATCCCGACGGCACGTTTACCTACACCCCCAATGCCAACTATTCCGGCACGGATCAATTCACTTACCAATATTGCGACGGCGCCATGCCTGCCTTGTGCGATGATGCTACCGTCAGCATTACCGTGAATGCCGTGAATGATGCACCCAACGCAGCCGATGACACATACAACATCACGGAGGATAATCCGCTGAATGGCGACGTATCGACAAATGACACGGATGTGGATGGGCCTGCCGAAACCATTACAGTATCGATGAGCCCGACGAACGGCACCTTGATGTTGAATCCCGATGGCACGTTTACCTATACACCCAACGCCAATTTCAACGGAACTGACCAGTTTACCTACCAGTATTGCGATGGTGGCACGCCCAACCAGTGCGATCAGGCTTCCGTAATGGTAAATGTAACCGCTGCATCCGTCCGTCTTCAGGTAAGGATGCAGTTGCAGGGTGCTTTGGTCGGCGGTTCGGGCGGATTGATGCGCGATGACCTGCGGACGCCGACATTGCGGATACCTGCGACGGAGCCATATTCTTCAACAACCACTTTTTTGCATGTGAATGGCGGGGGAGGGGAGACGGTGTCACAGCCGGCGACGGTCTTTTCCGAGCAGTCTTCGAATTCCATCGTCGATTGGGTGTACATCGAGTTGAGAGATGGCTCTAATTACAACTCTATTGTTGCAACCCGCTCGGCGCTCCTGCAACGCGATGGCGACGTCGTAGACGTCGATGGGGTTTCGGGTGTGTTGTTTGCCAATTCTGCCCCCGCTTCCTACTACGTTTCTGTTCGCCATAGAAACCACCTGGGAACGATGACAGCAAATCCCGTTGCCCTGGCACCCTCCGGGACGCTGGTAGATTTTACCAGTCTGAGTACCCCGCTGTGGGATGACGGAACCAATCTGAACGGGTATGAACAGGCCACAATCGGCGGCACCTATGCGCTCTGGGCAGCCAACAGCAAAATAGACACTAAAGTGGTGTTTGCAGGCGAAAACAATGACAAAGACGCCATTTTTAACCAGGTGGATCAGGCTCCTGGTAATATTCTACGCTCTCAAACCTACATCCTGCAAGGGTATTTCTCGGGTGATGTCAACCTGAATGCCCGCACTATTTATGCCGGACAGGACAATGACGTGGATTTCCTTTTTAACAATGTGGATACACACCCCAGGAATATTCTTCGGAGCCAGACTTTCGTCATCCGGCAGCAATTGCCATAGTGTTTCGGCTTCAGGTGCGGACGCATACCCTTTCCATTTTTCTGAAAAAAACAAACTTTAATATGAAGCAACTTCGACTCCCGCTATTTCTCATGTTGGGTATTTTGTTCTGTAGCCGCATTTTGCTGTCTCAGAATACGATTCAGTATGCCCTCTTGCAAAACACAATGGATCCATTGCAGCTCACGGCTGTGGCATATCCGAATTTTACCTCTGGTAATGTGACCATTTCCACGGCAGTATTTACTTTTTATGTGCCTGCCGGAACGGTACTCAATCCGGCGATCCCAGTGTTGCCCGCCACGGGTACATTCACGGATATTACCGGTTCCTGGAGGATTGAAAAAATTACGCCTGCACTGTACGCCATGTCTGGTAACCCAGCCTCCGATATGCAGGGCAACGATATTTATCAGTGCGTGCTCCAAAACTCTCCCTCGCCGGTAACAACTTCTGGCCAGCCGGTACAATTGTTTACCTTCAGGGTGCCCTCGGATTGTGTAGGAGGAGCGATTCAGGTGCATACGAACAACAATAGCATTCAGCAGTCGCTGTTCAATGCATTTGGCATTAATATCAATAACCAGATGTCTGTGAGTGTGAATGATGGCATTTCTACCGACATATATGCGGGAAATATTACGAATCCGGCTCTGTTTAATTGCCCGTTGGATGACATTCCAGATGCTGTAGATGACATGGTGAGCGTAAACGAAGACAACTCTATTCTGATTGATGTAACGAACAATGATGATTTTGGAAACAATATCCCTGCTTCCGGGCCCATTACCATTATTACTCCCCCTGCTTTCGGCACAGCGACTGTAGATAACAATGGAACACCCAATGACCCTACTGACGACCAGATCAATTATACACCCCCTGCAAATTTCAATGGCACTGTAACGGTGACCTATCAGATTTGTGATGCAGATGGCGATTGTGATATTGCTACCGTAACCATTAATGTAAATGCAGTGAATGATGCACCGGATGCCAATCCGGATACCTATACTTTGAACGAAGACGGCGTGTTAATGGGTAATGTTTCTACCAACGATACAGACCCCGATGGTCCGATGACCAATATTACAGTGGTAGTACCGCCGACGAACGGGATGCTGACGCAAAATCCGGACGGCACCTTTACCTATACACCGAATCCGAACTTTAATGGCACGGATACCTACACCTATTCCTATTGCGATGGTGGTACGCCCAATCAGTGCGACCAGGCTATGGTAACCATTACCGTCAATGCTGTAAACGACCCACCCATAGCCAACGACGACAGCCAGACGACGCCGGAGGACATGGCGACA
>JAEUUT010000189.1 GCA_016787415.1 Saprospiraceae bacterium | reverse complement strand
GTCGATGGCAATAGTATCACCTTGCACCAATGGCGCCTCCGAACTCAATACATCCACAGATACGGAAGTCGAGGTAAATTCATTGCACAATCCTTGCGTTGTGACGAAATAAGTGCCCGATTCAGAAACGGTGATGCTTTGCGTCGTGGCGCCGTTGCTCCACGTATACGCGCTGGCCGTTGAAGAAGACAACTGCACTGATCCGCCTGCGCAGAAAACCGTATCGCCCTGAACAGTGAGGGTGGGGGTTTCTACCGGATCAACGATCACCCGAATTACGTTGGAGACAGAGGAACAGCCTTCACCATTGGTAACCGTCACCTTGTAATTACCTTCTTCTGTGACATTGATGGAAGCAGTCGTTTCGCCATTGCTCCACTGGTAGGTGAAGTCAACCGGGGCATCCAGTCGAACGCTCTGGCCTGAACAAATGGTCGTGCTTCCTGCTGCGGCAATGATAACCGGCGGGGCCTGACAACCTCCTTCGTAGAGGGTGAGGTATTGGTTGAGCGCAGGATTTACCAGCACATCGTGCGTGCCGGAAGGCCAGTAGACTACAACCGAGTCTATTTGAGTTTCCTGGCCCATGCCGAAATGCACCTGCATGGAGTTCATAATACCATAACTCTGTCCGGAATGCACTTCCCGCACCTGAATACCGAGTGCGCTGTACAGGTAAATTTTGGAGCCAATGCCGTCGCGGTTGGATTGTACGCCGCGCAGGTTAAGTCCGAAATAACTGTTCGAATTCCGGTTGTTGAGCCACAAGGCATCCGGAATATTGCTGGGCGTGGTGTAGATATTGGCATAACCGGCATATATATCCTGAAAACCGTCATTGTTCAAATCGCCAATGGCAAACGATTCGATGTCGTTGTTGTCAAAATGATTGCTTTCGATGGTAAACGTCTTGTTACCATTGTTTTTGAGCAAATAATGGCTGGAGCCCGACACCAGGATGTCGATATAGCCATCGTTGTCAAAATCGCGGAAAACGCCTTGCATGTGTGTGCCAGGAATGGCATTCAGGAAACCGGCGGAAGCCGTAATATCCGTAAAGTGGCCCGAACCATCGTTTTCAAGCAATTGGCTGGAAACGTCGTGGTTGGTGATGAAACAGTCGAAGTCGCCATCATTATCGATGTCGCCGAAATCGGCAGTCCAACTCTGTGCGCCGATACGCAGCCCCGAAGCATTGGTGATATCCTGCGTGAAAGTGCCGTCGCCATTGTTCAAAAACAACTGATTGATACGGCGTGCATCGGCAGGGTTGTTCACTCCCTGGCGGCATTTGGCAATGTAAAGGTCCATCAGGCCGTCGTTGTTCACATCCGAAAAGATAGAGCCGTAGTTGCCGGAGTTGTCGGAAACAGGTACGGTAGTCAGGTCGATCCAGTTTTGCTGGTAGGTAAAAGTACCATCGCCGTTATTGCCAAAAATACGCGCAACACCATCGTCGTGGCATACAAAAGCATCGAGCCAGCCATCGTTGTTGACGTCGGCAAAATTGACGTTCTGAACGAATGTCTGCGGTGCGCTCATCACAACGGTATTGTAATCCGTACCGTCTTCATTCGCAGTGATAAATTTGATACCATCGTAACTTCCACCCGACATAAAGTCTGAATAGCCATTGTTGTCTACATCTGCTGCGCACATGCCCCATTGGCTTTCATTGGAAACAGATGACAACTGGAGCAAGGTAAAAGGCTGGTTAGGGGCCGCCTGGTAGGAGACAGATAATATTTGACCCTGATCCAGGCGAATAATGTCGTCCAGACCATCGCCATTCACATCGGTTACTCCGATGGCAATGCCGCTGTAATGTTCTGAAGGGGTGAGCAATTCTGTGTGTTTGGTAAAACCGATCTGGGCAACCAGATTTCCGCTGAACAGGAAGGTCAGCGGCACAAGCAGGGATGGTAAAAATTTCATCGCAGGTAGATAGATTGATGCTGAAAAATGGTGCGAAAGGTAAATGTAAAAAGTGGTAAAAAATGTTTGTGTGTATCACTTGGCAAATGCCCGACAAGAACTGTCATGAAATGGCGACCTGGCACAAAAAAAATCCCGAATTTCTGCCCAGGAGCAAAAATTCGGGATATAGAACTTAGAAATCCGGAAGTCGCTTATCGCACAATTGTCACGTCGCCGCGATACAGCAGCACACGGTCATCCAGGAATTCCACTTCTATGGTGTACACATAAACGCCCGGGTTCACGTAGTCGCCTTTGTAACGACCATCCCATCCTTCGGAAAGGTTGTCATTGTCGGGGTAGAAACTTTCCCGTTCGTACATCAATTCACCCCAGCGGTTGAACACGCGCATGAAATTCACCTGTTTAACCCCGGCTCCTGAATACACATTAAAGTGGTCGTTGATACCGGCAGGGTTGCCAGGAATGAAAATATTCGGGATAAATACATTGCGGTTCGGGTCAATATTTATGAGTATCGAGCCTGTTCCTGTACAGCCGTTTTCATCCTGCACCACCAGTGAGTAGGCCTGTGATTCAAACGTATAGGCTGTCGGATTGAGCACCAGTGGGTTGAGCAGTAAATCTGCCGGCGCCCAAACGAACGTGTCTACCACGGCGCCGGTAATAATAGGCTGCAATACGATCGAGTCGCCCAGTTCAATTTCAATTTCGGCCGGGTCAAAAGACACGACAATCGGATCCGGCTCATTGATGGTGATGGTATCCGTGTATTCGCAGTTGCGCACATCATAGTAGGTAATGTAGTGTTCGCCGCCACCTACGGTGATCGGGAAGTCCTGCGACAATTGTACGCCGTAATCGAGACTGAACTGATACGGAGCGCCTGCGCCACCAAAAATGGTGTCAATCACGAGGGTTGTTTCATCGCCATTGCAAAGCAGCGGCTCCCAAGGCAGGTACGAGCCCTGTACGGGCGGCGGATCTGCCAGTACCAGGTTGTCGAGCGTACCCGTACAACCGGCCGCATCTGTAGCCGTTACAGCATAAGTGCCGGAAGCCAGGTTAGGCGCATTTACGGTAGTGCTTACAATATTGGTGCCGTCCGACCAACTGTATGTAATTGTTCCTGTATTGCCTCCCGTTACTACTACACTGAGTTCGCCGTCATCGCCGCCAAAACACTGGATGTCGGCGCCGGGGCCTTCTGTCAGCACCAGCGGATCAGGTTCGGTGACTTCCGTGCTGTAAACACCGGTACAGCCATCCTGGTCAGAGATGGTAACCGTGTACACACCCGCAGCGAGGTTCGTAACAGAAGCAGTAGAGGCCGGTACGCTCCACATATAAGTGAAAGGCCCGCCGTTGCCACCGGAGCCGACTACATTGACGGCGCCGTCGGCAACGCCATTGCAGGATGCTGCCGTACTGTCGAGGGTGGTAAACGATACGGCCGATGGGCCGTCGATAAATATTTGATCTACCAGGAAGCAGTTGCCGCCATCGGTAATGGTAACTACATTAACACCGGCACAAAGGTCAGTTCGCAAGGAGTCCGTACTGCCATTGTCCCACACGAAACTAAAATTGCCCGTTGTAGGTGGCGTACTGTCATACGTCACCACCGGTGAGGCTACCCCGTCGCAAGTGCCGAAGCAGGAAACCGCCTGTATCGGCGATGACAGGAAGGTATTCACAATAGCGGGTGGCTCGTTCAGCGTAAAGTCGCCGGTCAGGGTACAACCCTGCGAGTCAGTTACCGACAGGGAATAAGTACCCGCTTCTACATCGATCAGGGTACTGGTAGCCTGGCCGCTTGGCGTCCAGGCAAATGTATAGTTCGGATGTCCGCCGGCTACACCTACACTGATGCGTCCATTATCGTATCCGAAGCACGATGGCTCCAGGAAGGTCGTGTCCGAGAAAGTCAGCACTTCTACGGTATCGAGGCGCAGCGTATCCTGCGAAGCGCATCCTGCCAGATCCTGGATCGTGACGATGTATTCGCCTCCGTTCAGGTTGCAGGCTTCGTTGGTATTGCTGGGCAGGAAGTTTCCGTCGATGTCTTGCCAAACATAACTGGAGCCGGTCGGTGAATTGACCGTCAGGCATCCGTCATTGCCGCATCGTACCGAAATAGAGTCGACGCTCGTGATTGCCGGCGGGTCGGGCAATGCCAGATCGAACGTAAGCGAGTCCTTGCAACCATTCAGGTCGGTTACCGTGATGGTATAAGTGCCCGGAACAAGTCCATTGATAGACGAAGTTGCGGCCATGTTGCTCCACATAAAGGAGTAATTGGGGCCGCCGGAGCCTCCCGAAGTAAAGGTGCTGATAGAGCCGTCGTTCTGGAAATTACAGGATGGCTGTTGCAGGCTGATCGTGTCGATAACGAGTTCTGCCGGCGAGGTAATGGTTACCGTAAGCGTATCGGCACAACCTACTGCGTCGGTAGCCAGAATGCTATAGGTGCCCGCTGCCAGTCCGTCGTAGCAGGAAGTGGTGGCAGAGGGATTGGTCTGCGTGAAGCCAACTGGCTGCCAGAAGAACTGGTAAGTACCACCTGAAGCAGGCGATTCCTGCACTTCAACGCAAGCCATACCGTCGTCTACTTTGGAGCAGGAGGTATTTTGCTGCGAAGTAAGTACGAGATCGACGACGCGCAGGTCGGTGAGTTCAATTTCGTCCGTAGCAGTACAGCCATTGGCATCCGTGATGGTGACGTAGTAAGATCCGGCACACAGGTTGTCGATAACAAAAGGATTGCCGTTACCTGTGCCATTGGCGACGGGTACGGGTAGCGTGGCCACATCAGGCGTATATTCCCATACAAAATCGTAGGTATTGGAACCTGTATTGGTGTAGGGCGTGCCGCCGGTAGCCGTATAGGTGATAGAGCCGTTGCAAACGCCCGTGCAGGAGGCAGGGTTTACCGTAACATTCTGGTCGTTGATGGCAGATGGTTGGCCCAGTGCGCCGGAAGCCACGGCAGTACAGCCGGTGGCTGCATACGTAACCGTAACAGAATAACTGCCCGCGGCTACGCCGGTTTGTGTGGCAGCAGTTGGGCTGGGCACATTGGCTGGCGACCACGCGAAGGTGTATTGCGGCGGCGCAGGATTGTTAACAGGTGTAGAGCCCAGCAATACGCTGGCTGTTACCACGCCATCAGTACTTCCATTACAAGTGGGCAACTGGCTGGTTACATCGAGGGCAACACCCAGGGTAGGAATATCAATGGTAATAGTATCTTCTACGGTATTGCCAAAACCGTTGTTGTCGGTTACCCGAATCAGGTAATCGCCACTGGTAAGGCCCGTGTAAATCGTACTTCCGCCCGCAGTTGAAATGGTAGCAATGCTCACGGAGCCGCTTGGAAGGCGCTGACGGGTCACTTCATATGGTGTCTGACCACCGGTAGCCGTTACACGGATGCTGGCAGTGCCATTACAGGTTGTATCAATTACCTCCGTGGTGAATTGCAGCGGAACAAAATCGACACATACCTGGCCTTCCTGAACGGTAAGGGCCACTGCAGTACCAAATTCATCTTCCATATTGATAGCGGAAGGAGCATTGGTAATGGTCAGCGGAGTACATTCACCTAATTGCCCGACAACAGTAAAACATATTTCGAATACCGTTTCGCCATCCGGTATGCTGATCACATTGCCCAGATTGACCTGGTCGTAAATGATAGCACCGAGTTGACCAATATTGGTGTTTTGCGTATTCAGGTTGCTGGCATTGAAGGCGCCAATGGCAGGGTTTGCGTTCTGTACGTCGTTGTATTGCAAAATGGTAGGATCCCAGTTTACGGAAAACGAAGAACCTACGAGGTCGAAATTTCCCACTGTAATAGGTACACAAATCGTCGATCCTGGAGGCGATACCGTATCCGGCATGGCAAAAAGCACATTGTCGATCGGGTTGCAGGCTGTCATAGCAATCTGAAACGTCAGGCCGCAACTTTTGCCGTCTTCCACCGTCACGTCATACGTGCCGCTTTGTGGAACGGAAAAGATAACATCTGCGCCGTGAAACAACTGAGAGGCGGCCGTTTGAATGACCGCATGCACGTTTGGATTGCCGTTCAGGGTAATGGAAATCGTATATACTGCTTGCGGATTCAGTTCTGGATAACCGCCTTCAATGCGGAATTTACCCAGGCAGTCATTGCCAAAATTGGAGGAAACACCACTTTCAGCAATGGCGTTCAGGTATGCCACTTTGAACTCTACAGCAGTATTGACGTTCACGCAGGGGCCCGGAGTGGTGCCTTCAAAACCTTGTGTAGCAAAAGCATCCAGCGTAATCGGGGCGAAGTGCAGTGTAATAGGCTGGCCGCTGTTGAAAGCCGTTTGAAGCCCGCCGTTGTTGTTAAACAGGATATCACCGTTCGCCTGGTCGGTAGCCACCCAAATGCCGTTGGTCGCGCCAGGCAGGATGCAGGGATCGGTCAAAATGGTTTGCAGGTTGTCGCCCATAATCGTAGGCGCACAAGTGTAAAAGGCCCAGCCGATGCCAGGAGCAGTGGCCGGTTGCGGGTCGCCCGACAAATCAAAGTCGCCGTTGTGGTCAATTTGAATCTGGTCGTTGCGGCATAGGAAAATGGTGTCCTGAGGACCCGTCAGATTGGTGTCATTGCTCTGTCCGTTAAAAGCGCCCAATGTAAATGTGCCGGCATTGTTGCACATCATTTCGGCGTTGTTTCCAGAAGGGTGATAGACAGGAATTACACGGGTCGGAACTGAGATGTTCTTAGGAACCTGGGCATGAAGGATCGTTGTCGTGCCAAACAGACATACGAGCAACGGGATTAGC
>JAEUUT010000184.1 GCA_016787415.1 Saprospiraceae bacterium | reverse complement strand
CGTTATCCGGCAGGAGCGTCGCCAGCACGAGCTGGTATTCCGGCAGCCCGCTCGCTATGTCCAGCACCGCCCGGGCGCCTTCTGTGGCGTAACCCTGCCCCTGGTGTTCGGGCAAAAACGCAAATCCTATATCGAAATGTGGCAAATAATCGCGTTTCAAAAACGACACGACCCCGATTGGCGCCTGGCTGTCGCGGAGCCATGCTACCCAGTAATACAGGTTGGGCGTGTTCCTAATACGCTCTACATAAGCCCTGGCGTCCGCTTCCGAATGCACGTTGCGGTCGCCAATAAACCGTATCCAACCGGGCGTATTCACCAGTACGCGCATGAACGCGTGGTCGTCGGGGCGCAGAAGTTGGAGTTGGAGGCGAGGGCTGGAAATCTGATCGGGCATCATACAGGTTAAAGCACTTCTATTTTATGAAGGAAGGTAAATCCATCGGAGGCCGAAAGTTTCAAAAAATAAACGCCTTTTTCAGCCGGAGCAGGTAAATGGAAGCGATCGATGGCATCTTTTTTTACCAGGCCATTGCTTTGAAGTTGGCCTTGTGAATTGTAAAGCGCAAATCGTTCCGGCACAAAATCGCCGGAAACCTGCACAAACAAATACCCTTCACCGACAGGGTTGGGAAAAATTCGAACCGCACGTTCAGGCGCTGCTGCCGTGCTGCTTTCCACAAAAAAGTAAGGTTCCGATACCACTGAGCAGCCTTCCGGATTGGTCGCCTGTACCGAATACAGCCCGGAAACAAGTGGCATCCAACTCATTTCATGGGCGCCTAAAATCGGATTTCCGTCCAGCAGCCATTGCAAAGCGCCGGTACTCGACACGGACAGCACCCCGCCACTCCGCTCCACCACAGGCACAGGCGGCAGCGGTAACACCTGGTGCATCATCGTATCGGATGCCTGGCACAAGTCGGCGCTGGTGGCAACGAGAATAAAATGGGTTGTTTCCCCGGCGACAAAAGTCAACAGGCATGATTCTTCCAGCGGGTTACCCAACGCGTCGCTCCAGACACAAGTGCCCGAACTGCTACCCTGTAGCATGACGGTGTCGCCAAAGCAGGAAAATGCATCCGGTCCGGCATCCACTTCAGGCAAATGGTAAATTACAACTTCGATCGTGTCGGTACTGCTGCCGATAGCGTTGGACGCCGTCAGAATATAAGTGCCGGAACTATCCACTGTAATGCCGGGAGTAGTAGCGCCCGTATTCCACAAATAAGCAGATGCGCCGGGGGCAAAGCCTTGCAAGGCCACCTGGCCGCACGCAGCCACATCCGGGCCAAGTTGTACCAGCGGCGCCGAAGGCGTTTCAAAAGCCCCCGGATCGGGATTGGGTAACTGGCGTGCGTAGCCACGAATATCAGTCAGTACCTCCGTCTCTGTGCCGATATTTTCCAGCACCGGGTTGTGCAGCGAAAGGCTGTCGGGCAAGGCGTTGGTCCACATCGGGCTGGCCTGCACGGAATGCTGATCTGCTCCGGTCAATGCCTGGATGCCGCTCAGTTCGGCACTGCCGTAGCACAATTGCGCGCCATTGGTATAGTACACATTGTAATCGAAATGCGAAGCGGTATTGCCTACCGAATTGAAGGCCAGGCCGAGCCCTGTATTGACAAAAACGTTATTGACAACATGCGCGCCTTTGGAATTTTGCATGTCAAAAGCCAGGTTGTCCGTATCCGCAGAATTGTGCCGTATAGTATTGTGAATCAACTGAATAGAATCGCAATTAAGAATCCACATCCCTCGCCCAACAGCCACTATGCCCGTGCCCAGGTTCATGGAAATGGAATTGTTGGACACCAGGGAAATGTCTTTGTTAAAATTGGAACAATTGATCAGGTACATCCCCACGGTAGCCTGCACGCCACCGATGCCTATGCGGTTGTTGCTGATGTCGTAATTGTTCAAATTCAGGCCGTAAATGCCGTATAAACTGTTGAAAGAGGCGGCGCCAAATTCATTGTTGCGTACCCGCACATTGCGCCATTTTTGCAGATTCAGGCAATCATCGCTGGCGCCATACACACGGTTGTTTTCAAAAACCAGGTTGTATTTAACAGGGCCGGTACCCACCAGATTGGCGCCCATACCTGCGCCCTGTATGACACAATGCCGCACCGTCAGGTTGGAATCAGGAAACGCCGCAAATGCATATTCGCTGTCGGACGAATTGCCGCTGAAATAACCTTCTACAATGCAGTTTTCAAAAGTAATATCCGTTCCGAAAGCAATGAAAACAGGGGAAACATTGTTGGGATTCGCCGTTTGTTTGATTTTCAGGTGTTTGAATTTCAAAAAACGGGCAAGTTGGGTGCGCAGGGTAAAGGTATTATTCACGCTGGCCGCCGCACTCAAAACAGCCGCCGTGCTGTCGCCGCTTTCCCCTTCAAATGTGAGCCAGCGCTGCGGCGAACTGCCTTTGAGCGGCCATATCTGCACCTGCTCATTGTACACGCCGTCGCGCACCAGCAGGGTGGTATTGCCGCAAAGTCCGCCTTTGGAGGCATTGTTCACAGCAGCCGTAAAACTGGGAAAATCGCCGTCTGCGCCGCCGATGGTGTATGTACCCGACAGTCCCGAAAACAGGTTTTCAAAGGTCAGCATATCGTCGTCCTGAAAAAAATCGGTATCCGCATTGGGGCTACTACATTGTACAGAAACGGTATTTCCATGCAATGGAACGAGGTTTTGCAGGCCCAGCGACACCTGCATGGCCTGCCCGGAAGTCAGTGTGCCCGTCCAGGGAATGGGGGCTTGCTCCACACCGTTCAGGGTGACGGTAAGGGTGGCCGACGACAGCGTTTCGAGACCAGTATTTTGAAGCAGGATTTCCAGCGGCAATGCTGCACAGTATATCGAATCGACGGAAGGATTTACAAAACCCGCCACTGCCACCGAGCGCTGCACAGGTGTGTATTCATCGGCGCCGATGTCGGGTGTCAGCGCGTTGCGGCTTTCACCGTCGGCATCGATGCTTACAGAGGACAAAGGGGTGCCCAGTCCGTTCAAAACGGCATTGGAAACGTGCAAATCGCTCGTGCCGGCGTAGAATGGGTTGCGGCTGATGCTGTTGGGCGGCAAATTGGCTACCGTCGTACCGTCATATAGGTTGCAATGACTGAACGTTTCCACTTCGTTGAGTTCGTTTTGTGTCACAACCGGCAAACCGCCGGGGCGCACCACAATCGAGTTGTTCTGGATGCGGATGTATCGGCTGCTGTTGGCCAGGAAAAGTCCCTTGCAATCGTCGGAGCCGGACAGGATGTTAAGGCTGTTGTACACAAAATCGAGGTAACGGCAGGACTGGATAAGGGCGCCGTTGACCTGGGTGTTTTCACCCGCATTGCTCATCATATTGTTGGCTACCAGGCAACGGGTATTGGCCGTGCCGCGGCATTCATACATACCCAAACACCCGTAGTAAGTCGTGTAAATACGATTGTGCTGCACCACCGCCGTGCTGCAATAATTGATTCTAAAACCCAGCGCGCAGGTGTCGACCACGTTTTTTTGAACCTTGATCTGATGGGCATAAACAGCAATGAGGGCTTCTGCAAGTGCGCCTTTGAAGCGGTTGTTTTCTATCACCATATCTGCCGATACCAGCGTTTCGCCGCCCAGCACACTGATGGCCTGGTACCCATTCAGGAACAGGCAGTTTTTGACCGTCACATTGGGGTTGATGCCTGTAATGAGCAGGGTAATTCTTCCGTTGGTGCTCTGCGGAGCGCTGTTGAGGCTGCCCGACAAGCGACAGTTTTCCATCCTGAAATTGCTCACATTGTACAGCGCTACGGCCGTCGAATACAGGCCGGACTCGGGCGTCTGAAACGACAGGCGTTTGAGCGTCACCCGCGCTACGTTTTGCAGCGAAATCAGGTAGTTGGTGGTGTTGGTGGCCGTGGTACTCAGCAGCAATACACTGCTGCTATCGCCATTTTCTGCCTGAAAAGTAACGGTTCGATTGACATTAGAGCCAGGAATAGCGCTGATCTGAATGCGTTCGGTATAGGTGCCGGGACGAACGTTGAA
>JAEUUT010000142.1 GCA_016787415.1 Saprospiraceae bacterium | reverse complement strand
GCCTGCGCCAGTATCCGAACCCGTACCATCCATCCCGACAACGCCTGCAGAAAACGCGCCGCCCACGCAAGATGCGCCACCACAGCAAGCCGTTCAGAAATCTCGCCCGGTGGCCGCGTCCTACGAACCTATTCCAGCGCTGGAAACATACGTCGGTTCCCAATTCAGAAGCCAGGACTGGAAGATTTCAGTACAGGAACCAGCACGGAATGCCACACTGAGCGCAAAGAATGGGAGGGCCGCATTTCGTTTTGCCGGCAATATACAGGGCTCTCAGGTATCCGAATCGGTATTGCGCGTGCTGATTTTTAATAACAGCCGGCCGGCCTTCGAATCAATGAAACCCCTCAGCAGCGAACCATTGAAAATTGCTCCAGATGGCAATTTTCTACTTGAAAAATCATTACTTTTTAAAACAGGGTTGTACTATTACCTCATCGAAGACGAAGAATCAGGCAACTGGTTGTTTGTCGGCAAATTCATGATGTAAATACATTTGACATGCCTTCCCTCTTGTTAAGAAACCTTGTTTTTTGTAGTTTTTTGTTTGTAAGCGCAGTCGTTTCCGCACAGCCTTCCCAAAAAAACATTGCAGAGATGGATTTGGACGAATTGTCTGAAAATATCCAAGTCCTGAGCAATGCCGGAAATGTAAATGAAGCGATTCCGTATGCGCGACGTTTGCTTGAAATCATCCGGCGCGATTCCGCCGAATCTACTATCGAGTATGGCGCCAGCCTGGATGTGCTCGGATACATCTTGCACCATTCCGGCTATTGGAGCGAAGCAGAAGGATATTTGCAGGCGGGCGTAGATCATGCCAGGAAATACCTGGGCGAACAACATGAAGACTACATGACCCATTTGTCAAACCTGGCCATGTTGCACCTCGATATGGGCGAAAATGCAAAGGCCGTTTCAGAACTTGAAACAGCCGCCCGACTGGCGCAACAATACCTGGAACAAGACAACCCTTATCTGCCGGTTATGGTCAACAACCTGGGCCTGGCATACGAAACATCCGGTGCATTCAACCGTGCGCTGGAACAATACCAGGTGGCACTTCAACTTACCGAACGTACCCTCGGGAAAAATCATGTACGCTATGCGATCCGACTGTCCAACATCGCTGCACTGTACCGTAAAACGGGCAAATCTGCCCCGGCACTTGAGTTGTCGATAGAAGCAAAAACTATTCTCGAAACGACCGTAGGGCGCAGCCATCCTCTCTATGCAGCCGCACTTAGTAATCTCATTTACAATTATTTACAATTAAAACGATATGACGATGCCACTGCTTTAAGCGCCGAACTTCTGGAAAGGCTGGACAACCCGGCTGTAAGCAACAGCGCAGAAGGATTCAATTATGTGGCAGTCATGGGCCAGTTGTATCTGGCCACAGGACAATATGAGCGTTGTGCCGAATACATGCAGGAACAACTCGCCAGGTGTATTCAATTGTTCCCTCGTCTGTATAGCAAGCAGACGACCCTGACAGATCTTGCCATGACATCACTGGAACGCAGCGGCCGACCGAGTGATGCTGCCCGGCTGGCTACTCAGTATATTCGGTATGCCCTTCTGGAAATAAGAGAAAACCTGATCGATTTCAGCGAACGTGAACAACTGGAGTACTACAACACTTTTTTAAAGTGGAGGCATCGCTCTTTTATGCAATTTGCCTTGGGGCATCCTAAGTTCCCGGAATTGACCGCCGCTGCCTATGATTATGAAATGACGGTGAAAGGTATTTCACTCATGAGTCGGCGTCAGTTATTTCAGTCGCTGCGAAAAAAACCAGATGCCCAACTGAACAAACAATTCGAAGCATGGCAGGTGCTTCAAAAGGACATTTCCCGGCAATATGCGCTTCCTCCCGAAAAACGGATGCCACAGTTGGATAGCCTCGTGGGGCGTTCCAACGAACTCGAACGAAACCTGGCACTCGGATCCGAGGTGTTCAGACAGGCCAGCAGTGCAACTTTGTGGAAAGAGGTACAGGCTGCGCTGCAACCCGATGAGGCAGCCATCGAATTTGGAAATATTGAAAACCTGAAAGGTGATAGTACCTGGTATGTGGCCTGGGTAGTGCGGCCACAGGATACCTATCCGCACCAGGTCATACTTTTTGAAGAAAAGGAAATGCGGTCGATGACGGCGATTCGACATGTTTACTCGCCACAATCCAGCCTTTCCGAGGGGAAAAACTTGCAGGAATTGATATGGAACCCACTCAAAGCGTCGTTGCAAGGGGTGAAAACGATTTATTTTGCCCCCGCAGGAATCCTTCATCAGATAAATTTTGCTGCTATTCCGGTATCCGACCGCCAGGTAGTGTCCGACTTGATTCAGGTTCACAGGCTGGTGAGCACCAATCAGGTACCTGATTTGAAACGATCCACCACGGCATATTCCGCTCCGGAACGCGCATTGGTAATGGGCGGTATCCTTTACGATGCGGAAAATAACATGCAGATGCCATCTACGACAACTTCCGGCGCTGTACTTAGAAACAGAGATGGAACCCCTTATACTGATTGGTCATTTCTCCCAGGTTCGCAACAGGAGGCAGTAGAAGTATGCAATCACCTGAAAGAAGCAGGCATCTATCCTGTTTTTGCGGATGGAAGAAATGCATCGGAAGAACTCTTTAAACAGACTACCCAAACGACGCAGTCTTTGCTACACCTGGCTACACATGGCTTTTTTATACAAACACCTGTTTCAGGCGCCAGTAATGGGTTCGCTTCAGCCGACAACCCGATGGCACGCGCCGGACTAGCACTTGCCGGCGCCAATCGCGTATGGCGTGGCGCCACGGTAGATGAAAATCAGGAAGACGGCATTCTGACTGCCCTCGAAATAAGCCGGCTCAACCTTGAAGGGACAGAACTTGCCGTACTATCGGCTTGTGGCACGGGGCAGGGCAAAATGGAAGCGGCAGAGGGCGTTTTTGGCCTGCAACGGGCGTTCAAAATGGCGGGCGTGCATTACGTCATTATGACCCTGTGGAGTATTCAAGATACGCATGCACAACAGTTTATGAACTTTTTCTACGATGCATGGCTACAACAAAAGCAGCGCGTGCCAGACGCTTTCCAATCTGCCCAGCAACACATGCGGCTATTGTACTCCCGGCCCAACCAGCCCATGGCATGGGCCGGGTTTCTGCTGCTGGAATGAATTTCAGCGTGTGTTTTAAGGCCTGAACTTCGGATTGCGGGCGAAAGATTCATCTGTCAGGCTTTCCAGAAAATGAACCAAATCGGATTGTTCCAGTGCCGTAAGGTGTAGGGGCCTTACGAAAGTGCTTTTGTGCGGGTGCTGTTGACCGCCCGCATTGTAGTGTGCTACCACTTTTCCCAGCGATGAGATTGAGCCGTCGTGCATATACGGCGCGGTCAGGCCAACATTGCGCAAGGTGGGCACTTTAAACCGCGCCAGGTCGGCCGTATCGAGCGTCAGGCGGTAACGCCCCGGATCCGGGTACGTTTCATATAATCCGTTGTTTTCAAATGCGTAATTGCTGAAATTAAACCCTGTATGACACGCCGAACAGGATGTGCGCTCGGAGAAAAACAACGCCATACCGCGTAGTTCGGCAGCAGTCAAGGCGTTTGATTTGCCCTGGTACTGGTACTGATCGTAACGGCTGTTTCCTGAAACCAGGGTGCGTTCAAAACATGCAATGGCTCGTGTGACGACGAAGGCATCGGGCGCGCGGTCGTATGCCTCCCTGCTCATACGCACATATGTGGTATCGTTTTTTAAACGATCTACAATGCGCAACATATTGAAATCGAATTCATTGTGCTCCTGAATGGGAACCAGTACCTGCATTTCAAGCGTAGGCAGGCCACCTTCTCGGGTGTAATAGGGCTGGTAAACCACATTGCTCAGGGTAGGTGCATTTCTGACACCCGGTGCGCCTGCTACGCCCTGCGACAAGGCCACGGAGTCTGAAAACGCGTGTGCTGGATCATGGCAGGAAGCACAGGAAACAGTGCTATCGAGCGACATGATCGGGTCGAAAAACAATTTTTTGCCCAATGCAAAACGCGCGGGAGTAAGTTGGTTGTCGGCTGGAAATTCCGGCATGGGAAAACCCTGCGGAACAAATAAAAGCGGCTCCGGAGTGGTATCGGCAGGTATGGACTGTTCTTTTCTGCACGATACCATCAAAAATGTAAAAAGGCCAGCGATCAAAACTGCTCTCATGACAGTTTAGTGTAATCCGACCAATTTTTCAGTAGCAATCAGACGGCCGTTTTTCCACAACTGTACCCAGTATAAACCGGAAGCAGGAATACCTTCCAGTGGCACGGGAGATGTGATGCCTGAGTCCAGGTCGCGTTGTGACATAACTTGCCCTAATGTGTTGGTAACGAGTAGTTTGTACGCTCCGGTTTCAGGAAAATGGAAATAAACTTGTGGTGTTAGGCCAGGTTTTAGAGGATTGGGGGCCACATGAAAATTCCCTGAAAAAGCAGGGCAAACAACTTGAGTGGTGGACTGCGCAGAGAAGACGTAATTTTTGAAATTGAATAACAGGGTGGCTGGAACGCCCGTTGTGCCATGTTCGATGGGCCCCTGTGAGAGATCAATATTACGGGCTGCCTGTGTGTAATCGGCTAATAAATGAATCACTTTTGTGTCAGGAGTAGCCTGTTGGGCTGAAACAGCAATCGTCTGGCTTTTGTAATTGTTGTCGCCCAGGGCATGTACCTCAAACCCTTGGCCCAGGTTCTCGCCGGCTAAGCCTTCCATCACCGCAAAACGATAGCCGCCTGCCCATCCCCAGTGCATGGAAGGGTCTTGAAGCGCCAGCGGGTGGCCGGCAGGTTGCAGAGACGGGTCTGCATGGTTGATCGGCTGCGGCACACCCACCGAAAAACGGATGGCTTCTACATTTTCAATGCCGGAATACTGTCCGAGGTTGAACATGGAGTCGGTAGCAGGCCGTACCAGCAGATATACATCCGTGCAGGGTGTCTCCTGCCCGCCGTCGTGTATGATTTTTATGTCGGAAACGTACAACTCGAACCGGGAAAACTGCATTTGATAACCGCCATCCGGGTGGCTCACAGGTGTGTTTAGGGCAAATGGTTGGCTGCCAAGGCGTGGCGCCAGGTGTAGCCAGACTTCATTTTGCGCATGGGCGGAAAAAACGAAAGCGCAAAAAATCAAAAACAGGAGTGAAAAATTTCTCATACATCAAAAACGCATTGATAAAGCGTTCGTTGATGCAAAAGAACAATGATTTTAATAATGAAGTGTACGTTGAACTGGCAAATTGTATCGGTGAATTTCGAAAAACACCTACCTTTGCCATTCCACAGGCGCCTTCTTTCTGCGGCGACTCGAACACTTTTACTTTTAGGGGTACGCTACCGATTCAAGGAAGCAGTTTGCCGTTGACTTGTCCGGCTTTCGACTGCACGCCCAACTCCGGCCCGGCCTGCTCCGCTTTGTCAACTTTGCGAAGTCTGACTTGCACAATCGGGCGCCTGTGGTTTTTTTTACTTCAGCAGTTTCTTCAGCACCTTTTCCACCCTTTTTTTCTGGCTTTTATACAATCGCTTTGGATAGCGCTGCTTTTACCTTTCAGGTGTCCAACAAGAATACCAACAGCCTCTGTATCCATGGATGCTGCAATGGATTTCGCCAGTTCGATGTTCGGGTTTTCATCTCTAACGCCCAGCGAAGTAGCCAGACGACCCAGGATTATTGCTGATTTTTCCATCGTTCCAGTTTGGGAATACCGTTGGTGAAGAATTTTGCCAAAAAGCCGGGAAACCCCATCTCTTTCAACTTCTCTTTGACAAAGCCCTGCATTTCAGAGGCCGTCATATCTGGCTGCAAGAATGCGCCGTTTTGATAACAAAGGCTGCAATACATGGTGCTTTTGGAGCTGTCGGCATTGGTGCCGCCACCGGACGGATCTTTTTTCAGAGGCATGGAGCAACTCTGACATACTTTGTAGGTTTTCATAACAAGAAAATTGATGCTACAAAGGTAGGGCTGCGTACTGACAACCTATTGTCAGTGCGATAAAGGCAAATGTCGAATTTTTTTTTTCTAAGATCGTAATCAGCCGCTTACTTTGAAAACTCACCAATATGCCAAAGAATACCCGAAGGGTCGTGCACAAAACACTCCCGGCCCCAGTCCATGGTACGAATTGGAACAAGTCGCACATTTTCATATTTACCGGGTAAATCAAGGGCTTGTAGATCCCGCCAAAATTGCTCCACGTCTTCTACTTCCATGAAAATCATAGTGTTATCCACCCAGTCGCGTACGTAGGCATCTTGAAGATAAAACCCAAGATTTCCAGACGTGAACAGAGACATATTGGATGAAATTTTGATTTCCTCAAAACCCAGGTCTCTGTAAAAACGGCAGGAGAGGTCGAAATTTTTGGCGCCGATAAAAGGGCGGATGGAGCGGGCGTTGTGTTGCATGGTGATGACTCGTTAGAGGGTATTTTAAAGAAGCAAATTTAAAACAAATAATTTTAAACATGGTAGCCGCCTGCATATTTTACCCCAGTGTTAATTTATGAGAAAAACATGTTTTCACGAGAACGATTTATCCAGTATGCTACGGCCAGGTTCGGCACCCAGCACAACCAGGCCACGATGCGGTAAGCAGGTTCAAATTCCCCCATCGCTCCTACGAGTGCAGGCAACCAAAGCCGCAGCGTAACGGCTGCAAAACAGGCCGCATAGCTGTACACCATCCAGGATTCGTGGGTGTCGAACTGCCCGTTCCGCGCGGATGCATATGCTGTCCATGTGCTGCCCAGCCAGATCATTCCCAGAGCAATAAAACCGGCTGCGGCAACTACGCCACCCGTGGCATAGAACCCGATAAAAACGCCGCATATTCCGCTGATTATCACGGAAATAACATACAATTTCCCAATGCGTCGGTGCAGAAGCGGCTGGCGGGTTCTGATTTTTTTGCTGAATTGAATCCAGCCGATCAGGAGTGCCAGGCCACCTGGTACGATGTGTCCGTAAAACCCGATATTCCAGAGCAAATCGTTCAATACTTCCGGGCTTTTGGAAGACAACAGACCAAAAGTTCGGTCGATCATGAAATAAATCGAAGGATACAGGCCGATCAGGATACACAAAAGGGCAAAAATCCACCAACGGATTGCTCTTAATATGTTGTTCCGCATTTCAGTAAAGTTAAGATGATGGTTTTGCTGTTATCAATTCAAACCGGGCAAGTGCTGCGATAATCGCCATTTCTCCAACAAAGTACAACACACTCCACAATGTGATGGTGTTGAAATGGCGGATAACAAAAGCCACAGTGATACCGCAATACATAAGGTTGGCAATGGCTATCACCTTTAAAAAAGGGCGCCAATTGGCTGGAAAAAACAAAAAACAACCCAATGAATACATGGCAAAAAAACTGGCGATTCCGGCCAAAAGCCCCAACATGGGCGGCGGTACCCGAAAAATCGTTTCGAATTTAGACAGTACCAATATCAAAAAGGTCGCCGTGGCCAGTGCACCGGCAGCATCAATAAGAAAAAGCAGGCGCGGTCGACCCTGAAGCCTTTTCAGCGCAGTATTCAATACTTCCATCATAGGCAGTCGGGTGATTACAATCCTTCCGTGAAATGTTCGCGGCGTGGTGGTTGGGCAAATTTTTCCGCATTAAATGCTCCTGAACCGCCCCTTGGAATGGAGAGTGATTGCCATTGTGTCGCGCACATTTTTGCAATAAAAACAATTTGCCCGACATGGTAAGGGTAATGTGCCAACTGCCGATTGATGGCTTCCAACACCGTATGTCCCTGGTTTCGAATGTACACGATGGTATCCAGGTCGGCAGCGCGCAGGCTGTGCAAGGCATTCAGAAAAACGGCCCAACCTGCTTCCCATTTTTCCAGCATTTCTTCCCGGGACTCCCAGTCGTTTTCAAATTCAGATTCCCGGTCGCGCCAGGGTTTTTCACCGTCCGTATTCAAAAAATCGGTCCAGCGGCTCCGCATGTTCCCCCACAAGTGCTTGACTATGGTAGCGATGCTGTTGCTGTCTTCATGGGATTGCCAGAACAAATGCTCGTCCGACACTTGCGCGAATGCCTTGTCGCCCAACGATTTGTAATACTCAAATTGTTTGATTACACTGTCCAGGTAGTTGTTGTTTTCCATGTTTTTGCGTTGTTATTCATATTGATAAGGTTCCTCCTGGTAAGCCATTTGCCGTACATTTTCCAGCACTCTTTTCATGTAAACGGGCCAAAACGTGTGTGCAAACAGCCAGTTGAAAGGATATAGCCACGCCGAATCGGCATGCAATGTATACGTATAATCAATTTGTATCCGGTTCGGTTCCAGTTCGCGCGTACTCCATTCGCCCGTAAATGTTGTAAAGTTGAGCATCCAGGCTTTAAAATCACTGACCTGAATTTTCCAGTACTGGTTTTCGATGCGTTCCAGCACGGTGTCTACCGAACTTTCTCCACCTTGGAAAGCAATGGACGGCGCTGCAAATACTTTTTTGCTGCCGCCTGGTTTGCCCCAGTTTTCATCATCGGTGCAGTGGGTGATACGCGGCATTACGCCAAAACCTGTATGTACTTTTGAAATATCGCACAGCATAGGTGTTTTGAAAGCGCGTTCCAGAGAGCAGTGAAAGACGGTGGAAATGGAAATTTTGAAGGATGGCATTGGATGAGGATAGGGAATGATTTGGAATACAAGAGAGATAAACCGTTCGGCTTCGCCTCACGCTAATGGGACTTGGGATTATGCGGATAAAGCGGATTTATTGGATTTTTAGTGGCCTGTCGGCCACATGTTTTGATTTTTTATTTGAATTGAACAAGAATTATCAAAAAACGAATTATCAAAAAACGAATTATCAAAAAAATAATCGGAAAATGTGGCCGGCAGGCCACTAAAAATCCAATAAATCCGCTTTATCCGCCCAATCCCAAGTCCCCTTTACGTGAGGCGAAGCCGAACGCCCTACTCCAAAAAAAATCCCAAACACGTTCTCCTGCCCATCTACCCCTATCTTTGCATCCCTCTCAACAACCGACCATGCGCTATTTTACCTTTATCCTGCTGATTATCAATTGTTTCGACGCGAGTGCTCAAATGGCGCAACCGATGCAGCCAGGCGCCCAAAGTCTCCTAGATGCCTATCCCCAACACCTGAAAGGATTTCATGAAAACCACCTGATCTGGAAAGACGGCACAAAAATACAGTTTGACGACGGCCGCATCAAAACAGAAGACGAGGCATTCGACTCCACTGATCTGGAAGATCAGATGAATGCTTTGTTGTACACGCCCGGTACACCGCTCGACACGCCAACCTACAATTGCGACCCAGGCACCCTGCGTTGTGTCGAGTTTTTTAAAAAAATGTATGGCGAAAATGAGGCGCAGGTTCGCAGTCGCCTGGTTCCCGTTACATGGCCTGCTTCAAAACGTGGGCGCACCAAGCGTATCTGGGTGACATCCGTTAATGGAGTCGACAAACACTTGCAGGCAGTCGCAAATGAACTGATGGCGCGACCACACCTGCGTCCTTATGTGACGGATATTGGCGGTACCTTCAATTGGCGTCCAATTCTGGGTACCAACCGCCTGAGTCCGCACTCTTTCGGCATCGCCGTCGATATCAACACCAGCCGCTCGGAATACTGGAAGTGGGATCACAAGGATGACTGGATGCAGGATTCGGTAGAGATGGTGCTGCAATGGCGCAATTCAGTGCCTCTGGAAATTGTCGATATTTTTGAACGCCACGGCTTTATCTGGGGTGGGAAATGGTACCATTACGATACCATGCACTTCGAATACCGGCCCGAAATGTTGCCGCCACAGAAGAAGGCTGTGAAAAAAACGCCCGCAAAAAAGGTGGCTGCAAAAAAGAAAAGCCCGGGCAAAACAACACGCTCCTAGTCCCTGCTCACCTCCTTGAAATACCTGGCCGGCGAACCCGCCCAAATCTGCCCTTCCGGTACATCTTTGGTGACCAGTGCCGCGGCACCCACCACAGCGTAGTCGCCGATACTGCGTTTTTCAATAACAGTGGCATTGATGCCGACATCGGCAACTTTTCCAATGTGGATACGCGAGCCTACCACACAGCAGATGGCCATGTGGGAAAGCGGCCCGACAACGGTATCGTGCCCCACAAAAGCGTGGGAGGCCACCAGCGTGCAAGCGCCGATCTCCGCACCTGCACCTACATAGCCGTTCACCAGCACACAGGCGCCGGGGCCCAGCACGGCATTGTGTGCCACAAAAGCCCTTTTACTGACTACATTGACCAGCAACTCTTGTGGCACATTCACCTGATGGAACAGTTCTTCCGTTTTGTAATTCCGGCCGAGCATGTGGATGGCATACACAAAATGATAGCCATCTTCGGCAAATCGAGCGACTTCATTGGTGCCACCCAAAACCGGGAAATTATGGATGGTGTTGCCCAGTTCCATGTCATTTAAAAAACCGGCTACTTCCAGGCTCATATCGCCGAAAGTATGCCTGTTGTCTTCAATGACAGCCGCAATAGGGCCGCCTTTGCCCTCTCCACCGATAATGATTACCTTTTTTGTCATGTTTGTTTTTTCTATGCAAGAGATGGAATTTTTCAGACAGGCATCAAGACGGGGCCTTGGTGTTTGTTTTGATCGCATCCAGCCGCAAGTTCAGAATAGCATCCAGGTCGTCATTCAAATAGTGGTGAAAGATGACCGCGCGTCTCATCAAAATATACACCATTACCGCAGAACCGGCTGCACAAGCCAGCCACGCTTTATCATGGAAAAAGAAAAATTTGAGCAAGGCGGCCAGAGCAGCAATCAGGCATACGGCGCTCAGGTTTTGCGACAGGGCGCGTAAGGCATACCATCGTTCCAGGATGGCGATGTGCTTTTGTCCGTATTCTCTGACCAGCGCCCATTTTTCCTGCACGTCGCTCTTTGCATACTTTCTGACTTTGCCAAATCTGTAGAGATCGTACAAGGTGTCGCCCAGTGCATGCAGCACAAATCCGGCAATATATGCCATCAACAGGCCAATGAGCAGCGATTTGTTGTCTAACTGGTGTATGGAGTCGTACACCTGCCAGATCGTCTGCACCTTGCCGTCGCCTCCGATCCAGAGCACCATCAACAAGGCGGAGCCTGGAATCAGATAGCCCAGCACATCAAAAAAATCGACCCTGATTTTATCCATTATCTATTGTTTGGAGCGTATGTTGGCAAAGTTACACAAATCAGTGTAAATCATTACTTTCGTGCGGACAATGCCCTGTTGCCTGTTCACTTAAACTCTTCGAATATGGCAATGTCAAAAGTTACCCTGCTGGCTCTCTTCAACGGTATTTTGCTGTTGGCGCTCACACTCGCTGATTTTTTCCATTTCCTGCATTTTGGACTTGTTTTTTCCTATCAATGGCATAAACTTTTACACCTTGTCGGAGTAGTACTCATGATGGGAAATATGGTGGTTGGCCCTATCTGGTTTTCCTATGCCTACTATTCTGGCGACAAGAAACTGCTTGTCTTTGCGGGGCGCTTGCTTCAAATCACTGACGTGTGGCTGACCATTCCGGGCATATTTTTAACCGTCATCAATGGCTTGTGCCTGGCGGCTGCATTTGGTGGAACACGGAATGGCCCCGATTGGCTTTTCTGGTCGGTCATGGCCCTTTTTACCATGTGGGTCTTGTCCATGCCGGTATTGTTTCTTCAGGAAAAAATGTATCAGGCACTCGCCGAAGAGGACACGGATGACCTGAAAATCAGGAAGTTAATTGTGCAGTGGGGCATATGGGGAACGCTGGTGATGCTACCGCCCACCCTGATTTTTTACTGGATGGTGATGAAAAGCGTTTGAATATCAAAGTGGTATGGCCTAAAACAAGTTTCCCGCAGCCTTGTGAAAAGGCTGCGGGAAAACACGATCAGGTTTTATTTGATAACATACTTCATTCCCATTCCGGCGCCAGGCTCCACTTTTCCGGTGAGCGCCACAGTGCTGACAGCAGCAATTCGCGCATAAAGAGGAATTCTTTTGGCAGCCGGTCGTATGCTTTTTCAAAGAGTTCTTCGTGGCCCAGCAATTCCTGTTTCCAGAGTTCGCGGTCTACGTGCATGATCTCGTTGAATTCCTCGCGGCTGAATTCTTCCATGCCTTCCCAGTCCATATCGCGGTAACGCGGGCGCCAGCCGATGGGGCATTCTACGGCGCTGGCGCGGCCCTTGCTGCGTTGAACGATCCATTTCAACACACGCATGTTTTGTCCGAAGCCGGGCCATGCAAAACCACCGTCGGCTGTTTTTCGGAACCAGTTGACTCCAAAAATACGCGGTGCGTTTGGCAAGTCGCGACCGAATTGCAGCCAGTGGTTAAAGTAGTCGCCCAGGTGATAGCCCAGGAAAGGCAGCATGGCAAAGGGATCGCGGCGCACCTTGCCCAGTTCGCCGAAAGCGGCAGCGGTCATCTCGCTGCCCATGGTCGCGGCGAGGTACACCCCGAAATTCCAGTTGAAGGACTGGTACACCAGCGGCACGGCCGAACTCCGGCGCCCACCGAATACGAACGCCGTAATCGGTACACCATTCGCATTGTCCCATTCCGGGTCGATCACCGGATTTTGGTATGCCGGAGCGGTAAAACGCGCATTGGGGTGTGCCACGGGTTTGCCGCTATCCTTGTCCCAGGGCAGGCCGTTCCAGCCGATCACACCGGCAGGCACTTCCTTGCTCATGCCTTCCCACCATACATCGCCATCGGGCGTGATGCCGACATTGGTAAAAATGGTGTTGGCGCGGATGCTGGCCATAGCGTTCGGATTGGTTTTTTCATTGGTACCCGGCGCCACGCCGAAATAGCCTGCTTCCGGGTTGATGGCGTGTAGGCGGCCGTCGGTGCTTTTGTGTATCCAGGCAATATCGTCGCCCACGGTGGTTACTTTCCATCCATCCATTTCCTTTGGTGGAATGAGCATGGCGAAATTGGTTTTACCACAGGCACTGGGGAATGCCGCTGCGATATAACTCTTTTCGTGCTGGGGCGATTCGACGCCCAGAATGAGCATGTGTTCGGCCAGCCAGCCTTCTTCGCGGCCCATGACGCTGGCGATACGAAGTGCGAAGCATTTTTTACCCAGCAGGGCATTGCCACCGTAACCGCTGCCATAGGAAATGATCAGGCGGTCGTCCGGGAAATGGCTGATGTATTTGATGGTCGGGTTGCAGGGCCATTTTACATCTTCCACGCCGGGCTTGAGTGGTGCGCCGAGCGTGTGAACGCATTTGACGGTTTCTTCATTCAGGTATGGCAGTATTTTGCTGCCCATACGCGTCATGATTTTCATATTGATCACCACGTACTCCGAGTCGGTAATCTGTATACCATAGCGAGAGAGACTGGAGCCCACCGGGCCCATACAGAACGGGATGACATACATGGTACGGCCTGTCATGGCGCCCTCAGTGAGGCCCTCCAGAATAGTTTTCATCTCTTTCGGCTCCATCCAGTTGTTGGTAGGGCCGGCATCTTCCTTGCGACGGCTACAAATGAAAGTACGGTCTTCTACGCGGGCCACATCGCTGGGGTCGCTGAAACAGGCAAAACTGTTGGGTCTTTTTTCTGGATTGAGTTTGATAAAGGTGCCTTTATCTACCAGCAACTGGCAAAGTTGGTCGTATTCTTCCTGTGAACCTGTACACCAATGCACGTTTTTGGGCTGAAAATGCTGGGTCATGAGATCAACCCAGTTGTTCAGATCGGTATTGGCGGTTAGTTGAAAGGCAGTTTTGTCGGATTCGAACATTGCTCTTGTTTTTGAAGTGAAAATTTTCAGTACCAAAAATCGCAATCAAGGTATTGAAAAAAGAGTGAGCAATGTCATACTTGACAAGAATTTTCGGCAGGGTGGAACTTCCTGCTCGCGCCAACAATTTTAAAGGAATAAAACATGAGTCATCCCGTAATAATTCTGGATGACTCATGTGATGAATAAAAATACTTAGTTTTTGAAAAGCATTGTTTTCAAGCCTTTTCAAATCTATAGCATCCTGCGCTTTACTATTTACTGCTTTTCTTTTGCATCATCGTTGCTGATGTCTCGAATGGTGAGCCATTTGCCGTTGCGTTTTTCCCAGACGGCCATGTATTTGCCAGTATAGGTGATTTGTCCGGCGGCATTTTTGACGGTGGTTTTGCCGGTTTCAGTTACACGATTGTCGTCGCCAAAAAGGTCCATGGTTTCAAACGCTACTTTATCGCCCTCTTTGTTTTTTTCAAACCAGGTTTTGCTGTCTTCCCGCATGGCGGCTTTGCCCACAAACATGGGTTTATCGTCGGACATGCTGATGGCGTCGTCGGCATAGAAAGCCAGCACAGCCTCGGCGTTGCGAGCGTTGATGGCGGCGGCCCACTCCGTTTCCAAGGCCTGTATGTCGGCTTTTACTTTTGCCATATCCGGCTTGGCCGTTTCGGGTGCGGCAGCGTTGGGTGCAGGCGTTTGCTGGCAGGCTGCAAAAAGGAAGATGCCGAAAGAGAGTGCGAGGAAAATTGGTAATTTGTTCATTGTCAATACGTTTGATTTGATTTTAAAAAATGTTATGTGTGTGTTGAAAGTTTTTTTAGTGACTACGATTTGTCACTGGGCGGCCGCAACGCTTGCAAACAGGCCTGCTGAAAGCATTGGAATTGGTGTAGTAGGAGGTAAGATTATACATACCCGACATGCCGTAATAGAGGTTGTTGGGAGCGGCCGACTGACAAATGCAATTGCTGCTTTCTGCGGCCTGCGCAGCACGCATTTCGGCAGCACGTGCAAGTTGTGTAGAGGAGCAGCCGCTTCCCGCAATACCCATACCGGCCAGCATTGCCAACAGGAATAGAAAGTGGCCACGCGTATTACGAGTGTTTTTATTCAAATCGGCACAGGTTCTGAGTACATAGGAAATCCACACAATGCCTGCAAGTGCAGCAGCGCCGAGCAAAAACAGGAGCGCGCTGTACTCCAGTTGTCCAAGTAAGTTGCTCAATTCCGATTTGCCCTCATGGATATCCAGGTTACTGTCGGCGGCTGAAAAATGCGTCTGCGCGATTCCTGCAAGCGGACTAAACACCAGTGCCAGGGGCAAAGCCACTGTTGTCAAAAGCGCGCTTGATTTTTGTCTGCAAGGAGAAATGGTTTTCATAAAAAGTTTTTGATTTGATTTCAATGAATGGGATGGTTCTGTATTGGCATGCAGGTTCCCGGGGATTGAAGGGCCGATCAACGTCCGTTCAATCCTTTATTGCAACAGGGAAGTAAGAGGTAAGTGGGAATTGGTTTTTTTTAAAGCAAGGGGCAAAAGGCAAGAGGCAAAAGGCAATAGGCAAAAGGTATCTCCACGAGCCCATGATTTTGCCCCTTGCCCTTTACCCCTTGCCTTTTGCCTCTTGCCCCTTGCTATTCTACTAACACAAACCCGGCCCAAACGAATGCATCGCTGTATTTGGCGTGCATGTCCGATTGTGTAGCGCGGAAGGCATCAGGTATTGGCATCTGGCCTTCCAGCCAGTGTTTGTAAAACGTGCTCATAAATACCTGTGTCTGCAAATCAGGTACTTGCCACAGTGACATGATGAGATACCGTACGCCCGCTATTTTGAAAGCGCGTTGCAGCCCGTACACACCTTCATTGCTGTACAGGTCGCCGAGGCCCGTTTCGCAGGCCGACAGCACAGCGAGTTCTGTATTGGAGAGATTCATCTGGCTGATTTCGTACGCAGTGAGGATGCCATCCTCTTTATCCGGCTCGGAGGGCCTGCCCGTTTTCCAGGCATAATTGGCGCCAGCCAGTACCAGGCCGGAGCGAATCATAGGTTGGTCAGACATCTTGAACGCGTTTGCTTCGCCTGCTGCCAGTTTCACATTGTTTTTCGGGTCTGGAAAGAAAAAACCGTGCGTTGAAACGTGCAGAATACGCGGAGAAAGTGCGTTTTTGCCCATATTTTTGAACGACTCCTCGGTAGCGTCAGCACCTTTTTTCAGTGTGGTAGCAATCCCTTTTGCATTCATAATTTTGGCGGCCTCTTTGATTTCTACTTCCGTCCAGCGGAGGTAATTCCAGTTTTCAGCGCGCAAAGTTGAATCTATTTCAACCATGTCGAAGCCGCGAGGGGCTGCGTCGGCATCTCTGTATAATATGTTGGCGGTTGTAATATCCGTGGCATCGTACTGAATGCCGCCATATAGTTGGGCCGTGTTATCGGCGGGTTGTGTCGATGTCGGTTCTGCTACCAGTTGGCGGGTGCTGCCTACGATATTAAGGCGGTACTTTTCCGCCATTGTTTTTCCATCTGGGGTGGGTATGGCTCCCAAATTGAGTCGATACAACTTGCCTGTTGCCGAGCAATACACAGTAGTATTTTCAGGCAAAACGGCGGCAACAGGTTTCCAGATCAAATTATAGAGTTGGTCGCCTTTTTTTCCGGCGGCATACAGATCATTGTACACAGCGGGTCGTGGCTTGCCTTCAAATTGCAGTGCCGCGTTGAGTTGTGCTATTTCAAAAAGCGGAATGAAGACAGGTTGCGCCGCGCCGGCTTGCAATACCAGGGCTGCGTAAAATATGCTGTCCGTACTATGTTGCGCGCTTCTTCCATAATAATCAAATCGAACAAATTCGACGGCGGCCTCGCCGGGTTTCAAGTGTTGTTGCACATCCTGCCAGCGCACATTGCGTGTAGCATCGGCGTAGCCGGCAATACTGCGGGCGAGGCCTTTTTCAAGGTCGTTGGCCTGGGTTTCGAGGCCGACGATCATAGCGCTGTCGCGGTACTCAGTCGGCTCGGAGTAGGCATCGCCCAGGCGCCGTTGTACGGATTTTAGCAGGATAACCTGTTCGGCGTTGGTGGTGTCGTTGGCAAGAAGATTTCGGGCACGCACGGCAGCGCTGAGCAAAAAACCTTTTGAATAAAGCGTATTGTCATAACAATTGGCTGCGAGCGACGAGGCCGACGGTTGGGCGGGGCTGGAAACCTGCGCTGTAGACAGGGCACAATCCTGGAAATAGGAAAATTTGTCCAGATAATCGCGGGTTTCTTTTTCCGAAAGGTGGTGCAGGGCGTTGGCCATCATTTTTCGGAAGATGTCGGACGTGCGCAGGTGCAAGGCCTCTGATTTTGCATATTTGCCCTGGTTGTTGTACAGAACGGCCAGGTTTATCAGGGTAAATAAATTTTCGGCATTATCGGGACCGAACAAGTTTTCTGTGGTTTCCAGGCTGTTTAGCAACAGCGGCTCTGCTTTTTCGAACGCACCCATTTCAATGTATAGCACGCCGAAATTGTTGGCCGTATTAGAGTAATTCCAGTTGTCCTTGCCGTATATCTTCTCCTTTTTGGCAAGCGCTTCTGTGAAAAATTCCACCGATTTTTCATATTGGTTGGTTACGGAGTAAAGCGTTGCCAGGTCATGCAGTATTTCCACAAAAAGTTCATCGTCTTTACCCAATGCTTTTTCATAGATAGAAGAAGCCTGGAGATAGATTTGTTCCGCTTTTTGAAATTCTCCTAATCTACCGTATGCGCTTGCCAGGTTTTTTAAACTATTGGCATAAATCGGATCGTTTTCACCGGTCAACTTGCGCGACAACTCCGTGGCTTCCTGCGCAAATTCGAGCGCTTTTTTGTAATTGCCCATCCGGAGATAGAAGTGGGAAATATTGGAGGTTATCGTAGCATATTCCTCGCTTTCTTTCCCGCCAACTTGTCCATTAATGTCACGCGCCTCTAAAAACAACATTTCTCCTTCCTCCACTTTTCCTAGAATGGTATAGCATACGGCGAGGTTGTTCAAATTGCCGCGATACCAACTGCTCGTCTTGCCTTCCGTTTTTTCAATGATAAATTTTGCCTCAAAGGCATAATTTACGGCTTTTTCATACTGGCCCAGTTGCATATAACCATACCCGAACTGGTAAAGGGTTTTGGCATAATCTATATGCAATTTGCCAATCGTTTTTTCCTGTATTGCCTTTGCCTGGGATAACCACCGGAATCCCTCGTCGATATTCCCGGACAATAAGAATATCCTGCTGCGTTGGTAGCAACAGGCGCCATAAGTAACCGATTCAGGCCCCAGTTTTTCCAGCACAACGGTTTCCGCCTGCTTGATCAATTCGAGGGCATGGTCAAAATCTTTCTTACCAATCAACGCCCTGGAGGCTTGAAAAAGGCTGTCTGCCTGACGAATAGCGACTGAATCAACAGCCTGTGCGGCCAGACCGCCGGAGAAGAGGCAAAAAATCAAAAATAATAGTTTTCGCATGGCACAATAAAATTTTGAAGTTGTGTACGTTTTTGTGCCGAAAGAGGATGGAAATCGCCGGATTATCTGCTCAGCAGCCCCACTGCTTTTTTTGCCTGCTTGTAATAAGGGTGCTGAGGCCTGGCGGCTATTTGCCGGAACTGGGCCAAAGCCTTGTCCTGTTCGCCGGCCAGCAACATAGCCAGTCCTCGATACCACTGCAACTGGGCTTCCCAGGCGGCATGTTTGC
Source organism: Saprospiraceae bacterium (assembly GCA_016787415.1). Lineage (GTDB taxonomy): Bacteria > Bacteroidota > Bacteroidia > Chitinophagales > Saprospiraceae > M3007. The sequence goes on along the minus strand of JAEUUT010000142.1, from coordinate 54,404 downwards.
CTTGCAGGGAAGACAAATAGGTCTGTGCTTCGTAGGCTTCACCCATTTCCAGCAGGCAATAACCTTTCATATATCGAAGGGTGTCATTTTGGGCATATTGGCTTTCCAAACGATCCAGTTCGATATATGCAGCATCAAAATCGCGGTTTTTGAGGTTTGTATGCGCTTTCAGGAAAGGTTCTTGTACACGCAAACCTGTCAGCGGATAACCCGTATACCACATCTGATTGAGCAGTTTTTTCAAGTTCTGACCGGCTTGCTCTTCCCCACGGAATGAAGTAGCATCGGGGGCAGGGTAACGCGGGTCGGGGAGGCGCTCGGCGGGGTCGAGTTGAGCAACGGGCCTGTCAATTTTTCTGCCGTTGGTATTTTGAGGTGGCGTGTCTTGTTGATTGGCCGGCAAGGAAGGGTCGGCTTGCTGCTCTATGGATTGCTTTTGCGTTGAAGGATCAAGCGTTGTGTCCTTTTTACCAAATAACAGATATGCCGCGCCGGTAATCATTACCAACGCGACCAGCGATAAGAAAAAACGTCGCCAGAATATGCGTCGGTACAAAGCAGCACGCTCCAGGGCAACTTCATGCACCCTGGCCTGGAGGCGCAGTTCTTGCAGCCCTTCCATCACCTGTTCGGCAGCGAGGCGTTCTTGCTCGTCGGCATTTTCGTTCAGATATTGTTTGTGCTCCTCCATTTTTGGGCAATTTGTATCAGTTTTTTCATGCAATCGCTTCGTTTTATCTTGAGTGAATCGATGGTAGTGTAGCGGGTCCAAGCCTGCCGCACCACTTCTTCGTCGCTGTATCCGTCGATGTGATGCAGCCGGATGACTGTTTCACAAGGATCGCCCATTTGTCCTAAAAACTGCCGAACCAGATCGGCCGATTCTTGCTGGCGTTGGGCCGCTGCCACATCGGGATCGTACAGATCGTGGTGATTATCAATGGTTTCGTGCGATTTTTTCTGGGTTCTGGTCTGCATCAATGCTACGCGCCGGATAATTTCCACCAAATAGGTAGAAGGCGCGTGGCCCTGAAACTGGTAAGAGCCGTCCTCTATTTTGCGCAAAAAAATCAGCGTACTCTGGTTGAGTACGTCCTCAGCGGCATCGCTTGGCAGGTTGTATTGCCGTGCAAATTTGTGTGCCATGGGCTTGGCCCTGGTTTGTACACAAAGGATTGCTGCATTGTCTAACCTTTTCAAGGCTTCAAACAAACGTTCATTGTTGCCGAACTGGCGACAAGGATTTGAAGGAGCCAACCACTCGATGATACCCATAGTGTTGAAGGTTTATTGCAACGCTTTCCCGGAAGGTAAGTGGAAAATGAATTTTTTTTTGAATGGCTGTAAAAAAACTATTTCAGCATGTCGATAAACGTACCAAGCAGAATCGCCGCCAGCGAAAATGTAATCATGCCCAGGATATAGGCTGCAAATGCTTTCACAAAATTTATTGCTCTTGCCTTCCCGAAAAACTGCCCGATGGCCCAGGCAATATACACGAAACCAATAATACTGGCCACCTGCATCAGTTTGGTATGGGTCAGTTGTTCCAGCAATGCAAACAAGGCAAAAATCAACATACCTACTCCCATAACAAAGCACAAAAGAATCAGGATTTCGTAGAAATTATAAGCACTTTTTCTAAAAAAAAACTTTACCCACAAGGCGATAAACAAGCCCATAAGCATGTTTGAATACCCGTAGTGATCCTGTATCCACTTGAAAATCTGCCCGGTGGTATTGGGCACGCTTGTTTCGTAATTCACATACCCGTCTTCCAGGTGAAAATAATGATTGACAAGGGTGTAAATCAGCGATGTTATGATGATAAACATGACCGGTTTGACCAGGCGGCTTCTGTCTTCCGAAATAAAGCGGCGAACCGTTTGGCCCGGATTTTTCACTAACTCTCGAATGGTGTACAACAAACCTTTCTCAAAATGCAGCAAATGCTCTATTTCGTGTACGATGTAGTGCCCGTCAATTCTTTTCAGGGATGCGGGTTGCCCGCAATTGGGGCAATACTGTTGTGTAACTTCTGATTGGCAGTTTTTACATTGCGTCATGGTTATGCAGGTTGGTTTTGTGTTTTGATTTTGTCTATTCTTCATTAGGTATCCGCGTTTCCATCCCTCTAAAAGGGGCGTAGCCAAACACATCCTTCTTAGGAATACATAATGTAACTAATCCTCATTTCACCCTCACAGCCTCTCCCACCATATCCATCCTCGCCAAAAACGCTGCATATACCCTCCGCAGCAGCAAATTATCGGGCTGGCCACTGTGCAGTGCCGCGTAAACCTGGAATGCATTCTGATAACAACCGGCTTCTTCGTAGGCATAAGACAGCATGAGTTGCTGTTCGTTGGGCGAGGAAGATTGGTAGTTGGACTGATGAATGGTGTTGTTTTTTGTAGCATCTACTACCGATGGGGCCAGCATGATCGTCGCCGCAGGCGATTTGGCAGCGCTGCCACGGCTGACGCTCCATTCGTATTCTTCGTCGGGCAGCAGGGCCACCTGTTTCAGATCGAGGCTGAGCAAGGTGTCGTTCACCGGTACTTGAAGCAGGGCGCTGCCGCCTGGTTCGGCAATGGAGAACGTGTAAGGGCCTTCACCGGCAGCGCTGCGCCATTGAAAAGTGACTGTTGCGGCCGGCATTTTGCCGGTGGAAATAAGCAGGGGGCGTATGGCGTATGTCTGACTCGCGTAGCCCTTTACACCGCCGCTGGCCTTGTTCATGTACTGACGGTGGTGCTCTTTGAGTTTTTCTTCGGAGTCGCCTTCTTTCACACTTTCTTCCACGAAATTGAGAAAACGGTTGGTAAAGCCGCTGTTGTTTTCTCCGGCTTTGGCGCCAGCGAGGTCCTTCAAATCGCGCATTTTGCTACCCGATACGACGATGGTTTGGCCATTGCTGAGCAGTTTGGCGGAGGAGGATGCTTTGCAACGCACCTTTCCTTTCATGTCTAATTCCATGCCGGGCGACAGGAGTACGGGCTTGGCGCCGTGCTGCGAGAAGTATTCTACTTGCCCGCTGACGTGCAGTACGTGGGCGCTGCCTTGCGCGCACAGGTGTAGGCTTATCAAGCCGAAACACAACAGAAAAGGGAATGTTTTCAGTGTCATAGAGTGTTGATTTTCATTTTGTTGCAAAATAATTGTCCGACTTTGAGGCGGGTCATCCATTATTTTTTGGCACCATCGGGTGGCAGTTCTTTCTCAGAAGATGTTTCCTCCGCCGGTTTTTCTGCCGTTTTTTTAATTACTGCAGGTTTGCGAGGCGGCGGCGTCAACTGATAGGGAATTTTGCTCAATTGAGGTACCCGTTTCCGAATTACATTGTCATAAAATTTGATGACGTCGAAAGCCAGTGCCAGGGCGGCAATCCAGTAAGCGACATCTAATTTTACCCGAAACGAGCGGAACATCCAGGCGACAATGAAAAACAGGATGATGATTTCTCCCAATTGCAGAAAGCGCGTTACAAAATGAAAAGGCGTGCTGACACGGCGGAATATTTGGTATAAAAGATGAATGTTCAGGTAGCCAAACAACAAGGTAAGCAGGAACTGCGCCAGGGGCGACAATTCGCTTACATACGTGTTGTTCAGCATCATTTGAATGATATTGGCGTGAATAACCATGCCATACATGTCGGGCGTGTTACGACCTGTGTAGCGCTCATTCAGCGGCGTGTAATGCCGGTCGAGCATGGGTTTGTCCCAGGCGTAGGTGCCCAGAAAGCCGACCAGCACAATTTTGCCCTGAATCTGTTTTTTCAGGTCGATGGCAGGGTTCAGGATGTCTTTGGATTCGTACTGAACAAACTGATCTCCGTTTCCAGTGTAATATATTTCTTCTAGTTTTTTATCGCGCTGGAACAGCCGCTCCACCACCTGCGGGTCGTACAGTTTGGCCACTTGCACTGGAAATGACAGGCATTCACCCTCTGTCGTCATTTCCAGCGGGGAGAAATAACGAATCGTGCTGTTGGAGTCTTTGGAAATAAAATTGATGAACCCGGAATACACGTAATTGCCAAAAAATGTGTCGCAACCCACCTGCATCTTGAATTTACCATCGTCGTCGCTGTAAGCATCGAGTTCCGTAGCGAGCACCACGTTTTCGATGCGGGTGAGTGCCGCCCGCAGCAGTGAATCTGTTCGCGGGTTTTTTCGGCCTTCCAGCAAAACATCGAGTGCTACCACTTTGGCGCCTGCCTCGACGAGGCGATCGACCACCATCCGCATGGTATCGCGGTCTGGCTTGCCGGTGTTGACCAGAACGATATGGTTGTCCAGTACAATGTTATGATCGCGCAGTTTGGAATATACGATGTCGGTGACCTCGTAATCGCGGATGGTTTCCTTGAAAGGGTTCAGGAAATGTGCATTGATTCGCACAAAATCGAGTACCCCGATGAGCAGGAACACCAGGCCGGTAACAATCAGGCTGTGAGGGTAAATAAGTTTTCTCCACATGGTTTAATGCGTGGAAAGGTAAGTGGTTTGTGGAAAATGTGTTTGTTTTTTTGGGGGCGGGGGCTGTGGTCACTTCTTTACCAGCACCCAACTTTCCATCACCTCTCCTTGCAGCATGAACAAAATGTCCGGGTAGGCCATAATCGAGCCTGTTGGCGTAAGAATTGTGCGTGCTGCCAGTCCGTACTTGTTTTCAATATCTGCCCGTTTTTGCCCGATTTTGACACCCCTGGCCGTAGCGCCAGTATAGCCCGATACGGTGCTCAGAAAGAGAATATTGAGATTGCCGGACAGGCGATTGAAATACAGCCTCGAATTCTTGCTTTGCCGGGTGTTTTCATAAAACGTAAATAGTTCGTCTATGGGCAGCATCTTGTCGTCTTCGGGATATAACATGGAAGACACTTCCTGCCCATCTATGCTTTCCTCGTCGAAGAATTTGTTGCTGCCTGGGTCGGGCGGCGCTGCCGGTAGCGGCGTTCCGTTCAAAACGGCCATGTTGTAGGCTGCCAGACCGCTCAGGTCGGTGGCGGCTGCGCTTTTGAAGTGCGCCTGTGCTTTGGCCGTTCCTTCCGGTGTGTTCAGTCCGGCATCCAGAATGCCCAGCAGGATTTCCACTTTGTCGAGGTTGTTGGCATAAGCCCCTTTCGAAGCGCTGCGGGCTTCTACATCAGCAAAGTAGAAGGCGCGTGTGCGGTCGCCGAGCAGTGCCAGGGCGCAGGCTTTGTTGAGGTAAGCGGGGGCATAATTCGGGTCGAGACTAATGGCGGCGTCGAAATGCTGGATGGCCTGCCGAAGCAGTTGGATGCGGATGGAATCTTCCTGAGGGCCGCGGCTGCTGGCCATTTCCAGATCGATTTGGATGGGGTAGCGGAATTTGAGTTCGTTGGCGTTCATATACTTTTTCATGGCGTGCATCATGGCAGCCGCACCTACGTTGTTATACAGTTCGCGACTTTGGTATTCCACCAGCACTTTTCGGTAGTAACGGTAAGCACTTTCATATTCTTCTGCTGCACTGAGCAGGTTGGCCATTTCAAAAATATCTGCGAGGTCTTTCATTTTTAGCGCAGATCGGCGGCTCATTTCTTCCCGTTCGTTGCGGCTGATGTAGCCCGGCAGGTTGTCGGGCAAGCCAAATTCGCGGTACAATCTGCGTATGAGTTCGTCGCCCTGATCGAACGCGCCATAGCCTGCCGAATAGGCTAAAAAACCGCCGAGGTAATCCGACTGGAGTTCCATGGATGCGCCCTCTATTTGCCGGGAAAGGCTATCAAATCGGAGCAGTTTGGTGCGCAGTTCGGGAGTGCCTGCTGTTTCCAGCATATCGCGGTACAGCGCATCGATTTGTGTGGAAAGGTTCAGCGATTTGTTTTCGACGGCAAAATTGTCCTTCCAGGCATGCTTTTCGTAGTAATGTGTCAGTTCGTGCCCCAGCAAAAAAGCAATGGCGGCTTCTGATTGTGGCCCGAAGGATTCGCATACATGGAACGCCTTTTCACCCAGGTAAATGGCGTTTTCGGAGTAATTCATTTCTGCGACAGTTTCCTTCTGCGTCAGGTAAAACGTGGGAACAGGGTAGCGGTAATCGCCACGGGCTTCGCGCAAGCGCTCGTACACGCGCAAGGCTTTTTCATAAGCGGGTGTGCCTTTTATCTTGTTGGCCGATGCCTTTCGCGCAGCCGATGTTTTGGTCGGGATTAAAGGGAATTCACCCCAACTGCCTTTCTGGGCGAAGGCTGCGGTGGCAAACAGCAGGAAGAGGAGGAGCGTTTGTTTTTTCATGGTGTGATGAGTATGGATGTTTTGGTGTGAGATTTTGCCTGGTTCGGCTTCGCCTCACTGCGGCAGGAGACCTGGGATTTTGCGGATCAGGCGGATTAAAAAGGATTTTTTGTGGCCTGGCGGCCACTTGTTTTTTATAAACCACTAAGGACACGAGGGACACAAAGCGTAGCGTACGCCATTTTTCGTTTAATTTTTGAATAAGAGAATCGACTGTCCGTAATGAGGAAAAAAATAGGAGGCTCAAATCAAAACGCCATGCGATCCCAGTGATGATTTTTGAGTACGCTACACTTTGTGTCCCTCGTGTCCTTAGTGGTTTATCAAAAGAAAGGTGGCCGTCAGGCCACAAAAATCTTTTTAATCCGCTTGATCCGCAAAATCCCAAGTCCCCCCGCAGTGAGGCGAAGCCGAACAAGACAAAAATCTCACCCCGAATAATCCCCGTCCATCTCACCGCACCCTGCCCATCACCTCCGACATAATCCCCCGCACCAGCCCTGGCAAATCGTCTTTTGTTCCGTTCACCTTGAATTCCTCTCCAACGAGCGTTTTTCCTTTAAAAAGCCGGATACGCACTTCCACGGCATTGTCCGCGATTCGATATCGGCCTTTCATGGAATAGGCGTTTTCATATTCTTTTACGTCGACATAAATGATCTTGCTCGGACCACCTTTCGAGGTCATTTTGCGGAATTGCTGTTCCAGCGCGTCGGTGAGGCCCAGCACATCTTCAAAGGCTTCATCGTCTTGAAAATTATTGCGAATGAACACGGGTTTTACCTGCGCCAGTGGGATTTTCACCCGATCGTTGACAATACCGATGTCGAAACTGCTGCCGTTGGCCGGAAATGCCAGAATAGGCGTCTGGATACCGTTGATGCTTTTGGCCATTTCGGGCACTTTATCGCGCGAATATTGAAAAAGCGTCATCACATCCACCCGTTTGTCGGGCGCCAGCGCCAGGCCGCTCATGCCTTCCAGCAGGCTGTACGTGAGCAATCCCTGGCCGAATTGACTGGCTTCGTAACTCACCTTGTTGGCTGCGCTGCCCGTGAGGATAAACATGCCGGTGCGGTCTTTCATACGGTCGAGTGCGCGCACCTGCGAAGGATTGAGTTCTTTTTGACCGATGGCTGCGAGGCTTTCCACAATTTTGCCCGAATTACAGGCGTCCAGGATCAGTACCTGCTTCAAAGCGGGTATATTTTTGATCCATTCGGTTAGTTCGTCAGACGAAATGGTGAAATTGGCTCGCACTTCAGGGTCGCTCAGGTCTTCGGAAGCGATGTCTTTTGTGAGATAATAAAACTGGGCTTTTTCGGCTTCGCCATAGGTGACGCCGTGGCCGGAGAAATACAGCAGCAGGACGTCGGTATTTTTGGCTTGTACGGCCAATGTTTCAAAAGCCTTTCTAATATTGGCCTTGGACGAAATCTGATTGTCTGCAGGAGGGGTATTGTCGCCAAAATTGCCCGTCGAAAAGAGTTGCACCTGAACCCCTTCGCCGAACAATTCTTTCCCTGCGGCCCCAATGGCGGTTGTAATGGCCGCTGCATCCTGATCGGCATACTTCAGGTCTAATTTGTCGCCACTGTAATCGGCCGTGCCCACTACAAGGGCAAACAGGCGTGGCTTGGCGTCGCCCAGGCTTGGCGCTTCACCCGTATCTCCTTGTCCTTTTGCGCGGATGAAAGTATAGGGCAATTTGTACGCCTGGCTTTTCAGCCAGCCTTCGGCGTTGTAGGCGCGCAGGGCAATGGTATTGAACGTATCAGTGTGGTAGTATTTTTCCCAGGAACGGAGGTCGACGCGCAGGTCGGGGAGGCGTTTCGGATTGATGTCTTCTGCTACTTCTTTGTCGTTGACAAATAGGCTGAGTTTGCCGATGCCACCGTTTTGAGGCTGTAAATGAATATTTAAACTGTTTAGCAGAATGTTCGCCTTGATTTTTGGATAAAGTGCCAGGTTATTAAACTGACTCACATTGCGCAATTCACCGCTGGCAAGGCCCATAACTTTGGCTAAAAGCCCCGGTTCATAGTAGCGTTCTTTTAGTTGCTCCAGTTCGATTACCTCGTCGCCGATAATAAAATACATGAGTTCCATGGCCCCGGGCGAAGCGTCGAACAGGCCAGATGGCGAGGTGACTACCCAGTCCTTTTCATTCAGGTGTACCAGTCGGGCAATTTCGACCTTTTTTTCTATATCCCAAATGCGCACAGTATTGTCGGCGGACGCAGAAACAAGTCGTCGGCTATCAGGTGAAAAGTCCAGAAAATGCACTGCATTGTCATGTCCTTCCAATACATGCACCAAACGAGGTAATTCACCGGAATCACAGCGCCAAAGCCCGATTTTATTGTACCCCGAGGCTACAAACCACTTTTTGTCGGGGCTACAGGCAATACCATCACCATAGTGATATGTGGAAATGGAATCGCGTGCCAGTAATTCACCCCTGGAAATATTCCAGAATTCGATTTTCCCATCGTTTCCTGCTGCCAGTCTGTGGTTGTCTAAAAACACAATGGAAGAATATCGATTCAAGTAATCTTCTGAGAGAACCTTCCATTTTCTGGTATCAAAATCCCACAAAATCAAGGACTTGGCTGCTGCAACGGCCAGGTGTTTGCCATCCGGGGAGTAGGCGGCATCCATTGCCTCGTAACTGCCATACAAGGAATCTACCCTGCTTTCTTCTGCCACTTTCCAGATCGAAAGGAAGGGCGGGCCGTCATACGTACCCCAGGCATTGCCTCTTGTGTAGTATTGCCCGTCGGGTGATATGGCCAATATTCTGGAATACCATTGAATGGGATACATGCCATATGCCATGGACAGTTCCCTGATTTGCAGGCCGGTTTCCGCATTGCGCACAGCGCCGTTGTAGTTTTCCGTTACGGAAATGATTTCTTGGCCATCGGGGGTTATTCTTGTATTGCTGATATGCCCTTGCATACCCCGCACCTGTCTTGTAAGAGCGCTTTGCGGCAGGCCCCAGATGAGCAGGTTGTTGTCGCTACTGACCACAATTTTTTCTCCCTGTGGGGTAAATGAGGCGCATTGTACGGGTAAAGCATAGCCTTTCAGGGCAAATTTGAATTTACCAGTTTCCACATCGTATAGTTCGGGTGCGCCTCCAAGCGCATTGATGAGCAAACCTTTGCTGTCGGGTGTAAAATAACCGCCCTGTGCGTCCATGAACATCGGCCCATCGGAAGGCGGTGGCGCGGCGCGAAAGGTACGAATGGGCGCTCCGTCCAAATGGTCTGATCGGTAAAGGCATGCTTCTCCGCGAAGGAATATGCAGGTCCATTTCCCGTCTGCTGAAAATCGGATAGAATACCCGTCCAGTTTTTTGATTTCAATGGCGTCTTTAACCGACCACAAAGTGATGCCGTTTTCGCCCCAATTGGTAACGGTGGCGAGTATTTTTCCATCCGGCGAAAATTCAAGATCGTTGGGCAAATCGCCAAAGGCTTCCAGTACCCGAATCATTTTTCCGGATGCCACCTCCCATAGTTGAGCGGTTTTATCCTTGGAAAGGGTGGCTACCAGTTTGCCGTCTGGTGAAAAACGTGCAGCCACGATAATATCTGTATGGCCTGTCAGGCGCTGTAATACGACGCCTTTCGCCGCGTCCCATACAAGGGCAGTAGAATCAAGGGAAGCAGTCAGGATCAAACGGCCGTCGGGCGACCAGTCGGCGTATTGCACCCCTTGTGTATGCCCTTCCAGCGTGGCCATTTCCTGGCCGGTTTCGGCATCCAGAATCCAGCATTTGGGTTCTTCGTAGTTGCCACGGGCCAGTATACGTTTGTTATCGGGGGATAGTTGCAGATGCAGGTATTTGATGTCCGGCACACGTATGGTGCGTATTTCCTTGCCTTCTTCGTTCCAGAATTTGATCAGGTTATCGCCGCCGAGCGTCAGGTAATATTTCCCGTCGGCAGAAGCCGAAAACGACATAATAGAAGCCGAGTGGCCGGTAGGTACAACCAGCAAGGGTGTTTGTGCGGAAAGCGCTGTGGCAGTGACCAGCAACAGCAGCAACAGGTTTGTTTTCTTCATGGCAGCATTGGTTGGACAAAACTGCTGAAAAATTGGAAACTGTCTCGCCAATCGGGTTATTTTTTTTAAAACGCAGGGAGTCGGCAGGATTTAATACAGGAGTTACATGCCACGATATTAATTTGTACCCAAAATCATTTTGTATGAATCGCATTCTACTTTTCTCCTTTCTATTTTTGAGCACATTGCCATTGTCGGCACAACACCACCACACCCACGACCGGGTTATTCGTTTCCCGGACGTGCCCGGTTATCATGTACTGTCCTGCGATTTTCACCAGCACACGGTATTTTCCGACGGCTCCGTGTGGCCCGATATCCGTGTACAGGAAGCCTTGCGCGATAGTGTAGATGCTATTTCGCTGACAGAGCACCTGGAATACCAGCCGCACCAGGCCGATATTCCACACCCCGACCGAAACCGCGCCTATCAGTTGGCACAGGAAGAAGCCAAAGGCAGCAACCTGATAGTGGTAAACGGTTCCGAAATTACCCGCGACATGCCGCCCGGCCACACCAACGCAATTTTCCTGACAGATGCCAATAAATTATTGCACGACGACGCCATGGAATCGTTTCGGGAAGCAAAACGACAGGGCGCGTTTGTTTTCTGGAACCATCCGAACTGGACAGCCCAGCGCCCCGATGGCGTGGCTACGCTTACCGACATGCACCGTAAAATGCTGGCAGAGGGACTGCTGCAAGGCATCGAAGTGATAAACGATGTCAATTTCTCCGACGAAGCGTTTCAGATTGCACTCGACCAAAACCTGACCCTCATGGGCACATCCGATATTCATGGATTGATCGACTGGAATTACCTTGTTCACGAGGGCGGACACAGACCGGTTACGCTGGTGCTGGCCAAAGAGCGTTCGGCGGAAAGCATACGTGAGGCTTTGTTCGCACACCGCACTGTGGTGTATATGAACAACACGCTGGCGGGCCGCCCCGAACACCTTTTGCCTTTGCTCAGCGCCTGTATTCGCGTGGAAAGCGCTGAATATGAAGGGAATACGAGCGTGTTGAAAGTTGCCTTGCGCAATCTGGGAGATTCAGACCTGCTGCTGCAAAATCAAAGCGGGTATACCTTTCACCACGACGCTGGCATAGTGGAATTACATGGAAATAGCCAGACAGTCATTCTTGTAAAAACGCGCGAAAGGCTGAAATCCGTAGAATTGCCTTTCAATGTGTTGAATGCATTTACAGCTCCGGGCAAGGCGACTTCCGTTCGCCTGACGGTTGAAGTACACTAATCTTGCGTTGTTACCAGCAATTTTCCGAAAAATACCTGTTCTGATGTGAAAATCCGATAGGTGTACATTCCAGGTTCCACTTTCAAATCGACATCAGTACGCATTGAATTTACTGGAAATACTGCACGTTGTTTGCCCTGCATGTCGTAGATGCGAATCGTGGATGCGTTCCAGTTGCTTTGAGCAGGCAATTGAAAACGCACGTTGCCGCCGGTCGGGTTGGGGTACACCCATTCGGCAGGCGCCTGCGTCGCGGGCTGCTGGGTTGCGCTGGTGTGTACATCAAATCGAGCCACTACCACCTCATTGTTGAGATCGAGTGCTTTGCCTGCGGCCACGATTTTTCCATCGGGTTGAAGCGCTACACTATTGAATTCGTGGTTGCTATCCTGAAATATTTCCAGTGTCGCCAGTCCGTCTGTCCCGAAGGAAGTATCCGTGGAACCATCGTTCAGGTAGCGCCAAACGGCAAATTTTTTTGGAAACAGGAAATCGCCGGTACCGCCCACAGCCACAATTTTTCCGTCAGGCTGTATTGCGAGGTCATTGCATACATCGTAGGGCGTGTTGTCGTATAGAACGAAGCCGTTTTCGCCAAAATTGGTGTCTAATTCGCCATCGGGCATATAGCGCAGGATCGCCAGGTCGAACGACAACGTGACCGGCTGTGTCGTAAAACCGCCCACCACAATGCGCCCTTCGGCGTCGATGTCCATTCCGAAGGCGTCGTCGATACCGCCGTAAATAGCGGTTGTCACCTTGCCATCAGTACCAAAACCCGCATCGGGTATGCCCTGATCGTCCACTTTGACCACCAAAATGTCAAAATCCGTAGCGCCGGTAAACGCGTTCATATAATGCCCCGCCGCTACAATTTTTCCATCGGGGAGTACGCGGCAGGCATTCAATTCATTGTCGATAGCCACGGCAGGAAAACGCGTGACGCCATCTGTACCGAAACTGGTATCCACTTCTCCGTCGGCGCTGAAACGCATAATGGCTGGCGTGTTGAAAATATCAAAACCGGAAATGTCAGACACTGTGCCGCTTACCACAATTTTCCCGTCGGCCTGCACGTCCATGCCTTGCAGAAAATCGTCGAAATTAGTAAAGGAATGCACAACGGAGCCTCCGTTGCCAAAATCCGTATCCAGGGTGCCATCGGACTTCAGGCGCAACAACAAAATGTCGGCATACCCGGTATTCAGGCTGATGGAAATGCCGCCGATAAGTAGTTCGCCTGTGGGCAATTCATAGATTTCATATCCATAACTTTCGGCGGGAGATGTATAGGTAAAAACGCCGCCTGTGCCAAAGGAAGCGTCCGGCGTGCCGTCGGGGTTGAGCCGCACGACAATCAGTTCGCCCTGAAAGGCGCTGCTGAGCGCCACACCCGTCACCACAATCTTGTTGTCAGACTGGATAAATACTTTGTTCAGGTTATCATTGAATCCAAAATCCTTGACCCAATACCCAGCGCTATTGAATGAAAGGTCAGGTACGCCTTCGCCTTGGGCATGTAACAGGTTTGATGATAGGCCAGCAAAGAGCAAAGCAAGTAGAAAAAGACGTTTCATCTTTGTGTTTGAAAAAGCAGGGTGGTATAACATAATAATTTCAGCGCAAAAATAGGGAAACACTTCGCTTTTGTGCTATCCTCTGCCTTTTGACACATAGTGTAAGCCAACAATTATAATAAGTCTGTTACAAATTCGACTTAAACCATTCAATGGCCATATCACCTGCCTCCTGCCATTTGTCCATATAAGGTGAAAAGTGATGCCCATCGAGGTACAGCAGTTTTTTGGGCTCGGCAGCCTTGTTGTAGGCGTCCAGAATCAATTGTTCCGGAACCAGTTCATCCTTTTTGGCGATGATAAAAAGTTTGGGTTTGGCCCCGATTTGTGGCACAAAACGGCCAGGTTCGTACTCCAGTTGCATCTCAAGGCTTTTCAGTGTAACCAGGTTTTCGAAGGTTGGGGCGTAGGTTTTGAAACTCTGGATAAATTCCCAGGCATGCGGACTTGAAATGGCTGTAAACTGATGCGGGTCGTTTCCGGCTACTGGTATTCGGGCCGGCTCGCCATCTTTTGTACGGGCTAAACGGTCTGCATCAAATTGCTGGTGTAAAAAAGCCTTTGCTTCTGGCGGAAGTTTTTCAACATAGTAGGAGCCACTAATAAAAGGCGTCATGGCCACCAAGCATTTTACCCGGTGATCGATCGCGCTTACAACTAGCGTATGCCCTCCGGAATAACTACCGCCCCAAACGCCTATTCTTTTGAGGTCAATGTCCGGGAGGGTTTCCAGGAAGGAGATACCGTCCCGGTAGGCCTGTATCTGCTGCCAGGGGTCGACTTCCCCTTTTACATGGACTGCACTTTCTCCAAAATTCGGGTAATCGAACAGCAGCACTGCAAAGCCGGATTTTGCAAAATGGTCGGCAAAGAATTGGTAGTTGCATTCTTTCGTACCCGAAAAACCGGGAGCCATCACAATGGCAGGAAGTTTTCCTCCTTTGGGGGAGGCGGGCATAATAACCCAACCTTTTACCAATAGTCCGCCGGATTTGAAACTGACGTCGGTTCTATAGATGGTTGCCGTATCCGGCGTTTGCGCCACCACTGTACTTGTGCTGGCGAGGTTCAGGGTTAGAAGAAGCAGGCAGGAACAAAAAAGTGTTTTCATGTGATACTACAAATCCCCTGCCAGCCGAATAGACGGCAAACAGGGGATTTGTCTATATTTTAAAGGTTTTCAAAAGAATTGGAGGAAATCAGGGCACTAAAGTATCCGCTTGAAGGCACATTTGCAAGGGGGCCGTGCGGTGATCAGGTTCAATTTCCAAACACCGTCTATTTCTGATACATTTTCAAATTCCTGATGGCATTTTGATTGCCCTGTTCGGCTGCCTTTTGAAACCAGTATTTGGCGCGTATGTAATCCACTTTTACACCCAGGCCATTGTGGTACAGGGTGCCCAGGTTGTTTTGGGAAAATGCATCCCCTTGTTCGGCTGCTTTTTCATACCAGTACAGCGCTTTTTTGTAATCTTTTTTCACACCATTTCCGGTGTCATACATAAATCCCAGGTTGCTTTGCGCTTCCATGTAGTCTTGCGCCGCTGCCTTTTCGTACCAATACAGTGCCTTTTCGGAGTTTTTGTTCACACCCTGGCCGCGCTCATATAGCACACCGAGTTTGCATTGGGCAAAAGCATCGTCCTGCGCTGCGGCCTTTTCGTACCAGTACAGCGCTTTTGCATAATCTTTTTGTTGATAATTGAACAGGGAACCGAGTTTGCCCTGCCAGAAGGCATCTTCTATCTCCGCCGCTGCTTTCACTACGTCAAATGCTTTTTTTGCGTGTTCGTCGGCTTTCAGGTCGTCTGCGGGAACAGACAAGTGGCTGTAATAACTCCAAAGGCCGTAGTGACATTTCAAATCGCCTTTTTCAACGCCTTCTTCGCAGTAGAATTTGAACTTTTCGTAATCCTTTACACTGCCGTTCATGTAGCAGCGTGCCAGCGGGTAGTACGCGTCGACAATGCCGCCCTGGTTGATGGCGGCTTTGAGGGAAATTTTTGCTTCTTCGAAGAGCCCTTTGTTGTACAGTTTCATGCCTTCCTGAAAGGAAAGAATTGCGAGGTTCTTTTTTTCCTCGTCCAGCCCGTCTGCGGTGACGACGGCAGCAGAGGCCTTGGAGCCCTGCGAGAACTTGTCGTAAGCAAAAGGAATTAGCCCGATGGTAGCGGTAATAAGCGGGATGAAAATATTGCCGATACTAAATTTGATTTTGGAATCTTCCATGTTGGCGCTCCTGCGATTATGAGGGTAACTGATGAAGAGGGTATTGATCAGTTCAGTTCAAGGGAATTCGGGCGCTATAACGAAAAATGCAGGAGTGGATTGTATGACGAAAGTTGAAGTTATGAAAAGAAGTATGGCAGAGGGATACCTCAAGTTACTTCCTCAAAATCTTCTCCATGGCCTTTCCTTTTGCCAACTCATCCACCAACTTGTCCAGGTACCGCACCTGCTGCGTCAGCGGGTTTTCGATGTCCTCCACCCGATAGCCGCAAATGACGCCGGTGATGAGGTGCGCATTCGGGTGTAGCGTAGCCTGCTGGAAAAAGGTTTCAAATGTTGCTTTTTCGGCAATGAGCGCTTGCAGTTTTTGCGGTTGGAATCCTGTCAGCCATTCGATGACCTGCAGGAGTTCTTCCTGCGTCCGGCCTTTTTTTTCTACTTTGGCTATGTAATGGGGGTAGACCGATGCGAAGGTCATTTGTGCGATACGCAGGTTGTGGGTGGCGGAAGTGTTCATGTTTTCTGTGTTGGTGGTTTTTAAGGAATCTCAATTCCAGATATCGTTTTTAGCCGTCAGAATCATGGGTTTGTTGTCCGTCACTACAATCGTATGTTCATGTTGGGCCATAAAGCCTCCTTTATTACCCACCATGGTCCAACCGTCGTTCAGGGTTATGGCATATTTGGAATGAGTGGAAATAAAAGTTTCTATCGCTACCACCGAGTTTTTCCGAAATCTGGCCAGGTTACACCTGTCTTTGAAGTTAGCAATTTCAGCGGGTTCCTCATGCAAACTTCTGCCTATACCGTGGCCGGTCAGGTTTTTGATAACCTGAAAGCCTCTTCTTTTGGCTTCCGTTTCGATAAGGTGCCCTATTTCTGCAATCCGTACGCCACTTTTGATGTTTTGCAATGCTTTTCGCAGGATGTCTTTTGAAGCATCCACCAGTTTTTGATGACCGTTTTTGTCTTCGCCAAGTACAAACGAGGCGCCATTGTCGGACCAGAAACCGTTCAGTTCTGCAGAGACATCAATATTGATTAAGTCACCTTCTTGCAGGATTTTTTTGGTGGAAGGGATTCCATGGCAAAACTCGTTGCCGACGCTGATGCAGGTATATCCTGGGAATTTGTAGGTTTTATATGGCGCAGAATGAGCCCCCAAGTCTTTCAGAATGCATGCCCCGAAGTCGTCGAGTTGTTTGGTACTCATACCCGGACGGGCATAGTTTCGCATTTCCCGGAGTGTGCAAGCGACTGCATCGCTTACTTTTTGCATACCGAGGAGTTCTGATTCTTTTGTGATGGACATGAGTTGTTGTGCAGAAATTGGTTTGTTAGGAATCAGCCTTCGGCAACAGATCAGCACCTGGCCCCGGCCCCGTATATTTTCGCACGAATGTTCCGAAAAACATAGCAATCGACACGTTGATGGATATCACCAACGCCCAATCATAAGGCTGCGGTTCGTGCACCGGCATTGCCTCGGCAGGCGGCGCTGCAAAGATCACTTTCTGGTGGTAAATGGCAAGGGCAGAAAGCACATAAATCGCAACAATGACGACCCAATTGAGCGTAGGCGCCCAAGGCCGTTTCGCCAGTTTCTCCGGGGTGTTGTAGAGCGTCTGGAAGTACCTGCGTGGCCCTACATCTAGGTAGCGATACGCGACAAGCCAGTACAGCAGTCCATAGTAATAAAACCAGTTGACGGCTATGGCTGCTACCAGCACATGCAGGGCGATCTCAAAATAATTGCGGATGCGCACCCACACGCCGATGAGTTTGCCAAATGATTCCGGATTGCGGTTGAAATAAAAGGCAAGCGGGAGCGAAGCCGTTAGCAAAGCAATGCGCCCGCCCCAATACCACAATGTGCTTTTGTAGTGCAGCGCCAGCGGCCCACAAACAAACAGATCGAGCGACACAACGATGATATGCGCCGTAAAAATGACAATGGCCGTTCTATTGCCAAAAAGGGGGTTCAACAGTTGTTTCGGCTGATTGAATCCCTGGTACACCTGGCGGACGCCGACCCATACTCCCCAGAACAGGAGGGTCGTGTACAGGATAGTGATGAGGATCGAGTCGGGTGTTACAGGAGAAAAGTCCATACGGTAGAAGGCTGGAAAAATGAGTCTTGCAAAATAGCGCCAATTTTAAAAGGTCGTTCAACGATGTGCATCTCCCTTCCACGGATCCGGTTGGAGCGACTTGTCCCAGCCACGCAGCGGGTGCCGTGCCGGGTCGAGTTGCGGGTCCATATCCCAGGGTTCAAAGGCGTTCTTCACATTGGCGAGGCCGGTTTGGGCCAGTTCGGGGTAGTGGCGGAGGAGTACGGCTTTCAAGTCGGTATTGTCGATCCACTCCAGACCTTCTTTCGTGTAGTACTCTTCGGTATAACAGGTGGTGTAGAAACGGTCGGCCTGCAATCGGCGGGTAGCATTCAGAATAAAAATCTGGAACATGGTTTCCCCGAAGCCGAAGCCGTTGGGGCGATGTCCTTCTGCCAGGTTACCAATCATCAGGTCCAGTTTTTCCACATCTTCGGGCTGGCTGCCGTACACTTCCTTGAGTTGCTGCACCTGCGCTGCGTCATTGGTGAGTTCTTCGAAACTGGAGATTGGATTCAGCCCCAGTTGCCTTCTGAACTCGTTGTAACGGGGTACGCCGCGTTCGCGGGCCCGCAAAATGTCTACTGCCCCGAGGTCGAACAATGGATTGAACGGAATACTCAGTTCCTGCATGAATTTCGGGAAATTATTCAATACCAATTGCCCGGGATGCTGCACGCCGAAAGAGTAGAACAAATTGGCCATCGATACCCGTTGCGTCAGTTTGGCTGAACCAGCCTGTCGGGTTTTTACAAAAGGTATTTCCTCTATGCCGTCTTCATTTATCTTGCGGATGTGCAGGGTTTCCGGCAGCAGGGAATGCAGGCGGTACACCTCGGTGAATTCTTCCGTCAGGCCAAAATGCACCCCGTGCTTGTTGATGGGGTTGCCCACCACGCCGCCCAGTTCGGGATTGCGGACATTGATACTGGCCACAGTTTTGCGGGTCTTGCCCTTGCTGAAAAGATTGGTAAGCAGGCCATACCAATTGGCATTCAGGGCATTATCCAGCGTTTTGTTGGCAAGGATGGCTGGCGTCCACTCGACGGAATGAATTTTGGCCGTCACAGCGGCATTAATCAGTCGCGCTACGTTGAACAAGCGATTGTCGTCCCAGTCCGGATAGGCCGATTTCAGGTGGTCGCAAATGGCATTGTGCTCGCGGGCAAAGAGATTGTGCAGCAGGGTGAGTCCCACCCACCAGTTTCGTGAAAAACCCGTTTCTTCTACCTGTTTCTTGTCCAGCGGCAGGGTGCCATCGGCGTTCAGGCGTAATTTGCCGTCTACACCGCTGCGCAGGGAGTTCACCTTGGCCTGGTCGCTACCGTAGATTTGCGAGGCATCCCACCAGTGGGTGACTTCATTGATGAAAGACACTTGCGATTCCTCTCCTTGGGGCATACGTGTGGGGTCGGCTTGTGTTTTAGGCACCATTATTTTGGACTGCCAGAATTTTTTCCGGGCCGGATCGTCCTCATGCAGGGGTATCTCGAGCAGATCGGTCTGAACCGTTTCCCCGTGGTTGATCCAGTCGTGGTTTTCAAATTGTATCCAGCAGGCGGCGAGCAGGTTCAAAAAAGGCACTTCTTTCATCGCGCCTTCCCGCGTGAGCAATTTGCGGCTGATTTCCCGTGGATTGGGCGTCATTAGGTCGTCGCCTGACTGGGGGTGGGTGGCTTCATTGCCGACATTTCGGGAAAAACGGGTGCCTGCAGCGCCTTCCATCGGGTTGTCCAGGTTGTTCCAACTGCCATTGGCTGTCCGGAAATGCGAACTGCCTTCTGGCGGTGTCTGCCCGGGCGACTGAAAACCTACCAGCGCACCTTTCGGATAGGTCGATTTCAGGTTATTGGTATTCAGTTTCTCCCGCATGTAGGCCAGCGTCAGAATGCCAAGCAAAAAAGGCCGACGATACCAGTTGGTCCAGACGCGGTCTCTGTAGCCTGCGAGCCTGCCCCAGGTACGCGACAGAAACTCCATGACTCCAGTAGCCACCGTGCCCACGCCATTGCCCAGCGCTATACGAATTTGTTTGATAACACCAACAGAAGGAGCCGATGGTGGGGGCGGAGGCAGAACACCTGCCTCGATCACAGGGGGCTGCAATAAGGGCTCCCGCTCGAAGAAATACACATCGGGCACCGGTACATGCACTTCGGCCAGTTCGTTGTGTCGGGCCTGCTGCAATAATTCCTGCCATTCAGCGCGGGAGGGTTCCAGGCGTACCGCCTCTTCGTAGGCGGCAGATGCCAGGCTGTATTGTTCCTGGAGAAAATAAGCCAGACCGAGTGCTGCCTGGACGTCGGAGGAAGGTGAACCGGAGTGAGCGTTCTGCAATTTGCTGACGGCTTCGGCATACCGTTGCTGCTCGATCAGGGACCTGCATTCAGACAGCAGATCCGATTGGGAGTGTTTCATTTTCGTTGGTTTGGGGGGGTAAAGATGCAAGAAGGAATAGGACTCCTAAAGTTAGGGGACGTGGGAAATGTATCCCGAAATTCTGGTTGTTTTTTTTCGGAAAGCATGAAAATGCAGTATTGCAACATGGGAAAGGGCATAAAAACCGTCTAAAAAACCTTTCCGTGCCGAAAGATGCGTCCTGGGTTTCGTCTTTCCCTGCTTGAAGGGGGTCATTTTTTGACGATGAAGGCACATGATGTGCTACGGCCGCCCCCATCCATTTGAAGCCAGTACACACCGCTGACCAGCGCAATGTGCAGTATTTCACCAGCCTGATACCTGCCCGATTGCAGTGGCTGGCCCAGCGCATTGAAAATGGTATAGGAAACAGACGTGCCTGCTGGCCAAATTTCTTTTGTTGTAATTTCCATCCAGTCGGAAACAGGATTGGGCAAAATCGCGATCCTTTCATTTTCCTGCAAAGGCGCCTCGCCCGTGAAAGTGCCTGAAAAACCATCGTTTGAATTGTACAGGTTAGCGGCCGAATAGTAAATCAGAAGAGCGCTTTCATTTTCGGGTACAGTGCTGCCCCAGGATGGTACCCCGATTACAGGGAGATTGTTTCCCTGCGGAATACCTGTGTTATCCGCAATTTGCCGGCCTACACAGATCACTCCGCTTTCCGTTTTATAGACGCCAAACAGTTCGGTGTTGCCGCCGCCCGCCTGCGTGAGGGTATCCCATACGCCCACAACCAGCGATGAATATTTGGGCACTCGAAGTTGGTTGTCGTACACCCGCACAAAACTGTTCCAGGAACTCAACCCGCCATAGTAAGGCAGCACCATTTTTTGGTACGCATTGGCAGTCGTGATGGTTCGTCGCCCGGTAGCCACCACCACTACATCGCCGGAACTGGTTACTTTCAAACTGTTTCGGGCCATTCGAGTGGTATTTACATCCGGCCATCCGCTGTTGGGATTGGGCCAGCCTGCCAGATTGAGGTCTGCAAGCGGCACACCCAGTCCAGCGGCCCCTTCTGCCAGTTCTGCCATGTAGGCAGAATGGGCCAGCGCGCCGTCCGACAACGACAGTTTGCCCAACCAGGAAATGTGAATATTGCCACTGCTGCCGGTAAAATTGTTCTGGAAACCCTGCGCGGTGGGGTTAGCGGCAATGGTATTGCCCTCCCAAAAATTTTCAACGTTGTTGCCGTGGCACCGCGCACCTATCGTCAGGCGGTCGTGGGTATAGTCGATGGCCAGCGCATCGACGTACTGATCGGGCGAAGAGTTGCGCATGTCGCCGTCCGGCGTCACTTCATGGTACAATCTGCTCCACCAACGCAACATTCCGCTTGAATCCATCGCAATGACGGCCGGTTCAAAATCGGGGTTGCCATCAGGCAGTACGCTTTTAAAATTCATGCCGATGTACAGGTCGTTGTTGCGTTTGTCGATGACGATGCTTTGCCCTCCGTAAACAGGGGTGCCAGATAGCGAATACCCTGTATATCCAGGGCTATTTGCTGCAGGCGCTCCGGGGTCGCATGGGCCGTCAAACAACACATCCAGCGGCCATGTTCCTTTTTTTGCGCCGCCATTTCCGTCGGGCAGTATGGCATTGTATTCGTTCAGCGTCCAGGAGCGCAGGTCGCAACGACCCCAGGCTTTCAGTACAATCGCACTGAATTGAACGGAGTCGGCACTGCCCAGGGGATTGGCAGCAGCAGGCGTGCCGCGCCACTCGTTTCCATTGGACAGCCAATGGGTTCTCCAGTTGTTTACCCGCGTTCGTTGGCCGTTCTGATCCAGGCAATACACCGCACTCCAGTCGTAGCCATAAGATTCTCCCGAAATGTAAAACACCTTGCCGTCGGCGCTCACATCCCAGGGGTGGTTTTCCTTCGGCACGGATTTGGCCCATACCGGATGCACCCATTCCAGGGCGGCCGGAATGCCGTTTACAAAATTGTTATCGAGTTTTGCCAGGATATATCCGCCATTGTTGGCATTGGAATCCGAAGTATTACAACTGAAGTACAAATCTGCGGTAGGGTGATAGGGTAGGGAACTGGTTTTGATAAACCGAATGTCCTCCACAGCGCCTTTCGGAAAATACACTACATGAAGCACCTGCTGCAAATTGCTGCTGAGGTGCAACAAAATTCCGTAGCGGCCGGAGCCTTGCCCATTGGGAATATTGCCGGTGTAAGCGAGTTGTATTCGGGGCACAGTAGCATCGATCCAGTCGAGGTTTTCGGCGTAGCCGCTCACCAGAAAGGTACCATCGGTGATTTGGAGAACGTCGTAAAATGTTTCCTTACCGGCGCCGCCCGCGTAGGTAACGAGGTTGTTTTGCGCGAAAACTGTACCGATATAGAATACGAAGAAAATGACAAGCGGAATTTTGTTCGAAAAGGCGTTCATATGTTATTAAATCCCATTAAACAAGGTTGTAAAAGCCCGATTTTTATCCAAATATTCAGATTGTTTTCTAATGGACTACGCGTCAGCCAAACTTTGCTCCAAAGGTAAATAGAATAATAAATGTTCGGATTATGTTCGTCAGCCTCAAAAACAACTCGATTCAAAATACAAACGCCATTTTTCTTGGTTGGCAGGATAAAATCTTGCAAATGGACGTATCGCGAACCCAGTGGTATTTTTAAAAGAACTCTTAGTTTTTTATCCCTTTATCTTCCAGTTTTTTTAAATTATTGGAAGCAAATTCATGATTGGGATTGAGTTTTAATGCATCAAGATAACACTTTCTGGCTTCTTTCAAACGTCCAAGTTGCTCTAGAGAGAAGCCTTTGTCATTGTGAAGATCAGGATCGTATGGAGACAATATTAAGGCTTTGTCATAGTCTTCCAAGGCATTCTGGTATTCGTGTAAATCAATATACAGGCTTCCTCTTTCTTTAAGAAGATGGGGGTGGTCAGATATTAATTCAATAGCCTTGTTATAGTCCTCAAGGGCTTCTTTTAATAAGCCAATTCCTTTTTTTGTAGCACCTCTGTTAAAATAAGCCAGACCCTGATCTGGTGCTAATGCAATTGCGCTATCAAAATCTGACAAAGCCAATAATGCCTCGCCAGTATTATCGAGAGAAATGCCTCTTTCAATTAGGATAGCGGGGTCATCAGGCGTAATTTTTAATGCCTGGTTATAATCATTTATGGCTTTTTCATGCTGTCCCAGTTTGGCAAGCGTGATCCCTCTGTTAAAGTATGCCAGGGGGTTGTCAGGCATAAGAGTTACAACTTTTCCGAAGCATTCCAACGCTTCATACAAACGATCCTGTTTTGAAAGAATAGCCCCTTTGTTGATATAAGCCGAGATATATGATGGGTCAATTGTGATGACCTGATTAAAGTCACTAATTGCTTCTTGAAGTTTACCTTGCTCTTCAAATGAAATGGCACGATAAAAAAAAGCGGGAACGTACAGGCTATCTATCCAAATTGTTTTGGTGAAATCCCTTATTGCGCCATCCAGATCATTGGATGAATATTTTGCAATGCCTCGATAATAATAACCTTCAGGGTAAGTTTTATCGAGATCAATAGCGATTCCAAAATCTTTTATGGCTCCAGGTAAGTCGTTCATCATATGTCTTGCTACACCTGAATATAAATAAATTTTCGAATCTTTTCCCTTCAGATTTAATGCATGGTTAAAATCTGTCAAAGCGAGGTCTGGCTTGTTCATATCAAGCAGAAGAAGTCCTCGGTCCACATAAGCAGTATGTTGCTGTGAGGCCATTTCAATCGCTTTTGTAAAGCATGCCAGTTTTTCAGCATTATCTTGCGCGTTATGTCCTTTTTCGAGCCAATCTGCGGAAGATTGTTGTGCTACTGCGAGATGGCTTGCAAGGAGGAGCATAAAAGATAGATTTTTCATAAATTTCGTATTTAAAATTATTTAATAAACCGATTCGTCGTTTATTACATATCATCAATGATCTGCAATAAACCGTGTATTACCTGATTGGCAACAGTGTCGTCTTTTATCAGATTTAGGCGCCTTTGTTCATTGTAAATGTGATACTGGGATGACAGGTTTATCAACTGATTGAGTAAGTCACGCATTTCAACTTTATCAGAAATGATATTAGTGAGAATTTCGATGACTTCCTTGACTTTCCCTTTGCTCAATAGTTGCTTTAATTCTTTTGAGTCAAAATTATTCAATTCATGGGCATGATGTACCTTGATTTGCTGTTGAAACTGTGCTAAATTGGCAAGTAACCATTTTTGGTGTGGCAATTCTGTATGAACCCGTTGTAGCAGCCACCACGCTAAAAAACCAGTATAAAACCCCATGACAATTTCAATAATGCCTACTATGATTTTTATTTGACCAAAAGAATTTATCTCATCTGCAGTTCCAGCCGGCATGATTGTTAATACAACTATCATACAAATTGTATATATAACAGGAAATAAATTTCCAATCAAGCCTTGTATGGCATTTATAGGCATGATATTTTTACTGATTTCATTTTTTGAAATTGAGGAAAATAATAATGCCATAGTAAGGCACATTACAAACTGAGGGGCAATGATGAGAAATAGTTCAATGACTTGAGAAGACACAAATTTGTGTTGAAGTCTGTGAACAAAAATTGTGAAAATCGTGATTAGTTTTCCAATCACGACATAGTTGATAATGCGCATTAATATAAATTAATGATGTGATCTGTTAAGGTCGGTTGGGCATTTCAAGCAACCAATTCCGAATTTGATTTTGAATAAAGCGTAGAGTATAGGTATTCAGGGCTTCCTTGTATTCGGGAAACATCTCGTGATAGTCACCTGACTGAGGCTTGAAAAGCCCAGGCCCATATTTCCCATCTACCACTAACCACACTTGTATATTTCCAGATTGATCAGGCATGATTTTTACAGAGAAACTCAGTTTTTCATATGGGTCGAAAGCAGGAAACCATCCTGGCTCAATTACTTCTCTTTTTATATTTTTCGCACCGAAATTGATTATATTGGTTGAAATGGAAAAACTGGACTCAAACTCCCCTTTATTAGTGAAATAGGCTTCTGCTTTGTTTTTTATATAGGTGCAAATTTGTCGTTCCTTTTTTTGCTTGTCAAGCGAACCTCCCTTCATCTTACAGTATATTGAAATATATTCGGGTAATTCAAAATTATGTATAACAGTTGAGTCTTTTACCTCAGACCTTAGAAATGAAAACTTAGTGACATCAAATACCGATAAGTCGTTATCTGAATTTGATATTTTTTTATATTTCAACCGAGAATCAATACCTAGTCCTTCCTGATCCCGAATGCTTCGCACTCGTAAAACCAAATTCTCTGGCGGCATCTCAAAAACAAACACTGCCTTTTGAAAAAGAGACTCTTCCAACTCGAAGCCTGTACGTTCATGCCATACTTTGTTGATTTGTTTGAGCGCATTTATACTCGTATTCACGCCGCTTACATTGAAACGAAGATACAAAGTCAAATTTTTTGCTTCCACCTCAAATGGTTTTTCTTCAAATGAAAAATATGAGGATAAATTATTTTGATCAAGCCAATTTTTGAATACAGGTATTTGCCTGTTGAAAAAGTCAATGTCTGCTTTGGGATCATTTTGGGCGGCTGCCTTTCCGATCACTGGTGGTGAAATGATGCAGATTGCTATCAAAAATGCAATAATTTTAGGCATACCATTATAGAATTCAATTTGAAATAATGTTACTGGGATACAAATATGAAAGCGCCCCAGTGCCCTGGGTCATTCCAATCATTCCTGATTTGTTTTCGTGCTTCGTAAAATGCTTTCCTTTTTTCAAGCCCATTTTCAAGCCAATTGGTATAGAAATGCTGAAAGAACTCTTCTGCGACCTGATCATGAACAGGCCACAAACTCATAATAACAGATTGTGCCCCAGCCATTTGAAACCCTCGCCACAGCCCATAAATGCCCTCTCCATACTGATTACCACCTTTGCCGGTGTCGCATGCAGAAAGTACAACAATCGATGTGCCTCTTAAATCCATCGTGTTACCAATTTCAAAGGCTGTAAGCAACCCATCGGTACTATCAATTTGACGGTTGAAACTATTGGCATTGCTGAGTACGATACCTGATCGCAATAAAGGATCAAGCGTCCAGTCATTTATTTTATTTAATTTCCCGATATACTTGCGCGCTTGAATATTCTGAATAGAATCATAGTATGTAGGTTTGAAAAAACCATGTGTAGCAATATGCATAATATTGATACCAGAAAGGTTGGTAATTTTCTCTTCTGTTGCGTCCTCACCTTCTATCAGTTCTGCCTGAATTCCGCGATTATCGAGAATGTTTTTTATCTGTTCAATTTCCTGCAATGTACCAGGCAAAAAACTCCACGTGTCGCTACCTTCTTCTTTAGCAGTGCTATATTGTAACCCTCCGATTAAAACAGCAGACCCGTGTGAAACTGCTACATTATCAACGTTTTCCGGATCAAGTAGTACCCTTGTAGAACTTATCGGCACTATTTCTATAAGATCAGACAAATAAACACTTTCTTTTTTTACCAGCAAAATATCCAGGTTGATTTGGTTGTAAATGCCGTCGGCACTCAAATAAACACGACGAATACCATTTAGTTCACTTTGAATTGGCATCCAATAGTGCTCATAAAGGTCGCCCACTTCTTCAAATCTTCCTTTCAGATAACGGTTATACATGGTTGATTCCAAATCGTTTCCATTTTCTAAAAATAATACCTTTGGTATTTTTATTCCTTTTGTTACGATAAGCACTGCATAAAAAATTAGGCTATCGTTTGTTTCATCTCGAAATCTGGTAATTTCTATTGCAGCCTCATCCGGCAAAAGTTTCTCCTGAATGTTTTCCCACGAAAGGTCTTGAAGAGGTAAGTTGTAGCCGGAAATTTTACTAATTGCCCGATCCAATTCATCGAGTTTTTCTTTTTCACCTTTCAAATAAAATCCTTGTTTCTTTAATTCCGAATCGGACATCGAATACCAATTGGAAAGTTTTTTTATCAACGCAAGGCGTTGTTTTAATAAATCTTTCAAAGCCTTGTTGTCTTGTTCCATCAATTGTTGCCACATTTGCTTTTGTGCGTATAGCAAAATCCCTTTTGTGAAAAGTTGATTTGAATATGCTAAACCGGGATCAGCCAATCTGGATTCCTTCAAAAATGAAAAATACTGTTCAAAAATATCGACATTGTCTGCCAGGTAGTCTCGTTGCTCTTGAGGGTTGGAATTGGAAAAAGAATAGCGGATCAACACTTTAAGACTGGAAAAACACTTCTCATAAAATTGTTGTGCTTCATCATAACGTTTGTTGTGATAATAAAAAGAGGCTAAATTAAACAGATTTAGGATGTAATCGGGATGTGATTTCCCACCATATGTTTCAAAAATTTTATTAGCCTCATCATATAATATTACACTTTTTTCAGGCTGATTGGTTGCAGCATATGATCTTGCAAGGTTGTCAATAGTTATGGCATAGTCGATTTTCATCCCTGGATATAATTTCAGGATATTTGAGGCTTTCTGGAATTCTTTGCAGGCCATTTCTGCTCTGTTTGTTAGTATATACAATGTGCCGAGGTTATTTGCACTTTGTGCTATTTTATTATCCTGTGGGCCAAGTTGTTTTTCTCTGATTGCCAAAACGTCTATAAATAATCGTTCTGATTTGTCATAGAGTCCAATTTTTTGATACAACTGACCGAGGTTACTCATTACATCGGACAGTAAAAGTTGAGGGGTAGAGGGGCTTTTTTGTAATTTTTCTATTGCTTCTAGAAACAATGGCTCTGCTTCTGTAAAACGTCCCAAGTGTAAAAAAAGCAAAGCAAGATTATTTATACTCGTAATATAATTTATATCCTGGTCGCCTGTAATTTTCATTTGAAGCGCTAAAGACTGCCTTGTAAGGTCTTCTGCGTCCTTATATCGTCCATTTTCAAAATAAAAATTTGCGAGCCCTTCTACAATTTCAATATAAGCAGGAAGGAACTCATTTAGCCGCCCTTTTACTAATTCCATCGATTGTATGAAACATGCTTCTGCTTCTGCATTTAGACCATGTGACGCATAAATTACTCCTTTGCTTTTTAGCAGTAATGCATAATTTTTATTACCACTATCGTGCTTTTCTCTGAGAATGCCAAGGGCTTCTTCCAGCAAGGCTAACGACTCCTTTCCATCGTTTTGATTCCCTAAACTCATCGCGAGGTTATTCAACGCCAATGCATAGTCTTCTTCATATTCATAAGAGTATTCCTTCCAGATTTTAACGGATTCTTTTTGATATTCAATAGCCTTTTCATACTCTCCTTTTTCTTTCAACAAAAACGCCAGGTTGTTCAGGCAATTAGCCTGAACGTCGGGCAGAAATACATTGGACTGTTTAATCTTGTCCAACACCTCTCTGATTAGCGGCTCGGCTTTATCATATCGCCCAATGTTAATATAGAAGCCTGTAAGATTTAGTACTGTTTTCAGGTATGAAACACTTGCTGTGCCTTCTGATTTTTTTATGATCTCAATGGCTTCCTGAAATAATGGTTCTACCATTGAGTACTGACCTGTTTCTGTGTATACAATAGCCAAATTATTTAAAGATTTAGCATAGTTTTCATGCTGATCTCCTAATGCTGTAAGGCTGATTCGGATTGCTTTCTTAAGATATGTTTCTGCTTCTTGATAACGGGCCTGCTTTCTGTAAAATTCGCCAAATAAATTTACCAATTCAGCATATTTTTCCTGGTTATTCTCTGCTATGTTTTCCATGCAACCAATGCCAGCCTTGAATGCTTGCTCAGCCTCTGAATATTTGCCTGCACTGCTCAGGTATTCGGCTAACTGTCCTTGAAAATAACAATAATCTTCATCAACCCCATGTATAAGTTTGTGAATCTGAATTAATTCTTTAAAGTATAATGAAGCCTTGTCAAACTGTTTTGTTTCTATGTATAGTTCTACGAGAATATTAAGTGTTTGATGAAATAAAGGATGTCGAAAATCCTGATATTTTTTTTGTGCCTTGTAATTTAGCAGCAGCAGTTGCTCTGCTTTATCGAACTCTTTGGTTTCCAGGTATGCGACTGCCAGATTATGCCTCCCTGTAATATACTCAGGGCTCTCTGTACTATAATAAATGCCCTTTAAATCGAGCGATTTTTGATATAAAGGAATGGCTTTTTCGTAATCTTTTTTTAATTTATAGGTGAGTGCTAAATTATTTAATATTATGCCATAAAAGCCACTTTCACCTTCTTTGGCTTTTACTTTCGGCAAAATGTCGAGATAAATCTTTTCTGCTTCCTCATATCGTTTGGTATACCGATATACTTCTGCCAAGTTATTAAGAAGGGAAAGGTTCACTGCATTGCTCCCATATTTTTTTTTATAGAAAGCAATAGCATCCTGAATAATTAATTCTGCTTTGTCAAACTTTCTTTCAAGTAAATACAGGTCTGAAACACCCAAAAGCACATTGATGTAGTCATCCGCCTTAATATTTTTCTGATTGCCGGCAATTCGAATAACTTCCAGGTATGATGCCTCGGAACTCGCATAATTTCCTGCCTCCTTGTAATTTTGCGCAAGTGTCTCTAATGTAGAAAAATACTGGACGCTTTCTGCGCCAAAACGCTTTTTTATTCTATCACAGACTTCTTCCATTAATGGAATAGCCGTCAGGTATTCTCCTTTTTCTTCATAAGCATAAGCAAGATTGTCTATTACCCCGATATATTCCAATTCTTTTTCTGGCTTTTCCCGTAGTGATTTGGCGGTTTTTTCGCCCAATTCAATTGCCTGATCATATTGCTTTGCTTCGATCATCTGTTCCATTTTTGTGACGATATCAGCAGGAACTTGAGCAAATGTTATTAAACATAGAAAACAGAATTTGAATAAAAATGTAATTCTTAAAAGAGTAGTCATGATAAATTAAGAATTATAGATATTTAAAGCCACTAAAGTACACTCATAACACCGTACTTCCTATACCCATTTGTTTTTTTTGACTATGCGGATATTGTTCACCAACGTCGGAAGGGTGACCCAAGCATGGGCCTTTGCTGCGAATATACTACTTATCGTGCGTGTTGGATAGGTTCTTTTTTTAAATGTTTACATCACTTGTTCGGGTTTTACCTATCCAAAACCCCATGCCATCCACCAGCAATCCCTCAAATACAATACTGCGGATCGCCTTCCAGCACCTCCTGCTCCAGTTTAGGCGCCTCACCAGCCTTCCATAAACGCGCGCGATGCACCACACGGTACAACAATGGGCCGCCATCAGGCCGGTCGCTGCGTTCAAAAGGCCGCGGGATACATACAAATTCAGTAGAAAGTTGATCGGCAGTAGCCGTCACAAGGGCATAGCCGTGGCCACCATAGTCGAGCAATGACAAATGCGGCGCCAGGTCCGGATTTCGCACCGCGCGGGCTTGCTTCATATCTCCGGTTTCTTTCAACTCCAGCGTGGAAAGCACGCCATGCAAGGCAGCCACATTCATGGAAGGAATCACCTTGCCATCAAGTTGATCTATGAGGTGCAGCACCCGTTTCGGATGGTCAGGCCTCATCGTCACTTCGAATACTTCAAAAAGCGTCTGTTGCGATATAGAACCGGTAATGAATTCCACGCCCAGGGGTTCGTATTGCTTTGGCGGCAGCGCCTTGGAAGCCAAACCTGCAAGAAATGCATGGCGGTCGCCTCCCACCACACAAAACCCTGTGATTTTCTGATCGTGTATAAAATCAAATATGATGTCTTTATCGCGCAGGAAGCGATTGTCAATAACCGCATATCCGACATCCTTAGGCCACTTACTTCCTAATTCGCCGGGTAAATTTTGATAATCGCTGCGTACTTCCATCGTACCAAACCCGTGCCCCCATATTTTCCAGCGCGCCGTAGAAGCGCCGAGTTGTTCCAGGAACCATTGTCTTTGCTCTTTACCCAGATAAGTTTGGGCATGAACATCTTTTGTCGGATTCGGGATGTCCTTGCCGTTGAAACGAATGGAATCCGGTGGATGGCCGCCATTATAGTGTCGACCATAATTCATAATTTCAAAAGGCACTTGCGGGGACACTACGGGATAGCCCGGAACCACAAAATCATCCGTCGACATATCGGGAGAACGGAATGACCAGTTATCGGTGAGCAGCAAGTCTACATTTTTTCCCCAACGCAACACCCGCCTGATATGCAGGCTGTTGATGGCCAGCAGGTTATTAGGCTCTTCTGAAAGTCCATCTTCGTTGAACTCCTCCATGGGAGTATCCACCACAGCCGGGGCAATGAACTGCTCGAGCCCGGGATTGCCGGGTTGTTGCACCCTCGCCGGGATGAACTCCCACCATGCCTGGTTGGCAAAAACTTTCTGGTTTTGTGCTGGCGCATTGTACCCACCTCCCGCCACATACTCACTTTGGTAGCCTGCCCAGGCAAATTCGTGGTTATCCCAAATACACACAAATGGCCAACGGGCCCGGGCATCCTGCAAATCGGGGTCCTCCAGGTATGCCCGGTAGAGGGTGCGGTAATCCTCCAGGGTAACGGGCAGGTAAAAATTACTCACCTTTCGACCTTGCGGGAACTTGTACAGGTCTCGGATGCGGCGGCCCCGGTTTCCGTCCGGATTGTCTTCTGCATACCAGGTGACTTCATAAATAAAATCGCCCAGGTGCAACACAAAATTAAGCCGCTGCTCTTTCGGGCGTGCTTCATCTTCAAAGATCATCCTGCGATAAGCATTCAGGGCGCCCTCATTCGGGCATTGGCAGGATACAAACGTAAAACGAACGGGTGTATCCGAATCGTCGCCGGGCGCCGTCATCGTACGGCCGATGCGACTGGCAAAACCATGCTCATCGATGAAACGATACCAATACTCGTGGTTGGGTTTGAGATCTTTAACCAGAAAACGACAGGTCCAATCTGAACCGGCGCCGATGTGCGCTGTACCGCCTGCCACGATTTTTTTGAATGTGGGGGTTGTGGAAATTTCAACGACTAATTTTTCTGCAACATTATCTTTCAAAGGTGGTCGCCTCGTCCACAATATGACACTGCCGGATGTCGGGTCGCCCGACGCTACGCCCTGCGGAAATAGGTCGCGGCGCTCGATGGCCTGTGTTGGAATTTTGTTTGCCCAACCTTTTTTTGTCGCTATGGCGAAGCCAACGAAGAAGGATGTTTTTAGGAACTTACGCCGGGTTACATTCATGTGCTTTCTATTGAAGGACGCGTGATGAGCAAGTGCGCTTTTTATACCTTCAAAAGAAACCATGTCAACTTAAAACGCAGGTGATAATCGACCAAGAGGAGGGTGTGTTGAGTGTAGGGCTTCTTTGGCTTACCGGGTGCATGGGCACCGCGAAGATGTCATTACTGATATTTTTTCTGACAAAAGTTTCGAAAGTTGGGACATTATTCACTGTATAAATTTGATATAGCCGCGTTTTTGCGTTCCAATTCGTTGATAAAACGAAGAGATTATTTGATTCGCTTCAGGTAGTGCGTATCAGGCAAAAGTAAGAGCAGATTTCCGGCTTGTGCCGCATCCGGCAAATAGCGAGACATTCATTCATATCTAAAATATTATAAAATGAAAACCTTTCTTTCGACACTACTACTACTGACCCATGTAAGTTTATTCTGCCAACATTTTGCTGCTTTCGCAGGCCCTAACTGGAATATTTTTCATGATTACGGTAAATCGAGCCACGACCAATCCACTTATGCTACCGGAACGGGGTACACTGTCGGCCTCAATACAGGTACAATCCGGATTCATTCCCTGCCGCTGCTCTTCTCTTTGCAATTTGATCACTATAACGGAGAAGTAGAAGCCAGCGGCGGTGGTCTGGGCGGCGGTTATACTTCCACGGCCACTATTGAAAAATCCGTTATTTCCCTGGGAATTTATGTACTGAATTTACGGGTTAAAAACAGGTTGGATTTAAATTTTGGCGTCGATGTTGGAGCCAGGGTTCACGATGGATATACGGGGACATACTATTCGTGGATGGGAGGATCACCCCCTGTTTCCCTGACGACAAGTTTGGAGGAAAGATATGACCATTTCAATGCGGCCATGTATTTTGGGTTGCGTTCCAGGATTGCATACGACGTACCGCTTGGTAAATCCATCATCCTGTCCCCGCAAGTCAACTACTATTTCGGCCTGACGCCTGAGTTTTCGGAGTTTCCAAAAGAAACCAGATCGATGCGACTTTATGTGTGCCTCGGCATCAAAAGGAAACTGGCCTGAAAGCCGGACCGTGAATTGATTAATCGCGGCATTCGTGGAACGTTTTTAAAACCTTACAGGTCTGGACGTCAATCTAAAAATGTCCAGTAGTGTGGTTCCTGACCCATGCTCAGAACCTGATGGATATTTGTCATTCCAATGTTTCCCAATCTTTATATTCAAACCACTGCTCCTTATTTGGGTACTGTCTAGACATGTATGCTAAACAGTACCCAAAATTGATGTTAGTGGCAATGGTTTTTACAAACGGCATACAAATGGTGTATTGCTACCAGTAAATCTGACCAAAGGGGTGCCGCTTCTTAAAAAAACTTGATCACTTGAATTTCCGTCAATGACTCCAATTCTAATGCTGTCTACATTCCAATTGTCCCCATCAAAACCGCCACTAAATGTGGTTGATAATGTAATATCCCGAATTTGGTTGCGTGGCCTTGGCTGATTCAATCGAATGGGAACCGCTTGGTCATAATTATCTATCCATCGTCCACCATTGTTTATATTGTTTACAATTTGTGAAGTGCCGTCGGTGAAATTTATTACAACATTTACATTGTCTTTGTTGCCCCTCAAATCGTCGCCACCTGTCCTGATTTCAAGCATAATTTGACTGACATTACCCGTAGATTGCATGACTGGAAAATCAATTTGAGGAGGTTGCGCAGGCTGATACTTCTTGTCAACAAAATACGTTTGCCACCGCTCATTTGGGTATTCGTCATAAGCATAAAAGGAATCTCCTCCAACATGTGGGCGCAAAGTAACTGTCTCGTTCGGGTGATTGGGATCGTATATAAATATTTTGAAATCCTCCTTGAACTCTCCCAAATCCCCCCGGTAACGTCCCATATCATATCCAATCGCTAAGACTTGATGGTGAGCGACGTTACCGCCACTTCCTGCCTTGAATAACCCTAATGGAATTGGATTGCCTGCGTCAATTGCCTGCCGAAGTTCTTGAATTCTGCCTCCATTAAATCCTTGAATACCCCAGTTAAAATACTCGTTGGTTCTCCAGCCAAATGGGTTCAGGATCAGCTCACTCCACTTGTCTACGTTTTCTTTCAAGGAACTGATTTGGCGGCTATAGATATAAGATTGCAATATACTGCCTGTGAAAGGCCTAAAACCCTGTGTTGGTATGGGCCTGTTGCTCTTAAAATAATCTAAAGCCGAATAGGCCATCCCTCCACATTGTCCGCCATAGCGGGCTTTTATTCCAAAACCGAATTCAAATTCAACAGTGAAATCATTGGTAAATTTGAAGCCGTGTACCTGTGGGTTGAAAGCAGTTCTTTGGGAATTAAGAACTATCTGACCATTGGGACAAGGAACTCCATGTAGATTATCGTTTATCGCTTCCAAATATGTGCCGCTACTCCACATAGAGGTATGGTTATTGTCATAAATAACCGCGTTGGCATCATCTTGCATAATTAAAAAATCCCCTCTACAAGGATCAGGAGTATTCCAATTTTTAATAGATGCCCAAATAGGGCTTCCATCCGGCTTATATATCACCAAATTCCCGTCTTGTTGCATAGAACACCTACCTGCAGGCTGATTATGGGTTTTGGTAGACCAAAGTGGGAAATTATCGCGGTTGCGATAAATGACTAGGTTCCCATCGGTTTGATAGATTAACTTATATTTACCATTGGCAGATGTCAGGCTTTGACCCGGTAATAAGTTTTGTCCTCTGATAAGTTTATCTTGAGCGTTAATGATGCAGACAACAAACATGAGTACTGCGAATACCAAATTTTTTTTCATTTCATTGCAATTTAAAGGTTGTTTATGTGTATTGTGTTGAAATCTATTTAGGCTCTCTAATACCTTCGTAGTTTTCACATTGCAATGATACTATTACCGAAAAGCGCTGTGCAATCCCATGATGATGGTATGCTTTTGTTATTTACAGAGCATTTTATTTGTAAAAAAATATGATAAAATGAGAGTTCGTGTGAGATACATGTAAATTAATCTCCTGTTCCATGGCTGGCGCCCATCACATGATTATGTTGTTGGTATCTTCAAACTTATTTCACATCCGCCATCTTCACCGTTTTTTCTCACTAAAATTGCCTGCAATGCCTTGGCCCTGGCCTG
Source organism: Saprospiraceae bacterium (assembly GCA_016787415.1). Lineage (GTDB taxonomy): Bacteria > Bacteroidota > Bacteroidia > Chitinophagales > Saprospiraceae > M3007. The sequence continues at coordinate 19,076 of JAEUUT010000142.1, read as the reverse complement.
CATATTACGCCATCCGTTGCCGCCGAGGCTGCCCTGAGTTTGTTCATGGAGACCCTTGCCGTTGTCCTCTAAAACAAAATGTAGGAATCCTCCTTCTTTTTTCATTGAGCAACGAACGCATGTAGCCTTACTGTGCTTGGCCACATTAGTGACAGACTCTTTAAAAAACAGGTAAAAATCCGTACGCTGTTCCATGTGCATTTTTAGGTCGTAAATGCTGCTTTCGATCTCGAAGACAGGAGTGATTTGCGCAGGTTCCAACATTTCAACAGCGAATCGAATCATGCGTTCTACTACTTTATCCATGCTGTCGTTTTGCGGGTTAACGGCCCAAACGATGTCGCCCATACTCAGCATGGCGGTACGGGCTTTTTCGCCAATGCCTGAAAGCCATGCCTGATCGCCCTCAAGTGTAACTTGGCGTAGCCCCGATTCGCTCAGAATGGATATGCTAGCCAAGGTCGATCCGACCTCGTCATGCAGGTCTCGGGCAATACGTTGTCGGATGGACTCTTTTTCGAGTTGCAGGCGCAGCCGGTAGCGAAAAAGAAGATAGATGAAGGACGTTATAAGCAGTGTTGTACAGATGATAAACCACCAGGTCAAATAGTATGGCGGCCTGACTTTTAAGTAAAACCGCGTAGACTTGGATACTTCGTTACCTTCAGCATCAATAGCCTTTACTTTGAAGCAGTAGTTGCCGCCGTCAAGGTTGGTGTAAGTTGCGGTACGCGACCCTTTAGCAACGAACCAGCCTTGATCAAAACCTTCCAGCATGTAGTAGAAAGTACATAAACGGGGAAATGCTGAGCAGGTAAAGTCGAATGCGATGAAGTTTTGTTTGTGTTGGATTATAAATGGTTTATCGGCATAATCACTAGGCGTGACCGGCTGATATTCATTGAAAATGCGAAACCCTGAAATGTAAATGGAATCATAGATAGTAGGTATTCTATAACGTTTAATAACATCCTCAATTTGCTCTCCTTTTCTGAGATCACAGTGATTATCGAGAGCAGTCCAGTTAACGTGAATAGAGTCTTCGTTTACACGTTTTAGTTGCACCATCATTTCGGTTCGACAGTCGCCGTGACTCCTTATTTGTATACCTTTCCATTGATTTGGTTTTTCTTTTTTTAACTTTAAATAATGTTGCGGCGAAATAGCGATGGCCATATCGCCATCATGATAAAAGTATGTCGTTATCCCATTCTCATTAACCCATGTACCGGATATGTCTGCGTTCGTATCAAATTTATTGCCCCTGAAAACAACGATCTTGCTTTTTGTCAAAGGATATTCTAGCAGAACACTTGGGTGAGAATACCCTTCTACATATTCCGTACACCTACCAGATGAATCAAAGGCATATGTAATGTTAGAAATGGTTCTAAGGCCTGTTTGGGCGTCGAATAAAATACGTTTTCCAATGATGCCGTATTTGTTTTTATATCCTTCAAAATACGCTTTTGAGAATTTAGACAATGCAATATAGGCATAAAAGCCTCCATCGTTTGCCCACTCCGCAATACTTCCGTCTGGCATTTGCCAAGTCCCCGATATATAAGAGCGGGACAGTTTTTTACTTGTGTTTTCATTTTCTGCTAAATGGCTCCATACGAATTTCTGGCTACTACTGGTAAAAATAACAGAGACTCCTTTTTGACCTCCCAGCCATATATTTCCGGCAGCGTCTACAAAACGACAACGAATTCCTCCGCACCCAAGCGGGCTTGTTAGTGATATGGTGGTTGACTTCTGCCAAGCAAACCGCTGCTGTCTCAGGTTGAACCCCAGCAGAATGGATTGATTAAAAGGAAACATCCATAAAATGGAGTCTCCAGTCAGTTTAGGTACAAGGGTCAAACCTTCTAGTAGTCCAGCTTTATTGTCTGACCATTGTTCCCATATGCCATTTTTTTTATCAAAACTGTACAATACTGCTGCACTAACCCATACTTTGCCTGTGTAGGCATCCTGAAAAATATCCCTGAGATTTTTACTGGGCGCGACTGTCCGTTGCCTGATTTTACCATTTGGGGAGTAAAGGCATATCTCTTTGGTGCTCCATCCACCGGCCCAGAATAACCCTTCATTATCTCTACCTAATATACCCGAAACACTGCGGTAGGCACCCGAAATCACCATTATTTTTTGAAGGGTCATTGAATGGGCTCTAACAGTGTACAATCCCTCATTTTTTCTAAATACGATCCCTCCTTCTTGCTTTATATCTGAAAGATAAACCTCGCTTTGCCAGGTATCTTTGGTAGCATTTGGCTCCACGTTGGAAAGATCGTACTCCACAAACTGATCCTCTTTTGTGTCAAAGTAAAACAGTTTATACGTCGTAGCCAACCAGATGCGTCCCGTTGCATCAGCGGCAAGAAAGTGGCAGCCCCAATTTTGCCAAAGCAAGGAATCAGAGGGTGTATTTAGGTAGGACTTGAATCTTTTACCGTCATAACGACTTACCCCCCTCTGTGTGGCAAACCACATTCTTCCCATACCATCTTGCTGAATATCCAACACGATGGGATCGGCTAGGCCAAGATTAGCCCCTCCTGCTTCCGTAGCGGAAACAAAGTTGGAACACAACGCCCAATCTATCTGCGCAAAGGCTCTGTCGGGGAACAACAGGCATACAAAAAACAACTGCCCTAATGATATGCCGTTAAGAAAGGACGTGAAGACCGTTTTTAAAATTCGTATAATCTTGTTCAGCATATTTTTCCACATTGCGATCATCTCGTCCAGCGGGGTAGCAAGAAGTACAAATTGTTGGCGATGTTGTTTGGTACGGTGAGAGTGTGTATTTGAGCCAATAAACGTTATTGATCCAACAAAAATGCAAATGCTGATGCGACATGAACGATGTCATGTTGCTCATAGCGAGAGAAATGTTATCATCCTCTTAACCCTTTTCAATTGTAATCCCCTCATGTACAAGTACCAATTCCTCCATAGCGGCGTCGCTGGTTTTGGCATTCAGGCTGAAACCACTCACTTTTTTTGGAAAGGCGTTTTTCAAGGTCCAGGTGTAAATTGGTTCGTGTTCTTCGTTCATTAACTGGATAGTGACTGTTGTCCGCTCAAGGGTATTCATTTTCACTTTCGCAAAATAATCGAAGAGCGCTGTGTCGCTTTGAAAGGCGCCTTTTTTAAGGGTAATGTCTGTATGTTTCTTCAAATCCGTCGTTCGCACGGTAGAAAAGACCGAGTTGTTGCCCGTCCGGTATTCGATGACGTCGTATTCCGTATCCAATCCGGATACTTCCTGAAAAGCGATCTCGCCCATACTGCCGATGACCACTTTAAAGTAGTACACAGGAATGGGCCAGGGTGCGCTCTGTTTTTCTCCTGCCATACAAAATTGATTTTTTTAAATATTTGTTTTCCAACGCAGGTTGTGAAGATAGACCATTTTCTATATATCCGAACGCTTGGATGCCTGTTTTTATGTATTGGAGGCATGAACGCTGCGCTGCCTTGCATAGGCGTTCCATCCGAGACTTTTTTATTTATATGACATTCCCGTGAATATCCCTGTTTTTCGCCACAATACATTTGCAGCGGGTTTCGAACAAACCTGCCACTTTTGCAAAAAGCCGGATGTCTAACGGATTCAAACTTTTTCACGTCATGTCTATCGTAAACACTAAGAAAGCATTCCATTTTCTCTCCCTCGCATTATTTGCCATTCTGATTTCCCTCGGCGCCTGTAAAAAGGACGAAAACAAAACAACCAAGGTGTACGGCACTGTTACCATTGAAAACCCGGATACCTGGGCTACCTGGAAAGACAGCGGTTTGGTGGAATTGACCTTGTTCCCAAAATTTAGCCTCGATCCGCTGGCTGGCTGGGGAGCAGTGCCGGATAATTTCTTCGGTCCGAACGTACTGGGCGGAACCTACGCCGTAGGAGCGCCGTACAACTCGCAAAACCCGCTTGTGCTGACGTATGTTCCCGGCCAAACCAAGTACGAGTATGAAATTGAAGTAGAACCCGGCACCTACTCGGCACTGGCGCTCGGATTCCGCCACAACTTAGTCAGCGACCCAACCAAAAAAACGGCCACACTGGGTGTACACTGGGGCAATGCCGAACAGACGAGCCACGGCATCGTCATCCGTATCCGCGCCGGTGGCAACATCATTCCAATCTTCGACTACCCTGCGCCTCTCACCTTCGATATCGCGGAAGGCGAGCAAAAAGAAATTAATTTCAAAGCGGACTTCGATTTCGTCAATCAATGGTATTGATACCTGCGACCGGCCGAAGCCTGTCGCCCAGTATCTGTCATGCGGCGTGGATATGGCTTGTTTGTTCTTTGTGCGTTGCCGCACAGGGACAGGATGCCATGTCCAACGCCCCTGCGCCGGCCCAAATCCAAAGCCTCGGCAGTATTGAAGGCTTGATCCGGGATGCTGAAAGCGGGGCTTCGCTGTGCCAGGCTTCCGTACGTCTGCAACATACGCCGTACGGATGTATGGCAGGCCCAAACGGTGAATTTCGCCTGGGCGACGTGCCTGCAGGCCGGTATACGCTGCTGGCGTCCTACCTCGGTTACGAAGACCGGGTGCTGGAAAACATTGAACTCACCGCAGGCCAGGCTTATCGGGTGACGCTGGATATGCAACCTGTATCGCTGCGCATTGGCGAGGTGGTGGTGACGGCGAGCATGCGCTCCCAGGCCATCAAACTGGCCCCGGCGAGCATCGGCGTCGTTACCGAAAAACAATTACAGGAGCGACAGGTCACGACGTTCGACCAGGCTTTCGACAACACGCCGGGCGTGGTCGTCACGCGTTCCAGCAATGCCAATGTGCAGGCGTTTTCCATCCGCGGCGCTTCCGAAGTCGCCGGCGGTGGCATCGGCAACCGCGTGTTGCTGCTCATCGACGGCCGGCCGGCACTCAGTCCCGAATCCGGGGGCGCGCTCTGGAACCTCGTGCCAGTTAGTTCCATCGAACGTATCGAGGTCGTGCGGGGCGCCTATTCCTCGCTGTACGGCTCGGGGGCGATGGGCGGCGTGGTAAATGTAATCACCCGCAAACCCGACGCCAAACCGCTCACCCGTCTCCACCTGAATTACGGTGCCTACGGCGCCGCGCCTGCTTCTGCCGGATACCAACGGTACAACGACTTTCATACGCTGGATTTCAGCAACAGCCGCCGGATGGGCAAGTTTTCCTATCTCGTAGACGGCAGTTGGAAATCGGACGACGGCCACAAGGACAATACGAGTTTCGACCTGTACAATTTTTTCGGAAAAATCGGCTGGGATTTCCATCCCAAACGCCGGATACAGTTCTCTGTGAACGCCAACCGCATGTACAGCGCCGGGCCGGCCAGTTGGCTCAGCAAAAAACTGGCGTACAGCGCTGCTGAGTACAAAAAAGACGACTACCAGGATCGCCGCGAGTTCAATGCCGATCTGTACTACGCTTCTACGCCCAATGACCGCGTCAAATACAGCACGCGCCTGTACCACTACCGCAATGCCTCGCTGTTTTCCTTTAATGCCGATCCCGGCAACGACAGCACCAATGTTAATTTCGGCAAACAGATCGTAGATGCATACAGCGTTTACACCCGGCGTCTCGGCAATGTCTCGCAAGTAGAGTACTTCGCCGGAGACAAGCACTACCTCATTGCCGGATGGGATATCAAAGGCGATTACGTGCTGGGCATGCCCGATACGTTTCTCTACGGCGAACACCGCGCGCTCGGCACGGGCCTTTACCTCCAGGACGAAATGACGCTGACCAGCCGCGTGACCCTCACGGCCGGACTGCGCTACGACCATTACCTTATTTTCGGGCAGGTGAACGAATCGAACGTGAGCCCGAAAGTGGCGCTGCTGTACCAGGCCAAACCCAATTTTACCCTGCGTATGCTGCTCGCGCAGGCATTTCGTGATCCACCCGTTGCCGAGCGTTTTATCAAGTTCGAGCAGGGTGGGGGATTGCGTTTTCTGCCTAATCCCGGCTTGCGCCCCGAGCGGCTGGTACTTTCCGCAGAAATCGGCGCGAAAATGACACCCGCCCGCGGCGGTACGTTCGACGTGTCCTTTTTTTACAACCGCTACAACAACCTGATTTCCTTCCAGCAATTATCCAGTCCGCTGGAGCCCCTGCTGTACCAGGTGGTGAACCTCAAGGAGGCGCTGATGCAGGGCGTGGAGTTTTCCTACCAGCAGCAGTTTAAAAAATGGCTGTGCCTGCAACTGTCGTACACGTTTCTGGATGCCCGCGATATTTCCGCCGGCCGCCTCAACGACGCGCTGGCCTACAAGGTGCGGCATACCGTCGGCGCATCGGCCACGGCCCGCTACAAGGGTTTCGTGCTGAACCTGAATGCCCGCTATCGCAGCCGCATCGAGGAAGTGTTCATTTACCCCGGCAGCGAGCCCGCAGCGGTTTTTGTGGCCAATACAAAACTCGCCTACACGGTGTCCAAAGGTTGTTCCGCGTACCTTTCAGTCAATAACCTCAACAATGCGCAATACGAAGAACTGGAACGCTACCGCATGCCGGGCAGGAGTTTTACGACGGGGGTGGAGATGCGGTTTTGAGGGGGGGCATTTCAAATTGTCGCTCAGGTTGCCAGAGCGGGCTGATATTTCGATATTCGGTGTTCGATATTCGGTGTTCGGTGTTTTTTATATTTCTAATATCGAACACCGAACACCGAATATCGAACACCGAATTAAAGTATAAATGATTGAAAATAATAAGTTTAAAAGCCGGAAACCTAATTCAAAATATAATCTTGAAGATAGGGGGGGCTTACTTTTTTGAATACAAAATTAGAAAATTGCAGTATCAAGCGACAATTTGAAATGCACTCGTTTTGAGGTGAGTTGGATGCTCTGACTAAACAACCTTTATCTCTGTATTTTGATGATTTTTTTTGTCTCGATGCGGGTATTCGAGGCGACCTTTACATAATAAATTCCGACGGGCAAACTGGAAATATCTACTGCGGAACCTGGTTGTAAAGCATTCAATTGCAGCACTTTAGAGCCCATGTGATCCAATAATACGAGATCGACCATCCCGTTTTCATCTTTATTTTTCAAATAAAATGAATGAACGACGGGATTCGGATAGACCAGGAACGATGGATCGTTGTTTTCCAGCGGAATGATGGAAGTTACATCATTTGAAATAATGTTTTTCAGCGCATAAAACTGCCAGTTCCTTATCCTGCTGTGCTTCAGGTTGTAAGAAAAACTCAACACGCCATAAGAAGTATATTCCTGATCGTTGATTACTTTTATCAACGAACTGCCGCTTTCACCGGTAATACCGCTGGTGTTTTTGATTTCGATTGCATTGGGAGAAAGCATATCCGCAATCCCGTAATTATAATACAACGTATCTCCATTGTATGGATTTGGATCGATGAATGGTATATACGCGGCCGGGTAGGTGAATTTGTAGAAAATTCCATTGGAAAGATCATCGTCCAGTTCATTAAATCCGATACTGATCCAGCCTGTGGATTCGCCAATGGGTTCTTCCAGTTCCAGGACGGCAAAATCTTCTCCGTTGCCAATATTCCAGTCTTTAAAAAAGTATATTTTACGGACAGCACAGGCATTAAACTGGGTACTGAAAATGCCGTTGTCATAAACGGGGCAAACTTTGATTGAATCCAGAAACACCGTGTTTGTATTGATGTCCAGCACACAATGCGCTGCCGTGAGTACATGTTTTCGACTGATTAAACTGCCCGAACAGAGGTCGGCCAGGGTGTCATTCTGCACAAAAAAAAGTTTGACACTGGTTCTGAGCGGATATCGGGTCAAATCAAAATCTATGGAAGCCCGCTTTTTATAGGTGAAGTCACTGTTCGGATAGATATTGGATGTGGGCGGTGTTTGTTCCAGAAGGGCTGTCGGTGCGCTGAAACTTCCTGTGTAATAGTCGGTACGGTCGCTTGAAATGGTGGTATCATAAATGGCAACGGGTATCGTGTCCATTGCCCCGCTCAGCATGTCGAACACCAAAACCGGCTTTTCCTGTCCGTAGGACTCCAAAGCCAAAAACAAACTGCTGAGGAAGAAGAGGATTTTATTCATTTTATTTTCCAGTTTAATGGCTGCTCCCTGTTGCCGAGACATGTCGAGATTTATACTTATGAAGTTCACATCCTGAAACCTTGTGTACTTGATGCTCCTATTCTTTTATCATCTTAAATGTCTGTTTTAAATTACCTCCTACGCTGAATAAATAAATGCCGCCCGGCAAATTATTGAATTCAATGACCGTGTTTTCGGCATTTATTTTTCCTGTTGCAACTATTTTTCCTGTGCTATTAAAAACGGTATACACGGAGCCGAATAATACTGCTTCGGCTTCTACGTTGACCAAACTTTTTACAGGGTTGGGAAAAATTTTAAATAGGAGCGGCGTGACATGTGCATCGGTTATTCCTGATACACATGCAATGGGTTGGCTTTGACGATCATTAATTCTTGAACTTACAGACAACGAGTCCTGGAACTCCTGTGCCTTCGGGCAATCATTTTTCAAAAAATAAGCAAGCCAAAGTTTCAAAAAATCATTTGTTACGGATTGTTGCGCTGCTCTTGTTATGGTCGGGCTGGGTGAACATGTGCTTTCTCCGAAGGTGCAGGCAAGATTTGAATTTGCGAAAAAGCAATGCCCGCCCCCAATGATGTTCAACTGTGTTTTGTATGCTGCTGCTGTGGAATCATACATGATGTCCTGCTGTTGTGAGGGAGGCGTCACGCAATCATTGACGCCACTGAATAACAAGGTGGGCACTGAAACATTTTTAGATGCCTCAATGGCCGACGGATTGGTGTTTGCAGCGGCAAATGAAACCAGGGTTGTAATCGTTGTATTATCTTTTGCGGCAAGAAAAGCGCTCCCGCCTCCCATGGAATGTCCCATGATGGCTGATGTTGTGCCAACGCTGGCGGACGGGATCAGCAAGCCTGCTCCGCTGCTTTGAATGGTTGTAATCAAAAATGCAAGGTCTTTCCCGAAGTTGGCATGGCTTGGAGAGAAACCGCCTTCCGACGTTGGGAATGCCAGGATGTATCCTTCCGGGACAAGCGCGTCCCAGAAGTTTTGGTACGCACCCACGGACATAACAAAACCATGACCAAATGCGATGAGCGGAAAAACGCCCGCCATCATCGGTGTGTTGTCGCCCGCAGATGTTGCGGGGTAATACATCTCTGTTACAATTGGACGATTGTTGCGAGACGAATCAATAAAAGTAATGGTGGTATGCCCAACTTGCTGTGCAGACAAATCGAGACAAAGCAGGAGGAATGTGAGTATTATGTTGATTTTGAATTGCATTGGGTTCGTTTTTACCCTTGGTCAGGCATTTTGATATGCAGGTAAAGTAAAACGATCTCTTCAACTCCCGGAACAAACCCTCCACTTTTTCTGCACGCCCTTGGCAGGTCTGGATTTACGATGGTTTTTGAGCCTGAAACGTAAAATCAAAGCCCTGACACGCAAAACTGATCCGATACCCCTGTTGGAGTTGGAACGCATTGCAAGACTGAACAGCCTGATGTATGGTTGGGTGAATTACTTCAAATACGCCACAGGCTACGAGAAGTTCGACCGATTAGACGGCTGGATACGCAACCGACTGCGCTACTGCATCTGGAAATCGTGGAAGCGACCGTGGCGGCGATACCGGGCGTTCAGACAAATGGGTGTCACCCATGCATGTGCGATGCGCTATGCCTTCTCGCGCAAAGGCGGCTGGCGGCTATCATGCAGCCCAGTAATGGGTATGACTGTTACGGAAGAACGCCTGAAACAACGTGGCTATTGCACCTTCAAAGACTACTACCAACATGTTCGACAGAAGATGTCTGCTCCATGAACCGTCCCGCCGCGGGCGGGACCCGTACGCACGGTGGTGTGAGAGGGCTGAGGTGGGTTTTTGACTCGCCTCTCCCTACTCGATTAGCGGTGTTTATTATTTTCGTCTTGATGCCATAAAAATTACAATTAACACCGTTAAAATGATGAAAAACAAAATTTTTATTTCAAGAAAATGGACTTGAACATTTTGAAAATTTGAGGGTTTATCTTCTATGAAGGTTATTATATCAACATAGGTCGAACCCAAAGTTATGCCTGCAAAAATTAGAAAGAATGACTCTATTCTTTTTTGATATTTTCTATCTGCATCTACATCCAATGTCTCGATAATTTTACTTAGCATATTCTCAGAATCTTTGTAAATGCTTTTACTCTCAGCAATGTTCAAATCGTCTGCTTTTAGGAAGTTCTCATAATTTCGCTGCCATTCATCCAACTCTTTGTATCTAATACGAATTGTTTGCAGTATCCATGAATAGTTGACGGAAATTCTTCGAAGCATTCCTGATATGTCTTTATTTTTTCTTAATTTTTTAATTACGATTTTATCCTTAACCGAAAGTAACCTTGAAACCTCTGTATAAAGATGTCCAGCATTATTTATTGTATTTAATTCGGTAAGAACCCTATTGTCAGGTTCAGTATAGTAAGGTACCTCATAGTTTTCAGGAATACTATCAAAAATCCAAATTGGTGAAGTCTTTATTCCAACAATTTTGAAATCTTCGCCAATTAAATCTATTTTATTTGACTGACTAAAAGGGATTCCGTAAAATTCTTTCGAATACTTCTCTAAATCTTTTTTATTTTTTGAGTCAATGAACAAATGCACTTGATAAATAAATGTGTGAGTTTCGTCCATATTTATTATATCAACAAATGTATTAGGTATGCCGAAAGTATGCGTTGCAAATGAGATAAGGTCGTTTTCTTCTAATTGCTTAAACAACAAATCCAAGTTTGGAGTAAATTCAGAAAACCATCTTGTTATTTCAAAATTATTTTCAATTGAATAATCTATTTGTTCATCCTCAAAAATAACATACAGGTTTAAATAGCCATAGTCAGTTATTCTAAACAGTAAAAAAGATATTAGTGGTGAGGCAGGAATTGCATCAGCCTTTTCATTTTTTTCATTTTGTAAATACTTCCTAATTCCGTTGTTAATCAACGATAAACTCTCAACACTTGGCAAGATGTCAATTGCAGGAAAAATATCGTCACTACTAAATTCGATGTGGCTTTTAGGGTAAAATTTAGAATGTGCTTCAAAGTTTAAATGCTCCACAATGTTCGAAGGCAAATTGCAATTTCCTCCAAAGTCAAGTAGTTTTTTACCACTATTCGAAATATGGTTAGGCGAAGGGTAAAACTGTTTGTTCAATTTTCCGTGAAATTGCCAAACTCGACTTATACAATATTTATTCATTCGTATTTTTTATTTTTTAGTTACCGCTAACGGCGGCACTCACGCATACCGCCGCCTGCATTGGCTTTGAGCGTTGGCTTTTGGCGGCGGTTGGCGGGAGTGCTTTGTTCTGCGTTTTTTACTGAATCCCCGCTCGGCATTTTTCAAAGACCTACATATTCAATATGTGCCCTCCGTCCACAACCAGCACATTTCCTGATACATAATCGGATTGAACTAAATAAGAAACCGCTTCTGCTATTTCTTCTGGCGTTCCAAGTCTTGGTATGGGCGAAGTATCTTTTACCCATTGAACAAACCCGTCACCTGCCATTCTGGTCATTTCTGTATCAATATTACCGGGGGCAACCGCATTTACCGTTATGCCATGCTTGCCTAATTCTCTTGCCATTGCATAGGTAAGACTTATTATTCCCGCTTTGGCTGACGTATATGCTAATACACCCGCAGCCCCTGTCATAGCATAAGTTGAGGTCAAATTAATTATTCGACCACATTTATTTTCAATCATTCTCGGGGCAAACTGTCGAATACAAAAAATTGTCCCTTTGAGGTTTGTATCTATCGTTCTACCAATATCTTCTGTACTGATAATGTCCCACATTCCCGGGCGAATTATGATTCCTGCATTATTGACGAGAATATCAATTTTACCAAACTCAGCAAAAATCTGTTCAGCCATTTTGCGGACCTGGCTTTCATGTCCAACATCGGCTTTAATAGCGATACTTTTTCTTCCAAGTGCTAAAATTTCATTCACCACCTCTAAGGCTTGTGTTTCTTCCTTTAAGTAGTTGATAACGACGTGTGCGCCCTTTCGAGCAAGTTCGAGTGCAACGGCTTTCCCAATTCCTCTACTAGAACCAGTTACCAATGCAATTTTTTCTTGAATTTCCATTATTTTAAAATTGTTGAATTGTGAATGACGAATCAAATTTTAGAATAAGTTCAAAGCATTCTTGTAATTCAATCCATTGGTTACAAGATGAATCATTGAACATTTCTGTTATAATTTCTTTAAAATCTTCGAGATTCTCAATAAAGGCTTCCTCAAAGTTTTTAATTGAACATGGTCTATATTTACTCAAATAAAGTATAGTAAAAAGGTCTAACCTCCAACTTCCTCTATTGTTTTTTGAATTTTTGAATTGATTTATTAACTTACTGACTGTACCGCTACATCTTGATAATTTCTGGTCTTTATCTGGTGCAAAAACATCAAATGGCTGGTCACCAAAGTAAGTCAACTGAAAACCGATATTCACTTCGTTTTGATTTCTGTTATTGTCAAAGTCTCGAAGTTCGTCTACATACTCTAACAGAAATTTATCTTGACCACCAAACGCTAGACCTAAAATAATGCTTCTTCTTACAAATTCATCAGTTTCATACTTTAAATGATTGATTAGATAATTAGAGACCGACTTGGATTTAAGATGTCCCATATTATATGCTAATTGTTCTCTCGCTAACCTTTTTCGTGATTTGAGCGTAGGGTTATCTATTTCCTCATTTTCTTTGTTTAGTTCAAAGGCTTTAATGCAATTCTCTGACACATCGTTTAGTTTTCGCCAATTTGCATTTACCTGATGAACAAAATCTTTAAAAAACTGTTCAACCTCTTGCGAAACAAACTGTTTGAACACATCGGCTAATAGTTTGTAGTCTTCTTTAATACAATTGTATATATATCGAGCAATGAAATACTCCTGAAAAGACTTGTGAGTAAATTTTAATGTTAAGGGCGCAACGGAATTGGATGCAAATTTTTGTATTTGCAAAATCGAATGAAATGCAACATCATAACTTATTTCTTCTACCGAGTATTTGTTCTGTAAAAAATTTTTATCTTGAAAAGATTTTTTTAGTTCTTGAAAAGAAAAATTGATTTTTTGAAAATCATCGCCAACCTTTCCTTCATCATAAAAATACCAAGCAACTAAATCTAAACAAAACATTTTATCATCAAGCCCTAAGATATTTCCAACCCTTGATGCTTCACGTTGTAGCCAAGCATATATGTAATTTTGATACAAATGTTCAAGTGTATCTACCAACTCAAAATTTTGTTGAGTTGATGCTAAAAGTTCGAGAGTCATGTTAAATCTCAAAGGAACTTTGCACAACTCCCTAACATTTTCATTCTCATCAATTTTATCTAAAATAGCGCTAGACTCTGATGAATCATCCGTAAATCTATTCAGGTACCATTTTGTGTAATTCAATCTATATTCCTTATCCCAAATAGAAATATAATATTTTTCAAATTGATTTGCAAATTCAGAAAGTGAAATATACCTTTCAAAATATTGTGTTCGACAGGTTACTATGTTGGCAACTTTGAAAATATATTTATTCAATCTATCATTAATCTCCTTGTTTGTACAATTTGATAAATATTCGTCTAAGGAATCAAGTATTAAAAAACAGTTTATGTGCAAAATTTTCTGTTTTTGAGAAATCAAATTACAAGAAACTTCATCTTTATCAAACAAATGCTTCAAAAAGTCATTTAACCATTCTTCTGTCCCAAATGCCAAATCATCAGCAAAATCTTTTAGGTCTAAATGAATGGGAACAATATTTTCGTTGATTCTAGTAAATTGTGAAAGCAAATCAGTAAAAATTTTAAATGATAGAGTTGATTTGCCAAATCCCGGGTCTGCTAAAATCAAGAATTTCAAACCCCTTAATTTAATGTCTAAGTCATGCTTGATTTTTTGAATTTTTTCCGTTATATGATTAGATAAATCATGGTTATTTTCTTTTATAATATTGTTTTTTTCAAAGGCAAATAATACATTAAATTCTGATTTTATTAAATCACCAACTTTTACTTTATCAGAACCTGTGACAAATTTTGACAACAATTCTTCTTCTTTTGTTAGCAAAGAGCGAAAAAGCAATTCAAGTTTAGGATTAATTTTTTCAGAATTTGAATAGTCAAAGTATGGCACTAATTTTTTTTGAGATGCACTTAAAAGGGAAATATATTTATAGTCTTTTGCATGGAATGACTTATTGAGATTGAATATAAAAGAAATTTCATTGTTCAGTCTATTAAAACAAATGGCTCTGCCACCTAAATCTATCTCTCTGCCTCTGCTACTCTTAACAAATCCGCATACGGTTCCTGTCCGTATGTTCAAAAGTGGCGAACCACTAAGTCCAGGTCTTATTTGTGCATTTTTAAACTTGATAAGTTCGGAATTCATATCATCAACGCTTGAATAACCCTCGAAAATGGCTGTAAATTCATCACCATTCCGATAATTATCTGGGTAACCAAATGAAAATAATTTATCATCAATTTGGCAATCTGAATAAATCAGCACACAAGGATTGTCCGATATGTCAATTGATATTATACAAATATCTGGATACTCTCGTTGAATATCCACCACTTTATTCCCTTTGTAAGTTTTGCCTTGCCAAATTATTTCAAATTTATTGTCTTGGACTACATGAGAGCATGTAACTATTAGTCCTGTGGCAATAAAAAAACCAGTACCTCCTCCTCCATTTGGAGAAGATATTTTTACAGTGCAATTTTGAATGTATTTTGTTATTCCTTCCATAATATCACGCTTCATTCGTTTTTGACTTTTCCCATTCAAGCGTAATTTTTAAATTTGCTTCCGCCGTTCCTTTTGCAATCAAAGCCGTTAATGCTCCGGATTCAATCGCTATATCCATTCCAAACTCAATAGTTGCCTTTTGAGGATTGGTTTTACGGAGTGTGTCCATAAACGAGTTGGCGATAGATTCAATTTTTCCCAAAATCTCGGAGATATTGAACTTGGAGAAACTTACATTCTCTTCTCCTTGTGGCTGACGTATTTCAACGATTATTGTTGAACCGTCTGCTAATTGGACTGGAATTCTTTGGTACTGATTCATAAAATTGTTATTAATTTGTTTAGTTGTTTAACGAGATAATCAGGTTGCATTGAAATTGCTTGGATATTATCAGAGTCAATTATAGTTTCTTGGTTTAGCACTCTTGCATAAGAAAGTACGGAAGAAGATTGCAGGAACAGAGTTACTGTATTTATTCCTGTGATGGGTTTAACTCTATGAAGAGTTCCTGTCTCGCACTTGGTAATCATGCCTTCACTCAATTCTTCAATCCTATCCTTTTTTAGTTTTGTCTGTCTAATAAATTCAAGTGGGTAACTCTGTTTTTCTTTTCTGTCTCTTGGCTTATAATGATATTCCGAAAACACATTCCCAAAGTTGTCATTGTCAGTATATATTTCGTTTATATACTTCCCCTTTACAATCCATGATGCAAAATTCCAACGATGGTCATGTACATTTTCTTTGTATTCGATATTAGACCCCCACCAAATGTGTAATCTCAATTTACACACTTCTGATTCGTAAAGAATAATTTTGTCAAATCCATTGTAATGAAAATAAGAATTTGCTGCAATCTGGTTGCAAAGCATTTCATTATTAAGAATATCTTTGACTAAGTCTAATATATTGAATGTACGCCTTATATTAGAAAGAATCTGCGCCAAATCTTCGGCTTTGCTTTCTAATATTATATTATTTTCAATATATTTTATTATATTTTTATACATTTTATTTTTTTATTTCGCAGAACTGTCGCATGGACTACGTGGCGGCGTGCGGTTGGTTTGCGGGTTGGCTTTCGCCGCCATGTAAGACCATGCATTGTTACTGGCTTTTATATTCGTCTGATTTGATGAAACTTTATGTCGTAACCAAATGTCACTACCATATCTTTACAACATTGTACAAGTGAATATCGCGCAATATTTGACTTATATAAATCGATACTATCTTCAACAAGTTGGTCATCAGATAGTTGTGATGCAAAAGCAAATACATACGTCTTTTTTCTTTTGATAATTTCTCTAAATTCTTCTTTTGAATAATTTGACATACTCCCATGCTTTGACGCTGCAATATCATATATTTTATCTACATACGAAAAATTGCCTGATTTTGAGTCATCTTGAAGCCTTTTTGCTGATAGTATTATTTGATTATTCAACTCTCTCAATGAAGAATCAAAACCATACTTTACATGGATTAAGTAAATGTTATCATCTTGTATATATAGTACGTCACAAAGTTCAACGCCATCAGCAATAACCGCATCCAATACAATATAATTTTCTGTTTTATCATACTGTAAATTATATTTTTTCTCAGTAGATATTATATTTTTATCCCAAGGTAGATTCAAAATCCCATCCTGTAACCTATAATTTCTTAAAGTATTTTGACATTCATATTTTAGGTCTTCAATAAACGAACTGTTTAGTATGTACCACTTCGTGTCAACCAAAAAAATTGATTTGCCTTGATATTGAAACTCCGACGTAAAGTGATAGATAAAACTTGCGGACGTGGATAATTTATTGTCAATATACGACGCGATTCTTACCCCTTGGATATATGCTCTAAATTTTACAAAGTCTATATATTCAATTTTTTCAACAGCATGTCGCATAACATTGTTATAGATATCTTCTCTATTTTCAAGTCGAGCGAAATCGGCATATTTCGACTTCCCATCTTCACTATCTACCTTCTCCTTCAAAACGTAATAATCTGCCTCATAGAATTGCGTCATCTTGTTTGGATCACAAAGATCGAATTTGAACCTTTTGTCAGTTGTCTCTCTGCCAAAAACGAATTCTCTGTCATCATAAAGTGCTTTCAAAAGTAAAGGCTCTAATTCGTTTTTTATAACTTTTTGATCTTTTACTTCAATATATGTGCTGAGGTAGTCATTAGCCTCTCTTTCAAGTATAAAACCCAATTCAACAATCATCTTATTCAATTCATCAAAATTGAGGTTTTTTTTCACTTTGAATGATTTTCCAGCATATATCTTTATTTTTTCATTTTCTTTATTTTGTAAAAAGTTAAAATATTCATTAGATATTTGGGTGTTTAAGATTAAGTGAA
This sequence comes from Saprospiraceae bacterium, assembly GCA_016787415.1. GTDB lineage: Bacteria > Bacteroidota > Bacteroidia > Chitinophagales > Saprospiraceae > M3007. Next base: position 1,810 of record JAEUUT010000142.1, on the reverse strand, counting down.
CTTCTACAGGGACTCTGCCAAATCGAGCGTAATCTATCAATTTAAATTCTGATCGGTATTGCTCAGAAATACCTGATCGAGTTCCTGTTAAGCCTCTTGAATTTATAGAAACAACAATATCCTCGTTTGGATTAATTATCTTTGATAGCACTGTAAGACCAAAAGAATGGTCTAAAAATGGAATAATTGCCTCATAACCTTTTCCTCCTACAACTACAAAAATATCAATATCATTGCTAATGAATAAAAAAAGAGTTAAATTTTTAGTGTTCAGTTCTACATTTTGAGTAAGTTGTGGTGGTAAAAAATTATTCCATTCAGTTTCCTTTTCATTAAAATTATGAACAAATAGAAAATACTTCAAAGTGTTGTATTCAAATCTAGGCAACTGACTAAATTTGAACTCCTCTTTGCTTTTATATTTTTTATAAGTCTCCTTGATTATCTTTTCTATAATTAATTCTTTTGAACTAATATCCTTGAAAAGATAACTTTCCTGATTTATTCGATATATCTTGATGCTTTGTGGCATTTTCAAAAAAGGTCAGATTACTAAAACTGAATCACTGTAAATCTAGTGCCGCATCCAGCCAATGGCTTGTGAATAGTTAGGGCCGATTTGTCGCCAATCAAGGCGGTGAAAACCGATTTTATCGGGAATAAATGAGGTTTTCACTAGCGCAGAGTGGCGGCAAATCGGCCCCAAGGATTCATATACTATTGGTTGGACGCGGCACTAGTGTTTTATTTCTTCGTATCTAACTACAAAATTAACCATTGAAAATCAAAAACTTATATTTTGTTGTTAGAGCATTTGCTTTTGCCGTTTGTACGGTATTCTAATTGCCAGTAACGGCTAGTATATGCGGCGTGACCAGCTTTTGCTGGGCATGACCGTCATATACTTTGTTGCATGTCGTGTTCTTTCTTTTTTATTAATTCAACTAAATCTCTAAACGTTTCTATTCCTTCAAATTCGAATTTATTGGCCTTCATTTTGAAACTGATTTTATTCATCCAAATTACACTTATTGTCAACCCGATCCCAATTCCTGCAATCAGCCAATTGTCAATTATTGAAGCAGTTATTAAACCAAGTACTCCACTTAAAAATAATTGCCATTCTCTTTTTTCAAATTCGTTTGGTTCATATTTGATTGTTGGTAGAATCTTTGGATGTATTTTATTTACTTCTTCCACTATTTTAAATGCAAAATCATTCATATAATTTTCAATCTTAGAAGATGGTTTTATTTCATTCGATTTTGATTCATTTTCATCAGCCAATTTTCTTTTTAGATATTTAAAGATTCCTGCTTCTTCACAATCTCTTCCAAATAATTTGACCGATTTTAAATCTGGCTTTATTGCTCTTTTTGACACAAATTCACAAAAATCTTCAATTGTTTTTTTCTTTATTGGCAACATTGACTCTCTAAATTCAATTTCGTATTTCTCAATTTCAAAAACTTTGCAGTAATATTTGCAAAGTTCTTTCCAATTTAGAAGGTCCATTTCGTCTATCCAATTTCTGATTGTCAAGTCATTTGTAATTGCATCTTCATTGGGGAATCCAGTTTCAATTTGAATTCTTTGTCGGTGACTTGATTTTAGAAATTCCAATATTTCGATTTTACTATACTTCATTTTTTTTCTTTTTCATGGCATGCAACGGTCAAGTATAAGAGCAGTAGCGGATTTCAAAGCGATTACCTGTCCGCCACCACCAAAGTTTATTAAATGCACAGAACTTAATTTTACCACTTCACCCGCTATTGCTTTTATACAATGTTGTATGCCCGTGCTTTCT